>JBEKXJ010000035.1:0-32107 GCA_049512215.1 Solirubrobacteraceae bacterium
GTATGAGTGCGCCAATGCCGGCCGCGACGATGCCACCGGCAATACGCATGACCCCAAAGACGCGGAGGTGGCGGTACTCCCATGGGATGATCAGGCGTTGCAAGCCCGATCGCGGGGGAGATACCCACCACTCGCGAAGACCTTTCCGAGCGGCGTTGTCGTTGGCTGCGTTCATCGGGGGCGTCCCGCTCATGCTCGCTTCAGGAACCTCAAACCGAACGCCGCGAACACCAGGACAATCCCGACGTTTACCGTCAGGCGCTCCCAGAACCGATGCCTGAAGAACAAGACGTCCACGCCGACCACGACGGTTACCAGCGCGAGCACGTAAAGCACGACGCCTGCCTGCCTTCCCATCGTTCCACCATACTGCTCGAGGACGGCGTGGCGGCCACGGATGACGCCGCCGGTCGGCAGCGTGTCGGGCGCTTCCCACACAGCGTCATCGGCGAAATAGCTCCCGACCCCCGGCAAACTGCCGCTCCTGAAAGCTTCATAGGCCGCGCGTGCGACCGCTACGTTCTCGGCTGATGGCTAACGCCGCCGGCGCTGCATTGCGCACTTAGCGAGCGTCCGAGCGACAGACGAGCAGACGCTCGCAACGGTGGCATGAGCAGGGACCTCTTCAGCTCAAGCGCGGATAGTCGGCGTTGGTGTTCAAACCATGGAGCTTGAGGAGGCCCCAGATGACAATCGTATTGGGACTCGACCAGCACTGAGCGCAGATCACTGCGGAGTGGGTCGACACGGTGACGGGCGAAGTCTCCCGCTCGCGGGTCGCGCCGGCGCATCGCGAGAGCGTGCGCAAGTTCTTGGCGCGCTTTGATGGTCCGGAGCTCGAGGTGGCCTTGGAGGCCACCACTGGGTGGCGTTTCGTCGTGGAGGAGCTGCACCGGGTAGGCGCGGGGGTGCATCTGGCCGAGCCGGCGGAGACCGCCGCGAGACGGGGGCGCAAGAAGCGCGCGAAGACCGATCGCGCTGACGCGCGGCTGTTGCGCGGGCTGGTGATGGTCGGTCGCTTGCCGGAGTCGTGGATCGCGCCCGAGCACATCCTCGATCCGCCGAGCTCGGCGACGCACGGCGGTTCTCCTCCTCGCGCGAGGCGGTCCGCTACTCGGGCCTTGACATCACCGTCCACCAGTCCGATCAGCGCCGCGCTCCCGGCCACCTCTCCCGCCAGGGACCGCCAGCGTTGCGCTGGGCGCTATACGAGGCCGCCCAGTCAGCTCACCGCGCGAGCAGCCCAGGCCGCGAGTACTACCTGCAGGCAGCCGAGCGACTCGGCGGCAACCGCGCGTGCCTGGCGGTCGCGCGCAAGCTTCTGAAGCGCAGCTACCACACCCTGCGCGAGCTCGGCGAGCAGGCGCTTCAGCCCGCCTGAAACGGTCGTGCGCGCGCAGCCCTCACTCAATCCGATGCACCGCGGCCGGCTCCCGGCATCGTCCTGCCGCCACGCCCGCGTGGACGGCCTCCAACGACTGAGCGGCCGCAATGCTTACCCCAGCGGGATCACCCCATCAACCATCATGTCGCCGGCCCGCCGCACGGCAGGGTCGTGGACCGAGATACGGCTGGGCGCCCGCGCGCACTCACCGACCAATAGCGCCAGCACCCTCGGTCGCCTCGAGGTGAGCTCCGGCGTCGCAGGATGCATCGTTGAACAAAGCCTCCAGGGGTGCTCGAGGGTTGGAGTGGTGTCCACTAAGGTCCATTGGCGCGAGGGCTGACCCCAGTGTCGTCTAAACCGAGGGGAGACGACGTCGTGTACGAGTACGCTTGCGGTCGTGTCTGAAGTCGATTTCGACTGGGTGATCGTCGGCTCGGGCTTCGGCGGCAGCGTCAGCGCTCTGCGACTCGCGGAGAGGGGGTGCTCGGTGCTTGTGCTCGAGCGCGGTCGGCGCTGGCGCGACGAGGACTTCGCGGAGAACGCATGGCAGACCTCACGGGCACAGTGGATGCCCTGGCTGGGCATGCGCGGGATCATGAAGATCACCCCCTTCAGGCACGTCAACGTGCTCACCGGGGTCGGCGTCGGCGGCGGCTCGCTGACGTGGGCGAACACCTCATACGTGCCCCACGATGATGCGTTCTACCGCCATCCGCAGTGGGAGCAGCTTGGGGACTGGCGCGCGGAGCTTGCGCCCTACTACGACACGGCGCGGCGGATGCTGGGCGTGGTCGAACCGCCGTTCGACGGCCCGAGCGAACGCCTGATGCGAGGGCTGGCAGAGGACCTCGGCGTGCCGGAGAGCTACCGCACGACGCCGGTCGCGGTGTTCATGGGCGAGCCGGGCGTTGAGGTGGCGGACCCCTACTTCGGCGGCGAGGGGCCACCGCGGTCCGGCTGCATCGGCTGCGGGCAGTGCATGCTCGGCTGTCGGCATAACGCGAAGAACACCCTCGTGAAGAACTACCTTTGGCTCGCGGAGAGACGCGGCGCACGCGTGCAGGCCGGGCGGCTGGTTGTCGACCTGCGCCCGATCGGAGGCTCCGAGGGATCGCTCGGATGGCAGGTGGAGCACGTGCGCACCCCGCCCGCCAGTGCGACCGAGCGCCGCGTGGTCACCGCTCGCGGCGTGGTGCTTGCCGGCGGCACGCTCGGCACAAACGAGCTGCTGCTGCGCTGCCGCGAGCGCGGCTCGCTGCCCGGTCTCTCGCCGCGGCTCGGGCGGATGGTGCGCACCAACAGCGAGAGCATCACAGCCGCGACCGCCGGCTCGCCCGACGCCGACTACACCGCCAGCGTCGCGATAACCGCGTCCATCTACCCGGACGAGCACACGCACATCACGAACAACACCTACGGCGTGGGCGGTGACGGCTACGCCCCGCTGTTCGTGCTGCTGACCGGTCCCGGCAGCCGCCTCACGCGCCCGCTGAGGTTGCTCGCGGCGATGGCGCGCCAGCCGGCCGACGCCGCGCGATCGCTGTCGCCGCGCGGCTGGTCGCGCAGGACGATCGTCTTCACCACGATGCAGAGCGTCGACAGCTCGCTGCGCCTAATCCTGCGGCGCAGGCGGCTTGGCCGCGGCCTGGTGATGGACACCGAGGAGGACGGCGGCATCTCCGCGCGAGCGTTCCTGCCGATCGCCAACCGCGTCGCCGAGCTCGCCGCGCGCCGCATGGGCGGCTACGCGCAGAGCACGATCCTCGACGTCTTCCGCGCCGTGCCATCGACGGCGCACTTCCTCGGTGGCTGCGTCATCGGCGCGGACGCAGACGTCGGCGTGGTGGACGCGCGTCACCGCGTCTTCGGGTACGAGAACCTCATGGTGATCGACGGTTCGGTAATGCCCACCAACCCCGGGGTCAACCCGAGCCTCACGATCACTGCGCTCGCAGAGCGGGCGATGAGCCTGCTCGCCTAGCGGAACCGCGCGGCTGAGAGGGCTACCGTTGAGCCCTTGATGGAGTACCAGCTGCGGGCGCAGCTGAACAGCACATTTGCTTCCACGGCAGATCCCCGCGAGCTGATCCAAGCCGAAGTTTCCAAACAAATTGGAACAATTTTGGAACAATGGCGCCGCACCGGAGCCGAGGCGCGAAATAGAAACAGCCCGGATTTCTGGCTAAAGAAAGAGACAACCCATGCGGGTTGCGATTGCTTCTGATGTCCACGGGAACCTGACCGCGTTCGACGCGGTCCTAGCTGACATTCAGCGGCGGGCGCCCGATCTTGTGCTGCACGGCGGTGACCTCGCTCTCATGGGTGCGCAGCCCGCCGAGGTCATCGACCGGGTGCGCGAGTTGGGCTGGCCGGGCGTCGTGGGCAACACCGACGAGGCCCTCTGGCGACCGCAGGAGCAAATACGACAGGAAGAGCTGGCCCCCAAGCTGGGACCCCTGCTGAGGTTGCTCTTTCAGGAGTACGCACCCGCGACCCTGGAGTTGCTCGGCGAGGAGCGAGTCACGTGGCTGCGGGAGCTTCCTGCCCAGCAGCGCCTTGAAGACCTGGTGTTGGTGCACGCGGCCCCGGGCGATTTGTGGCGGGCGCCCATGCCCGACGCCGAAGACGACGAGCTAGCGGCAATCTATGAGCCACTCGACGCGGCCACCGCGGTCTATGGTCACATCCATCGTCCATACACCCGGACGCTGACCCGGCTGACGGTCGCAAACAGCGGCAGCGTGGGAATGCCCTGGGACGGTAACCCGCGCGCTTGCTATCTGCTTATAGAGGACGGTCGCCTCGACCTCATCCGGGTGGAGTACGACGTTGAGCGTGAGGCCGCCCTGCTGCTGGACAGCGGCTACCCGGATGCGCCGCGACTGGTCGAGATGCGCCGCCGGGGAGTCTTCCTCAGACCAGATGCGGCCTCGGCCTAGGGGACCGACGCTCGGTGGTTGCGAGCAGCAACGCGAGCTCGAGCGCTTTGCTAAGCGCCAGCGATCCTCACGCAGATCAACCGCCGCTACCGACGAAGAGGAGGTAGATTGGATGGGCATCGCGCGATGCAGCCAGAGCCCGTCCGGGGCACTGTCTCGGTAGCACTCGGAAGGAGCGAGCGCATCTCTTGGCGCCTATCTGGGTGAGGGCGCAGCGCCCGCGTGGATGTCGGCGATGAGGGCGACTCGCTTCACCCTGATTTCAGATCACAGAAGACGAAGCCGTCGCGTTGAACGACCTCGCCGGTCTCGCATGCAATCGGCTGGGCGAAGATCGGTCCGGCATGGACAAAGGTGTGAAACTCGCCGTTCTCACCACAGGGGTCAACGTTCGGAGGCAGCTCGGCGAGGAGCTGCTCGTCATATGGCCGCCCGGCGAAGGAGGGGTCGAGCGCTCGCGGGTCCAGACAGACGATGATCGCCTCAAAGCCGGCGGCGATGAACTCCCGCGCCAGGGCGCCGGTGTCGCGTCCCCAGAGCGGGAAGAGACCACGCTTGTCGTTCGCGGCGAGTCGCGCCTCGCGGTAGGCGCGGACATCTTCCAGAAAAAGGTCACCGAAGGCGACCATCTCGATATCGGACAGGGGCGCCGAGGCGAACGCCTGGGCCATGCGCGCCTCATAGACATCGTTCACGCATGCCGACGGAATGGGAACTTCGACGAGCGGGATGCCGACGGCGTCGGCCTGCCCTGCGAGAAGCTCGCGGCGAACGCCGTGCATGCTGATGCGGTCGTAGGCCTCGGTGACAGTCGTGATCAGCGCCTCGGGTTCCACTCCCTGGCGGCGCATGGTCAAGAGCGTCAGAGCCGAGTCCTTGCCGCCACTCCAAGAGAGTGCAGACTGGACGCGTGGCGGAGAGCCAGACTCTACGAGGCGCGCGCTCGAGGGCCGCGAGCGTCTGGTCCGCTGGGTCGTCTGTGCGGGCATGAGAGCCTCCGTGGCCTTGGAGGGAGGATCAGCATACCTGTGCGTGCTCCTGCACACAGGGGTTTTGCGGTGTCTGCCACCGCCGTCAGCGGGTGAGGTTCCCGCACTAGACGATCCTCGGCAAGTGCTGCGGTGTCCCGACCAGAGTCGCTCGGCGAGCTGGATCTCCGTTAGCGGAAAGTCTCGTCGAGCCCGTACACCAGTCGACGAGCTGAGGGCCAGCCGCCTGGTTCACTGGCCTTTCCCTGTCGGGCACCGACCGGCCGCAAGTTGCGTGCTCAGGCAGCCGCTACTGGGCTGTCATCGACGGCGAGCCGCGACGCCCGGACTGGGAATCACGTTCTGGGGCGCTGAGCCCACCGATCCTCTTCGTTGAGCCTCTCGCACTCGTCGCACAGGCGACGACCGATGCCCATGCCTGGGCGGTGGTGCTCAGGCACGATCCGCTTGCCATCCGCGCACGCGGAGTTGTTGTGGTAGACGACGGGTTTGCCCTGCTCGACCGTGTGGAATGGCTCCGTGTGCGGCATTTGAGGCTCTCTTTCTCCGTTCAGGCTCACTCGAACAGCCGGTCCTGGACTTCGGGCCAGTAGCCGTAGAGCGCCTTCGCCTGCTCAAGCACAAGCTGCGTGTAGTGGTTGACATCCTAGGGGTCCCTCACCGCCTCCCACAGCCTTTGTTGCCTCGGGCAGGTCGAAGTTGTGCTTCCGCAGCAAACTGCCGCTCAAGCTTGTGGCATAGCGCCAAGAGGTAGTGGCGTGGCGCGGCGCGCAGACGCGACTCCGAGGCGCCTGTCCCCGAGCCGGGCCACGTAGGCATTCGCCGCCGCCGCCTCCTCATCGAGCCCGCCGGGCATCAGGTGCGCGTAGGTGTCGAACGTCATAGCGATGCTCGCGTGGCCCAGGATGAATGACAGCGCCCGCCGCTTGCGGGCGACATCAGTCGAGGACCACGAGCTCATTACGCTCATCTGCTCCCGGGACGGATACCCGCAGAATGCGGCTACGAATACAGCCACGGCGGGCGAGAAAGTGCCGATTTGCAGGCACATGGGCGATGGACTCGGCTGGGCTCGAACCAGCGACCTACGGCTTGTGGCTGTGGCGGTCGCAGGTGTGGATTGCCCGATCGGATCGGGCGGCGGGCCTTCGCCACGCCCCCGCTGCTCCAATCCGGTCGTCTGCTGGGACAGCTGAACCGCCCCGGTCCCCCGATAGGGGGGGCCGGGGCATTGGCGTTTGGGAGGTCGTCGAGACGGAGTGCGACCACTTCTCGATGCGTTGATGGCACCCATTTAACAGAGCAGCTACCTGCCTCTGTCAACGCTAGCCGCGCGCCGGACGGCCACATGCTGGTGTGGAGGTGGCGGTGCCCACCCGGTACGCATAGGTGCCTGCAGCAGAGCCTCGAACTGCTCCGCGGGGAGCGGCTTTGCGAAGTGGAAGCCCTGAGCGAACTCCGAGTTCATCATGCGCAGTGTTCGGGCTTGGGCTTGTGTCTCGATGCCCTCTGCGACGGTCTGCAGATGCACCCCGTGGGCGAGGTTGATGATGCTGTCGACGAGCTGGTCGTTATCGATGCTGCTGCCGAGCAGATCGATGAAGCTCTTGTCGATCTTGAGGATGTCCACCGGCATGTCTTGGAGATAGCTGAGGGCGGAGTAGCCGGTTCCGAAGTCATCCACCGCGAGGCGCACGCCGAGCCGCTTGAGTTCCGCCAGCTGCTGTGAGACGTCGCTGCCACGATCACATAGGACATTCTCGGTGATCTCCAGGATCAGGCGATCGGGGGGAAGCCCGCTGTGCCGGAGAGCCGTTTCGACGTCCATGAGCAGGCGCGAGGAGTGCAGCTGGAGCGGCGAGACGTTTACTGTCACGAACAGCTCCCGGCACTCGTTCAGGGCTTCGCGCCAGCGCTGCATCTGATTGCACGCCTGGCCGAGCACGAGTCTGCCGATCTCGCCTATCAGCCCGGCGTCCTCGGCGAGCCCGATGAAGACCCCCGGAGCTATCAGGCCCCGCTGCGGATGGTTCCAGCGCACCAACGCCTCAGCGCCCGCGATGGCGCCGTCCGCGAGCGTCACGATCGGCTGGTAGTGGACGATGAACTGTCCGCCGTCGAGCGCCCCGCGCAGGTCGCTGGTCAGCTCCAGGCGCAGCACGGCATTCTCATGCATACTGGGCGCGAAGAATCTCACCAGGCCCTTGCCGGCGTGCTTGGCGGCGTGCATCCCCAGGTCCGCGTTGCGGGTCAGCTCCTCGGCCGTGGCGAGCTGCTCATGCGAGGCGATGGCGATGCCTATGCTCGCGGTGATGATCAGCCGCTGCCCGCCGGCGATCGTTATCTGACCTCGCAGCGCCTTCTGTAGCCGCTCGGCGGCCAGCGACACGTCCTGCGGCTCGCCGATCTCCGGGAGCACGATTGCGAACTCGTCGCCGCCCATGCGTGCGAGCGTGTCCTCGGGACGCAGGCACCCTGCCAGGCGCATGGCGGCGACCCCTAACACCTTGTCGCCCGTGCTATGCCCGAGGCTGTCGTTGATGCTCTTGAAGTTGTCGAGATCAACGAACAACACGGCGAGCCCGCGGTCGTGCCGGCGGCTCGCCGCGAGCGCATGCGAGAGCCGGTCTTCGAATAGAAGTCGGTTCGGCAGACCCGTCAATCCGTCGTGCACCGCCTGATGGCGGATCTCCTCTTCCGCGGCGCTGCGTTCCGCGGCGGCGCCCAGGACCCCGGCGACAATCTCCAGGAAAGAGGCCTCCTCGGGGGTGAAGTGTCGGTGGCGGGTCGTGTGCACCCCCAGCCCCCCGTAGGGGTGGCGGTGTCCCCGGATAGGGGTGCTCATGCCGCTGACAATGCCCTGCTCCCGCAGCGCCACGGAGCCCGGGAAGCGCGCGTCGGTGCTCAGATCTCCGATGATCAAGGGCTGGTCGCCGGCCACCGTGCGCCCGCCTTGGGTGTCAAGCGTCGCCGGCACCGTCATGTGGCCGATGAAGCTGCTCGGCCAGCCGACGGCGGCGATCATCCGTAGCTGGTGATCGTCGGGCTCGAAGACGAGCACGGCGCAATGATCGACGTCTAGGTGCGCCGCCACACGCTCGACAAGGTCCTGTGTCAGTCGCTTCCAGCCGGGGCACTCGAGCGCGGCGCGCTCGAGTGCCCCGATCAGCTTGAGCTCGCGCTGACGTTTCTGCAGCGTTGCGAGCAGCCTGGCGTTCTCGAGCACCTGTTCCTCGCTGCGTTCACGCAGTGCACGCTCGTCGCGGAGGCGAAGGGTGAGCGTGAGCACGCGGCCCATCCCGCGCAGCAGGTTCGCCTCTTGTCGGCTGAAAGCCTCTCCGCACCGCGCGAGCACGAGGCGTCCGGGCATGTCGTCCTCGAGCGGCACCGAGATCACCTCGCACGTGCCGGCGCCCGGTACCTCGATCGTCGTCAGCTTCCCTTCAGCGGCTGCCACCAGCAGTCCGGTCTGCACGTTGTCCGCGGAGAAGCCGGTGGACGCCAGCAGCTGCCCGTCGCTCACGACAGCGCCTACCTCGGCCTCGAGCGCCTCGGCGGCGCGCTCGACCGCGCCACCGATGGCCGACTGCTCGTCCGGGAACGATGAAACGAGCGAGAGGAACTCAACCAGTTGCTGAGTCGTCCAGCTTTCACCGAGATCGGCCATCGCGACCCCTCAGCCGACCGCGAGCACTACGAGCGTCTGGTTGTGGAAGCCGCTCTGCCCGCGTGTGCGGGCGATCTCACCGTAGGTGTAAAAGCCAGCCACTGGCGCTCCACCCGCGCTTTCGGCGACCCGACTGACCTCGGTGGAGATGCCCACGTCGCCGAGAACGCCTCGGCGAGCGATGCAGTCGAACGCGATGAGGCCCAGCGGAGGCCTGCCGTCAAGCGCTACGAGCGCATCGGCGCAGGCTGCGCTCGTAGCCTCGAGCACAGACGCATCATCGCCCTCCATGAACCAGGCGAGCCCGCCCTGGGGGACCTCGGCGATAAAGCCAAGCGAACCATCGTCAAAGTTGGCCCCTTCGACGAAGCGTACGTGGTCCTCGCCGCTGCGACTGCTTAGTCCGAGCGGGTGCGTCAGGGCGAAACGCGTGAATGCCGCCGGGTCGCGACGCGCGTCGGCCGGTGGATCGAGGTGCTCGAAGTAGACATCCACCGCGAGTCGGTCGTTGAGCGTGTACACACGGTTGTTCGAGCTGCGGGTGACGACGACCGGCTCGCCCACCCGTCGCCAGCCGTGGCCAACACCAATGCCCAATGGCGCCTCAGAGCCGAGTGCGGCACCGACGACGGCGTTGCGCAGAACACGGTCGTTGTGTAGCTGGTAGGTGCTGCGCATCTCCAGGTCGTCGCCTGCACAACCACCGACGAGCGGGACGCTGGCCCCGACCACACCGTAGGCTCCTCGCACGATCTCCTGCTGGTCGCCCGCGAGACCGTCGGTGAGCAGCATGAGTACGCGATGCGGACTGCCCTTGAGCGCGGACACACAGTGGGCGACCTCCGAGCCAGCGGCACGCAGATCCTCGGACGCGTTTACCGACGAAGCGGTGGTCACCGTGAAGCCTCGACCGCCGAGCGCGGTGACAACGACGCCAGCATCGCCCGGTCCGTCGGTGGCGATCTCTCCCGCCGTCGAGCAGCCGATCAGTGGGACGCCGCCGGAGCGGCGGTTGATCGCAGCGAGGAGTTCGTCGAGGTCGTAGCTGTGCGAGCAGAAGACGAGCAGCAGTTGCGCGTCTTGTGCGATCAGCGCCTGTGTTGCGGCGGCCTCGCCCGCGCAGCCGGCATCGCGATCGCTTGATTGACCGACAGCGAGCCACCGACTTCGGCCGTTCGAACCATTCCCTGCTAAGTCCTTCATTCGGGGCACGCCTCCATTCGGCTACTCGTAGTAGACGACACAGTCCTGTCATCGACAAGCCCGGACTTGAGCATTACCGGCTCTGGACGCTCGAATGCGGCACGATCGCGCGGACGTTTGAGTCGAATTCGCCCTTCGACCTCTAGCCTCGCAAGCAGGAGGTCACTGGTTCGATCCGGCTAGCTCCACCACATCACGAAAGGGTCGAACCGCTCCCAACACTCACGACAGGCACACGCCGGAAGCGCCCCGTGCCGCCGTGCGAGCCGTCTCGAGCTCCACGCGACCTTCCACGTCCGCGTGCATGCTCGCGTCGAACAGCGCATAGCGGTTCTTTCCGGCCGCCTTGGCGGCGTACAGCGCCAGGTCCGCGTCGCGCAACAGATCATCCGGGGTCTCATATTGTCCGACGGCCACGCCGATGCTGGCCGTAACCGAGAAGATCATCCGGCCACCGTCGAACTCGACCGGCTCACGCAGATCCTCGGTCAGGCGGTCGGCGAGGAGGTCGAGCGTCGCCTCGTCCGCTGTCGACTCGACCAGCACAACGAACTCGTCTCCACCGAGACGACCAACGGTGTCCTGCCCCCGCACCGCGCTCTGCAGCCGTTTGCCGACGACTCTCAGGAGCTGATCTCCGGCCGCGTGCCCATGGTTGTCGTTGACGTGCTTGAAGCCATCGATGTCGATGAACAGCGCGCCGGCCAACATGCCTGGCTGGCGCGCCACCCGCGCGAGCATCTGCTCGGCGCGGTCGAGCACAAGGGCGCGGTTCGGAAGCCCGGTGAGCGCGTCGTGGAGAGCCTGCTGGGAGAGCTCGCGGTTCTTCTGGGAGAGTTCGCGGGTCTTCTCACGCACGAGCGACAGCGCTCGCCTGCGTCCGGTTCCAAGGACCAAAAGCAGCAGGCCGAGCAGCAAGCTCAGCAGGGTTCCACCGATCAGCAGCGTGAGCGCCTGCCAGTTGCCAGACACAGCGCCCGAGACCCTTGGTCCAGAGGTCTGCACGGTCCATCCGTTGCGGAGATCGATTGTCGTGCTGAGCGCGCCCGCCCGGGCGGTTCCGCTCGTGAACGCGACGTGCGAGTTGCCTGAGTCGTAGCGGAACTCCACAGCGACGTTCGGGTGACCTTCGAGCGCTCGCTTCAACACGACGTTGGGTACGAGCAGCTCGCCGAGCCACCCCACGAACGCACCCCGGCGGGCCGCCACTGTCGCCGGCACCACTCCCCCGCGGTACACAGGGGTCTCGACTCCCAACGTCGTGGTGTCCCCGGCGATGAGCGGCGCGTAGCTGGCCAGCCCCGAGTCGCGGGCCGTGATGAGCGTCGGGGCGACCGCGCAGAAGTCCACGCCGTCAGGTACATAGCTCGCGGCGCTCCTTTCCAGTCCGGCGACAGCGAAGCAGTAGTAGGGCCGGCGACCCGGAGGCATGACCTGAAAGCGTTCCTTCGGGCCCACCGATTGCGGCCCCAGGGGTCGCACAGGATTGGCGGCGATGCGTGCTTCGAACGCCGTCAGACGCGACGCCGGCACCAACGCCACCAGGCCTATGTCCTGGAGCTCGGGGTATCGCCGCATCGCATGCACGGATTCCGCCCATCCGTCGAAGGCGGCGGGGGATGCATTCGGGTTGCCGGTGACGAACGCGCTTGCATCGATGACGAGGTCTTCCTCGTGCTGGATCGCCAGCTTGAGGGTCGAGGCAATCTCGGCCGAGGCCAGGTGGAATGCCAGCCGCCCTTTGTCGGCATCCGAGCGGGCCACTGTGCGCGCGCCGAGCACCGACCCAAGCGCCACTGCGAGCACCAGCAGCGCTGCGGCTGCAGCCCAGATGCTCTTGCGGCCCTGGGCCAGCGCCTTGACGCGCCGTAGCCCGCCCGTGCGCGACAGAGACACCGGTTCGGCTAGAAAGCCCGAGGTTGGGCTGTGGGTTTCGCCTTCAGACACGTGATCTCTGATTCGCTCGCGGGGTGCCCGCATGCGACCACAACGAGGATCGGGCTCGCAAGCAGGCTTCTGTCGAAGTTCCACCTCCTCTGGACAAATGATCGCGAGGGTCGATGTTGCATCGAGGGCTCATTCAACGCCGGCCATCCTGATCGAGGACGGCGAGCGCTGGCTCCTCGCGCCCTACGGCGAGGTCGGCTGGGTGCGAAACGCACGCGCCACCGGCGAGGTGGAGATCAGCCGCGCCGGACGCTCTGAGACGTGGCGCATCGAGGAGGCCGCACCCGAACGGGCGGCACCCGTCCTCCAGGCAGTACCGCTGCGGCCCACGCGAGCCGGCCGTCGGCTGCGCGCGCGCCGGCGGAAGCGGTCCCATCTTGAGGGCTGGCGCGATCCTTACTCGGGCGGCCTCCATTCGTTGGCAGCGATGACCAACGTCATCGACCGTGGCAGGCCCGCGTTGCACGAACAGGTGTGATCTTCGCTACGCGCCGGATGCGCACGAACCAGGCGATTCCCGCCAGGCATAGGATGCTGGCGACATAGAAGTTCACCCGCAAGCCGAAGATGTGGTGAGCTGGGTCTATGCGCAGCAGCTCCTCGCCGATCCGTGCGAATGAGTAGCCCGCCACGTACAGCGCGAACAAGCCCGGTGGATGTATCGTCCGTGGCCGGGCGAGCCAGACCAGCGCGCCTGCGAGCAGCAGGTTCCAGATCAGCTCGTAGAGGAAGGTGGGCTGAAAGGTCGCGTACTGCGCATAGCCGAGGGGGCGATGCGCAGGAGAGATCTCAAGCGCCCAGGGCAGCGTGCTCGGCCCACCAAAGAGCTCCTGGTTGAAGTAGTTTCCGACCCGGCCGATCGCCTGCGCGACGAGCAGCGCGGGCGCTGCAGCGTCCAGAAACAAGGGCACGTTGGCCCCATGCCGGCGCAGCACCAGTATCCCCACGAACGTGCCCGCGGCGATGCCGCCCCAGATACCGAGACCGCCGTCCCACACCGCGAATGGTCCCCACCAGTGCGGCGGAACTTCGTTCCAGCTCGTCGCCAGGAAGTAGAGCCGCCCGCCGATCAGCCCGGCGGGAAAGCCCCAAAGCGCGACGCTGTAGACGAGCTCGCGTTCGCCGCCGACGGCCTGCCAGCGGCGTACGGTGATCATCACAGCGGCGATCACGGCAGCGACGTACGCGAGGCCGTAGAAGTGGAAGAAGAGCGGCCCCACGTAAAAGCCGTTGCTGGGTGGACTGGGCAGAAACGCCATCGGAAGCTGGATCATCGTCGTTGTTTTCGGCTCTTCTTGGTGGCGAGCCTGTGCGCCGGCAGTCTCACTCGATCTCGAGAAGACCGCGGCGAGCGGGCCGCCGTCGCTCGTGACCTGGACCTACCAGCGTGGCAGGGTTGTGACCGAGTTTCGCGCCCTCACGTGGCGGCGCTGGCTGGAGGCGGCGTACGTGATGTCCAGTTGACGGGCTGCTCTGGCGTCGGGATGCCGATGGTGCCGTAGGATGCGGGCGCGTGTACAGCCAGATCGCGAGCAACAAGCGACGCAGCGTCATCTTCATCGTCCTGTTCTTCGTGATCTGGCTGGCCATCGGCGCTGCCTGCGGCTTGCTCTTCAAGGCCGTCTCTCACCCGGCGGTCAACGCGGAATATGCCCCTGCCGCAGCGACCAACTACGGTTGGACCCCGGTCATCATCGGCATCGCGATCGGCGGTGTCCTGGCCGTCGCCGGGGTCGTCTACTCGCTGAACGCTGGAGCCGGACTGGTGCTTCGGGTCTCGGGGGCAGTGCCCGCCGACCCAGACCACTACCGGCCGCTGCACGACCTGGTGGAGTCGCTGGCCATCGGCGAGGGGATTCCCAAGCCCGCCGTCTATGTGATCGACGACCCCTCGCCCAACGCCTTTGCCACCGGGGTCAGCCCGGAAAAGGCGTCCATCACCTTCACCACGGGACTACTCGCCATCATGAATCGCGAGGAGCTCGAGGGCGTGGCCAGCCACGAGATGAGCCACATCAAGAACCACGACATTCGTCTGCTGCTCGTGGTGGGAACCATGGTCGGCATGGCCGCCCTGCTGGCCAGCATCCTGTGGCGAAGCGCATTCTTCGCCGGAGGCGGGCGGGGCGGCGGCAGGGGCAACCAGCTCGTGCTCGTGATCTTCGTTGCCGGCGCGCTGCTCGCGGTGGTCGGCTTCATCTTCGGGCCACTCATCCGCCTGGCGCTCTCACGCCGCCGAGAGTCGTTGGCCGATGTGAGCGGTGTGGAGCTGACCCGCAACCCGGCGGGGTTGCTGAGCGCCCTCAAGAAGCTGCAGCAGAACGACGAGCCGTTCAAGAAGATGAATCATGCCACCGCGGCGATGTGCATCGACGACCCGTTGCAGCACCACGATGCCTGGTACCACCGCCTCTACGACACCCACCCTCCCATCGAGGAGCGTATCGCTGCACTCGAAAAGATCGCCTCGGGCCAGTCTGTCTGACGGTCCGGCCAGCTCACTCGATGGGGTCTCAGCCGGCTGGCGGCGGACCTTGGGCGCCAGCGGCAGGCGGAAGCCCCTCGGGGCCAGCCCCAGGCAAGGTTGCCGGGCTGGCAGCGCCTGGGCCAGAACCGGAGAAACTCACCTGAGGCACGGCACGGTCTCCCTCGTCGGTAGCGAAGAACGCCACCGCCTTGAAGCCGAACGGCCCCGCGATCATGTTGCGCGGAAATGCCTGCAGAGCGATGTTGTAGTCGCGGGCGCTGGTGTTGTAGTAGCGGCGGGCGTACTCGATCTTGTCCTCAGTTGCGGTCAGCGTCTCTTGTAGCTGGAGGAAGCTCTCGACCGCCCGCAGCTGCGGGTAGTTCTCGGCGACTGCGAACAGCGAACGCAGCGCCCCGGACAGAGCGTTCTCAGCAGGGGCGATTTGACCCGGATCGCCCGTCGCGCCGGCAGCGACCGCGTTGGCTCGGGCCTGGGTCACCGCCTCGAAGGTCCCCCTCTCGTGGGCGGCGTAGCCCTGCACCGTCGACAGCAGGTTGGGGATGAGGTCATGGCGGCGCTTGAGCTCCACGTCGATCTCAGACCACGCCTCCTGGGTCCGGTTGCGCCTCCTGACGAGGCTGTTGTACCCCGCCCACAAGCCGACGGCAAGCAGCACGACGATGACGATGACGATGATCAGCACAACCATTGTGTAGCGGACTCCCTCCGAGCTCTGGTGGTGCGAACTCTATCGGCTGGCTCCCCCCGAGCGACCAAGGCCCGCAAGTCCGACCATTTCGAGGCATCGACCCCGTCTATCCACCCGAGCTTGGCCTCCCCGCGGTGCGCTGTTGCCTCCAGCGCGTGAACGGCCCGCCGTTGCGCTTCTTGCGCTGACGTATCCGGATCACCCCGGCTGGGCCGGACGTGGAAATCCGCAACACCGGCCCGCCGGGGACGGGCGCAGACAGCGACTCAAGCTGGACGCTTCCTGACCCACCCACCATCTGCACGGTCGCTCCTTCGGGGACGAGAACCTCGATCGAACCCCAGGTCTCCAGGTGAAGGTCGATCTGATGGGCGTCCCAGCTGGCAGCGGTGAGATCGAGTCGGGCCGCCCCCAAGCCGGTGCGGATGGTTGTGTCAGCCGCCAACTGCCAGCCGGAGCCCAGCTGCAGACGATCGTCTGCAGCTTCTAGCACGAGTGGCCTGGCCAGCCGCCGCGAGGCGGGTGTGAGCCGGACCAACGGCGGCAGCGTCAACATCGCTGCCTCAAGGTCGGCGCGGCTCGCAGCGGCTAAGACCTGCTCCAATACGCCAGAGAAGCGCTCAAGGGACAGCCCTCCGCCGCTGAACAGATCACGGAGCCGGGCGACGGCCGCGACCCGGGCGTCTTCGTCAACGCCGTCCATAGGTGCTGAAACCGGGCTGTTCTTGTTCACGGACACCATCTTGGCCCACAGCAACCCGGAGTTTGCAGGCAAACGTCCGCGATGGCCGGCTAACCGTCAGCCACATCATGCCCCAAGACGCGCGTGCCGAAATTCTGGCTAGCCAGGAGTACCCCTAAATGCTGCCGCGCGGGTGGCGCGCTTCCCGGTTGGATGGGGTGTGGGCTTCTCATGAAGATGAACAAGCCGTCCGGCCCATACATGCCAAGTTTAGGGTATTCGCATTTCGATATCGATAGCTGAGGCGCACTTGATGAAGGTGATGAAGGTCATTTGGGGAGGCATACGCGCGGCCGCGTTCACGCCTAGCTCGATCATGGCGAGGCGTTGCGAGCAGCCGGTCTGGCGGAGTAGGCGATCTCGCAGATCGCGCTGCACCTGCGCCGGGCGAGGGTGAAGCCCGCGTCCGCCTCGGCAAGCTGGCGCGCCCTACATGCCCGCTGCGGGCGTGCGCGGCGCGTATCGGTGGTGCAGCATGAGCGCGTTTCCGTCGGGATCGGCAAAGAAAGCCATGTGGCAGACACCCGTGTCGAACGTGTCGGCCTGGAAGCTCACGCCACGGGCCTCGAGCGTTGAGCGCGCCTCCTCGACGTCCTCGACATGCAGGGCGATCGGGCTGTGGTTCGCTTGGTGTTCCATCCCCATCTTCTCTGCGTCGAAGATGTTGAGGGTCAGGTTGCCCGTCTCGAACTCAGCGAAGTGTCGGTCTTTGAGATAGACCGATCGCGAAAGGCCGAGCGTCGTCCCATAGAACTCGACCGACGTCTCGATGTCGTGGGTGGGAAGACCGACGAAGTCAACGCCGCTGACGATTTTGGGGGTAGTGGTGCTCATCGTGGTGGCTCCTGGTTCTCCTCGACGCTGCGCTGGCCGCGCGTCTGACGCCTGGCAGCATAGAGGTGCACGATCGGAGCAGGCCCCGGAAGGGCTCGGGGGTTTCTTGCCTTGAGCGGGCAAAGCGAGACCAAGCTTCAAGTTCTCAGCAGATGCGTCCGATGAGGTGCGGTGATGAGTCACCCGTTAACCCTGCAGAACACTGGAGGAGAGCGATGATCAGGCTGCTTTGTCATGCACCGGTGCTTGCGAATCGAGGAGTTTCCCGGCCCGGTCGGCTGAGTGGGTTGGTGATCGCCGGGGTGCTGATGGCCGGTCTGGGCGCGGCGGGTTGTGGAAGCGGTTCCAGCAGCACCACGACATCGACACAGAACACCGCGATCACCAAGGCCGAGTTCCTGGCGCAGGCGAACGCGATCTGCGCCAAGGCCGACCCTGTGCTCAGCGTCGCGGGAGCGAAGCTGGCGAGTCACCCCACCGGGGCTCAGGTGGTCTCGATCGTCAAGGGCACCTATCTGCCTTCGATCGAAGCTCAGATCGCCGGGATCAGGGCTCTTGGCGCGCCCGCGGGTGAACAGGCCAAGGTGATGAGCATGCTCAAGCTTGTAGAGGCGGACCTGAGCAGGCTCAGGAGCACGCCCCCACTGGTCGCGACAGATGTGTTCGCGGACTTCGCAAGGGTTGCCCATCCTTACGGGCTGACGGCCTGCGCCCCGCTCAGCTAGCTCGGGCCCTCGCGCTGCTCAGCATCTCACTACCCGTGCGGCGAACCGCGGCCTGCACCTGGGAGACGACCGCGCCGACCCCAGCTGGAGGCCCTGGCCGGCACGGTCGACGCCGTCTCATTCCGGGGCGTGCCCGGTGAATTCGATCACCTGCTGGAAGGTGGAGCGGTTGGTCCAGCGCATCGTGTAGGGGAGCAGGCCGGGCGGGAAGGTGATCCTTACCTTCGCGGCCCTCCACGCGGCCGGGTTGGAACCCTGAGAGGCCTGCAGCTGTTCGGCCGCTTTCTGGACCGCTGCCCACAAGGAGGCGCGGCAGGCCGTGAGGCTCCCGCCGCCGCAGTACTGGCGGCTGTAGGGGCCCTTGACCGGCAGGCCCAACTCGGAGCGCAGATCCTTATAGACGTAGCCGTACCAGCCTTCGTCATACGCCGAACCGGTGGAGGACGGCGCGTTGTTGGGCGAGTTCATCGAGGCGAACACGCTCGTCAGTTCCGCGCCGAGGACCGGGCTGAGGACCGCTTCGGCGATCGGCGTCCAGGCGGCGTCGAGGATCGCCGCGCCGGGTGCGTTCGGCCGGTTCAGCCCGAGGCGGCTCGCGCCGCTTTCCGACCAGGCGCTGACGATGTTGGCGGCTTCTTCGGCCAGTTTGCTCGGCGCCGGGCCACCGGCCAGAACCTGCTTGATCACCGGCCAGTCCTCGACCGCGCGCAGGTCCTGCGTGGCGGCCCGGTTCATGATCGAAACATCGTCGACCTCCGTCATCCCGTGGGTGAACCCTGTGAACAGCTGGACGCGGTGAACGGGGCCGTAGGAGTAGTTGTCCGACGCCGCCCCCCATTCGGGCGCGGGCTTGTTGTTCCAGTTCAGGAAGAGTTCGCCGGCCGGCGCGACAGCGTGGGGATGCTGCGCGAGCGAGAGGAAGCCCTGCCAGTCGTATTCTCCGGTGCCCAGCGTGGGCAGGCTCGGGTCCGTGCCGGGGGCGAGCACAGGCAGGCGCCCTGTCGAGAAGTATGCGATCTGTTTGCTGTCGAGGTAGGACATGCTGAACGTCGTCTCGAGCTCGTTCGCGGCTTCGAAGAACTGTTCGGGTGAGTGCACACGGTCTGAGTCGAGATCGCTGAAGGCGAGCTCTCCAGCCGGCTCGCGGCCACGCGTCGCACGGTCGTTGGCGATCGCGTACGGCTGCCCTTTGACGGTCACGGTGCCGCTGACCGGCCCGTAGACGCTTTCTTTGAAGTAGACCTCGTGAGCGGCTTCGCCGTTGCCTTCGCCGAGTTCTCCCGCGTCGAAGGTTGTCATCGGGATGCATTCGCCGTGGTATTCATAACTTTCGGATTCGCGGGTCGGCGGGCTCTTGTCGGGGTTGCACAGCTTCAGCAGGAACTGCTGGGTGTTCTCGCTGCCGGCGCTGGTAAGAGACCAGGCGAAATCGCGTCCCCGCCCGATGAACACGTACGGCGAGATCGGCGCGACGATCCCCTCGGCGTCGATGCCGGGGCCGTGCAGGTCGGCCTGCATCACGATCTCGGGGTAGAAGTAGCCGAGCTGCGGGCCCATCACCGCGAGCGGATGCCCGCTACGTGTGCGACTGGCGCCGACGACCAGGAAGTTGGAGGCTTTGCGCCGCGACGCGTTGGTCGCCTTGATCGCCGCGGACGCGGTGGTGCTCATTGATCCTGGGTCGATCACAACGGCCCCGGGCGTGGGCCCGCTCGGCACCTGGTCGTAGGGAAACGGCTTGCTCGTGGTCGTAGGCGCTTCGGGATCGTTGACCTCGCGCAGGTCGCGAAAGACCTTCAGGCCTTCGCTCGACCCAAGCTTGGCCTGCAGTTTGGCGAGGAAGTCTGAGTTGGCGACTTCGTTACCGCCGCCGTTGCCGAAGATCGAGCCGATGAACGCGAATCCGGCGATCGCGTCAGTGGCGGTCACAGTAGGCAGACGCTCGGCTACCGGCAACGTCTGCTCGTAGGCGTTGACCCCTTCCGCCCAGTTTTCCAGATCCTGGAGGACCTGTTCACCCCTTGCTCCTTTTTCGATCAGCACTTTCTTCTGTTCACTGACGAAGCTCACCGCCTGAGCGCTGGGCTTGAACGAGCGTCCCTCGAGGAGGAGCCCGAACGCGCTGATCCCGGGGATGCCGAGTGCCGCGGCATAGGCCGGCCCCAGGCCAAGGCGCAGCAGCAGACCGCGGTCCTCGGCGGCCACCCAGCCCGAGCCGAACATAACGTCGGCGCGCGTGGTCCCGAAGATGTGCGGGATGTCATGGCTGTCACGCAGGATTTCAAGGCCGGGTCGACCGGTTTCCTCCTTGCGCAGCACGGGCCCTTGCACACCGAACTTCTCAGACAGGTAGTCGCGTTCGAGCGCTTTCTGCGTGACGTTGCCCATCATCGGGGTGAGTTTGTTGTAGAGCACGCCCTGATCGGTCGAGAATTCGTTTACCGGGAGCCCTCCTTCCTCACCGGGGGCGAGGATCTGGAACGCCGGGCCTGAGAAGTCTTCCGGTTCGGGCGTGGCGCTCGCCGGTGGCGCTCCGAGCGCCAGCAGCGCGAAGGCCACGAGCCCGCCGAGTGAGACCTGACAGACCGCCCGGAAGCGCACCCGCGAAGCTCCGCCCCTGCCGGACCGCGTCGTGCCGAACATGACTGTCTCCCCCTCCGTGTCAGTGGGCGGCCCGCCGCCCAGCTACGTTGCTCTCCAAACGCCGCACAGGCCCACCCACGGGCCCAATTCGTTCTCGTGCGGGCGCGACATTAGCACGGTCCGGAGCTCCCCGTTGTCCGGCTCGATAGGGATGAAAAGGGGACGGACCTCGTCCCGGGATCTGATCGCCAGGGAGGCCCGGGGCGAGAGCTAAAGGAGGGGCACCGGAGCGCTGATCCGCAAAAAACCACTTCGGCCAAAGGAGTTACTGCGGATGGCATCAGGTGCTCGCGGTGAGACGGTGGCGCTATGGCTGCCACCGTTACGCCCCCTTCTGCCCTCACGCCGGTGCGACCGGTGCTCGAGCGCATCACGGGCGCGACAACGCTCGGACGCATGGTCCTGTCAGCTCAGGAGCGCGGGGAGGACGTGGCCCTGCTCCACCCGACGCCACAGGGAATGCAGAGGATCACCTACGCTCAGCTCGGCGAGCGCAGTCGTGAGCTCGCGCGGGGCTTGATCGCGCTCGGTATCGAGGGCGGCGACGTCGTCTCGATCCTGTCCTCGACACGGGCGGAGTGGACGGTCTGCGAGCTCGGCGCGGTCTGCGCCGGTGCCGTGGTAGCGCCGATCTACCACACGAACTCACCCGAGGAGTGCCGGCACGTGCTCGAGCACTCCGGAGCGAGACTGGTGTTCTGCGAGGACGCCAAGCAGGTGGCGAAGATCGCAGAGGTCCAGCAGGACCTGCCCAAGCTCGAGCATGTGATCGTCATCGACGGGCACGCCGATGGGGCGGACCCGCTAGAGACGCTGACACGGCACGCCGAGGAGGTCGACCCGCAGGCGGTCGATGAACGCGTGCGCGCGGTTTCACCCGGGGACGTGGCGACGCTCGTTTACACCTCCGGCACCACCGGTCCCCCGAAGGGCTGCATGCTCACCCACGCGAACTTCCTGTCCGCCACCGCGATGTTCCGGGGCCAGCTCCAGCTCGATGACGTGCGGCCGGTGATCTACATGTTCCTGCCGCTGGCTCACGTGCTCGCGCGCGTGGTACAGACGGTGGTGCTGGACGTGGGCGGCACGCTCTCCTACTGGTCGGGTGACTCCAAGAAGATCCTCGAGGAGGTGGCGGCCAGTGCGCCCACGCACTTCGTGGCGGTGCCCCGCATCTACGAGAAGCTCCATACCGGGGTCGTGGTGGCCGTGGAGAGCGGCGGCCTGCGCTCGCGCGTCCCGTTCGCGTGGGCGCTCGAGGTGGGTCGCAGGGCACGCGCGGCTGAACGCTCGGGCAAGCCGCTCGGACGCCTGGCAAGGGCGCGCCTTCAGCTCGCCGACCGCCTCGCGCTCGCCAAGGTGCGGGCCCTCTTCGGCGAGCGCCTGCAGATGGCGCTGGTGGGCGCGGCGCCGATCGACCACGAGCTGCTCGAGTTCTTCGACGCCTGCGGCGTGACCGTGCTGGAGGGCTACGGGATGACAGAGAGCTGCGCCGCCGCCACGCTAAATCCGGTCGGCGCCCCCCGCTTCGGGACCGTCGGCAAGGCGCTGCCCGACAGCGAGGTGATGGTGAGCGAGGAGGGGGAGATCCTGATGCGCGGCCCGCACGTTTTCGCCGGCTACCATCGCGACCCCGATGCGACCCGCGCGACCTTGGCCGAGGGGTGGCTGCGCAGCGGCGACCTGGGCGAGCTTTCCGGCGACGGCTACCTGAAGGTGACGGGCCGCAAGAAGGACATGATCATCACCTCCAGCGGCAAGAACATCACGCCTGTCAACATCGAGAACGTCCTGCGTGACACCCGCTGGATCTCCGAGGCGGTGGTTTACGGCGACCGCAGGCCCTATCTCGTGTGCATGCTCACGCTGGACCCCGAACAGGCGCCCAGGCTGGCCGAGCTGCTGGGCGCGCCGGCCGACATCCCGGCACTGGCAATGGATGAGCGCGTGCGCGAGCTCCTGCAGGCCGACGTCGACGCCGCGAACGCCCGCTTCGCCCGCATCGAGCAGGTGAAGCGCTTCGGCATCCTCGACCACGACCTGACCCAGGCCGCAGGTGAGCTGACGCCGACGCTGAAGGTGAAGCGGGCCTTCGTGTACGAGCGCTACGCCGATTTCTTCAACGGCCTCTACGCACCGCCGTCGCGATGACGGCCCACGAAGCACGGTCACTGCTCGGTGCCGTTGCGACGCACCTCCATGCGCACGCCGCTGGGGGAGTCGATGCAGGCGACTGACACCGCGCACCACCAGCTCTCGGGCGCCGACACAGCCTGGCTGCACATGGACAGGCCCACCAACCTGATGGTCATCAACTCTTTGATGCTGTTCGAGGAGCGGCTGGCCTGGGGACGGCTGCGGGAAGTGATGAGATGGCGCCTGGTCGGACCCTACCCGCGCTTTCGCCAGCTGGCGGTCGAGGGCCGGCTTGGGTTGAGCGGGCCCTTCTTCGAAGACGACCCCCAGTTTGACCTTGACCGCCACCTGCACCATCTGGGGCTGCCCGAGCCCGGCGATGAGGCGGCGCTGCGGGAGCTCGTGGGCGACCTCATAGCCACGCCGCTCGATCACGCCAAGCCGCTGTGGGACATATACCTGCTGGACCGTCCCGCGGGGGGCCAAGCCCTGCTCCTGCGCGTGCATCACTGCATCGGCGACGGGCTCGCGCTCGCGCAGGTGGTGCTCTCGCTGACCGACGCCACACCCGCCGAAGCAGCACCTCCGCGCGGGCGCGAGCAGCAGAGCCGCCGGCGGGGGGGCATGGGCGGAGCGCTGGGCCGGGCGATCGGGGTGCCTGTGGCGGGCGTCGCAGGACCCGCGGCTGCGGCGATCGGGACCACCCGGCGGCTCGTGAGCGGGGTCGCGCTCGGGGGCATGAACCTGCTGGTGCACCCGCGCCAAGCGCGCGATCTCGCCGACGGCGCGGCGGCCGACGTGCGGGCCCTTCTGAAGCTGCTGTTCACCCCCGCGGACGCTGAGACGGCGCTGCGCGGCGAGCTGGCGCCGGCAAGGAGGGTGGCGTGGACGGGGCAGCTCGACCTGGCGATGGTGAAGGCGACGGCGCATGCGCAGGGCGCGACCGTGAACGATGTCCTGTTGGCGGCGGTGAGCGGCGCGCTGCGCCGTCATCTGCGCGCCGGCGGCGAGGAGCCCCGCGAGATCAGGGCGCTCGTGCCTTTCAACCTGCGCCCGGCGCAGGAGCCGATCCCGCGCGAGCTCGGCAACCGCTTCGGCCTGGTGTACCTGACGCTGCCCGTCGATGTGGCAGGCGGGCGCGCCCGGCTGCAGGAGCTCAAGCGCAGGATGAGCGCGATCAAGGGCTCCCCCGAGGGACCGATCTCCTATGCGCTCTTGCAGGCCATCGGCCTCGTGCCGGAGCAGCTGGAGAGGCGCATCGTCGACATGATCACCGCCAAGGCCAGCGCCGTGATGACGAATGTCCCCGGCCCGCGCGAGGTCATGTACCTGGCCGGCAGGCCCGTGCGCGCCGTGCTCGTGTGGGCGCCCACCTCCGGCAGCGTCGGCATGAGCGTGAGCATCTTTAGCTACTGCGAGGAGGTGACGATCGGGCTGCTGGTCGACGCAGGCCTGGTGGCCGAACCGCAGGCGATCATCCGGCGCCTTGAACAGGAGCTCGCGGCCCTCGCCAGGCTGAAGCCGCTCGTTGGCCCCTCCGTCGATGGCGCGGCGAAAGCGGGCCGTCGCCGCTGAACGTTTGCCATCACGGGGAGAACGCCAGGAAAACGCCGCCGGACTGCCGTGCCGCTCGATCGGCGCTCGCGTCCAAACCTGCATGCTCCTGATGGCAGAGCTGAAGGCCGGCTGCCCGCAGGGCTAGGCTGCGGCGATGCGGACCGGGGAGCTCGGATTCTGGTGGCGATCGTTGGGCGGGCCTCCTGCGAGGCGTCCTGCGCTCGCGGGCTCGACGCGGACCGATGTTGCGATCGTCGGCGCTGGCTACACGGGCCTCTGGGCCGCCTATTACCTGAAGCTCGCGGAGCCGTCGCTGCGGGTCACCATCCTCGAGCGCGAGGTCGCCGGCTTTGGCGCCTCGGGGCGAAACGGCGGCTGGGTCTCCGGGTTCTTCTCGGGGCCCGAGCGCGTGTATGAAGCACGCGGCGGGCGCGATGCCTACCTCGCGCTCCAGCGGGAGATGTTCGACACTGTCGATGAGATCGGACGCGTGCTCGCCGAGCGCGACATCGACGCGGACTTTCTCAAGAGCGGTCAGGTCGAGGTCGCGCTCAACGAGGCCCAGGCCGTTCGCCTGCGCGAACGGATCATCCACGGCCGCGAGCATGGGTTGGAGCAGCAGGATCTGCGCGAGGTCGATCTCGCCGAGCTTGAGCAACGACTGCATGTCGCCGGCGTGAGCTGCGCGAGCTTTTCCCCGCACGTCGCGCGCGTGCACCCGGCGAAGCTTCTCAGCGGCCTGGCTGCCGAGGTCGAGCGACTCGGCGCGCGTATCCATGAGGCCACACCCGTGACCGAGGTTCGCCCGGGCGCGGCGCTGACGCCGGCGGGAACGGTGAGCGCGCGCTGGGTGCTCCGCGCCACCGAGGGCTATACGTCGGGTCTGCGGGGGCTCAAGCGGGCGCTTGTGCCGATGAACAGCTCGATGATCATCACCGAGCCGCTCCCCCGAGCGGCGTGGGAGGAGATCGGCTGGAGCGGCCGCGAGCTCCTCAGTGACGGCGCGCATGCCTACGTGTACCTGCAGCGCACCAATGATGGGCGCATCGCGATCGGGGGGCGGGGCGTGCCCTACCGCTTCGGCTCGCGTACCGACGGCAGGGGCGACACGGGGCCCGCGACCATCGCGAGCCTGCGTGAGAAGCTCGTGAGGCTGTTTCCTGCGGCGGCCGGAGTCGCGGTCGACCATGCGTGGTCGGGCGTGCTCGGCGTTCCGCGCGACTGGTGCATCTCGGTCAACGCGGACCCTAGATCGGGGCTAGCGTGGGCCGGGGGATACGCCGGGCAGGGCGTGGCGGCTGCGAATCTCGCCGGCCGCACGCTTCGCGACCTCCTGCTCGGCGAGAGCAGCAGCCTCACCGAACTGCCGTGGGTGGGGCGGGGGCCGAGGCGATGGGAGCCAGAGCCCCTCCGTTGGGGCGCGATACGCGGCGTCTACGCGCTCTACCGACGGGCCGACCGAATCGAGCGCCGGGCGGGCCGGCCGTCGCGCCTGGGGTGGTTCGCCGACGCCGTGGCCGCGCGCAGGTGAGCGCTCGGGCTGCGCTGGTAAGCGACCGACGGGGACTCCCTGCGGCTGGAACTGGAAGCGTCCCGACCAGGCGGAGCGCGGAGGGGTCGACGGCCGAGGGACGCGCGAGCGTTGCCTATCCTCAGGATGTGTGCGGGCGCTACACGAACACCGCCGGCGTTGAAGAACTGAACGATCGCTTCAAGGTCCCCTTCCCGGGTGACGCCGGCACCCGGCGCTTCAACATCGCGCCGAGCGAAGAGGTCCTCGCGATCGTCGCACCGAAGGGCGAGCCCGAAGCGCGGCTCCTGCGCTGGGGGTTGATACCGCCGTGGGCGACCGACCTGAAGGGCGCCTACAAGATGATCAACGCGAGGATGGAGACGGTCGCGAACAGGCCCGCCTACCGCGGCCTGATACCGAAGGCCTCGCGCCGGGCACTGCAGATCGCAGACGGCTACTTCGAGTGGCTGAAGCCCGAGCAGCGCGGCCAGCCCCGCCAACCCTTCCACTTCCAGGTCGATCACGGCATACCCTTCGCGTTCGCAGCGCTGTGGACGCCTGCGAAGCTCGAAGGGGAGTGGCTCCAGAGCGTAGCCCTCCTGACATGCGACTCGGCCCCCAACAGGATCGCCGCGGCGATCCACGACCGCATGCCGGTGATCCTCGCCGACCGCGACGCCCAGCAGGCGTGGCTCGACCCGAGGATCGGAGCGAGCGAAGCGCTCGAACTGTGTGGCCCGCTGTCCGAAGCCCGGCTCTCGGCTGTACCGGCGAACCCGGCGCTGAACAAGGTCGACGATGCCACCGAGGGCCCGCAACTGCTCCGCGCCCCATAGGTCCAGCGCGCAAGCCTCCTTGCAAGCTCGGCCGGCTTGCGGCCGATAGATCGCCATGGCCTGCCACCACTCCGCATTGCACAGCGGTGGAGCGCGCTACCTGCGGGAGGCCGGCCGACTGCAGCTGGTGCTGATATGCGACGCCTGCGGCGCCGCCCGCGCCGATCTGGGGACGATCGCCTACTCGCCCAACCCGCGCCGCCTGGTGGCGCACCTCGCCGAGCTGACCGCACGCGAGCTCGGCCTCGGCGAGGAGCAGATCGCGAGGGTCCGCTTCGCAGCGCTCGTGTGCGGCGTGGGGCGCGATCAGATCCCGGCCGCGATCCTCCAGAAGAGGGGTCGGCTGAGCGAGGAGGAGTGGGCCGAGGTCCGCCGCCAGCCCGAGCTCGGGGCGGCGCTGCTCAACGACGTCAGCCTCGACGATGTGCGCCAGTGGATTCTCTGCCACCGTGAGCGCCTCGACGGGAGCGGCTACCCGCGCGGACTCGCCGGCGAGCAGATCCCGCTGGAGGCCCGGATCCTCGCGGTTACCGACGCCTACACCGCGATGATCAGCGAGCGCCCGTACCGCCCTGCGCTCGAACATGAGGGCGCGTGCCTTGAGCTCTCCCGCTGCGCCGGCACCCAGTTCGATCCCGCGGTCGTCGAGGCGTTTCTGAGCGCCTCGCCGCAACGCAACCGACAGCTGGCCTGGGCGGCGGCCTGAGCGGCTGAACGGAGCTGTTGCATCGCACCTATATTGGGTGCATGGCGAGCATCTCCGTGACCCACTTCACCGATCCGGGCTGCCCCTGGGCCTACTCGGCGAGCCCTGCGCTCGCCGTCCTGCGCTGGCGCTACGCCGGGCAGCTCGACTGGCGGCTCGTGATGATCGGCCTCGCAGAGGACTCCGATCGCTACGTGCAAGCCGGCTACACACCGACCCGGATGACGCTGGGCAACCTGCGCTTCGGCCGCTACGGGATGCCGTTCCTGCGCGAGCCACGCGCGCATGTGCCTGCGACCGCGCGCGCGTGCCGGGCGATCATCGCCACGCGCCTGCTCAACCCGGGGCGTGAGCACGCTGCGCTGCGGGCGCTCGAGCTCGGCTGGTTCACCACCACGCTGCTGCTCGACGAGGATGAGGACATCGCCCGGGCGCTCGAGCGCGTCGAGGGCATCGACGTGGGAGCGATCATCGCCGCGGTCGACGACGAACGCACGATCGCCGCCTACGAGGTCGACAAGAGCCGTGCGCGCACCGCCGAGGGCGGGCCCACGCACTTTCAGGGCAAGGCGCGCCAGACGGACGGCCCCGTGCGCTATTCGGCGCCCACGCTCGTGTTCGAGACCGCGGCCGGACAGCGCCTGGAGGCGGGGGGCTTCCAGACGATCGAGGCCTACGACGCGCTGATCGCCAACCTCGATCTGAGGCTCGAGCGCAAGGACCCGCCCGAGCAGCCACTGGAGGCGCTCAGACGCTTCCCGGACGGGTTGGTGACCCAGGAGGTCGCCGCGATCATGACCCACAACAACGAGGCCTCCGACCGGGCCGCCGCCGAGGCTGCGCTGATCGAGCTCCTCGGCGAGGGCGGCGCACGGCGAACCCCCCTCGGCGACGACGCCCTCTGGCAGCCCGCCTGAGCGGAGCTACCGCGCGGTCTATCCGCTCGGCTCGGCCAAGGTAGCCTGCAGCGCTGCGATGTCGGTCACGGTGACACTCCCGGACGGAAAGCGGCTGGAGCTGGCTGACGGCGCCACGGGGGCAGACGCCGCCGCCGCGATCGGCCCTGGCCTTGCGCGGGCGGCGCTCGCCGTCGAGCTGAGCCACCCGGAGGTGGGGGAGCAGCCCGAGGTGCGCGACCTCGCCCGCCCGCTTCCCGACGGCGCCCGCGTGTCGATTCTGACCGAGAAGAGCGGGGGGAGGGCCCTCGAGCTGATCAGGCACGACGCGGCCCATGTGCTGGCCGCTGCGGTGATGGAACTCTATGAGGGCGTCAAGATCTCGATCGGCCCGCCGATCGAGGATGGCTTCTACTACGACTTCGAGTTTCCGCAGGGAATGTCGATATCCGAGGCGGACTTCCCGAGGATCGAAGCACGGATGCGCGCGCACGTGCAGGCGGCGGAGCCCTTCGAGCGCGAGGACGTGCCCACGGCGCAGGCCCGCGAGCGCTTCGTCGCCGAGGGCCAGGACTACAAGGTCGAGCTGATCGACGACCTTCTCGCCGGCGCCGACCCCGCTCATCCGCTCAGGACGGTCTCGCTGTATACGAACGGCCCGTTCACCGACCTCTGCCGCGGGCCGCATGCCCCGAGCACGAAGAGCGTGGGAACGTTCAAGCTCCAGTCGATCGCCGGGGCCTACTGGCGAGGGGACTCGAGCAGGACGATGCTGAGCCGCATCTACGGGACGACCTTCTTCTCCAAGGCGGCGCTCGAGCAGCATCTGGAGCGCCTCGAGCAGGCGCGCGCGCGCGACCATCGCAAGCTGGGGCGCGAGCTGGGGCTGTTCACGTTCTCCGAGGTGTCACCCGGGGCGGCCTTCTGGCTGCCCGCAGGCACCACCGTCTGGAACACGCTCGTGGCCGTCTCGCGCGAGATGGCATCCCAGCGCGGCTACAGCGAGGTCAAGACGCCCCTGATCTATGACGCGGAGCTGTGGAAGACCTCAGGGCACTGGGGGAAGTACAAGGAGAACATGTTCACGATCGAGGTCGAGCAGCGCGAGATGGGCCTGAAGCCGATGAACTGTCCGGGCCACGCCCACCTCTTCGGCGCTCACCGCCACTCCTACCGGGATCTGCCCGTGCGTTACTCAGAGCCGGGGCTGCTGCACCGCAACGAGCCCTCCGGAGTGCTGCACGGGCTCTTGCGGGTCCGTCACTTCGCCCAGGACGACGCCCATATCTTCTGCACCGATGAGCAGGTTCAGGACGAGCTTAACGGCTGCTTGGAGATGGCGTTCGCGACCTACGCGCTGTTCGACCTGGAGGTGCGCCTGGAGCTCTCCACCCGTCCAGAGCAGCGCAGCGGCAGCGATGAGCTGTGGGATCGGGCGGAGGGTGAACTGACGCGCGCGCTCGAGGCGCAGGGCCTGCAGTACGAGCTGCAC
This sequence comes from Solirubrobacteraceae bacterium, assembly GCA_049512215.1. GTDB lineage: Bacteria > Actinomycetota > Thermoleophilia > Solirubrobacterales > Solirubrobacteraceae > Palsa-744. The sequence goes on from JBEKXJ010000035.1 coordinate 29,389, forward strand.
CCGGGCGACGGCGCTTTCTACGGGCCGAAGATCGACATGCACATGACCGACTCGCTCGGGCGCTCCTGGCAGCTGGGAACGGTGCAGCTCGACTACTCGATGCCCGAGCGCTTCGAGCTCAGCTACACGGGGGCCGACAACGCCGAGCACCGGCCGGTGATGATCCATCGAGCGCTGTTCGGCTCCTATGAGCGGTTCATAGGGATCATGCTCGAGCACTACGCCGGCGAGCTGCCGCTGTGGCTGGCCCCGGTGCAGGCGATCGTCCTGGCGGTCTCAGACCGCTTCAACGACTACGCCGCGACGGTCAGAGACCGCCTGCACGAGCTCGACGCGCGCGTCGAGCTCGACGATCGCAGCGAGTCGATCGGACGCAAGATCCGCGAGGCGGAGCTGCGCAAGATCCCCTACATGCTCGTCGTCGGCGAGCGCGAGGCGGCGCAGGGAGCCGTGGCGCTCCGCGAGCACCGCGCCGGCGAGGAGGGAACCATGCCCGTCGAGGAGTTCACCCGCCGCCTGCAGAGCGAGCTATACTCCCCCGCGTTGAAGCCACGCAAATCCTCAAGCGCGCCAGGCATAGCATCGGCTTGACGTACGGCCACGACAGCTAGTGCCGGTTCCCCGCAGGTTCGACCGGCGCCCGCCTGAGCGGGACACGACGAGGATCAACGAGCGCATACGCGTCGCCGAGGTCCGACTGATCGACGACGAGGGCAACCAGATCGGGGTGCTCAAGACCGCCGACGCGCTCAGCTTCGCCCAGGAGCGCGACCTCGATCTCGTCGAGGTGGCGCCCGAGGCGCGGCCGCCCGTCTGCCGGGTGCTCGACTACTCCAAGTACAAGTACGAGCAGGCCCAGAAGCTCAAGCAGGCCCGCAAGCACCAGCAGCAGATCACGATCCGCGAGATCAAGTTCCGTCCAAAGATCGCCCAGCACGACTACGACACAAAGAAGCACCATGTCGAGCGCTTCCTTCGCCACAAGGACAAGGTCAAGGTCACGATCATGTTCCGTGGACGCGAGGTCACGCACCCGGAGCGCGGGACGGCGATCCTCGACCGGCTGGCCGAGGAGCTCGCCGAGCTCGGCGTCGTCGAGCAGCGGCCGATGCAGGAAGGCCGCAACATGACGATGATGATGGCCCCATCGAAGGCCGTGCTGGCGGGCCGGCTCGAGGCCGCCGAGGGCGCCGCGGGCGAGGCTCCGGACGGCGCTCACGTTGGGGGTGTCGCCCCCGCGGCGATCGACTCCCCGGCGGGCGGCGACGCACGCGCACCCGAGGCGGGGCCCGAGCCCGGCGCGCAGGCAAGCGGCGCCCCCGCCGAGGGCACGGGAGCCTCCGAGCCAGCCGCGCCCGAGCCCGAGGCCGTTGAGCAGGCTGCTGAGGTCCGCGCAGAGGGCGGCGACGCCTCCGCGGTCACCGCCGTGCCATAATCGTCGGCTCATCATGCCCAAGATGAAGACACACTCCGGCGCGAAGAAGCGCTTCAAAGTCACCGCCACCGGCAAGGTGCGGGGTCGGCACGCCTTCACGAGCCACATCCTCGAGAAGAAGTCGCCCAAACACAAGCGCGACCTCGGCAAGGCGATGATCGTCTCCGACGACGACGCGCCGCGGATCAAGCGCATGCTGGGGGTCGGCAAATGACGCGCGTCAAGCGCTCCGTCGGCGCGCGCAAGAAGCGCCGCGCGGTACTCGAGCAGACCAAGGGCTTTCGTGGCGAGGCGCACTCCAACTACAAGCGCGCCAAGGAGGCCCTGCTCAAGGCCGACGCGTACGCCTACCGCGACAGGCGCAACCGCAAGCGCGACTTTCGCAGGCTGTGGATCACCCGCATCAATGCCGCCGCGCGCGTCAACGGCATGAGCTACTCACAGCTGATGCACGGCCTGAAACTGGCCGGTGTCGAGCTCGACCGCAAGGTGCTCGCCGACATCGCCGTGCGCGACGCAGACACCTTCCGACGTTTCGCCGAGGTCGCCCGCGAGGCGTCGGCTGCCTGACCCCGGATCGGCCGGGGACCCGGCACACCGACAGACAGCCTCCCGGGCGTCGCTCCTTTGAAAAGGACGGCGCCCTTTTTGTTGGCACCAGCAGCAAGCAAGACCGAGCAGCAAGCGAGAACCGAACAAACCGACATGAGCCAGATCCAATCCCCCCAGAACCCGCGCCTGAAGGCCGTGCGCCACCTGCACACCAAGCGCGGGCGCGCCCGCAGCGCCACGTTCCTGGCCGAAGGCGAGGACCTGATCGCCGCGGCGCAGCTCGCCGGGCGCCCGGCGCTCGAGGGCTACCGGCTGGCGGGCTCGGGACTCGGCGGCGAGGACTTCCATGACGTCGAGCGCGCCGCGCTCGCGAGCGTGTCCGCGCTCGGTTCGAGCACGCGCGTGATGGCCGTCTACGAGCAGCGCTGGAGCCCCGCCGTGGGGCCGCTGTGCGTGTACCTGCACCGCGTCGGGGATCCGGGAAATGTCGGCACGGTGCTGCGCTCCGCGCAGGCGTTCGGCGCCTCGTGCGTCGCGCTCGGGCCCGGCTGCGCCGACCCGCACGGGGCGAAGGCCGTACGTGCGAGCATGGGCGCGATCTTCACGGTGGCGCTCGCGCGCGTCAGCGACATCACCGAGCTGCCGGGCGAACGGGTGGCGCTGTCCGCCGATGCGGACGAGCCCCTGTGCGGACCGGGCACGGGCGAGATCACGCTGCTCGTCGGCGCCGAG
>JBEKXJ010000036.1:0-31562 GCA_049512215.1 Solirubrobacteraceae bacterium
CTCGCGCAGCGAGGGCGACATCAACAGCAACTACTCACGATCACACTCGATGAAGTTCTGGGGCATCCCAGAAGTGTCTTAACGACGGCGGACGAACCGGGAGTCTATGAAACAGCCTCCGTCCTAAGCGTGCGTCTCGTCTCGGGCGGACGACGTGCCTGCTTTTGGCGAGGAGGGGGTCTGTCCGCATTGAGGAGCGGGCGGGTGGCTCGCGCAACTCGCCCTGGCAGAATGATGTCGATGGCTGAGCACTACCAGCGTCCGGGATGGTTCACCCCCGTCTATCTCCTATCCCGCCTACCGGCTCGCCGCCACGTACTTCGGGTCCAGGTACTCGTCGGTGTTCGGTTTGGGAGCCGCCTTACCGCCTATCCCCACTCTCCCTCCTGGGGCACGTATTCGGGGCGCAGATACTTGGTCCGCGAAGGGGCGGAGATCACGCACGAAGATCCTCCCTGCGGTGCATCGACCCAGGCTCCCGTGACCGACTCCAGGCTCCCCATAGGCTCCCCATCCGAGCGACTTCTGGGGGCACTTGAGAGCACCTGAGGTCCCTGAAAGCCCCGTAGGGACGCGGAGAGCACCGCTTTCCGGCGCCCTGCAAAGCCGTCTAGACCGGATTGCGTTGCCAACGCCTGTGCCCGAGGCTTCGCTGACGACCGTGGAGCTTTGCCAGCGCGTATCGTCCGGGCGATGGAAGCAGCGGAGCGGATGGCCGGGCTTGTGGTGGTGTTGACCGGTGCGAGTTCGGGTATCGGCGCGGCCGCCGCGATCGAGCTGGGACGTCTTGGCGCGACCGTCGTGCCGATCGGGCGCAGCGCGCAGCGGCTCGCCGACATGGCCGAGAAACTCGAGGCGGCCGGAGGGACAGCCGCCGGCCCCGAGGTCGCCGACCTGTCCTCGCTCGAGGAAGTCCGCGCGCTAGCGCAGCGGCTGCTTGCCCGCCACGAGCGGATTCACGTGCTGGTCAACAACGCCGGCACGGTCGCGCCACGGCGACCGCTCACGCCAGAGGGCCACGGCAAGGCGTTCGCAGTCAACCACCTCGCGCCGTTCCTGCTCACCAACCTGTTGCTAGATCGGCTGCGGGTCTCAGCGCCCGCGCGGATCGTGACTACCTCCTCGGTCGAGCATCGCAAGGGCTCCATCGACCCTCGGACGCTGGCGCAGGATGAACGCTCCTGGTCGCCGATGGCCGCCTACCGCAACTCAAAGCTCGCCAACGTCCTCTTCACGCGCGAGCTGGCCCGCCGGCTCGAGGGATCTCGCGTTGTCGCCAACTGCCTGCACCCCGGCGGCGTGCGCACGGAGCTGGGACGCGAACTGCCGCTGGTGATGAAGCTCGGCTGGAAGCTGATCTCGCGCTCGTTCGCGACGCCGCAGGAGGGCGCGAGCACGCTCGTCTACCTCTCCTCGGCTCCAGAGGCCGGCGAGATCTCTGGCGAGTACTTCGCCAACTGCCGTCCGGCACGAGTCTCCCCGCAGGCAAGCGACCAGGCGCTGGCGCAGGCGCTGTGGCGCAGGAGCGAACAGCTCGTCGCGCTCGCCGCACGACCCGAGTAGCTGGGCCGCGCAACCGAGGCCCGCCGAGAGGCCCCTCAACTTGACTCGACGCCCGCCGCCACCGAGCGTGTTTGCACTTCCGTTAGCACCCTGCCGTTTTCGCGGCCTCCGGGCGGACGCTCTGGCACAGAAAAACCCCGCCGTAGCAGGGCTTTTGCGAGGGGTGAGCGACGGGACTCGAACCCGCGACCGCCTGGACCACAACCCGACGGAACAGGTGGTAACCAGTGGTCAAGGCCCGGATTGGTTGGGTGGCAACGAGCCGAGGGGAGCGGAGTTGGCCTCACTTTGGACCCCAAATTGGACCCCAGCTTCGGGGGCGAAGGCGTCGTTGACCATTTGGACCTCGTGCTCGGATGGCGCGTAGTGCGCATAGATCTGCGTCGTCTTGCTGTCGGCGTGCCCGAGGAACTCCTGGATCGTGCGCAAGGGCTGACCGGAGGCCGCCAGGCGAGTAGCGAACGTGTGCCGAAGATCGTGGAACTTGACCTCGCGCACGCCTGCTGCGCGGCAGGCGGCTTTGAAGCGCTTACTGACCTTTGAGCGGTCCAGAGGCGAGCCTGTCTGTGGGTGAGCGAATACGAGATCAGGGTCGCCCCGATACTCGGTGCGCTTGGACCAGCGATCCAGCTCGCCGGCAAGGTGGTCGGCCATGGGCACCGAGCGGCGGGTGGAGAGGTCGGACTTGCCGTCGGTCGAGTGCTCGCCACGCACGAACGTGTTGCGGACGCGGATGCGCTGCGCCGCCCAATCGACGTCGCGCCAGCGCAGACCGAGCAGCTCGGACTGACGCAGACCGGTCAGCGCGGCCGTGAGGATCACGACCCGTAGAACAGGGCCGAGCACGTCTGGCGATGGCGGCGGGGCTGGACCTGGGCGGCCGCGGCGTGTCGGCGCCGGCTGTCGGAAAACCACCTCGTCGGGGATGGTCCTGATCACTGCGTCCAGCTCGCTGACGCTGAGAAACTGAATGTCAGGATTGGCGCCTGCGCGCCCGCGTCGTGGCTTCTCCGCACGACGCGCTGGGTTCTCGCGAATCCAGCCCTGGTCAATGCCGTGCTCGAACACGGCGTGAAGGAAGCCGAGCATGTTGCGGACGCTCTTCGGTGCGAGTCCGCCCTGCAGGAGCACCCTTCCGAGCGCCTCCACGTCGGCAGTGTCCACGTCGGTGATCTTGCGCTCTCCTAGATGGGGCGCAATGTGTACGCGTTGCATGTACTCGCAGCTCTCGCGATAGGACTTGCGTGTGCCGCGCAGCTCAAGTCGCTCTCGCAGTGAAGTGGCCAACTCGTCGACGTTTGGAACGTAGGCACCGGGCTCCGGTCGCGGCGCACGCTCCTCTGCGTCTTGCATCTGCCTGAACTGCCGCTCGGCCTGCAAGCGCGTGAGACCGTCGGCCTCACCCGGCGTGCGCATCGGACCGATCTTGCGATTTAGGCGCCTCCCGGTTGCGGTGCGCCAGCGCCCGTAGTACGCCCCCGACTTCTCGTAGAGCTGGCCTGTTCCGTAGCTTCGCCTTGTCACGATTTGGTTATACGTCGTTATGCGGATGCGATAGGGCCCCAGCGGCGATTGCCCTACTCTAAGGCGCGCCATCCTTGGCGGTCATCGAGCGCCTATGGGGCTGCTGCATCTCGTCTGATTTGGGCGCCGCGTCAACGCCGGCGCGCCGCCTTGCGCGGCAAAGTTACGGTCGCGTGCTCCAGCTCCCCAAGCCAAGCCTCGATCGACTCGCGTCGGTAACGGTAGTAGCGACCTAGGGCGATGTGCGGGATTCGGCCGGCGCGCGTTTCCGCGTAGATCCAGTCCTTCGTCATGCCTGTCAGCGCCGCGACGTCCTCGGCGAACAGCAGCGACCCGCTGGCACGAGATGCCGGCCGTGTCGATCGCGACTGGCGCCGTCCGTCGTCGCCGTCATTTGGGCGGGTCGCACTTGGCCGGGACCTCGAGTGCACGGTACTCATGGTGACCAAATTAGCAAAGATACCTGGATATCGCAATGCCCCAGTGCTTACGCCAGCTCGACCTCGCGCGGGCTGACACCGAGCCCCGCGCGTGCGATCAGCGCGAGCACGTCGCTTGACACCCACGGCGTGGGACCGCTCTTCCCGTGCTCAGCCAGCGTCCCGATGCGCCTGCCGAGCCAGCTGGTCTCGCCGCTCTCGTTGCCGTTGGCATCGCGCTTGAGGCGCCCGCAGCGAATCGCGATCTCGCTCATGGTCAGGCGATGATCCTCCACGGCGGTCAGCACCGCCTCACGGAGCCCCCGGTTGAGCACGATCCGGCTGGCGTTCACGCGGTTCAGCTCAGCGCGCAGCGCCGCGACCGACACGGCTCGGGCTTGGGCGTGGGCCGCCAGCGCCTGGGCGGTAAGGGCTCGAGCTGGCTCATACGTCTCCAGGCTGCCGATCACGTGGCGCACGGTGACGAGCTCGGGGCAGCCGCTCGCGGCGCGGGTTGGGTGACCGTGCCAGCGCAGCTCGGGGCGCGAGTTGCCGTTGCAGGCGATCGCGAGCCGATAGCTGTAACCGCGCCTGTCGGTCAGCTGCGCGGCGGCTGCCGCCGTCGCCCGTTCCAGCCCGGTCACTGATTCGGGCGGCATGGAAGCGAACGGATCCGTCGAGAGGTCCTGCAATGTGAGGTGCCGACAGTGAGGGCGTTCGCCGTCGGCGAGATACAACGAGCAGACGATCCGCGCGTTCTCCGCCGGCTCATCGGCGGCGAGGTGCGCGAGCAGTCGCTGGTCGCATAGCGTCGTAGCGAGGCGGTCAATCACGAGGCGGCTTCCTTTGGCGCCGGGGTGACAAACGATCTCCCGTGCCTGCCCACGCTTGTCGATGTAATGGCCTAGTAGCGCTGCCGGGTGTTGGCTCTTTGCGTTTGAACGCCTCGCTTGGCGAGGACGGTGGGGTGTTTGAGCGATCGTGCTCATGGCCCTCCCTTCCGGGGGCAAGGGCCCGCGGGGTGCGGTGCCGTGGCCCGACCCCCGCGCACGCGCAGCGTGCGATCATCGGGACGGGCAGGCGCCGCACCTGCCGTCCCGCGACGCCCAGACCGATGCACTCTCAAGCCGCTTCCTGCTCGATGCTGTGCCGCACAAGGCTGGTTGCCATGGGCACCCCGTTGAGCCGCCGTGCCACTCGGGTGTAGTCGGCAACCAGCGCCTTCAGCGCTGAGTAGCCGTCGAGCTCAAGGCCACGCTCGACCAGATACGAGCGGCCCCCCTCGGCTGAGGGGCGGTCGGTCACGCGCACAACGCCGTTGATCCGCTGGCCGTAGAGAATGCGCTCACCAGTTGTGACGGTGTAGCGGGCGAGCTCGACTCGCTCGCCGACGCTCGGCGTCGGGTGAAGGGTGTTCTGGCTCATGCGAGCCTCCTGTCGGTCGGGGTTGAGCACGCCCCGGCCAAAGCGGGCCGGCGAGGCGAGTCAAGCCCTGTCCCGTCAGGGATCGCCGCAGGCGACGCGAAGCGCAGCGGCTTGACGCGCCGCAAAGCCGGTCTGCTGGCCTACGGGGTGGGCTCAGCCCTGGCCGGCAGGCTCATGCTGCCGAGCGCTGCCTAGCTCCCGCCGTCGTGACTGGACGGTAAGGAACCCATGCAGCGTCTCCAGCACGACGGGTTCGGCCGGCAGTTCCGCGAGCGACGCCGCGACCTCCGCGGCCAGGTCGACCGTCACGCCCGGAGTCTCTTTGAGCCATCGGGCCAGCCAACGGCAGGCCCACTCGTCGTAGACATCGAGCTGCTGATTGGCTACCAAGGGCAGGAACCGCAGCGCGAGGCCCAGCCCGATCGGTCGGCCATGCTCGTGCGATACGTCCTTGGCGGCGGCCACCGCCATGTCGAGCGCACCGCGCTCAAGGGCGCGCTCAAGATCACGCAGCGGGCGATAGTGCCCGAGTCCCATCATACGAACGTATGTTCGTATGAGTGTCAATTGCAGCACGGCCCCGCACCAAGAACATCGTGCTCGGTCGGCCGTTGGGCCGTGCCGGCGTGTGGCGTCGGCTTTGGCGCTAACCGCTCGGCACACACCACGCGCTCTCACCGCTTGGCCCACCTCGCGTGTGAGCCATAGCCGGTGACCTCCTCCGGCTTGATCGTGCTCGACGGCTGCAGGCGCTCGCGGTCGCCGTCGAGGATGCGGCGTTCGTGTCGGCGCTCACTTCGGGTCAGCGACGGAAGTGCTTCCAACCTGCGGATCTCGTGGCTCGCCTCGCCACGTGTGCGAGGGCTCGCGAACGTCGTGGCAGTACGCGCGGCGAGTGTGCGGAGGTACTGAAGCTGGCGGGCAGTCGGTTGGTCGGAGCGTTGGCTCATCGGGTCTCCTGTCGGTCGGGATCGGGCACGCCCCGCCACACGAGCGGGCCGCCCGACCATGAGCGGGTGCCGGCTTGAAGGGCCCGCTAGGACCACGCGCAGACGCGACGGTCGCGCAGGTGACGGGCGGTCTGCTGGCCTTGGGGCGTGTCCGGGTCCGACCGGCGGCGGGACCGCAGCCCGGCCGCATGACTGAGTAGGATGGGCAAATGAGCAAAAAGAGCCCTGTCGACCCTGACGCGAAGATACTCAGCGAATTCAAGGATGGGATGGCCAACTGGGCCGGTGCCGTCGAGGCACACAAGCAGGCCCCCCCGGACCTGAACTTCTCATTGCGTCTGGAGGCGCTTGCGAAGGGCGCGAGCGAGGCGGCGCGCGTCTGCCGCGCGGCGAACGATCAGGGCTTTGAGTGGCCGCCCGCACGCAAGGCCGACAGCGAGCCGCCGTACGAGCTGCGGCCAGGGACCGGACGACGGGGTCCTGAGCATCTCTGGCGACGTTTTGACCAGGCCATAACGCGACTGGGCACGATGGCGGCGGGCCAGGACATGCTCGAGGTCGCGCGCGCCTATGAGGAGCTTGCGGATATTGCCGTGGAGCTCGCGGAGGCGGTCAAGGCCGAAGACCGCTCGAGCGGGCCGCGGGCACGCGCTCGCCGCTCGGCCTAGACTCACCATCGACCCATACGGTGCCTGCTCGGCGTGGAAAGCAGGCGCGAGGGCGCCGGCCAACGATACGCCTGGTTTTCGTCCGGACCAGGCGTCTGGGGTGAGGCTAAGCGGACGCTCGCAAATCGCGCAGAGCAGCAGCGCCGGGGCGCGTGGTCAGCACCGGTGATCACGTGCGCCACCAGCGCGATCATCGGGGCTCGACGGCACCCAGCGCGTCTGACCCGGGCTGCTGCCCGCTCGGGAGGGTTCGTGCTCCCATACCTCTGGTATTAGTTCCCGGCTCACGACCGCGACAAATGAGGAGGGCATGATGGAGTTTCGGGGGCGAGACGAGGGGCCAAGCATGCAGTCAGCCCAGAGAACCGCACGGATCGCGGGGCTGTTCTTCATCGGCACGTTTGTGTTCTCGATCACGGCGGTTCTCCTGTACAGCCCCGCGCTGAAAAACCACCACGATTACATCCTCGGTTCGGGGTTCGACACGCGCATCTCCGTGGGCGCGTTTCTCGAGGTGCTGCTGGCGATCTGCAACATCGCCACCGCTGTCGTGATCTACCCAATCGTCAAGCGCGTGAACCAGGCGGTCTCCCTCGGGTACGTCGCGTCTCGCACCGTCGAGTCGACGATCATCGTCATGGGTCTCATCAGCCTGATGTCCGTCGTGACGTTGCGCCACGACCTCGCGGGAACTGGCGTCGACCCGAACTCCCTCAAGCTCGTGGGGCGGTCGCTCGTCGCGATCCACTACTGGACGTTCCTTCTGGGCCCGCAGTTCTGCGCCGGGTTCGGTAACGGACTCCTTCTCGGCTACCTGATGTACAAGTCACAGCTCGTGCCGCCGCGCATGGCGCTCGTCGGGATGATCGGTGGGCCGTTGGCGTTCTTCGGCGGGGTTCTCGTGCTATTCGGCGTGTTCGATGACCCGAGTTCTGGGTTGTTCGTCATGACCATCCCGGAGATAGTGTGGGAGGCGTTCATCGCGATCTACTGGACGTTCGTGGGGTTCAGGCGGTCGTCACCTCTGCTCGCTGGCGACAGCCGAGTCGCCGTCGGATAGCGCGCGTCGCTCGGCCGCGCGGCGGCTTGTACAGGCCCTCACGTAGGACCTTCTGGGACGAGCTCCAGCCGTGCGTCACGAACGCGCGCAGAACACACCAAGTCGGCGCCGCAATTCGAGCCTCGCTCGTGCGCCTGCGGGAAATACAAACGGGCGCCCGCTGCTAAGCGGACGCCCGTCTTCTCTTTGAGATGCCTGCGCCTCAGCTTTGCGCGGGCTGTGGCACAGTGCTGGGCTCGTGGCGGATCTGCGGCAGCCACTGAAGCGGCTTGGGCAGGTACCAATTCCAGTCGCCGAGGAGCTTCATCGTGGCTGGGAGTAGGACTGCGCGGATGATCGTCGCGTCGATCAGGACGGCGAAAGCGAGTCCCACGCCCATCTGCTTGAAGTCCAGCGCACCGAGGGTGGCGAACACCGCAAAGACGGCGACCATGACCATCGCAGCGCTGGTCACGACACCAGCGCTGCTCTTGATGCCGTGGGACACCGCGTCCTCAGTGCTCATGCCCCGGTCGAACGCCTCGCGGATACGGCTGAGGATGAACACGTGGTAGTCCATCGACAGTCCAAAGAGGATCACGAAAAGGAACATCGGCAACCAGGCGGTGACGGCCCCAGTGGATTTGAAACCCAACAGTGACTGGCCCCAGCCGTCCTGGAAGACCAGCACCAAGACGCCGTAGCTCGCCCCAACCGAGAGCAGATTCAGCACGATCGCCTTGATCGGGATGACGATCGAGCGGAACGTGGTCAGCAAGAGCAGGAAAGCCATGGTCAGGACGAACGCAAAGACCAGCGGAGCGTGGGACTTCATGAGGCTGTTGAAGTCGTGCGACTGCGCCGTCAATCCCGTCACCATCGCTTGGGCTTCGGGGGCCTTTGCGAGAGCGGCAGGTATGACCTGGTCTCTTAGCGTCGCCAGCGCGCGATCTGAGCTGGCGTCCGTGCCCTTGCCGACCAGCGGAATCGACACAACCGCGACGGTGTTGGCCGGGTTGACGTCGGTGTGAATCGGCTGGCGCATCTGGCCCGTGGCCAGAGCCCGGGACTGGAGGTCAGCCAGAGCCGCCCTGACCTTCGGGCTGGTGACGTCGCGTGCCTGTACAACTACCTGGGCCGGTGTCTCGCCGCCGGGGAAGGCGGCGTGAATCCGGTTGAGCGTCTTCGTGATGGCGAGGTTCTGAGGCAGACCCTGCACTCCCGTGCTGGCAGTGTGCAGCCCGAAGGCAGGGATCGCCAGCGCTATCAGGAGGGCTGCGGAGGTCACAGCGGCGAGCAGTGGCCGGCGCAGCACGCGGTCGAGCAGCGCTCCCCACATGCGCGACTGGCTCTGGCGGTCCCGCCGCCGCGCGAGAAAGGGCACGCGGCCGGCCATGACCCGATCGCCGAGCTTGGAAAGAACAGCTGGCAGGACGCTGATCGAACCGAGGATGGCAATCGCTACGACCAGAATCGTCCCCGTTGCGAACGAGGAGAAGGTCTTCTCGCCGGCCAGATACATGCCGGCCATCGCCGCCATTACGGTCAGACCAGAGACCAGAACCGCCCGGCCTGAGGTTGCCGCCGCGGCTTGCAGTGCGGCCTCCGCGTCCCTGCCCGCGGCACGCTCCTCTCGCTCGCGACGCAGGTAGAAGAGGGCGTAGTCGACACCCACAGCCAGGCCGATCAGCAGGATGACCTCTGAGATCGCGCTATCGACCGGGGCGATCTGGCTAATTATGGAGACCAGGCCAAGCGTGGCTGCCACACCGGAGAAGGCGAGGAGCAGCGGTATCCCCGCGGCCACGAGCCCGCCGAAGGCGAAGAGCAGGATGACAAGGGTGAGCGGCAGCGACAACGACCGGGCATGGTTGAAGTCATCGGCAGTGCTCTTGCTGAACGCCTTGGCGGCGCTGGCGTCGCCGAACTCTTCAATGCGTAGCTCAGGATGAGCCTGCTGGGCTGCCGCGGTGGCGGCGAGTACCGGCGCGATCTTTTTGGTCGCGTCAGCGCTCTTGCCCTTGATCTGGAAAGACACGATGGCGGAGTGGCCGTCACTGGACATCTGCCCACTGTTGGCGCGGTCCAGCGGAGAGCGGACGTTTGTCACGGTGGAAAGCGCCGAGACGCGAGCGGCCACATCGCGGACGCCGGCGCGGAAGGCTGGGTCGTGGGAGCTGCCCGTTCGACTCTGGACCAGAACCTGCTCGCTGGCGGCTTGCTTGAATTTGTCCGCCAGCACGTTGTCGGCCTTGCCCGCCTGGCCCACGCCGGAGCGCTGCGGGTCGATCGAGCGCGTGCCCACCGCATGACCGACGACGACGGAGACGAGCACGAACGCGATCCATCCGAAGATGGCCGTCTTGCGATGGGTTGCGCTCCAGCGACCGGCGCGCGCAGCAAAATTGCTAGTCCTCATGGCTCCCCCTCGAGAAATGGTTGTTGGACGACGGTTCACGCTTGTGATCGTGCCGCTCACGCGACCCGCGCACATCGGTCTGGTGACCTGATCTGAGCGAGACAACCGTCGCTCGGGCTTCTACGTCATTTGTCCTGAGCGACGCGACGCGTTATCGTCGTCCCTGTTGCGCGGCCGCTACGGGGCTGCCGTGTTTCCAAGGAGGTCCTCACGAGTACCAACGCGCGTTTCGCGTCCGCAAGTAGCTCATCCTTGCGGTTTGGCCAGGTCCGCCCCGGTGCCGCGGCCCGCTACCTCCTCGGCGTCGCTGCGCTGACAGGTGGCTACTACCTCGCCGCCCAAGCCGGGTACGCGCTCGAGTTCACCGGCGGGATCTCGGCTATCTGGCCTCCTGTCGGTTTGGCGGTGGCGGTGCTCTATCTGGGTGGTCTGCGCTGGTGGCCGGGTGTGGTGATCGGCGATTTGCTCTCGGCCGAAAGCTTGTCGCCGCTCCACACGGCGCTCGCTCTGACGGCAGCAAACCTGGCCGAGGCTCTGGTCGCGACGATCCTGCTGCGGCGCTTGATAGGCCGGCGTGCCGCGCTTGACCGCCTGGACCAGATTGGGGGGATGCTCCTCGCGATCGCGGCGGCAACGGCGATCAGCGCGACCGTCGGGTCGGTCATGCTGCTCGTCGACAAAGTCATCCACAGCGACGAACTGGCCACGATCTGGCGCACGATCTGGATCGGAGACTCCGCCGGCGCTTTGGTCGTGCTGCCGCTGGCCATCGTGTGGGCAAGATTCCGACCGGCGGCCTGGCCCAGCCGAGGCCGTGTGCTGGAAGGGACGGCGATGGTCGCTGCGGTTATCGGTCTGAGCGTGATCGTCCTTGCAAGCCCGCGACCCGTGTCGTACCTGGTTTTCCCGGCCCTGATCTGGGCTGCGGTGCGCTTCGGCCAGCGGGGCGCGACGCTCGCGGTGTTTCTCGCGGCGGGCATGGCCGTGTGGCGCACCGCGCACAACGTGGGGCCGTTCGTGCGGCACTCGATCACTCAGAGCGCTCTGAGCACTCAGCTCTACATAGCTGTCGCGGCGCTGACGACGCTGTGTCTGGGGGCCATCGTGAGCGAGCGCCAACGCGCCGCGGAGGATCTGGTGGGATCCAGACGCCGCGAGGTGGAACGCGCAACCGAGGAGCGTCAGCGCATCGCGCGTGACCTGCACGACTCCGTCTCGCAGTCACTGTTCTCGATGACCCTGCACGCCCGAACCGCCGAGCGCGCCCTGAAACAGACCGGCCAGGAGCCCGACGGCCCCGTCGGGCGTGAGCTCGGCCAGGTCGACGAGCTGAGCCGCACCGCGCTCGCCGAGATGCGTGCGCTGATCTTCGAGCTGAGGCCGGGCGGTCTCGCCGAGGAGGGACTGGTCTCGGCGCTTACCAAGCACGCCGGTGCGGTCAGCGCACGCGAAGGCGTCCCGATCAAGGTCTCCGGACCATCCGAGCGCCTGCCGATCAGCGCAGATTGCGAGGAGCACCTCTACCGCCTCGGACAGGAGGCGCTGGCCAACGCAATCAAGCATGCGCAGGCGACGCAGGTCACAGCGACGGTCACAACCGACGGCACGAACGTCGACCTCGAGGTTCGCGACGACGGGCGTGGCTTTGACCCGGCAGCGACCTATGCCGGCCATCTCGGATTGACGACCATGCGCAGCCGGGCGGACGACATCGGGGCCCAAATGCACATCGACAGCGCTCGCGGGCGCGGAACCGTCGTGCGAGTGCAGCTGCCGATTGCGCACACGGATGCTCAGGCGTGAACGCGCAGCCCGAGGAGGTGATTCGCGTCCTCATCGTCGACGACCACAAGGTCGTGCGGCGAGGGCTCGTCGCCTTCCTCACCACCGAGCCCGACATCGAGGTGGTGGGCGAAGCCGCTGACGGACGCGAGGCACTGGACCACATGGCGAAGCTCGATGTCGATGATCTGCCACAGATCGTGCTCATGGATCTACAGATGCAGCCTATGGGCGGCGTCCAAGCGACAGCGGAGATTCGTTCGCGCTACGAGCGGATGGAGATCGTCGTCCTTACGTCGTTCGTGGAGGAGGAGGAGGTTCACGCCGCCTTGGCGGCCGGGGCGTCCGGGTATCTGCTCAAGGACGCCGACGTTGACGAGGTCGCAGGCGCGATCCGCGCGGCCCACCAGGGCGAGGTCCGCCTGGACCCCGCGGTCGCCAAGCGCCTCATGGCTTCGATGCGCGCCTCTAAGCATGAGGATCCCGCAGCGGAGCTCACTGGCCGCGAGCGAGAGATCCTGCGTATGGTGGCTGCCGGGAAGGCGAACAAGCAGATCGCCACCGAGCTGGTAATCAGTGAGCGTACGGCCCGCACTCATGTCAGCAACATTCTGCGCAAGCTCGACCTGTCGTCGCGAACGCAGGCCGCACTGTGGGCCGTACGAGAAGGTCTTGCGCCCGACACGCAGCAGAGCGCCGGCGCATAGCGAGGCTGGATGCCGCGGCTCGCGCCTCGCTTCGCTAGAGCGGGCGTCTTCAAAGGACGCTCCGCAGTGACACGAGCAAGAGGGTCAGCGTCCGAGCTCGGCGTGGCTGGGGCCTTGCATGAGAGACGGGACGCCGGCGGCGACTGCGCAGACCGATTAGTAGACGCTCGGGTTCAGCTGCTCGGCGTAGCGCCGGTCGGCGAGACCGTGTGTGGGGGTGATGGTCGTGAAGAACGACAGGCGGCCATCGCTGCGTTGGACCGCGACGTTTAGCGGCGCAGGCGACCAGCCATGGCTACGGTCACGAAGAGGGCGTGACCGCCGGCGCTGTGGGGGACCGACCCTTGGGTTGTGGACGTCTCGCTTTCGCTTCCCCAGGCGACCGGGCGTCTGGGCGATCAAAGCCGAGACGCCTGCAAAGGACGAGCACCAGGCGTCGCGGGGGCTGCTCAGCCGGCTTCCGCATCGCGATGCGAAGCAGTCGCCTCACGCGCCCGAGTCAGGACGAGTGCTCATCGTCCAACGCGAGCGTCGGCGCAGCGGATGCCCAGACGCTCGCTCATGTGCGGAAGCGGCTGCGAGCGACCCCGCGCTAAGAGGCTCGCGGCACGCACGCGATGGGGTCCACCGCTGACTACGCGCAGTCAGCGGGGTCTATGAGGGATAGTCCTTACGTTTTCAACGAAAGGAGCTGGCATGGCGGTAGAGATGCCTGTTGCGGAACTCCACGCCGGGTTCAGCAGCGAGGGAGCGACCCCGACGAATTGGGCGGAGGGACGCCGGCTCTTCGACGAGGCGGAAGTGTTCTGGATCTCGACAGTGCGTCCCGACGGACGCCCACACACGCGAGCCAACGTCAATCGCCTCGGGCACCGGGGTCGCTGATGCGGCCATCCACGATCCTCGCGACACGGTCGGCGTAGTGGGTGATCCGGTCGTCGTGCGTGACGATGATCGCCGCGGTACCGCGGGACTTCATCTCGTGGCGGATCAGGTTGACAACCTGGTCGCCGAGCTGAGTGTCCAGGGCGGAGGTCGGCTCGTCGAACAGCACGAGGTCGGGTTCGTTCATCAGGGCCCTGCCGATGGCGACCCGCTGGCGCTCTCCGCCGGAGAGCTGCGCGGGCAGGTTGTCGGAGCGGTCGGTGAGTCCGAGCTCCCTGAGCAGCTGGTCCGCTCGATCCCTGGCCCTGCGGCCCGTGCGCGGGCCGATTTCATCGACGACGAGCAGGTTCTCGCGGGCTGTGAGGAAGGGCACGAGGTTGACCGTCTGGAAGACGAAGCCGACCGACTCCCTCCGGAATCGCGTGAGCTGCTTGGCGCTGTATTGCGAGATGTCCTGTCCGCCGACGATGACCGAGCCGTCGGTCGCCGTGAGCAGGCCTCCGGCGATCGAGCATAGGGTGGTCTTACCCGACCCGGACGGCCCAACGAGGGCGATGATCTCGTCGGCGTCGACCGTGAGGTCGACATGGTCGAGGGCGACGACCTCGGCGTCGCCGACGCTGTAGATCTTTGAGACGTGCTCCATCCGCAGCGCGAGGTCGGTGGCGATTGTGCTCACGAGGGTCTCCAGGGTCGTCGGTGAGTGGTGATGGGTGGACGTTGCATGGGTGGTGTGAGGAGCTACTGCTCCCCGCCGATCGCGGCGGCCGGGTCAACTTTCAGGACGCGGCGCAACGAGAACGCGCAGCCGAGCAGGGCTGCGATCAGCAGGTACGCCGTGCTCGTCAGCAGCCGGCTTGGCGTCGCCACGAACGGGATCGAGCCGGAGGGGATCGCTGCGGCGAGCGCGAGAGACGCTACGACACCGATCGTCGACGCGATCAGCGTCACGACCAGGGCCTGCACCAGGACGCCGGCGAACAGGATCCCGGAGCTCGCGCCGACGGCCTTGAGCACCCCGTAGAGGCCGATGCGCTCCACGGTGATTAGCGCGAAGAACAGCCCCACCACGACCAGTGCGATGACGACGGTGATCCCGATGATCTGGTTGAACACCGTCTGCTGCTGGGAGACGCCCGGGAGCGCGTCGATGGCCTGCGGGATCGTCAGCGTCTTCGTCGCGCCGCTGGTGGCGCGATCGATCGTGCCGGCCCGTCCGCTCGCGTCCGCGCTGGCGACCCTCACGACCAGCGCCTGGTCCACGCCTTCCCCGGCGCGCTCGCCGGGCCGGTTCGCGGCGAGCACCGAGCGCCATGTCGCGAGCGAGCCCCACAGGGTGCCCTGCCCGGAGTAGCGGCTGTCCTGCAGGAACCCGATCACCCGGACCGGTGTCCGGGCGGGGCCGAGGCGGATCGTGCTGCCCTTCTTGACGCCTTCGGCCTGCAGAGAATCGTCGGCGTAGACCTCGCCGTATGCGGGCACCGCGTCGGGCAGGCCCTTCGGCGCGAGCTCGTAGCCGAACAGCACCACCGGAACGAGGTCCCGCGGGCCGTGGCCGTCGATGCGGGCTCCGAGCTGGACGCTTCCGATCCCCGCCACCTGGCTGACACCGGCGACCCCTTCCACCTCCTTGCGCACCGAGGGCGTGATGTGGCTGCGGACGAGCGATTCCTGTGAGGTTGACGAGTAGACGATCAGCTGCCCGCGCTGCGCGCGCAGCGCGCCCGTGCTGCCGGCGACCAGCCCGTCCAGCAGGCCGCCGAGAACCATCAGCAGCAGCGCGATGAGAGCCAGGATCGCAGTGGCGACCGCGAACCGGCCGGGCCGGCGCCAGAGCTCGCGCAGGGCGAGCTTCACCGTGCGCCTCCCCCGGTGGTGGCCTGCACTGGGTCGATCGCCAGGACCCGTCGCGCCGCCACCAGCGCGCTCAGGAGCCCCAGCGTGAGGAGCAGCGCGGCCCAGAACAGGACGGCCGCCGGGTCGAAGCTGAGGGAGAGCTTGCCGACCTTCGCCTGCGACAGAGGGAAGAACAGAAGGGTTCCGAGCGCGATCCCCCCTCCGATGATGATCAGCGCCTGCACAAGCAGCGAGCGGACGAGAACACCGGCGGGTGCCCCGATAGCACGCAGCAGCGTGAGGGCGCGCGCCTTCTGGAGCGTGATGATCAGGAAGAACAACCCGGTGACCAGCGGCACCACCAGGGCGAACAGCAGGAAGATCAGGTTGAACGAGTTGCGCACCGCTGCCACACCGGGTGCTTTTTCGGCGGCCTGGTCGCGGGTGAGGGCATCGGCATCCCCGGACGTCCTGTTGATCTGGGTGACGAGCGCGCCGGCGCTCACCCCCGGCGCGGGACGGACCCCTATGACGCTCGGCGGGACGGTCTTGGCGTCCGGGTTGAACGCACGGGTGGCGGCCACGTAGTCAGGCCAGGCAACGAACAGCGTCGGGCTCACCTGTATCTGAGCGTTGTCGGTCAGCCCGACGACGCTCAGCTCAACGGCCTTTCCGGGGCCCACGACGCGGACGCGGTCGCCCAACGAGAAGTCCCCAGCGCTCCCGACAGCCTCGCCCGGAGCAGCGGGCATTCGCCCGGCGCTCAGCCGATCGGGCCCGCCGAGCTGGTTCTTTTCGTAGCCGATCAGCGCCGCGTTCGACTGTGCCGCATCTCCTACGACGACCGTGAAGGTCCCCTGCCCGATCCGCCCTGCTTCCGCCACGCCCGGCGCGCTTTCAATCGTCTTCTGCAGCGGAGGCGTGATTACGCTGCCCTGCAGTGTGCGCTGGCCGTCGACCGCGAACACGAGCACCGGCGCCGACTGCCGCCGGATCGCGCCGACGAAAGACGTGATCAGCCCGTTCTGCAGCGCCTGCTGCGTGAGGATCAGGAACACGAGGAGCGCGACCGCGGCGACGAGCAGCGCGAAGCGCGTCTTGGCTCGTCTTATCTCTCGGAGGGCTAGGAACATGTCGGGCGTGTCGTGCTGGGCGGGCGCGCCCAGCGACCCGAGCTGCGGCTGGCGCTGCCTTCCTCGCTGCTCGGGACGGCCTGAGGATCCGGGTGCTTCCGGCTAAGGGCTCCGGTCCCTGGCGTTTCGCCCGACCGTCTGAGAAACCGATCCTATCCGAGGCGGGCGAATCGCGCTCGACTAGCGATCGGCCGTGGAACCGGTGAGCGCGTTCGCAACCATTGCGAGCGTCAGCCCGCCCTGACGTGACACTTGCGCATCGGACGAGCTGCGATCGTCTCGGCGTCAACTCGGCCGGCTTCCGCCTCGCCCGCGGAAGCAGGCGTCCACCGAGCCTTAGCCAGGGCTATCGAGAATCGTCCTTAGCGATCGTCTGCTCAACTGTTGCCTGGGCGCTCGCTCCGGTTCGCAAAGCGGTAGCCAGAGGCGTAGGTGATGCTTCCGCAATGGCAGCCGTGGAGTCCACGACCCACGACCTGGTGGAGCTTTCACGACGGTCAGTCGGGAGGAGCAATCGCAGCGATTTCGCCGCGCGCGGGCTCATGCTCGGGGAGGTGAGGAGCGAGCGATTTGATCGGCTTCCCGGAGCTGCGGATCCCGCGAGGCTGATCACGATCAGGAGGGCGCGACCGTCGGCGCCAGAGCGCTAAATCCGCACGTCAGAATGGGTTTATAATTGCCGGCGCGCCCAGTTAGCGCCGCCCTTCTCGCTTTCGGGGCGAGATCTCCGCTTCAGAGGGGCAGACAGGGGGTTGATCCATGGCCACCGCAGTAGAGGGAGTTCGTGCTGGGGGACCGATCACGACTGGCGCAGAGCGTTCGGGGTCGCATTGGACCCTTGACCGCTACGCACGAATCGGGCTGTGGGCTCTGCCCGTATACGGGCTTGCCAACTTCATTTCGACGCTGTCGAGCCAGCCCGACTACAAGAAGGCTGGGGAATTTCCTGCGTACGCGCGCTACATCAGCACGTCAAAGTTCCTCGCGAGCCACCTCGTGGCGAGCATTCTCGGGACCGGCATCGGGCTGCTCGGCTTCACCGCACTTTTCGTGTACCTAGTGAGCCGGAGCCGACCCGGCGTCTCCCTTGGTGCGTTCGTGACGACGGTCTTGGGAAACATGGGGCTCGTGGCGGTCTTCGGCGTCGCCGCGTTTGCCCAACGGGCCATCGGCAAAGCGTTTCTTGCCGGACAACACGAAGTGATCAAAGGCCTGAACTCGGCGATCTACAGCACGCCGCTGGAAGTCACGTCGGGTGTGGGGCTTGGATTGTTCTTCGTCGGCATGATCCTCTTCGCGGTCGCCATCTCCGCATCAGAATCGCTGCCCAAAGCCGCGGGAGTCTTGCTCGCCACGTGGCTCCCGATATTCGCCATCGGCAGCATCATGGGCAACGTGCTCGACTCAATAGGGTCCCTGATGCTGATAGGAAGCACGATCTGGATTGCGCGTAGCGCCGGCGGAGCCGCGCGCATGCTCAATCGAGAGCCGCACTCCCCAACCGAGTCGTAACGCGCACCTGAGACTGGCCCCAAGAGCCGACACCTAGGCATGCCTGCGAGCCCTGCACGGTTCGGCCCTGCTCACCCTCGGCGTAGCACACCTCCAGACTTGTGCCTTGGTACAGGCGGAGGCGCGATCGTGAGGGCGTCGCCCGGCGAAAGCGAGCGTGTCGCGGCCGTACGCCAGTACGACTGCAGGTCGTCCAGAGGAGGCACCTGATGAGCGCCGGGCGAGACGACTCCTTCCACGCAAGAGCGACAGCCATGCTTTCCTCCTAAGGTAGGTCGACCGCAAGCAGAGCTCGAATGCTCGAGACATCGCGAGAGCGGGTCTCTGCGCTGCCGGCTGTCGGGACTTCGCTGCCTCCACCCGGGACCGGCAGTACCGGGCGGTGTCGCCCCTCTACGGCTTCAAGTGCGCTTCGAAGAACGCGAGGATGCGCCGCCGTGCATCGCGCGCAGATTCCTCGTGGTAGCCCGATCCTGGCGAGAGTATTCCGAAGACAGGCTCCAAGACGGAGAACGGGAGCGGCGTCTTGTCTCCAGCTCCTTCATGGTCGTTGAGAAAGGAGTGCCCGGCCTCCGGGTACTCCTTGACATCGTGCTCGACCCCGGCGGCCGTCAATGCCCGGTCGAGGCGATCGGCGGCCCCCCGCAGTGCGCGATCCTTGCCGCCGTAGCTTCCCACGATCGGGCAAGCCCCTCTCAGGAAGCTAACCGTGTAAGCGTCCTTCGGAGCGGTGCCGTAGTTGACGCTCGAGACCTTGAACCCGCGATCGGCTGCGAGCAGCAAGGCGAACCCCCCTCCCATGCAGTAGCCGATCACGCCGATCCTGCCCGTGCAGTCCTCCCGGGCCTCCAGCCAGACGCGAGCCGCCTCGATCTCGTCGAACGACCTTCCCCGTCCGGCGCGCACGTCGCGCATGACCGAGATCATGCAGGCCGCCCGACCTCTCCCATGGAAGAGATCCGGCGCTACGGCGAGGTACCCCTCGCCCGCGAGCCAGTCAGCCTGGTTGCGCAAGTCCTGGCTCATCCCCATTGCGTCGTGGATGACGACGACACCCGGCCAGGGGCCCTCGCTGGCAGGTGTCGCCAGGTAGGACGGCAGCTCACCCTGAGTCGGGATCGTCACCTCGGCCATCACGTCTCCTTGGACGTTGGTGGTCGTCGCGGCCGGTCCGCGTTGGTGGCGCCGCTCGATACAACGCTTGCCGCGAGCCGTTTGCCCCATTCTTGGGCTCGGGCCTTCTCGCCCGGTTCGAGGTGCTGCTTCAAGGTGACGAAGAAGCTCTCGGGCTTGGCGACCGCCTCGAACCCGTGGTGCCGAAGCTTTCGGCTAATTGCCTTTGACGCCCTCCCTCTGAGAACCGCCGGACCGTTGAAGCGGGTGTCGAAGGCAGCAACCTTTGTGTGGCCCTGGCCGAGCGACGTAAGCCAGTCACGCACGCCTGGGCCTTGGGCGTCGCGGCCGAGCACCAGATCGTTCTTGGGCTTTTGCGCAGTGGCGGCCGCCCACTTGCGGGTGCGTGTGCGACTCATGCCGTGAAAATGGGTGGGCCCCGCCCACCACGAGCAGATCGGCGTCGCCCAACCGCTCGCGGCCCGCCTCAGCCAGTGGAACCACGACGACTTCGAGCATCGGTTCGAGGCCATTGCCAATCGCATCGGCGATCGCGTGCGTGTTACCGAACATCGACTCGTAGACGATCACTGCCCGCATCGATCCACCTCGCGATTCCTTAGGTCTCAAGCGCACGTGATCTCAGTCGGAGACCTTCGCTCGTAGGTCGGAGACCTCTGCCGCAAGCTGCTCCCGCGCCTGCCGCTCATCCTCGATCGCCTTGCGCAGGTCATCGCTGGCAGGGGCGGCCGCGAAGGCCCGGCGCCCGACGACGACCGTGCCGACCAGCGCGACGAGCGCAACCACGACAACCACCGGCCATGATGAGCTTTCGCCCCCAGGGGTGCTTTTCACGATGTTCCCTCCGGAGACACCCACGAACAACACGGCGAGCCACATCGAGATGATTGCCAAGCCTCCCCACAGCTCCCTCGCATGCAGCCAAGAGGAGGACGCCCGTGACGTAGGAATGGGATGATCCGAAGACAATGTCGATGTGGACATCACGCGCTCCTTTTCAGTGGACTCCATCCTCACCGTCGCATCCAGCGTGACGCACCGCATCCCGAGAAGACCGCACGTCTCGTGGGGGAATCCCGAGGACAGGTCCTAGCTGCCCATCCAGCTCCCGTCTTCGACCGCCACCTGAAAGTGGTGACTGACCCCGGAGGGCGGCTTGCCCCAAGCTCGATCTCGGCGCTGTCGCCGAGGCTCTCGGCGGCCACAAACACCCTCCGTAGCTGACCACGTACAACTGCGCCAGATCACCGATGACGTCCGCGGGGCAGCACGGGAGGCTGCTTGTATGACGCATGTTCTTGTTGCCTACGCTTCAAAGCGCGGGTCGACCGCCGAGATCGGCGACGTGATCGCCGACGTCCTGCGGCAATCCGGACTCGACGTCGATTGCAAGTCCGCCGGGGAGGTGCGAAGCCTCGACTCCTACGACGGGGTCGTGCTCGGCAGCGCCGTTTACATGAAGCGCTGGCGGGGAGACGCCAAGCACTTCCTGCGAAAGCACGGCGAGGAGCTTTCACGGCTGCCGTTCTTGGTATTCAGCTCCGGCCCCGTCGGAGACCCGAGCAAGACGCCCGACCCTTCGTGGCTCGAGCCGCCGCGGATCATCGACCGAGCGCAGCAGCTCGGCGTGCGCGATCACGTTGTTTTCGGCGGCAGGGTGCCCGCGAAGCCGCGCGGTCCGATCGAGCGCTCGATGGTCGAGAACACGCCGGCGCAGTATCGAGACCTGCGCGACTGGGACGAGATCCGCGCATGGGGTTCACGCATCGCTTCCGAGTTGCACGCGCCCGCGCCGGTCGCTTGATCACCGAATCCCTTCCCGCCCGCGACACGTAGTCGACTTACTGCGCAGCGAGCACCCCCCTAGCCGGACACAAAGGAAACGAAGACTTGCGGATCGGCGCTAGCGGAGCAGTTGCCGGGCGCACTCAAATTGCCGGAAGACGAGCACGGACAACTCGTCAGGCGGCCGACCTCATGTAGTCGAGTCAGAAGGGAGCTAGAACCGGGGAGTCGCGCACGTAGTAATCCGCGTCGGCATGCCCGGATGTACCGATGACAGGCGACCACCAAAGGTCGATGCTGCCGAGAGTCCTGAACTTCTGCGGAGGTGCGATTGTGGCCAGTCCTGCGACACGAACCCCAGAGACGGGCGCGAGGACGGCGACGTCGATAGAGCTCGTCGGGGTCGAGAAGGTGTACCGCAGCGGCAAGCTCGAGTATGCGGCGCTCCGTGGCGTGGATCTGTCGATCTCGACCGGGGAGATGGTCGCGATCGTAGGTCCTTCCGGGAGCGGCAAGTCAACGATCATCAACATCATCACCGGGATCGACCGTCCGACCGCCGGGACTGTGACGGTGGGCGGGGAGCGGATCGATCAGCTGAGCGAGGAGCAGCTCGCCTCGTGGCGCGGCGAGAACGTGGGGATCGTGTTCCAGTTCTTCCAGCTGCTGCCGACGCTGACCGCGCTTGAGAACACAGTGCTGCCGCTTGATTTCTCGCATCGCGGCTCCAAGGGCGAGCGGTTTGCACGGGCCGCGCACAACCTCGAGCTGGTCGGGTTGGGCGACAAGCTCGACCACCTTCCTTCCGAGCTGTCGGGCGGTGAGCAACAGCGGGTCGCGATCGCGCGCTCGCTGGCGTGCGATCCGCAACTGATCGTCGGCGATGAGCCGACCGGCAACCTGGACACGCACACTGGGTTGGAGATGTTCGAGCTACTGGCCCAGCTCAACGGCGAGGGCAAGACGGTGCTGTATGTCACCCACGACCTGTCGCTCGCCGAGCGCGCGCACCGCGTCGTGACCATCCGTGACGGTCTCGTCGTAACGGGGGACTGATGACCTTCTCAGCGGTCGCGCGCAAGTCGGTCAGCGACCTGACGCGGCGTCGGGGACGCGCCTTCTTCACGGTGTCCGCGCTGGCGCTGGCGGTGGCGAGCGTGTCCCTGTTCGCGCTGCCGACGCTGATGACCAGGGCGATGAACCACGAGATCGCGACCGACAAACTCGCCGACGTGACGGTCACGGTCAAGCCGCTGGTGCTCACCGGGACGGAGCTGAAGGCGCTCGGGAGCCTGCCAAACGTTGGCGCGCTCGCGCCAAGGACCACCTTCTCCACGCGCGTGTACGTGGGTGCGCGCCGGCAGAAGGCGTTTCTGATCGGCGAGAGCTCGTTTGCGCACCCGACGGTCGACGCGGTCACGGTCACCGCTGGGTCGGCGCCGTGGGAGGGCGCTGTCCTGACCGACGTGCAGAACGCGGTCCACGGTCGCGGCGTGGGGGGCGCTGGCGGCGCGGTGCGACTGTATACCGGCAAGGGCAACGTGGTCTCCGTGCCGATCAGCGGCGAGGGACGGAACCTGACCGGCTCGCTGTTCAACGCGAAGGAAGGGGTCGTGACGCTGTACGCCACCGCGCCGACGGTCGCCGCGTTGAGCGGCGTGCCCGGCTACACCAGGCTTGCGTTCAGACTGCGCGACCCCTCCACGCCTGCCGCCCGTCAGACGGTGAGCGCGATCCGCTCCTACCTGCAGTCGGTCCCCGGCTTCACCGGCTTCAGCGACCTACCGGAAGTCCGCGCCCCGGGCGACTGGCCCGGCAAGAGCGCGTTCAACAAAATCACGAGCATCCTCTACGTGGTCACGCTGCTCGCGCTCCTCGGTGCGCTGGTGCTGCTGTCGAGCACGATGAGCACGCTGATCAGCGAGCAGATCCCGGAGATCGCGACGATGAAGGCGATCGGAGCCGGGCGCAAGCAGATCCGGCGCGTGTATCTGCGCACTGCGGTCCTGCTCGGCGCGCTTGGCGCGCTGCCCGGCGCGCTGCTCGGGATCCTGCTCTCCTGGGGGCTTACCTCCTACTTCGCCTCCGCGCTGTTTGCGATCGGCGCCCCCTTCAGCGTCGATGTCCCGGTGCTGGTGGCGAGCATCGTGCTCGGGGTGATCGGCCCGGCGCTGGCCGCGCTGCCCGCGGTCCGCCGCGCCGTGCGGCTGCCGCTGGCCGAGACGCTGCAGGCCGCCGGGAGCGCGACCGGCTCCGAGGGGCGCCTTGACCGGCTGCTGCGCCGCGCCCGCTTCCTCCCTCGCACCGCGCAGATCGGCCTGCGCGGCGTCGCCCGTCGGCGGCGGCGCAGCATCGCAACCGTCCTGCAGGTCGCGCTCGCCGTCGCCACGCTGCTCGCGTTCCTGTCGCTGGCCAAGAGCGTGGGCAACACCGTGAACCAGTCCTGGAACTCCTACCACTTCAACATCGAAGCGGGATCAAGCCTTGGGCAGACACTCCCGCCAGGCGCCGGGACGCTGAGTGCGTCGGTGCCCGGCGTCGCCCACGTGCAGCCGCAGCTGCGCAACAACGTCAAGCTTGCCGGCCACGAAGGCCAGGTGTGGGCGCTGCCGCAACAACCGATGTACAGCTTCCAGCACGTCTCAGGCCGGCTGTTGACCGCCGCCGATCAAGCGACGCAGGCCCGCGTGCTCGTCGTCGAGCAGAGCATCGCCCGCGCCAGCAACACCCACCTCGGGCAAAGAGTTGAGCTGTCGACCGCCTCCGGGCCGGCGCAGTT
This sequence comes from Solirubrobacteraceae bacterium, assembly GCA_049512215.1. Taxonomy (GTDB): domain Bacteria; phylum Actinomycetota; class Thermoleophilia; order Solirubrobacterales; family Solirubrobacteraceae; genus Palsa-744. The sequence goes on from JBEKXJ010000036.1 coordinate 23,561, forward strand.
CACCGTCGTCGGGATCGTCTCAGACCAGCAGAACAGCGGCACCGTGCTGTATGCCCCGCTGAGCACGATGCAGTCGGTGCTTCACACCCCGGGTGCGGTCAACGAGTACTGGATCCAGACCGCCTCCTCCAACCACCACCTGATCGATCAGACCAACACGCGACTCGAAGACGCCTTCGCCGCCCACGGCATGCAGATGGGAACCCAGATCGAGTACGTCGGCGCGGCCAACGACCGTGCGGCCTATCGCGGCATCACCACCGTGATCACTGTGCTCGGGCTGCTGATCGTGGCGATCAGCATGGTTGCTCTGATCAACACGATCACGATGGTCGTGCTCGAGCGCACTCGCGAGGTCGGCATCCTGCGCTGCATCGGCGCCCACGCGCGCGACGTGCGACGGATCTTCGCCACGGAGGGCCTGACGGTTGCGCTCGCGGGCTGGCTGATCGGCATCCCGCTCGGCTTCGGCCTCGCCCACGCCGTCGTCACGCTAGTCGAGAACGTGTTCAACGAGCACCTGCTGTTCGCGTTCCCGGCGGTCAACATCCCGCTCGCCCTGATTGGCACCCTTATCCTCGCGCTGCTCGTGATGCAGATCCCGCTGCGCCGCGCCGTGCGATTCAAGCCGGGCGAGGCGCTGCGGTACGCCTGACCCAACGCGTCGTTGGCGCCCGGAGGGAACCCGCTCCTCGCCAAAAGCAGGCATGTGGTCGGACCGAGATGAGAGGCCTGCTTGCAAGTCTGTCGCCGCCGTGCTGCTCGTTGCCGACAAGCAGGCGCTCGCATTTCCGATGGGGCTCCCAGAGCACCCTCAACGACTTGACGGGACCAGTTGTTCGAGCTCGTGGCCCAAAGGAACACCGATGGCTGCTCCGATCGTGACCGGCACCAGCGCGAGGATGACGAAGAGCACCTTCCCGGCGACGAACCCGGGGTCGGTGGTATGGAGGCCGTCCGGGCTGAAGACGATGCTCGGCAGCGTGCCGATGACGAGCGCGAGCGGAATCGCCAGCAGCGCCCACCACGACCGGAGGATTGCGGCGCCGACGACGCGTTGGGTCAGGCGAGCAGAAGGATGGACAGGGCTACGTAGGAGCACACCAGTGCCAGCACGAACGGCAGGGCGACGCCGAGGAGGCGCAGCTTCGGGGCCCAACGACCCCATCCGCCCCGAGGGGCGCGGCCGAAGAGCGCCTCAGTCACTTGCTGTCGAAGAGGGTCATGACCGCGCCCATCAGGATGTACGGCGTGAGTGAGGAGTTGGTGCTGTTCACGCTCCCGGCCAAGTAGAGGTCGCGGTCGGCGGAGTAGTACAGGAACGAGCCGGTCGAGCCGCCGGCACCCCAGGAGGGCATGACGCCGTCCAGCACGCTCGTTTGGCCTGACATCTGCAGGTCCCACAGCCCGTACCCGTACTTCGTTCCCGGGATCGGAGGGGTCGGACTGCCGTCGCGGGCGTGCCAGGTCTGCATGGTCCGCAGCGATGCGGCCGAGATGATCCTGCCCTCCTTGAGCGCCTTCAGGAAGGCGATCATGTCGGTGGGGGTGGCGACCAGCCCACCGTCGGCCCAGTAGTCCTCGGACCGTACCTTGGTGATGTCAAGCTGCTGGTCGAAGGCATGAGCTGGGGCGGCAAGGCCCTGGGGCTCCGGGGTTCCCGTCAACCACGTGTGTCGCAGGCCAAGAGGGCCGAGCAGGTAGCTCTGGAGCGCGTCCGTGAGGGATATGTGGGTGGCCCGCTCGATGATCTTGCCCAGCAGCTGGTAGTTGGTGTCCGAGTAGTAGAGACCGTGCCCAGGGGCGAAATGGGGCTTGAGAGCGGTCCGTGCCCGGTTGATCGTCTCGTCCGGCGTCCACGTCTTGGCGGGGTCGGCGACGAACAAATCGAATCCCGTCTTCCCATCGGGACCCTTCTCCTCGTAGTAGTCGGGGATGCCGGAGGTCATCGACACAAGCTGCCGGACGGTGACCTGCCCGGAGTAGTCATGCCCGTGGTAGATATCGACCCCTTGAACGAGCGCCGCCGGTAGATACTTGGCAATGGGATCGTCGAGGGCCAGCAGCTTCCTTTGGGAGAGGAGCATGACGAGGGTTGCGATGTACACCTTGGTGACGCTGGCGATGTAGATCGGAGTGTTAGCGGTCACGGGAACCGGTCCCTGCGGGTTGGCGACACCGGCGGCGCCGGCCCACGAGTAGGAGCCGTCGCCTCTCGCGACCGCCAACTCGACGCTCCGGACCGACCCGTCCTTGCCCACCGAGCCCGAGACCAGGCACCGCAGCTGGACGTTGACGACGCGGGACGAGGTGCTTGCGCAATGCACCGCCGTGCGGAGGAGACGGATGGGATACAGCGTCGAGAGGAGCACGAACACGGCGGCGAAGAGCACGACGAGCGCGGTGAGCATCGCCAGACGTCGGCGCCGTCTCCACCAGCTCGTCGTGGTACGTCCCTCGCCGTGCGGCCTCCGGCGGCCCCAGGGGGAACGGCGGGTCTTGCCGGGGGCGCCTTCCATCCCCTTTCCTACTCGTTGTGGTCGCCTTCAGCGGCGCGCCGTGCGGAGTCAAGCAGGGCGCCGACCAGGATGTGCGCTCCCGAGCCGACGCCGAAGGTCCAGTAGCGGCGGAACCAGCGGCGCGCGTGCTCGTCGGTGGTAGCTGTCCGCATCAGCCCGGACAGCAGCGTCCTGTTCGCACCGACCTCGCGCACGGACAGGTCGTACACGGTCTTCGCGAAACCGGGCTCGTCGAAGTCGCGGAATTCATCTGCGCTCGTAATCTGCGCGAACTCGATCGCCGGCCGCCAGAACTTGCCGACGAGCCCCAGCGCGATCTCGTGGCCCGCGCGTTCGCCGAGCAGGATCCAGCCGCCCTCGTACATCGGGATCGAGGGGAGATCGCGAAGCCGCATCGAGTCGGGCGGCTTCGCCGGCGGTTCGCCGTGGAGCAGATGGCCGATGATCTCTGGCAGTATCCGAAGCGCGCCGAGCACCCCGACCATCGGCGCCTCGCGCCCCAGCTTCAGCAGGTCGACATCGAGCAGAGTTCGCCAGGCCGCCTCGCGATCGGCGTCGGCGACGGTCGCGACGGCATCAGAGACGTCGTAGACGGGCAGGAACTCGTCGGCTAGCTCGAAGTCGACCATCTTGCTGGACGACAGCGTACGCTCCCGCGCTACTCCCACCTGAAGAGCTTGACGGCGGCGATTCCGAAGATGACTGCCCAGGCGGCCATCACCGCAACTGAACCGACGCTGGGGAATGTGCCTTGCATGGACTTGAGCATCGCGTGGACTGCCGCACCGAGTGGTGTGAGGTTGCTGATGTCGTGCATCACTGAGGGCGTCACGGTCTGGCTCGGTTGCCAGAGGCCGGCGAAGAACATCAGCGGGAACAGGAGGGCGCTTCCTACGGCGCCAGCGGCTCGCTCGCTCGGGGCAATCGCGGCGATGACCAGCCCGATCGCGAACAGGCAGGCGGTGGCGAGAAGCGCAGAGAGGATGAATCCGGGCACTTGGGACGGCGCGCTCACTCCGAAGAGCAGGGCGGAACCCGCGACGATCAGGATCATCGCCACAAGCGCAAGAACAAGGTTCACGGCGACTTGCGCCGCGAGCAGCCAGACCGGCGCGACGGGAGTGGTGGAAAGGCGTCGCAGGAATGCGCGCTCGCGCTGCACGACGATCGGGATCGGGAGGCTGATCAGCGCGATCAGCGTGAGCACGAGGGCGATCAGGATCGGGACGTATGCGGTCCTGTACGTGGTGGGATTGCTGGCGACGATTCGCTTCTGAAAGCTGGAGCTGAGCCCGAAGATCACCACCAGCATCACGGGGACGCCGACGCCGAGGACGAGTCCGACCGGCTCACGCCACGCGAGCTTGCTCTCCGCGGCGATCAGTTTCCTCAGCGCTCTACGTCGAGGTCGGCCAGGCACGGTCGTGGCGCCAGCGCTCATCGCGCGCCGTTCTCTTCCGCTCCGGTGGGTGGCCGGTGAGCCGGACGAATGCGTCCTCAAGCGTCGCGCTCTCGAGCTGAACGTCCTTGGCTTCAGTGTCCGACGTGGCGAGCGCTGAGATGACGGCATTGAGCAGATCACCGGTGCCGCTGACCACGACGCGGTCGCCTTGGTGCTCGAGGCGGTCCACCTCCTGCAACCCGAGAAGCAGCGCGTCATCGAAAGGACGGCTGGGATAGAAACGCATGTGATTCCCGCCACCCTCGTGCTCGGCCAGCCTGACCGGCGTGTCCATCGCGATCATGCGCCCTGAATCGATCAGCGCGACTCGGTCGCACAACCGCTCGGCCTCGTCCATGAAGTGCGTGACCAGGACGATCGTGACGCCCCGGTCTCTGACGCTCTCGATCAGTCCCCATGTTTCCCGTCGCGCCTGCGGGTCTAGTCCCGTCGTCAGCTCGTCGAGGATCGCGACCTTCGGGTTGCCGATCAACGCTAGGGCGATCGAGAGCCGCTGCTTCTGCCCACCAGAGAGGCGCTTGTAGTAGTCATCGCGCTTCGCGGTAAGGCCGAGAAGGTCGAGCAGCTCCCCGGCGTCCGCAGGAGTCCCGTAGAACGATGCGAACAGATCGACGAGCTCGCCGACGGTCAGCTTGGGCGGCATCGAACCCTCCTGCAGCTGCACCCCCACAAACTCCCGTAGGGCGCGACGGTCGCGCTGCGGGTCCAGGCCAAGAACGCTGATCGTTCCGTCGTCAGGCACCCGAAGGCCCGACAAGCACTCCACGGTCGTGGTCTTGCCAGCACCGTTGGGTCCCAAGATCCCGAAGATCTCTCCCTCGCCGACCGTGAATGAGACGTCGTCAACCGCGATCGTCGCCCCGTACTCCTTGTGCAGACCGGCGACCTCGATCACCGGATGCACGACCTCGGGCCTCGTCCTACCTGCCGGCTCGGTGCCGGTCCCCAGCCGCGCATCGACACGCCCGGTGACGATCATACAGGCCAGCCTTGCAAGCAACGCGACACCCGCCATCCGACATAGGCCGCCATTTCGCGCGGACAACTACCGATCCGGTGTCCGCACGGCGTGGCCCCTCCTCGGGCAAGTGCTGTTGACCCGCAGAGCGAAGCTCCGCAGCGGAATGAAGCAGGTCGCAACTGCAAACGCAACCCGACTTGCTCGTCGCCACGCGCGCGTTCGTCGGCCAGCCACCGGGCCGCGCCGTCGGACGACTTCCCTACAAGGAGCATCCAAGCCGACCCGTCCGAATCGAAGAGGCCGGGCACCGGGGAAACCGCACTCGGTCGGCGGCTTTCCCGCTATGCATTGAGTCCGTAGAGCCGCGATCATCTCCTCAAAGGAAGGTCCCGTCATGGTCAGCTCAACCTCGAAGTCAGTGCGCGTGGCTGCCGGCATCGTCTGCGCCGTGTTCGCCGCGTTCGTGCTCATCCACCTGCTCTGGGCCGCAGGGAACACCTGGGGGCTCAAGGCGGTGTCGGGCGGGGGGCCGACCAACGCGAGTATCGGCCTGACTGTCGTCTCGCTTGCCGCGGCCGCGGTCGCCGCGGGGGCGATCATCGTCACGCTCGGTCGCGTCGGCTGGCTCAAGACACCATTCTCGGATCGCATGCTGCACCTCGGCAACTGGCTTGTCTTCGCGTGGCCTGCGATCGGGACCCTGAACCCGGCGAGCACTTGGGGACAGCGGGCAGTCGCGCTGCCGCTGGCGATCGCCGCGCTCGTCGTCGCGCGATCGCACCCACGGCCGCACGCCGGCCAAGCGCCACGGCCTCCGGTCACACGCACATCCGTCCCTCACTGAGCCGGCAGCACCGGAAGGGATTTTCGGGGGCGAGGATGCGTCGGCGAAGACAAACTCCGAAGCGTCGATCCGTCCGCCACCGAGCAGCGCGTTGTCCCGAATGCGGGAGGCACGCCCGTTACGCGGCCTTCCCTCCTCCTGATCAAACTCCGGACGCGCCGCGTCGTCGGCGCTCGGGCCGCGGCCGCCGATCCGCTCGGAGTTGCGCTTTGGCATGTACTCGGGTGCGACGCCGGCGGCGACTGCGTGGTCGCGAAGGTGCTCGCCGATCGCCTCACTCGTGCCGGCCAGCAAGCGCCCGGCGCTGTCGCGCTGGTGACCGAGCGGGCACCCGCCGCACCGCCGACCTCACTACTCAGATGGACGACAAGCACCCGTCCGAGCTTGCGCCTGCGACGCGCTCGCTTTGTCAAGGCGAAAGCGGGCATTCGCGCGCTGCGCCGGCGTTCTTCCCCCTGCGGAATGCAACAGGGCAGCGACGGGCGATTGCGGATAGCGACGGCTATCCGCTGTGACATGCTTGAGAAGGTGAGAGCGGGTGCATACCCGGCAGCGCATTGGCTCCGCCGGCCGCCGGGCTGGGTCGTGTGGCCGCTGATCGGCCTGCTGGTTGCCGCGGGCGTCGGAGTGGGCATCGACCAGGCGTTCCGTTCGGGAGAAGTGCGCTACCCCTGGCCACCGAAGCCGTGCGTTGTGCAGGGAGTGGCTGCCCGATGTGGCACCTTCCTCGTACCGGAGAACTGGGCGAAGCCAACCGGACGCACGCTCGGACTGCGGGTGGTGGTCCTACCCGCGTGGTCGCGGCATGCCCGCATTGACGCGGTCACCTATCTCGCTGGCGGCCCAGGAGAAGCCGCCACTCAGCAAGCAGCCGTCCTCAGCCAGGAGCTGACGTTGCTCAGGGACGAACGTGACATCCTGCTCGTCGACCAGCGCGGCACCGGCGGATCGAAACCAGACAACGCCGACGTGACGCAGTACGGCACGCGGGCGGCGATGAACGACCTGGACGCCGTGCGGGCGGCGCTCGGCTATCGGCAGCTCGACGTGATCGGCAGCTCCTACGGCGCCACGGCAGCGCAGATCTACGCCGGGCTGCATCCATCCTCAGTGCGGACGCTCATGCTCGTAGCCGGCACTGCGCTCAACGTTCCCTTCTTCAGCCGGTACGCAGTCAACGCCCAGCGCGCCCTCGATCAACTGGCGAGCCTCTGCACCTCCGAGCCGCCCTGCCGGACGGCCTTCCCCGACTGGGAGCAGAAGTTCGGTGCGCTCGTGAAGGCATGGAATGCCCATCCAGTGCACGGCATGACCGGCGACAAGCTCGCCTCGGTCATCCACGCGATCCTGCTCGACACGAACAAGGCTGTCTCGATCCCCCTCGTCGTCGCCCGCGCCGCAAAGGGCGATTACACACCTCTCGACCATGCAGGCCCAGGGGATCTGCCTTGGACGATCGGGCCCCTGCCGTCGATCTGGTGCAACGAGCCCTGGCCGGGCCTCGATGCGAGCGGCCCATGGGGCACCCTGTTCGACAGTTACACCACCGCCCAAATCGCCGCGGTTCGACACCAGTGCAACTCTGTCCCGAAGCACGCCGAACCCCGCTCGCTCTGGACACTCCCTGCATCCAGTCCAATACCGGTGCTCGCCCTCGTGGGCGGCGCCGACCCGCAGGACCCGGTCACAAACCTCTCCGACCTGAAGCAGCACGTCCGCGACAGCCGCATTGTCGTGTTCCCCCACGTCGGCCACGACTTCAGCATCGGCAACTGTCCAGACGCGATGATGGCCGACTTCGTAGCGCACGCCACGACCAAAGGCCTCGAAACAACGCTCTGCAGCGAAGCTGCGGCGGTACCCCCATTCCCACTGACCGACTGAACTCAGAGCTCAAGCAATGCTGATCCCCAGCGGTGCTTGCGCCTTCGCGTGATAGGAGTCGTCTCGCCCGCCGCTCATCAGCGCCTGCCTTGGACGAAGACCGGTCGCCCGGTCCTCCGGGACGAGTGCGAGCGCGGGCTCCGGCTCGGCGCAGCGACAGGGCCTGCTGCGACTCCGTGGGCAGGTCGACTACATGGCGCCCTGTTCCATCGCGCGCTTGAGCCGTCGATGGAAGCGACGGAACGCCAGCGCGGTCATCTGCTCCATCGCGCGATTGGCGATGCGCGCGCGGCCGGGCAGGTGGGCGAGTGGCGTGAGCGTCACGCGCGTGC
>JBEKXJ010000037.1:0-31104 GCA_049512215.1 Solirubrobacteraceae bacterium
GAGCAGGCGGCGAAAGCGCCGGCGGCTCGGGGACTCCACGGTCCCCGCCAGCCGTCTGCGGGCAGAGCACCCCGATCATGTGTGGGCGATCGACTTCCAGTTCGACCAGACCGCCGACGGCACAGACCGCCGACGGCAGGATCCTCAAGCTCCTGCACGTCGTCGACTCCGCGCGCGGTTGCCGGCTTGATCTCCCGGTGGCGCGGTACGGTGGTTCGCTGGCTGGTTGCCCGGTTCTCCCAGAGCTCGTGCTTGGCGGCCTGGCGACCAAGCTCGCGGCCTGGGACTGACCGGTGCGGCGATCCGCTGCGCCTGCTAGAAATCCTCTCGCGGTGCGGAGCGCTGCCGGGGATCTCTCGGGCGCCCGCACCGAGCGATCCCGTAGAAGTCGCCCCGTACAGAGTTGCAGCGCTTACCGTGACGAGAACCCAGCGAATCGACAGATAGAAAAGCCCCGCCGGAGCGGGGCTTTCCCTTAGCAGGTCGATAAGCCGGAGACTTCTCATGGATGGAGCCACAGAGCTCGGGGGCCTGCCCGAAAGCGGAGGCCCCGATGCAGAACGCCCTGTCTGACTTCATCATTTTCTGCCGTGTGGAGCGGCGTTTGGCCGAGCAGACATGCAAGGCGTATGAGCGCGACGTGCGCGCCTGCATCGAGTTCCTGCGAGGTCAGGGGATGAGCGCCCTGGTTGAGGTTCGCACCACCGACCTGCGCCGCTTCCTGGCCGATGAGGCGACGCGCCGTCCCGCACCGTCGAGCCAGGCAAGAACCGTGGCGGCCGTGAAGTGCTTCTTTCGCTTCTGTGTGGAGAGCGAGCATCTGGACCGTGACCCGGCGCACGTGCTGCGCACGCCCAAGAAGCGCGAAGCGCTGCCGGACGTGCTCGACCGCAAGGAGCTGTCGCGACTCCTGGATGTTCCCGCCCGCGAGGGTGTCTGGACGCGGGTCCATGCCGGCAAGGTGCAGCGTGACCGTCTGCTGCTCGCGCTGTTCGCTTACGGCGGGCTACGCCGCTCGGAGCTGCTCGGCCTGGACTGGGACGACGTGGACCTGGATCGCCGGCTGATCCGTGTGCGCAACGCCAAGGGCGGACGGCAACGGGTGGTGCCGATCCACCCGGGCCTGGTTCCGCTGTTTGTGGAGTACGCCGCAACGCGCGATGCGGAAGGGGACCCCGCGCTGTTCGTCGGCGTTCACGGCAAACGTCTCTCCCCCACGATCATGGCCCTGACGTTCCGTCGCTACACCGACGCCGCGGGTGTCTCTCGGCGCAAGCACGTCACCCCGCACACTCTGCGCCACGTGTTCGCGACCGAGCTGCTTAGCGCGGGCGCGAACCTGCGCCAGATCCAGGAGCTGCTCGGACACAAGCACCTGGACTCCACGCAGCGCTACACGCGCGTAAACGCCCATCAGCTGCACGGTGCGATCAAGCGGCTCTCCTGGGCGCAGGCAGCGACAGGCTCGGGTTCCGGGGACCGGCAATCAGGCATGCCCGACCGGGCGGTCCACGGCGGCGCATAGGCTCGCTCGATGGCCGCGCCGAGACGCTCGCGCAAGAACACCAAAGCCGTCGGGGCGCGTCCGGTGCGCCGACGCTGGCGCGATTACAAGACCCCAGCGGGTCGCAGTCCCGTCGAAAAGTTCATCGACGGTCTCTCCGATGGCGACGCGGCGGCGGTGTTCGCGGGGATGCAGGACGTCCGCGATCGTGGACTCCAGGCCGCGCGACATCTCGATGGCGAGGTCTGGGAGGTCAGGGTCGACGGCGACCGGGTTATCTACCGCATCCTGTTCGCGCCGGAAGGCAGTCGTGGCCAGATCCTGCTCGCGCTCGAGGGGCTCAACAAGAAGACGCAGAAGACCCCGCCGGCCACGATCGCTCTGGCGAAGCGACGCCTCGCTGACTGGCGGCGCCGCGGAGATGAGAAGCGCGCCGCCCGTCACGGTCGGTCCTCCTGACCGGCGATCACGTTGCTGCTATCTCCGATAAGAGATACCATGCAAGATATCCGCGAATCAAGACAGGAGGCGAGGCCGATGCCCACACAAGACTTCCTTGACCAGATGATCGACAAGCGCACAGCGCGCAACCCCGAGTTCCCTCGGCTGCTGGATGCAGCGCGCCGGCGCCGCGAGCTGCTGCGCACACTCGCCGGCCAGCGCGAGGAGCAGCAGCGGACACAGACCGCCATCGCAGCGGCGATGGACACATCGCAGTCGTTCATCGCGCGTCTTGAGAGCACGGCCGTGGACGCGAAGATGTCAACCGTCGACCGCTATGCGGAGAGCCTCGGCTTTGTCGTCCAATACCTCCTCATTCCCGCGGCCGAGGCAGAGGACGCACCCTCGGTCATCGTCAAGTGATGGCACACGAAGCGCGCCGGATCGGTTCTATGGCGTGTATCGGATCATGTACTGGCGCTTGTCTTCGCAGGTGATCAGGAGGATCGCGTTGCCGTCGGGGCCGGATTCGATCGGTTCGAAAAGGCTGTCGCCGCCGTACTGAATCCCGCAGTTGAACAGCCCTGGATCGAGGAGGTGCGGCTTACCGAATGGATGGCCGCGGTGAGCGAGTACGGCATCGAGCAAGAAGCCCCTCTTCACGTCGCGGCGGTATATGACGACCGCCTCGCTCTTGCCGCCGACGAACCCGACCGGTTCGCCAGGGAAAGCTGGGACCCTGACGCTGGGCCCGAACGGACCCGACAGGCCACCGACAGCGAAGCGGCTGACGTCTTCTTGGTTGCCGTTGCGGGATTCCCTGGTCCAGTGATCCCAGGAGGCGAGTAACGCGCCTTCCGGGCCGAGCAGCACCTTCCCGGTGGGGATTTCCGGCGGGATCGTGTCGATGAGCCGCGGCCTGCTGAAGGGGCTCCCATCTCGGCTGGTGACTGCCAGAAGCCGGCTCTCGCCGTGCGGTGCCGGGGTCTGAAACGCGAAGAGCGTCTCGCCGAGGTTGTTCGTCGTGAACCCGTACGAGGATTCCTTGGCGACGGAGGATGCGTTGGCGAGCCCGTGCAGAGGTTGCGCCCTGTGGGAGTGGTGTAGCGCGCCGGTTCGCAGACCGGCGACGGTGCGGAGCTCGTTGCCGTCGTCGACCCAGCTGGCGAGCGGCCGTCCGTCGCTTGTCGTGGTGAGGGCGTAGTCCCAGATGCCACCGGGAGCGCTCATCAGCGTCTGCGTGTCGTAGGGGCCTCCGAACGGGCCGAACGCCTCCCGCAGCCGGACCGGCCCTCCGCCTTCGTAGGATTCTTCGAATTCGCTGGCGCCGAGAGTCCATAGCGCCGTGAGGCTGGTCGGGCCGAGGACGATCTCGGGTCTGCTCGGTTCCTGGTATGCGTGGGCGACCCCAGTGAGCTTCGGGGTCAAGGTCTGGGCGGGGGGGACCGCTTCGCCGAGGCGCCAGCTCGCGATAGCGACCCGATCGCAGCAACCCGCGCCGCCGTGGGGTTCCCCGGAAGGCTCGTCCGTGTGGTCGAAGTAGGTGAATGCCAGCGCAAGGCGGTGTCGGTCATCGAGAACGCCATCGCTGAGGGAAAGGCCATAGCCCCCCACCACCGTCACAGGCACCGGTGGGCCGAGCGTTGTAGAGGTTCCGAGCGGATACACGAGCGCTCCGTGTTCGGAGCCGCGGACAGCGACGGCTTCGCCGTCTGGCGCGATCACGAAGTTCCACCCTTCAAGCAGTCCCGGTAGCTGCACCGGACGCGAGAAGCTGGCGCCGCTCGCGGACGAGGACGCAACGCCAATCGCTGCCAGCCAAGCGACGACCCCAATCAGCGAACCTCTTGCCATTGGGACTCTAAACACCGATCTGACCCTGCCGGAGCGCACCTGGCACCTCCACCTTCGGGGTTATGCCACCCAGCCCAGGATTCGCCGCCCACCCCACGCGACCCTTCTGAAGCCGGCTCTTAGTCACATCGTTTACGGCAGGTCCCACTCCGGGGGGGCCGGGCCGGGCTGCCAGGTCCTTTCTACGCCGCCCCCCTGCTGGCGAAGCTTCTGAGCGTACGCGTCGAGCTGATGGTGGAACGCGAGCTCTTCGCGGGGGTCCTGGCCGGCATCGTCGATATCGGCTCTCCAGACGGCCAGCGCGTAGAGCGTCTCGGCCTGTGACTCGTCGTTCCACCAACCGGTGTGGAGGTGTTCGAGGTGGCGAGGGTAACGGCCGTGAAGCGCCACCACAGCTCCCCACATCTCCCGCCGCCAGCCAGAGTCGCCACCGTAGGGCTCAAGCCACCGCGGGCGGACGCCCCTTGAGCTCGGATTGCTCGCGGACGCCGCGGGCGCTCTGACCCTGCCCTCCTTGGCGGCGTGCGCGATGCCGTCGCGCACGAGCTGGCGGGCGAACGTGGCGAGCGGTTCACCGCGGCTGTCGGCGAGCTCTTGCAGTTGGAGCGCCACCGGCTCCGGCAGGACGATCTGGATCTTGCGGCTCATCGTTCGGGACCGCGTGCCTGGTCGCGCTCGGGTTTCGGTGTGAGTAACCGGGCGAGGTCCGGCACGATGCTGCGGTCGCGGTACAGGGTGTGCTCGTAGCCGAGCCCCCATCCGAGATCCGGTTGCTCTCGATGCACGAGGGAGGGTGTCTGCGCGCGGCTTGTCCGCATCTTCTCCGAGAGCCTGTCGACGAGGCGCTCGTCCTGTCCTGCAAGGTCGAGCTCGTCGCGGCTTACGAACCACTCGGTTCCGTGGCGGGCGCGGCTGGCCTCAACGTACGAGGTTTCTCTGCTGGTCTGCCAGCCACCGGTGACGACGACGGTGCGGTCGACGGTGGCACCCTGCTGGCCGTGGATGTGCTGGGCGTATCCCAGGCGAAGTGACTCGAGGTCCTCGCCGGCGATGCTCACCTGGCGCTCTGACGTGTCGAGCGCGACGGTCACGCGCCGGTCAAGGTCGATGCTGGTGACCTGGCCGCGGGAGCCGTTCTCGACCCGCGGCTGCCCCGGCTGGTGGTGCTGGGCGGTGAAGACGATCCGGTCGCCCTCGCGTAGCCCGTAGTGCTTGTGTGGCAGCTGCACCTCGGCCTGTCCGAGTTCGCCTCGCTCGGCGCGCAGATGCTGTGCACGGGCGTTGAGCCGGTCGACCTCGACGTTCGAGGCGTCGGTGATCAACGCGACCTCGCGGAGTTCCCTTGTCTCGGTCAGCTCGGCCCAGCGTTTGACCGCGGCCTCCCCCGCCTTTTCGCGCGTGTCGGACAGGAACAGCTGGCTGCGGGACTTGTAGTGCGCCATCGCACGCTCCGGTTCCCCATTGCGCAGCGCCGCCCACGCTTTGCGCTCCTCGGGGTCGTTGGTCCGGCGAACCTCGCCGAGCTCCGCGGTAGGCACGCTGTGAGCGATCCGCTCGAACATGCCACCCGGACCGATCGACGGGAGCTGCTTGCCGTCACCGACGGCGACCAGCTTCGCCCCTGAGCGCTCGATCAGCTCGGTGAGGGCGTCCATCCGCTTGTGGTCGACCATCCCCGCCTCATCCAAGATCACGGTCGTCTCGGGCCCGACCGGGAGCCTGCCGTTGTTCGCCCGAACGACCAGGGCATCCAAGGTCAGAGTGGACCCCTCAAGAGCGGGGCTGGCGATCCCGAGCCGCTCGGCTGTGGACCCCGACACGGCGACGCCGAACACCTCCCGCCCCGCGATCTGCTCCGCGCGTGCTGCCGCGTCGATCACTACACCCTTCCCGGTGCCGGCTGGGCCGATGATCACCGCGATGCGCTCCGGGCCGGTCACCGCGCGAAGCGCGTGCTCCTGCTCCACAGACAGTTGTGCGCCTATGGACTCCGCGACCTCCCGGCCCGCGTCCTCTCTGGCAGGCTCGCCGACGTCACGGCTTGACGGCTCGCTCAACTGCTTGGCGCGGCGCTCGATTGCCTGCTCTTGCGCCCGGATCGCCAGGGTCGTCATGCGTCCGCCCTCCAGAGTGAGGATGCGACGCTCGCCAACCATCTCACCCGTCAGCCCGATCGCCTCCTCAGGACCAAGCTCCCCCGCTGACTGCTCCAATGCGACCGCGCGAAGCAGCCCCGCGTCGAACATCGCAGTGCGCTCGGTCAGGGTCGCTTCGATGCGCTCCTCGATCCCCCGCTCAGGCGGCATGGGCTGTGGGGCGCCGATCAGATGCACCGCCTCATCCGCACCGAACCCGTGGCTCTCCCCTGTTCGCGCCCACACGCGCTGCAGGTCGCCGCGGGTCGTGAGGTCCTTCGCGCGGCGGTTCTCGAGCGCGATGTCGCGGATCTCTCCGCGTTCGGGAGCGCGGCCGTGCTTGGCGCGGAAGCGCTCCGCTGCATGCGCGATCTCGCGGTGGCGCTTTGAGAACGCGTTGCGGAGTTCCGCGGGCACCCCGGCTATCTCGAAGTACTTGCCGTCCTTCCCCGTCCCCTGCTCGATCGGATAGCCCTCCTCTGCCAGCTCCTGCGCGAGCGCCGAACGGTAGAACGCACCCACCTCCCGGAGGCCCCGGAACACTGGACGGGAGGCGACCGCGACGATGCGGTCGTCCTCGCGGACCGCGCCACTGATCACGACATGCGTGTGCAGCTGCGGGTCCGGCGCCTCAGCACCGCTTACTCCCCTGGCCGTCGTGTGGCGGTAGGCCGTCGCGAGCACGTCCTTTGCGTGCTCTTCCACCACCTGTCCGCTGTAGCGGCGACGGACCAGGGGCACCCGCTCCTTCAGGTATTCCATCGACCGCTCCACGGCGTTGGCGTGCGCTTCCTCGATCTGCTCGCGCTGCCACGGATCCCCCAGCGCCCACACCACCGACACCGACTTGGGGGCACTGAACGTCACGTCGATCCCGCCACCCCGACTGCCGTCCGCGCCCGGCGGACGCAGCCAAGCGCCGTTGCCCGGGTCGCGGCCCTCCATCAACGCGATGAACTGCGCACCGTCCACCGGGGCGTCCGGGTCGATCCCGAGACGCGCGAGGGTCTCGGGATCGGACAGCCAGCGGCCGGGGGCCTCGGTCAGCTCGCCGTCGGGCGTCAGGTAGTAGTCGCCCTGCTCCGGGGCGATCGTCTTGCCCTCCAGGTAGCGCGCATAGCCGCCACCCCGTCCGGCACCGATGCTGGATGCACTCATCACATGATGTAAAGACCCCGAGACGCTCGAACCGGCCAAGCAATCGCACTGCACCCGGAGGGCCGTGCATCTGGTGTGGGTTTCTGTTGCGGAGCGAGGCGACGCGGGGCGGTAGGGCGAGGACGCGAGGCGACGCGGGTCCTCGGGCGCGACGTTCTGAAGAGCGACGGAGCGCTCGGTGGAAGAGGCGCCGGGGCAGCGTGAGCAGCGCGCGAACGCGGATGCGGCTCTGGGGAAGCGGTTGTTCTTTGGCGAGGCTGATGAACGCGGCCCTCAGCGTGCACCGCGGCCCGGGCCTGGTCAGTGCGGATCAACTCCTGCACGTCCAAGCGCGCGCCCAGATCCCAGGCCCTGGGCAACCGACACGGCGGCCTGTGGACGCGTCTGCGGGCCTCGGCGGCGACCGGCGCCGGGCTTGCCTCTAGACGCTTCCCGACGTCTCGCTTGAAGGCTCCTCGCGTCTGTCGCCTGAGAGCCAGTCGAGCACCGCGCGGCGCGAGAAGCGCCAATGGCCGGCAATCTGTCGGCCCGGCAGATCAAGGCTCTCAGCCGCCGCCAGGACCGTCGACTCGTCAAGCTTGAGCAGGACGGCAGCTTCCCCGACCGTCATGACCTCGTCGCCTGTCTCCTGGATCGAGGCGTGACCCACGACCAGGCCGTCATCGGTCAGGTGCTCGCGCACCGCTTCGCTTACGAGCTGTCGCTTGGTCTTGCCAGAAGCCGCGACCGCCACGTCGAGCTGCTGGGCCTGCGCGGCGGGAAGCCGAACGAACAAGGGACTCACCTCGGAACGCATATCCCCACGATATCACGTGATATCGTGACCGCATGAACCTGTTGGAGCCCGACTGGGACGCCGAGGTCGACGCCGGTGCCGGCACGGTGCTCCGCGCGGTTCGGGTCGGACAGCATGCCGGCGCCCGGTCGCTCCGGGCAACGCTATATGAGATGGACCCTGGCGCTCTCGTCTCGCCGCTTCACTTTCACCACGCAAACGAGGAGCTGCTGTTCGTGCTCTCAGGCACGCCAACGCTCCGCACCGGCCCAGACAGCGAGCGGACCCTTGAGCCTGGTGAGATCGTGGCTTTCCTGCCGGGACCCAACGGCACCCACCAGATCACAAACCAGTCAGGCACCCCGGCACGCGTCCTGATCTGCTCCACGAGCATTCTGCCCGAGGTCGCCGAGCAACCCGAGACCAAGATGCTGGCGATCATCACTGCCGACGGCCTCAGGCTCACACCGAACACGCCGACCATAACGGCATGAGCCACGCGTGAGTACGGTCCACGGCTGATGCGGGTGGTGTTCGTCGGGGGCACGCGGTTCGTGGGTCCGCCCGCCGTACGGCACCTGCGCACTGCAGGACACGAAGTGGCGGTAGCGCACAGTGGCGAGCACGAGCATCCCTCGCTCTCCGATCTGGAGCATCTTCACGGCACCCGCCAGGAGCTGCTTTCAGCCGGCGGCGCGGTCGAGCGATGGCATCCAGAGGCAATCATCGACACGTTCGCCGGGGGCGCGACCGCGCAGAAGGCCACGGGGCTGGTGTCGTGCGCGTCGCGTGCAGGCGCCGGGCAGATCGTTGCGATCAGCTCCATCGACGTCTACCAGTACTGCGTGGACGCAGGCCTCGGCGACGGCAGCGCCACCCTCGCCCTCCCACGACAGGCCCTCCCGCTCAACGAGAGCGCCCCCCTACGCCACGGCCCCTACCCCGGCGCGAGATCCGGACACGACAACACAGCCATGGAGGCCGCCCTCCGCGAGGTGCAGCAGCTGACCGTTCTGCGACCCGGCGCCATCTACGGCCCTCACGCCGACGCACGCGAGTCCTATCTCGTGCAGCGCATCGCTCGCGGCGAGCGACGGCTGGAGCTGCCCGATGGCGGAGCACAGCACTGGCATCGCGTCGCCGTCGAGCGAGTCGGCGCGTCTGTCGCGGCATCCCTCGAGCACGCGCCAGACGGCTTCTGGGCATGCAACGTCGTCGACCCCTACAACTGGAGCTACGCCGCACTCGCAGCCCAGATCGCAGCGATCCTCGACTGGGAGTGGGAGCCCACCCGAGTCACGTTCAGCGAGACCGATCACCCCTGGCAGACCGCGCACCCCGTCCTGTGCTCCGACCAACGCCTACGCGAGACCCTCCGCGTCAACACCCCAGACCCGCATGACGCCCTCACCGAGACGGTGCACTGGCTATGGAAGCACCACGAGCAGCTGAACTGACCCAGCCCAGCGCCGCCGACCGCACCGTGGAGGCCCTGCTCTCGGGAGACTGCAGAGCGAAGCGACCGCATCCCATAAAAGGCAAGCAAGCTGACAGCGGCTGTCGAAGGTTAGATCACACGAACCCCGCACCGGTTCAGATCCAGGGGAGCAGTAGAGCGGACCAATCGACGCTCACGCTCGGGGTCCGAGACGCATCGAGCCCGCACCGGAGGATGCCGGCTCGCGTCGATGCCCCTAAACCGCGACCGGCCCGCGCTGCCTGCGGGCAGGCTTCGCCGGCTCGGGCTCCGCCTCCTCGACCGGACGGGGCGCGGTCAGGAACTCGACAGTCCCGATCACGCTGTAGTCCTTGCGTCTTGCTCCGTCGGACTCCCACTCGCCGTACTCCAGGCGGCCGTCGCCGCGACCAGCCAGCCCCTGGCCAGGTACCGGGCGGCAGCCGGCTACCCGACTAACAACCAAAACCGCCTACACAGAAAAACGGACGCCTCACACGGAGTCCATCCGCGTGCCGAGCTCGATCCGCCGCGACGCTCAGCACGCACCTCTGCCCAATGCGCGCTCTCCCAAAACTCTCCCAGACTGAGTGTCTTGCGAGGTCACCTGAGAGCACTGGACGCCCCTGACAACCGAGTGGATAAGCCGAGCACCGGAGTTTCGGGCGCTCTGCAAAGCCGTCCACACGGGTTCGATTCCGGTCTTCGCCTCTAACGAGAACCCCTGCTAACGCCGGCTTTCTATGTCTCGGGTCAGTAGGTGCACACGCACAGTGTCCCCAGTATCAGGCGTCACCCGCAGGCGCCCCGCCAACCCGCCGACGGTAGGTCAGCTACTCGCCCGGCTCGAGCTCGAAGGGCGGCGCCGGCAAGTGTCCGGCCGCCTGCAACGCTTCGAGCTGCGCCCGCGTGTGGGGGTCGGCGAACTTGCTCGGATCCATCCCGCGGGCGAAGGTCGCCAGCTCCGCGCGGGACTTCCCTAGAAGCCCCTCGAGCTTGTCGCCCGCGAACCGCTCAAGCTCGACCGCGAGCTCCGCGCAGTCCGCCGCGATGCGTTTCACTCGCTCGACCACCTCGTCGAGGCCCTCGCCCGTGCCGACGGCCCTGACGAGCCCGACGTCCTCCAGCGGACGATGCAACAGCGCGTTGCGGCGCTCCACCGCGGAGGCGATTCGCGCGTCCAGCTCTGGCGGGAGATCGAGCAGGCGGGCGAGCTCTTCGCGGGCCTGGCCACCGGTCAGCCGTTCGACCTTGGCGAGATCTCTCTGGAGGTTGTAACCCTCCGGGTCGCCGCTCGCCTGCGCTCGTTCGAGGTGCACACGTGCGAGTTCGAGGTGCAGCGTCTTCTCGAGCCCAGCGGCGCCAAGGACGAGGTGCCCGAGCGCGATCAGCAGCGGCAGCGTGACCTCGTCTGGCTCGATGAAGTGACCTCTCGCCCTCGGGCGCTGCTCGTCGTCCTCCGTCATGGCCTAGAACGACGTCGGCCGCGCCGCTGGCGCCGCGGGGCGCAGCGGTTGCCGCCGGCGACCCGTCGCGGATCGCTGACGGCGGCCCCGCCAAGCATCAGCTCGTGAAAGCGCCGCAGTAGCCATGCGTACAGCGTAGGCGCAGCCCCGGTCGCGTTCTGGCCCCGGTTCCGACACCCGCACGCCCAGTTAGGCTTGTCCAATGAGGGTGCCTATCGGGTTAGGTGCGACGGACGTCATCGCCGGATATGCGGCCTTGATAGCGACCGCTGGCCTAGCGGTTCAGCTTGTCCGGGAGTGGCGCACGTGGGGCACACGCGTAGAGGTGAACCTCCGACGCATGTCGCTGATCGGTCCAGGTAAACCGAGTGAACCGGCGGTGATCTTCGACCTCATCAACCACAGCGGTCACGTCGTGAAGATCACGCACCTCGGCATGGAACCCATCGAGAAGGGAGGCTTGGCATTCTTCTTTCCTAACCCTCTCCCCTACGGCACCCCCGGGCCGTGGGAGATACCCCCGCACGACTCGATCACGCTCTACCAGCCACCTCACACGCTCGGAAAGGGCGATCCGTGCCATAGGACGCGGGCTCGAATCAGCACCTCCGACGGCAAGACCTTCCGATCGAAGCGCGTCCTCGTCAACGAGCTGCTCCAGGACGACCGGTAATGAGCGAGTCGTTCAGGGAGTGGGTCGAATTGCTCGGAGAGATCACCGCGCGGGCCTACCCACGGACCTTCTTGTCGAAGTAAGCGAGCGCCGTGTCGCGCGCGACGCCGGCCAGTCCGTCGCGCACATTTTCGAGCTTCGAGCGCTCGTCGCCCATTGGCGTCCTGGCGATCGCATCGTCGAGCGCTGCCACGAGTTCGCCGAGTGCGGCGTCGGCGGTCCCGCGCGGCCAGCCGGCGAGCAGATGCAGGGTGAACGTTGTCGGGCGTACCGAGAGCGGGATATCCGACTGTTCGACCTCGGTGAGGGCCTCGAGATAGCCACCCCGCACGAGCTCGCGTAAGGCCGCACGGCCGCCCTTGGGGCTCCCGATCTCGAGCAGGACAACCGCGCTCTCGACCCCATGCTCCGGCGCACCGGCGGCCACGTAGGCCGCGTAGACGGCGTCAAGCACAGGCGTGACAACTCGCCAGTCCAGTGACACCGTGCCGATGTCAGCGGCGGCTCTCTGCCTCGCGTGAGCCTTGGCTGTGTTGCGACCGTCGATCGTCAACGCGAACACCCGGCCGCTCCCGTTGACTTTGGCGATTTTCACCCAGCCGAGTTCCTCGAGTTCGTCGACTTCGACGGTCGTCGGGGCGTTCTGCTCCTGTGGCCATCTCGGGTGACCGACGATGACCGGACCAAGGGCCGTGTAGGTAAGGACGAACGCCTCGGAGGTCTCCGTGGCCTCGTCGGCGGCGACGAGCTCGGCGAGAATCTCGCTGTGGTCGCGGCGGGTCATGGCTCGCAATCGTCTCGATCGCGGGGCGGGCTGTTCACGGGAGCAGCGTACGCCAGGTCCCGCAATGATGTATCCCGTGAGCGCCAACCGAGCAACGATCGGCATAGGCATCGGGACGATCCTCGTGGTGATCGCCCTCGCGCCCGGAGGCCCTTTCTTCATAGAGCCGGTCCTCCTGGCGCTCGCAGGCCTGGTGATCCTCGGAACGCTGGCGCCCAAGCTCCCGTGGCTCAATTGCCTGCCGAAAATCGGCGCTCCACAGATGCAGGTGAGGGTGACGTTCGGCGACGAAGGCGAGAACCTCACCACGTCCGCGGGTGGCACCTCGATCTTCCGTATTGGAATCAAGAACCAGAGCGACAGCGAGCTCGAGCGACCCCGCCTGAACGTCCTCATCCCCGCTCCGACACAGATCGAGCCCTCCAACCACGACGGGGTGACCCAGCATCGCAACGCGCAGCGGATGCCAGACACCGAAGAGAAGGACCAGCCCGGCCAGCTGCTCACTTTCTGGTTCGAGCGGCTCGAAGTCGACCCCGGCTGGACCATCATCCACTACGCCATGAGATTCCAAGCGCCGGGCACCTACCGTCTGCGGATCAAGCTTGCCTCGAAGAGCCTGTACGGCGGCATGTTCACAGTCGACCGGACCGTCACCGTCTTGGACCCCGGAGCTCCCATCTGACGGCGGCCCGACGACGACCTCGACGACTCAGATTCCGCGCTCGCGTCGAAGCATCGTGCATCCATCGTCGTGCCCCGTCGCGAGCTCGCCTCCGTCGATTGTGACGAGAGGGTCGCAGGTGCATCCCGCGGCCCTAAGCGCTTCTCCGGCGACCGGGTCGACAATGACGCGCGCCTCAGTCGAAGGCGCGCTACACGCTGGGCAGAGCGTCAGCTCCACCGATACCTCGTCGGGCAGCGTGAACTCCCGACGCGTCCACCTGCCGAACTCGTCCGAGATCGGCGACGGCGCCGGAGCCTCACAGCTCGCGCACAACGGAGGGTCAGCCTCCAGCGCGCGTAGTTCCTCCTCCATCCCAAGCGCTCGCGCCCTGGCAAGTCGCGCCTCTTCGGTTGGCGTTCTCGGCCCTCTGTGTGCGTCCTCGTGGACCATCTTCTCTGCAGGCTAGCCCACAATCGCACCATCGGCTGGACTTCAGTTCGGCGGAGACGCGCCGAGCTGCCAGTCTGTACGGATGAGATTATTCGCTGTGCGCCACCCGCCAATCCCCGCTCTTGCTCTGTCGTGGCGAGACCTGTACTCCGGCGGGGCGTTCGGCCAGCGCGAGCTCGTCGAAGCTGACCGCTTTCGCTCGGCCGCCGAGGAGCGGGGGTTGCAGCTCGGCATGGGGTCGGAAACACTCGAACATCTCGACCTCATCGGCGCGTTCTCCCCCGTCGCTTTCTCCGCCGGCTACTGGTCCGGCTTCGAAGTACCGGCTGTGCCGCCAGACGATGTCCGTTTTCGCGAGGAGCAAGGACCCGAGGAATGGAAGGAGTACTCCTGGGAGCAGCAGGGCTTTGAGACGGTCACGGCGCTGTTCTCTCCCTGGCAGCTCCTCTACGTGGACGACGTGATCCGTGGGACCGGCGTGGAGCTGGGAGTCGAGTTGCTCGTCTCAGATAGCTCGGCGAGAGAGGCCCAGCTCGAGCAGGTTCGTGGGCTTCTCGAGGCCCAGAGGAACGCGCTGCAGACACTCGATGAGGCGTGGGGCCCTGCGATCAAGCTGCTAGTCGCTCTACAGAACCGGTATCTGCCTGGACTCACCGGCCGCGAGTCGATCCTCGGAGTGCCGGAGGGATGGATCTTCGCGGGCCGCGAGTGGGCGCTGCAGACGGCCGAGATGTTGCTCGAGCGCACGGCTTCGTCCGCGGAGGACGTCAGGACGCTCTATGAGTTTTTCGTCGAACGTGGGCTAGCTCGCGATCCGAACGATGGATTGACGATGCTCCGGCGCGCACGGCCACGCGCGTTTCACAAGCGTTGGCGTGGAGAAGCACGCCGGGCACAGGACAACTTCGATGCGGCGGAGCTTCTCAGGAGCTTTCTGGCAGAGCTTGGAAAGGGACCGGCCCGTCCCGAGTCATGGCCGATGGACGGACGTCAGCTCGAGCGGTTCGCGCTGTATGACCGGGGACCTGCTGCCGGGTGGGGGCGCGAGGAGCTCAAGAGACAGCTGCAGGACGCGGAGCTCTTCCCCGCAGGGGTTCACGTGGTCGGCGAGGGCGTCAGCGAGGAAATTGTGGTTCAGCGACTCACGGAAGGTCTCCTTGACGGTCAGGCGGCTAGCGAATTGGAGTTCTTCGACCTCGGAGGCTCGGGTTCCGCGAAGCGTGTTGGCCCGTTGTTACGCTCGTTCGCGGACTACGCCCGACGAGCGGTGGTGATTGTTGACAACGAGGGCGAGATGGCGCGTTACTTACGGACCGCCGTGGCGAAAGGTGAAATCGATCAAGCGGACGTGCTGCTCTTCGATGACAGCCTCGAGGGGCAGAACGCGACGCCCGGGGAGCTGATCGCGCTTGCGAAACAGATCGCCGAGAACCCCTCGGCAAATAGAGAGCCAGTCAGCTTCGAGCTCACCGAGGACGAGCTGCAGGCTGATCATGCCGATCGCCGCGAGCGATCCTCGCGCAACGGCAAGCCGGGGATCGCCGACAGCCTGATTACCCTCGTTGGGCAGAAGACGGAGGGACGCCTCCATCTCGACAAACTCGAGCTGGCAGAGGCGTTGGCAGCGATGCTCGTCGATGAGTTCATCGAGGCCGGCGAGCAACGGGAGACGGTGCTCGAGCGTCGCCCCTTGGTGAGGTTCTTCGTCGAGCGGATTGCGCCCGAGCTAAATCGACCGATCCCAGTCGGCGGCGAGATCTAAGGAACGCGCAGGTGGGTTGGCCCGGGGGGAGAGGTTCGCCGAACGGTGTGGCCGCTGAGCGGTGTTGAGTGCGGGGAGACATTCGATGGCCGGTTTGAGCGGTTCGGGGTCATAAACACCGATGCCGCAGACTCAGGAGACCTTCCGTCTCGCACCCGGGTTGCCCCGCGCAGTCGTCGAACTGCCCATGTCTGAGTCCGATCTGGCTGTGGCGGCGTCCAGCCCGGCGGACCGCGTGGCGCTCGGCGCCATGCAGGCGGCGCTCGCGGTTGCGCGGGAGACCGGGGAGGATCGCCCGGCGCTTGAGATCCTCGCGGGCTCGCTGGCTGAGATGGGAGTGCGTGCCAGGAGCACCACACGATCGGCGCGTCTGCTCACGCGTGATCGCGACGCCTGGCTGAGGCGACTGCGCAGCGCGGAGCGAAGCGCCAGCTCGCTCAGCGCCTACCGCTACGCGATCGACGATCTGCTCAGCTGGGCCGCGCAGACCCAGCGCACTGGCGAGCTGTTCGAGGAGCAGGCGATCGTCGACTATCTCGATGACTACCGAACGCGCTGCGAGCCCGCCCCGGCGACCTATCACCGGCGGTTCCTGCTGTTGCGGCGCTTCATGGCGTGGGTGAGCCAGCGCAACGGTCTCCCGGACCCGTTCAGCGAGCTGCAGGCACCGCCGAAGCCCAGGCAGGAGGCCGAGTGGCTGACGCGTGAGGAGTTCGCACGGATGCTGCACGCCGCGGCGAATCCAAAGCGGGCACACCCGGGCATCGCCGAGCGCGACGGGCTCGTCCTCTTGACGCTGGCGATGACCGGCCTGCGCCGCTCAGAGCTGATCGCGCTCGACTGGAGCGACGTGACGCTGGACGGCGAGCGCCCGTCGCTGCTGGTGCGCCGCGGCAAGGGCGGCAAGCCTCGCCGCCAGCCGCTGCCGGGCGAGCTCGCCGCGGCGCTTGAGCGCTCGCGGGCGACGCGGGAACCCGGGCCCTCGGACCCGGTGTTCTGCGGCCTTGGGGGCGGTCGGCTTCAGCCGACGATCCTCGCGGGCATCATCCGCCGCGCGAGCGACGGGGCCGGGATCTCAAAGCACGTGACCGCGCACACGCTGCGCCACACCGCCGCGACGTGGCTGCGCCAGGCGACCGGCGACACGCGTCTGGTGGCCGAGTACCTCGGCCACGCCGACCTCTCGACCGTGGCCCGATATGCGCACGTTGCCAGCGAGGAGCTGCACGCTGCGGCGCAGAGCATCGCCGAGGGCCCTGGCGAGAAGCGCACGTCAGCACCTCCCCCTCCCCCGGGCGCTTCGTCCGGGCAACCTGAGCGCGTCCATCCGGGTCAGCTCTCCTTCGAGTGAGCGGTGCGGCGGTCCGGGAAGCCTGCTAGAAATCGCGGTGCGGCACGGATCGTCGCCGGAGTGTTTCTCCGGGCGCCCGAGTCGAGCGATTCCATTGAAATCGCCCCCGGCCCTCTGTGGCATTCCTAACGTGACGAGTCTCCAGCGACTGCACATATAGAAAAGCCCCGCCGGAGCGGGGCTTTTCCTTAGCAGGTCGATAAGCCGGATTCTGTCGTTGAGCAGCCATCCATCTGAGCGGTCTACCTGGACCTTGGCGGGCAACCTGCGAACGGTCCCGTTTGACTTTGCATCGAGTGGGGTTTGCCCAGCCGCCGCGTCACCGCGACGCTGGTGCGCTCTTACCGCACCATTTCACCCTTGCCCGCCCGCCGTTCACGTGGGACGGCGGGCGTCGGCGGTTTGTTTCTGTGGCACTTTCCCGCGGGTTTCCCCGGGTCGATATCTCGACCACCTCGCCCTTTGATGTCCGGACTTTCCTCGAGGGCTTGCGCCCCCGCGGCTGCCTGACCTGCCCCACCAACTTACCGCGTGGGCGATCCTCTGTGAAGGCCGGCACGAAACAGTTTCGCCACGACCCCGCGCGTCAGTACAGCCAATCCCGCTCAGACGCTTCTAAGCAGGCCGACCACTCGCCCGAGCACCTTGACCTCCCTGCTGCGGATCGGCTCCATCGCCTCGTTCTCGGGCTGCAGGCGGATGTGGTCCTCTTCGCGGAAGAAGCGCTTGACCGTTGCCTCCTCTCCGAGCAGCGCCACCACGACATCACCATCGCGCGCGGTGTCCTGGGAGCGAACAACAACGAAATCTCCCTCGAGTATTCCGGCGTCCTTCATCGAGTCGCCGCGGATCCGCAGCAGATACTCGCCCTCCCCCCCGCCCGCGAGCTCGGGGACCGAGATGTAGTCCTCGATGTTCTCCTCGGCGAGCATAGGCTGCCCAGCGGCCACCGAGCCGAGCAGCGGCAGACCCTCGCCCCGGACTATCCCGCGCACGCTCTCCACTGCGCTCCCGACCGCGCGGTCGAGCAGCTCGATCGCACGCGGCTTGGAGGGGTCGCGCCGCAGCATGCCAATCTTCTCCAGGTTCGCCAGGTGAGCGTGCACCGTCGAGGATGAGGCCAGCCCGACGGCCTTGCCGATGTCGCGCACGGTGGGCGGATAGCCGTACTTCGCCGAGTACCTGCGGATGAAGTCAAAGATCTCCTGCTGACGCTTTGTCAGGTCCATGGCTGCTTGACCCCCGGTTCGGATGAGATGTGCCCGGCAACGAACATGTGTTCGCACTGTAGCGCCGGCGATGGACGGATGCAAGCCCACGCCCCACCCGGCCTGCGGTGTCTGGCGCGGCGCCCGGGCTATACTCGCCCCCGTTGCGCCCGTGGCGGAATTGGTAGACGCGCAAGGTTGAGGGCCTTGTGGGGAGATTTCCCCGTGATGGTTCGAGTCCATTCGGGCGCACTAAAAAAGCCCTGGTAGCGGGGCTTTTTTCGTGCCTGGGCCGATCTGCGAGATTGAATCCATCCGGGATCTGTGAGAACAATTGAGAACAAATGGCGCCAGAACGGCACGCAGCGAGGTCCGGTGAGGGCATCTATCCGTATGAGACGCGGCAGGGCACCCGCTACTACTTCAAGTACCGCAAGTCAGACGGTAGGAGCGCCACCAGGCGCGGGTTCGCGAGCCCACGAGCAGCACGGCGTGAGCGTGAGCGAGTCGTCGTCTCCGCGGCGATCGGCGGACAGACGTCCAGCACAGAGACCTTCGGCGAGTTCTTCGACGCCTGGCTGCGAAACCGGCGGCCATATCTGGAGCCCGGAACCCACAGCGACTACGAGGTCCACGGACGCAAGCGGCTGGCGACCTTCCGACCCATCAAGCTGACCAAGCTGTCCACGCCGGCCGTGGAAGCCTGGCTGGCACACTCCGTGGACGAAGGGCGCTACGCGCCGAAGACGATCAACAACGCGCTAGCTGCACTCGTGGCTTGCCTGAACGACGCGTGTCGGAAAGGAAAGCTCGCACGGACCCCCGCGGCCGGCGTGCAACGCCTCCCCGCCGCCCATGTCGAGCGCGACTACCTGCGCCTCGATGAGATCCCCCGCTACCTCGATGCATGCGTGCCGATCTATCGGCCACTCGCGGAGCTCCTGATCGCCACCGGTATGCGGATCAGCGAGGCGATCGCACTCACCTGGCACGACGTCGACTTCGACAACTCGGCAGTCCGCGTGTTGCGCTCGGGAAAGCCCGACGGCGATGGCTCGACGAAGGGCGACCGCTATCGCTCCGTGGATTTCGGGCCACGGGCTGGCGGAGTCCTTCGGGACCTTAAGGCTCGCCAACAGGAGCACGATGGGGCAGCTGAGCACGGGCCTGTATTCGCGAGGACTGCCGGCGGGAGGCTGAGCGCGCCGCCAAAGCGCATGGATCGCAACACAGTAACCCGCAGCTGGCACAAGGCTGCACTCCAGGACGCCGGACTGCGCGACATGCCGCTTCACAGCCTGCGGCATACCGCGGCCGCAGCCTGGCTCACGACCGGCAAGCCGTTGATGTACGTTCAGCGCCAGCTCGGCCACGCTTCGATCACGACCACCGAGCATTGCTACGGTCATCTCGAGACGAGCTTCCTCAAGAGCGCCGCCGCGGAGACCGAGGTCGCGATTTGGGGTGCGCCGGAGTCGGGGGCAGTCCCCGGCTGAGCTCAGCGTCCGTTGCGCGTCGCGTCGAGGAGCGTCGCTCTGACGGGCTCTCCGGGGCGCCACGCCGCACGAGCCGCGTCGATCCACGCCTCGATGTCCTCGGGGACGAAGCGCAAAGGCCCGTCGGGGCCGCCGATCCGCACGGATGGGATCCGCCCATCCCTCGCGGCGTCGTATATCCATGTCCGAGAAACACCGAGCTGCGTCGCCAACGCCGTCGGCTTGATCAGGGCCAGTTGGGGTCGTGGATAACCGTTGTCCATCTAGGCGATGAGCGCTAACCGCCGAACATGGCCGCCGTGTGCGCGTTTAGCAAAGTCAGGGTTGCTGGGTCGAGTCGTTCCATGCGGCCTCAGTCATAAAGCCGAGCAACGCCGGTTCTGAGCGAGCAAATTGCGCTCTGCGCCCACCGATGCACGCCGAGCTCGCCGCGAGCATCACCATTTCAGCCGGTAGCAAACTCCGACATTCGGCCAGGCAATCGCGACCAGCGCCCAGCGGGAGCGACGCTCGCCTCCACGGAGTGGATCGCCTGAACGAGCGACCCAACGGCGATGAAGGAGATCGCCATCACACGCACCCCCTCGACGCGGTCCTGGACGCTTCGTACGACCTGCCGGCACACGGATGCCTCACGTCCAACGCCTACTGCCCGAGCCCGCCATCCGCCATCCCCACGATCATCGCCCATGACACCCCCCGCCTTTCACCGCCCCGACAGTCCGCGGCCTGCCATCTCCACCACGTACTCGACTTCCCGATCAGCCCTCTCGTAGTTCTTGTTCACGTCTATCAACTTGCTGCTGCCCGCTCGCTCCCCCAACCACTCTGCATCTGGCCTCGCCATAAACATCTGTGATGTGTTGGTCGAGGAAGGGGGTCCCCGGGTCGAAGCGAAGCGGACAGACGGGGACCCCCTTCCTCGGGCCAGCTGCAGAGCCAAATTGCCGGAGCGCGCGGGCAGCAGCCCGGTCCCCTGGGTGGTCCGCTTATAGAGGACCACCCAGGGGACCACCCAAGACGAACACGAAGGGCGCCTCGGAGGCTGCTCCGCGGTCCCGGGCAGGTCGAGAATCGTCGCGCCAGAAGGTCTGAGCCACGCCGGAGCAACCGGGCTGACACCTCGTGAACGCGATCACCACACCGGCATGTCGCAAACCTCTCGTCATCGGCACCTGACATGTATGGAACGTCCTGTTTCGACCGACGCCGCCGCCCTCGTGCGCCTCCAGCATTGCCCGTTTCTGCGCCTGCCCAGCCTTCTTGTCGTTGGTGTTCTCGTCGTTCTCGTCTGCCTGCCTGCTGCTGCTGCCCGCTCGCTCCCGCTCACCACTCTGCATCTGGCCTCGCCATAAACATCTGTGATGTGTTGGTCGAGGAAGGGGGTTCCCGGGTCGAAGCGAAGCGGAGAGGCGGGGACCCCCTTCCTCGGGCCAGCTGCAGAGCCAAATTTCCGGAACGAGCGGGCAGCAGCCTGTTCGTTTGGGGGGCCGGCACGCCAGTCTGGCTGCCCGGCCGACGTAGGCGGCGTCATACGTGCTGACGGCATGGCGCGCGGCGAGGACGGCGATCGCCGGGGGTCGAACGGCATTCGATCTGGGGGGCGGGAGTTCCCTCGCTTCGGCGTCACCGGCGGCTTGCAGGCGAATGTCGCGGTCGTGTGCCGCAGCTCGCGCCGCCGGGCGACGTTGTGAGTCTCAACGAGGTAGTGTGGACCCTCGCCGGTGATGGCCGGCCCACCGGCGCCGCCGAAGAGGCGCGGGCGCGCACGGTCGAAGAGGCGGGAGCGAGCCGCGTCCGCGATGGTCATCACTGCGCTGAAGGCGACCTACGATGCTGCCGGCGACGCGCCAGGCTGAGCGCCGCTCGGGGCTCGCGCCCAATCTGCACCTATCGTGTTCGGAATAACTGATGGGGCTGCACGCAGAGGCGAACTGAAAGATCAGGGCCGCGATCCGAGGAACCCGCGGCTTCAGTAGGGTGGGACTGGTGATTCGCCGAGGGCGACCGGTAGGCGAACGATGACGCCAGCACGAGGGCCTCGTTGCTTCCTGCACGTGCCAAAGTGCGCCGGATCGAGCATCGCGCAGGCCGTCACTCACTCGCTACCGCCCGGAGCCGCCAGTCCCAAGATCCAGGAGGGTCTGTTTTGGATGGTGGATTGGGATCCCGACGCCATCGATCCGCAGTGGCGCACACACATGGTCGTCGACGACGACGACGTGCAGGAGCTGTCGGGCTATGACGTCGTCATCGGCCATTTCTCTCTGCCCTTGCTGCACCGGATCACGGCACCGTCGCTGGTGGCGACGGTACTGCGCGAACCGCGGGCTCGACTGCTCTCGCTTTACGCATACTGGCGTATGGCGTCCGAGCAGCCTATGTGGCAGGGGTGGTCTCTGGCGGACTTTGCGTGGCGTCCGCTTCATGAGTTCCTCAGCAGCTCACTTGTCGCCGGTGAGACCGACAACCTGATCTGCCGCATGCTGGTCGGGGACGATGAGCGCATTCCGCTGCACAAGTTCATCGCGCCGGGCGACGTGTCCGGCGTGGCCTCACGTGCGATCGAGGCGCTCGACTCGCTCGGGTTCGTTGGTCTTGTCGAGCTCGGGGATTCGATGTGGAAGGGGCTCTCGGCGTTCTTCGGCGTGAACGTGACCCCCAGGACGGTGAACACCACCGACGAATGGCGCACCGCCTCCGCCGCACCGGGGATCGACCTCGCGATCACTCCGCGGACTCTCGAGCTCCTCGAAGCGCGCACGGCCGCCGACAAAATCGTGTATCGACACGCGCTGGCGGCCGCCGGATGCACGTCCGATGGGGAGCGGATCGCCGACGCCGCGTTCGCAAACCAGCTGGTGCGTGTGGGCAACAGCATCGGCACGACGGTGAACGTGCTCAGAGAGCGCACCGCTGAGAACGAGGAGCTCCGGCAACAGCTGGATGCACGGGACGCAGCGCTGCGCCAAGCCGAGGAAGATCTGGCTCGGCATCGCGCCTGGCTCGATGGGATCCAGGGATCGGCGAGCTGGCGCCTCACGGCTCCGGTCCGAGCGGCGAAGCATCGCCTCCAGAAGATCGCTACAGAAGTCCGCCGGCCGGCCGGAGGCTGAGTCGGGCGGGGCGTCGTGCCGCGTTCCTGAGCGAACGCGCCGGAAGAGCCTCGGTGCGTATGCTCTTCCACATGTCGAGCCAGGGCCCGAACGCGCGTTTCGCCGGACTGCGATTCGACGACTTCCAGAGGCTGGCGCGCGACGAATCGCTCAGTCCCAACGAACGCAGCGGCTTTCCCGAGAGCTACCGCGCCGGCGCGGAGGGGGCGATTCTCGCCGACATTCTCGCGAAGCTGCCCGCCCTCGGCGGCGAGCAGGCGACGGTCGTCGACATCGGCTGTGGCGCCACGCCGCTCACGCTGGCGATCGGCAAGCTGTGCCACGACCACGGCCATGAGCTGCTGCTCATCGACGGGCCGGATGTCCTGGCGCAGCTGCCGGAGGCGCCCCGGGTCACCAAGCTCGCCGGTCGCTTCCCGGATCTTCCCCTCGTCGAGGCGGAATGGACCGCGCGGTGCGACGCGATCATCGCCTACAGCGTCATGCAGTTGGTGTTCGTCGAAGCGAGCA
The DNA here is from genome assembly GCA_049512215.1 of Solirubrobacteraceae bacterium. Lineage (GTDB taxonomy): Bacteria > Actinomycetota > Thermoleophilia > Solirubrobacterales > Solirubrobacteraceae > Palsa-744. The sequence goes on from JBEKXJ010000037.1 coordinate 22,807, forward strand.
TCTTCGGCTTTCTGGACGCGGCGCTCTCGATGCTTCGCCCCGGCGGCCGACTCCTGCTCGGTGACCTGCCCAACCACTCGATGCGCAGGCGCTTCCTCGCCAGCGAGGCCGGTCGCGCGTTCCACCACCAGTACATGCAGACCGACGACGAGCCCGACGTCAGCTGGCCCGTCCTGCCGACCTCCGAGCTCGACGACGCGTCGGTGATGGCCCTCCTCTCGAGAGCGCGGGCGGCCGGGTTCCACGCGTGGCTGATGCCGCAGGCGGCTGGACTGCCGATGGCGAACCGGCGCGAGGACCTGGTCATCGAACGGCCATGAGCGGTCGGACGTCGTCGCGCTCTGGGCTAGTCGCCCGTCCCTACACCGCCGACGACCGGGAGGCCTGGGACGAGCTGGCCGCCGCGGCCCGCGCACGCCACTTCATGTTCCAGCGCGGATACATGGACTACCACGCCGACCGGTTCACTGACGCGTCGCTGATCGTTCTCCGCGGTGGCCGTCCATGCGCCCTCTTCCCGGCCACCCGCCACGGCGAGACCATAATCTCCCATGGCGGTCTCACCTTCGGGGGCCTCCTGTCCGGACCCGAGCAGACCCTTGGCCGCACCCTGAGCGCCTTCGACGCGCTGACCGAGGTGCTGCGAGAGGCCGGCGCAACCCGCCTCGTCCTCAAGCCACTACCGCACATCTACCACGTCGGGGCGGCCGAGGAGGATCTCTATGCGCTGCACGCCGCCGGCGCAACCCTCGCACACCGCGACGTCTCGGCGGCGCTGTCGCCGACGGTCCGGCCACGTCCGGCCGGGGCGCGTCGGCGCGCGGCCGAGCACGGACGTGGAACAGGGATGGTCCTCGACGAGGACGATGACATCGAGGCGTTCATGGAACTCGTCGCGTCCGTCCTTCGCGAGCGCCACGACACGACGCCCACCCACACGCCCGAGGAGATGCGGCGGCTCGCCGACGGCTTCCCTGCGGATATCCGGCTGTTCACGGCACGGACCAATGGCGAGCTGCTCGCCGGGACCTTGGTGTTCCAGACGCCGGTCGTCGCCCACACGCAGTACATCGCCGCCGCTCCCCGGGGTCGGGAGCTGTCGGCCACCGATGCCCTGCTCAGCTACGTGATCGAGCAGCGCTACCCGGACCGCTGGTTCGACTTCGGGACCTCCAATGAGCGTGACGGCAGTCTCAACGAAGGGCTCGCGCGCTACAAGGAGGCGTTCGGAGCACGCGCGGTCATGTTCGACCGTTACGAGCTCGAGCTCGGGTCCTGAGCGAACGCGTGGACGCCCGCGACGACGCGGTCGCGGTCCGAGACCGAGAGGTGCGGTCCGATGGGCAGGCTCAGAAGCGTGGCGCAGGCCGCCTCGGTCACCGGGAACGATCCACGGGCCAGACCCAGGCCGGCAAACGCGCCGGACATGTGCGGCGGCTCGGGATAGTGGATCTGGGTCGCGATCCCGTGCGCGGCCAGGTGCTCCGCGAGCCGCTCGCGGTGCGGATGGCGGACGCAGAACAGGTGGTGGACGCAGTCCACGCCGGCCTCGGTTGAGGCCGGAAGCGTCAGCTCCGCCACCTCGGCAAGATCGCGGCGATACGCCTCGGCGTGTCGGCGACGGCGTTCGTTCCAGTCCTCGAGCACGGCCAGCTTCACACGCAGCGCCGCCGCCTGGAGCGGATCCAGACGCGAGTTCACGCCTGGTTCGTCGAAGCGGTAGCGATCGTCCGTACGTCCACCGTAGCTCCGCAGCCGGCACGCGCGCTGCGCCAAGGCCGCGTCGGCCGTGGTGATGGCGCCGCCGTCGCCAAAGGCACCGAGGTTCTTGGCCGGGTAGAAGGAGAATGCGGCCGCGTCGCCGAGTGCGCCCACGTCGCGGCCGCCGCGACGGGCGCCGTGTGCCTGGGCGGCGTCGCCGAGCACGAATAGCCCGCGCACCGTCGCCAGCTCCCGGAGCGGTCCAAGATCTACGGGCGTGCCGTAGAGATGCACAGGCACGATCGCGGCCGTGCGCGGCGTGATCGCGTCGGCGACCGCGGCGAGATCGATCAGCAGGTGCTCGGGCTCCACGTCAACGGGCACGACAGCCGCACCCGTGCGGATGACGGCCAGCCATGTCGCGATGAACGTGTGCGCGGGGACGATCACCTCGTCCCCCGGTCCGACGCCGCGCGCCATGAGGGCGATCGTCAGCGCGTCGAGGCCGTTGCCGACGGCGATACAGTGGGCGGCGCCGCAGAAGGCGGCGAAATCGGCCTCGAAGGCCTCGACCTCGGGCCCTCCGACATACCAGCCGGAGGCCATCACCCGGGCGCAGGCCGCGTCGAGCTCCGCCCGGAGCTCGACGTAGCCGGCGCCGGCATCCAGAAAGGCGACCGTCACGATCGGCTCGCCGCCGCCAGGAACGTCTCGTGGTCGCGGATGTAGTCGAACTCGTCGTAGTAAGCGGAGGCGAGCACGAGACACACCGATCCGCCGGAGAAGTTGTCGATCTCCCGCCACGTCATCGGTGGCAGGCTCAAGCCGATGTTGGCGCGGTTGAGATGGAAGGTGCGCCGCGCGCGCCCGGTGTCGGTGTGAACGTCGAATGACCCAGAGAGCGCGATCAGCATCTGCTCGAGCGTGCGATGCGCGTGACCGCCCCGATCAGCGCCGCTCGGGATGTCGTAGAGGTAGTAGATGCGCTTGATGTCGAACGGGACATGTCGGCTACCCTCGACGAAGGTGAGGTTGCCGCGCGCCTCGGTGACCTGAGGAAGCTTGACGAGTCCTGGCTCCACAAGCGTCAACCGTCCTGCTGCCGAACCTTCCACTCGAGAGAGGGGTAGTAGTCGACAACCGGCTCCTCGATCATCGCGAAGCGCACCCCGATGCGCAGCAGCCGCTCTCCCCAGCTCCAGTCGTTGGGCACGGCAAAAAGCCAGTCGGTCGAGAGCAGCGGCACAAAGCACAATCCAGCGTGAAACAGCGACGCCTGTATCCCCCAGCCCGCATAGCGCGGTGGCGGGCCGTCGCCCACGATCTCATCGGGCCGGTCCGGGTGCCTGAAGCGCAGCAGACCGTACGCGACCTCGACGTGGCGTTCTCGCGCAAGCGCCAGCAGCGACTCGACGGAGCCGGGCAACAGCGCATCGTCGTCCGCGGTCGCGCCGATCCACCGGCCCTGGGCGAGCCGCATCGCGGTGTTGAACGGGTTGGTGCCAGAGATCAGCCATGCATCCTCCTTGCGGTCGGGATAGGGACCGCGATACGGGAGGTTGACGAACTTCAGTCGGGCGTCGCCGAACGACGCGACCACTTCCGCCGTCTCCGGGGGCGCGGCGTCGCCCACGATCACACATTCCCAGTTCTCGTAGGTCTGCGCGAGCACGGAGGGCAGGGCGCGATCCCTCAGACCCTCCCAGTTGTCGAAGGTCGGCACAAGGATCGACACCAGCGGCTCGGTCTCGGTGAACGCCATTTCATAGCTGGTGTCGGCGCGTAGCTCCCACAACCGGTTCCAGTTCGCCGGATCCCCGTCGCGGATGATCCGCAGCGCGTGAACGAGGCGCTCGTGGTCGGTGGCTCGACGCGCCTCGGACTGCTCCAGCCTGGCATTGAGGGCCTGAACGCTGTGCCCGAGACCCTCGACTTGCTGCTGCAGCTCCGCGGCGACCCCCATCAGCTGCTCGGTCCGTGCTCGGGCCACCCGGAGGTCCGCTCGCGCGTCGCGAACTCGATTCCAGGGTTGGTGGAAATCGGGTGCCATTGCGCGGTGTCTACCAGATTGCCCCACCCAGCAGCGGACCGCTGCATGCGCTGTTGAATCCGCATGATGACGAACTCGAGCACCGGGGAGCGGTGCGGGTCCGCGCCCGCTGCGAAGCGGTCCTGCACGAGAACTGGCGCGAGGGGCCCGCGTCGCCGACGGCGTCTCCTTGCCCTGTAGGGCGCCGATCCGTGGCAGTGGTACTGGGACTCATGTCCTACCGTGATCGCGTGGCGCCGCTTCGACGCCGGGCGTCGCTCACGCGGTGATGGCGGATCAACAGGCCGCTCGCGACCCCGCCGCCATTGATCGCCCGCTTCGTGAGCCGCGATCGGCGGGACGCCGGTCAGCAGCACCGTCGCCACGGCGGCGGCGATCGCTGCCCAGCGCGCGACCTCACCCCCCCATCCCGCCAGGCCATGCCGTCGTGCGCGGGCGTCGGGACCGGAAGCGCGGGGCACCCCACCGAGGCAGGCATACAACGCACAGACCACAGTCAACGATCAGCAGATCATCGCGACCCCAGCCGAGGCGCAGCGCCGACGTATCCGACCGGGCGCGCGTGTCGTTGAGTCGAGGCCGCATTCTCCTTCTACCCGGCCAAGAGCCTCGGTGCCTTTGGCGACGACTCGGTGGCGCACCGCGTGTCGGTTGCCGCCAGCCTCGCCGGGCATAGCGATTACGAGCCGTGAATCGCCGGGACGATCGCTTCCGCGGTCCGGGCGCCCGCCAGCGGGTGATCGGAAAGCCACGATCTGAATCGTCAGGGCCGGTCCAGGCGCGCGATCACCTTCGCCCAGATCCAGCGCCGCACTGGCGTCGTGTAACCGGCTGAAGCCGGCAGCGCTGCGTAGGTAGCACGCCCCTTGCGCACGCATCCTCGTGAACCCCGCTCGGCGATCAGCGGAGCTGAGCCGCCATCCCACCCACCGACGAGCTCTACCCGTTACACCACTACATCCGACTTGACTGAGCCGCCGGTGCCCAGGCACCGTGCTCGTCGCCAGCAGAGGCCCGCGGACCGCTAGCCGCGGGCCGTCTGGGTTGCAAGCACGAGCCGCAAAGCGGCCACGTCCGCTCGGCGGGCGAGATCACCACTCCGCCGCTACTGCAGCCACCAGATACGCAGTCAGCAGACGGCTGGTGTTCGCCAAGCGCAGCCACCGACGCCGGCCCAACGGGCCGGTCGCTTTCTCGGTTCGGACGACCGATGCCGCACGATCGCTCCGCTGCTAACGCGATCGTCCCGCCGCGGACTGCGGGGTGATCGCAACCGACGGAGACGGATCGTCCGGCTCAACGGCACCGGACGATCGCTTCGCCGGAAAGCAATCACCCCGGACGAGCCGGCCGAGCCGGCCGCAGGCGCCGATTCGAGACGACTCCTATCGCCCACAGGCATCGGCTCAACCACCATCTGCTGCGCGGCTGCTCGCACCGCGAAGCAGCAGTCGGACGAGCGCATACCGTAGGCGTCAGGCTGCCGCTTTCGGACAGATGCGGCCACGCGAGCGCCATCACCCCTGCGTAGGCGCGCCAGCATGAATCCAGGTCCCGCGTCGGCTGGGAGTCTCGCAAGTCGTCACGAACAGCTGCCCGCTCGCCGATTGCAAAGCTATGCGCGCTCATCCAAGCCGATGGCTCGTCCTCCGGACGGCCGGTATCTTCGCACCACGATGACTGCCAAGGAGAAGCTCCGCGAGCGGATCGAGACGTTCACTGAAGAAGAGGCCGCGGAGACGCTGCGCCTGCTTGACCGGCGCACCGATCCGCTGACCGTGCTGCTCGACAACGCGCCACTCGACGACGAGCCGGTCACCGAAGAGGAAGAGGCCGCAGTCCAGATCGCTCGTGACGAGATCGCCCGCGGCGTGACGATCAGCCTCGACGAGCTCCGCGCCGAGCTCGACGCCGAGCGGTGAACGAACCCGCCTGGGGCATCCGGCTCGGCTTCTGCAGCGTGCCGCGACATCAAGCCGCCTAGACCCTCCTGTCCGCGAACGGATCGTCACTGCGCTCGAGGGCCTACGCGCGCAGCCCCCGACCGGCGACATCAAGCGTCTCGCGGGCGAGCCGCCCGAGTGGCGGCTGCGGGTCGGGTGACTGGCGCGTGCGATTCACGCGCGACCCCGACGAGCGCGTCGTCGTGATCCAGCACGTGCTGCCCCGAGGCCGCGCTTACCGAGACTGACTGAACCACCTTCGTCGCCAAGTTTGATGCCCTCTTGATGCCCTCTAGGCACCAGGAGCGAATCCCCTGCCGCAGCAAACACGCCGCTTGCAGGACTTTCGTAAGTCGGGGAGACTGGATTCGAACCAGCGAGCGCCCGGCCCACGGCCGCCAGGACAGCGCACGCACTGCAGCTGCGAAGCGGAGCGCGCGGCGGGGAAGTCTTTGCGGACGACCAGGAAGGCTGACGGAGCAGGGATGCCGGAGCTCCAGGTGGGCGCGCACGGCCAGGCGTTCTTCCCTTAGGGTGAGTCAATGGTGCGGACGCGCGCGGCAATCGTCACCGGTGGAGGGCGCGGGATCGGGCGTGCCATCGCGCTCGCGCTGGCACGCGACGGTCGTTCGGTCGCGGTCGCGGATCTGTGAGGCGCGCGCTGTGGCCGCGGAGATCACGGACCTGGGCGGCAGAGCTGTCGCCGTGGAGCTCGATGTCACCGACCCGGCCTCTGTGAAGGGCGGAATCGACATGGCTGAGAGCGCGCTTGGCCCGCTTGAGATCCTCGTCAACAACGCGGGCTGGGATGAGCTGCGGCCGTTCGTCGATACCGATGAACAGTTCTGGGAGCGTGTGCTTGACGTGAACTTCAAGGGAGTGCTGCGCATGACGCACGCGCTGCTGCCTGGGATGGTCGCGCGCGGGTTTGGGCGGATCGTCTCGATCGGCTCTGACGCTGGACGTGTCGGGTCCGCCTTGGAGTCGGTCTACGCGGGCGCAAAGGGGGGCGTGATCGCGTTCACGAAGACGATCGCCCGCGAGGCTGCACGCGACGGTGTGACGGCAAACACTGTCTGTCCCGGCCCGACAGACACGCCGATGCTGGCGGGGATCGTCGCCGCCCACGAGGACGCCGAGCGCGTGATCGGGGCGATGACGCGCGCCGTGCCGATGCGCCGCCTTGCTCGCACCGAGGAGGTAGGGGCGGCGGTAGCATTCTTCGCCTCCGAGCAGGCCGGCTTCATCACCGGTCAGACGCTGTCGGTGAGCGGCGGGCTGACGATGGCGTGAGGCGCCGAGCCGGCGCGAGACGTTGCGCGGCGACCGGCGGCTCTGTCCGCTGCTGCTGACAACGTTCGCCGGCGTGGAGGACGTTGCCTACGAGGTCGAGGACGGGCTCGCGTGGATCATGATCGACCGAGCGGAGCGGCTGAACGCGTTCCGGGCGCGCACGGTCGATGAGCTCATCAGCTGCCTGAAGCGGGCCTGGGCGGACCCAGAGGTCGGCGTCGTGGCACTGACCGGTGCCGGCGAGCGGGCGTTTTGCGCCGGCGGCGACCAGAAGCAGCGCGCGGAGAGCGGCGACTACGGCCCATCCGAGAGCGGGCTGTTCGAGGTGGAGACACTGCACCGAACGATCCGCGAGATACCGAAGCCGGTGATCGCGGCGGTCAACGGCTATGCGATCGGGGGCGGCCACGTCCTTCACCTGCTCTGCGATCTCTCGATCGCGGCCGACCACGCCGAGTTCGGCCAGACGGGGCCGCGCGTCGGCTCCTTCGACGCCGGCTTCGGCACCGGCTACCTGGCGCGCGTCGTCGGCGAGAAGCGCGCCAGAGAGATCTGGTTCCTGTGCCGCCGCTATGACGCCGCCACGGCGGAGCGCTGGGGACTGGTGAACCGCGTCGTGCCCGCGGCCGAGCTCCGCGCCGAGGTGCGCCGCTACGCCGATGAGATCCTCGCCCTCTCCCCCACCGCGCTGCGCTTCCTGAAGGCGTCATTCAACACGGAGACAGAGCACCTCGCCGGCGTCGGGCAGCTGGCGTTCACCGGCCTGCACGAGTTCACCGAGTCCGAAGAGGCGCAAGAGGGCGTGCGCGCGTTCGCCGAGAAGCGCGCCCCCGACTTCTCGCGCTTTCGCGCGCAGGCCTAGCGACGCCGCGCGACAGGGCCTGCGGCCGTGAAGCCTCGATCCGTGACAACACTTTGACAACGTCCAGATCGTCTCTATGAAGAAGGGTCCGTTGTCAAGTAGCGCTCTGTAGTTCGGTTCGTCCTCCTCTCGGGACGCGGTTTGGTTTGCTGGTAGCGCTCGGCGTAGGCGGGGTGCCTTAGCGCGTGCATCGTCGCCTCGAGTAGCGCCCAGCGCAGGTAGGTCGGCCCGTGCTTGGTCAATGGGCCGCGGCGATCCTTCTCTCCAGACTGGTTCACGCGCGGACAAAGACCCGTGTAGCCGGCGAGCTTCTCTGGCGTTGAGAAGCGCTCGATCTCGCCGATCTCGGCGGCGATCGTGAAGGCAAGGACCCAGCCGATCCCGGGCACCGTCAAGAGCAGCGGGACGTAGGGGTGCTCGGCGTGGCCCTCCTTCAGGCGGCGGTTGAT
>JBEKXJ010000038.1:0-30804 GCA_049512215.1 Solirubrobacteraceae bacterium
ATCGCCGCCACCGGGGCCTGAAACGGCCCCACGGCGGTATATCCGCGCTACCCACCGCGCAGGGCAACAGCCTCGCTCCTGCCACGGCAGCCGGCCGTCGGAACCTTTTCCCGACAGCCACGTAGAAGGCGGAAGCGGCGGGGGTCGGTCCCCTCTGGACACCGCATCGAGATCCGGCTTCAGACCTCGCGCTCGCCGTCGGACTAGTCCCACCTTCTGCCCACGCGACGACTTTGTATGACCCGTCGCACTCAATGGGGGATCTGAGCACCAGCAAACCCAGCCACGGCACCGACCGTGCCGGCGGCGAGCAGGGTCAGCACGACGCCACGGCGCAGCGCGAGCAGAGCGATCGCTGCTGCAGCGAGCACGATGTACTGCCATGTCTCGCTCAGCGCGGAGGCGAGTGGGATGGCTGAGCCGATGATCGCCCCGGCGGCCGCCGGGGCCGCCCCAGCGAGGAACGCGGTAACTCGCTCGTTGAGTAGCAGCCGCTCAAAGCTTGCGGCCCCGAACAGGATGAAAGCAAACGACGGCGCGAAGGCGACGAACGCGGCCAAGAGCCCGGCGGGAACACCGCCGGCGGAATAGCCGACGGCCGCAACGGTCTGAGTGACCGGCCCCGGCGTCACTTGCCCGAGGGCGACGGCGTTCAGGAACTGCCCGTGGGTCATCCAGTGGTAGGTGTTGACCGCGTCTGACTGCATCAAGGGAACGATCACGAATCCGCCCCCGAACGCGAGAGCCCCGACCTTGAACGCCGTCCACACAAGCGCACCCGTCCCGCCGGGCTCGGCGACAGTGGCGAGCAATAGCGGCCAGAGGTGCAGGCTCACGCCACCTCGGGCCAAGCCCTGCCATGTCAGCTCGATAGCGCCGCAGCCCAGCAGGACGAGCACGAGCCAAGGGCCGGTGGTGGCTGCCGCGATCCCGCCCGCGAGCGCGTAGAGCAGGATGCGGGGCCGCTGGACGTCGGTCGTCCGTCTCCAGATCGGGGCAGCGACCCCTAGCCCGGCGCGCACCGCAACGGCGGCGACGGCCGCACCGGCTCCCATCCCGGCGCCTCGTATCCATGCGGGTGGTGATCCCGCGAGGAACAGCACTGAGAGCGCGAGGATCGAGACCAGGCCGGGGAGGATGAAGCCGAGCCCCCCGATGAGCGCTCCCTCGGGACCGCGTAGCCGCCAGGCGCAGTAGATTGCGAGTTGTGTCGAGGCTGGTCCGGGCAGGATGTTGGTCGCTGCGATTGCCCGCTCGAACTGATCGTCGGTCAGCCATCCCCGGCGCGTTACGCACAGCTCACGGAACAGCGCGACGTGCGCGGGCGGACCACCGAACCCTATGCAGCCGATCCGTCCCCACTCCCGCGCGATCTCAGCCAGCGAAGGCTCTGCCAGAGAGTCAGCCGGCCGCATCGAGGCAGCGTACGCGCTTGATCTCCGGTGATTCGCTCTCCTCCGGCTGTGCATGTCAGGCCGACTACAGCGCTAGCGTGAGCTGATGCTGTCCACCGACCCAGACGCCCACCGTCACGGCGCGCGTTTGCACAGCCACCCATACACCGGGCCTCACCGTCACCTCGGGCTGGCCCTGCGCCACTCTGAGCCCATCGCCGCGGCGCCCGCGCATGAGCACGGTCATTCGCACCACCACAACGGTCACGACGACGACGGGGAGCACGGGCATTCTCACGGGCTCACTTCCCCCGGTTCTGACGACAGCCCCCTCGCTACCGCGTACCCACCCGAGCGCGCGTCTCGCGATACACACCGGACACTACTGCGTTGGACGACTTTCGACGGCACCGACTGAGGATCGGTACACGCCTGCTTACGCCGGGCGAAGCGGGAGAGCTTGCTTCGCCGCCCTTCACGATCGGTCCTCGTCTCTATGAAGGAGGCGGTGGTTGTCAAGGGGGTTTGGGCCGTGAGTTCTGCATCGCCCTACAAAAGCAGAAGCGCGACGAACGAGGCCCGGACTTCCGCCTGACGCTCCTGAGCGGGACCCCACTGTAATGATCTGCTGAGAAGCATGAGGCCCACGCCCGGCGCCTTGGGACAATAGAGACTCGGATAGGAGAACGATGGACGACCCGCTGCGATTCCACCGCCAAGCCCACCAGAAGCATGGCACCGACAGCAAGAACCTCTACGGCGACAGCTTCATGGAGCGCCTCGCCGAGAAAACGGCTTCGGGCATGGGCACCGTGCAGTTCGTCGTCATCGGCAGCGTCATCATCGTCGGCTGGGTGCTCATCAACAATGCAATCCACCTACGCGGAAGAAACGGTCAAACATCTCGGCGAAGGCAAGCCGTTCGACCCGGTGCCGTGGATTCTCCTGAACCTGATCTTCTCAGGCGTGGCGTTCTACACGGGTGCTCTGGTCATCATCGCCCAGAAGGCGCAGAGCAAGAAGGACAAGGCACGCGAAGAAGCCGATGCCAAGCACCGCGAGGAGCTGAGCCAAAAACAGGTCGAGTTGCTCGAAGTCAACACGACGCTCACTCAGGAAGTGCATGACCTGTCCAAGCAGATCCAGAAGCTGGTGTCTGCGAGGGCATGATCTCCCGCGGGCGGCGCGTGCAGCACCGATCCTCACCAATGGGCGCTGTCGTCGCTGCGCGTGCGTGGGGATCGAGCGCGTCCGGCTACACGCCGACCCGACGATAGTCAGGCTCGGGCACCTCCTCTCCCACCCTTGAGCAGAGGCGTGGCGCTGACGAGAGCACTCGTAACTCCCCATTACGCCACCGGCATGCGGGTAGAGCGCCGTAATCAGCGACGGTTCAGGTACCTGCACCCGCGGGCGTCTCGACGCCCGCGCGCGGTGAGCACGGTGCTCGCAAGCAGGATCCAGAGCAGGAAGCTGATGGAGGGGACGTAGAAGCCCAGTGCGTCGTCGCCGGGGGTTGAACGCGCGCCGCTGTCCTTGAAGACATGGGTAAGCGCCGGTTAGCTTGCGCGCCGATCGAAAAGAGCGTAGCCACCGCGCCACCTCCTTAACCCACGGGCAACTGCGGCAAACTACGGGTATCGAGGCGCCGCGGCCCCGACCAGCGACCCGCCGATCGGCAGGCAAGCGGACCAGTGAGGGAACCCGCGTATCGATGTGGTCAACTACGGAGCGAGTGTGCTGTATGACCCGGAAGGCAGCGGCGCGCCTGAGTAGCAAGCTGTTGCCCAGCTCGCGGGCGGCACGTGGGTCGCCCGCTCAGCGCGAGCATGGAGGCAGCGAGATGAAGATGTTCAAGGCCTGCGGGGCGTAGGGGTAGCAGCGTGTGTGGCGGTGGGACTACTGGCAGTGATGGCGAGCCGGGAGGTCGCATGACTTGCCAGCCGGCTCATCTGCGCGAAACGCAGACGCGCGGGGAAGTGCCGCGCTTTCTGCGAGCTAGCCGCCAACAAGCATGCATCGATGCCGCGACCACTCGGACACCGCGCCGACGAGGAGCGTGCATCCGTGCCGGGGGCCGGTGGTCCTCCTCGCGTGGGCATTGGCAACCGACCAGCCAACCAAGCCGACGAGCCAAAAGGAGCAGCGGAGGATGAGACAGATAAAGATGCTGGGCAGAATGCTGGGGCTATGCCTGGCTGCCGTGTTCGCGATGGGCGCGGCGCCAGCGCTAGCAACGCTCACCGAATATGGGGAATTTAAGGAAACGGCAAAGGAACACGCCGAATTTCAGGCGTTTGCCAACTGCCCGTTCAGCGCTAGCGCTGAACTCGACTGTTCCTGGGCGCTGTCAACTTATAAGGAAGTGTGGCCTTCCAACAAAGCGAAGGAAGAATTTGAACAGAGCCGCGGGAGAACACCACCGAACATTCCTTCGGAGTTTACGGCTGGGAACGTCATCGTGCTGTTCAAACAAGGGATTTTGCTGCGCGGCGGCATCGGCTTTGAAGGCGAAGAAGAGAAGTGGTTCGGCGCGGAAGGCGCCGAAACGATTCAGGCCGTGCCAGAGCTCGCGCAACCGCTTACCAAAGATGTTAACCCGACACTGCTATCAGTGGCCGAACAAAACCGATACACCTACTACGTCAAAGTCAGCAAAGAGACGAAGGTGGCCGCCACCGTCGAACTTGCCGGACCGGCGAGTGCGATCCGAGTAGACGCGACTAACCTGCTTACCGAAGAAGGTGTAGCTTTTGCATTTCCAGTGAAGGTCAAGCTGAGCAACCCGTTTCTTGGGAACAACTGCTATGTCGGCTCCGACACCAGCCCGATCGTGGTCGAATTCACCACAGGAAAGTCGGGCGAACTGACTGGAAAAAGCGGGAGTAAGCTTAAGGAAGATAGGAACGGTTTCATTGTCACGGTTGACACCGATACGCTCGTAAACAATACGTTCGCGTCCCCGGGAGTCGAAGGCTGCGGTGTTGAAGGCGGGGCGGACCGAGCGATAAATGCCGCCCTAAACCTTCCATCGCCGGCAGGTCACAACGTGGCGGTCCTCAACGGGACACTGAAGTTGTCGACCGCCGCAAACGCAAAAGAAGGAGTGGAAGGCAAGATCTAGTGGACCACCGCCGACGAGCTGACCATCGTAGTCGAGTAACCCCTAGCAGCAGCATCATCCGACCCCGGCGCAGTCCGGGGTCGAGGTGTGCAACGAGAATGCCGTCTGCGCTGCGCGCGACTGGGAGCTGCGCGCCGTCGAGGTCAAGCTGACCGGGGAGGACTGGATTACGATGGACGGCGCCTGGCCGCATGGCGATCGTCCGAGGGAGGCCAGGCATCCCGAGGCCGCATAACGTTCGCTGGCTAACCTCGGCGCTTGAGACTGGTGTCAGCGGCTGAATAGCTACTCCCCGGCTATGTCGCTCCTGGTCGCCCGTCGTGCGTCAGTTGTAGGTGTACTGGTCGGCACTCGGGTTCTTCTTGCTGGTCTTGCCGCCCGCCCTCGCCGTGACATCTACAGACCCCGTCTTAGCGGCTGCCGGGGAGAGCATCGTGCATGTCCTGGTCGAGGCGCAGTTGGCGGTGGCGAAATCCTTGCCAAACTGAAGACCGTCGCGCTGGTTCCTAGCCCGAACCCACTGCCGGTGACTGTGACCGGCGTCCCGCCCGCTTTGGACCCGGTGTTGGGGCTGACGTTCGTGACCGTGGCCACTTCGTAAGCGAAGCGGTCCTTGGCGGTGATCCCGCTCTCGCCGTTGGGCGTCTTCAGGCTCACTTGGCAGTGGGTCAGTTTGATCTAGAGCGCCGTTCTCGCTGCCTGCGCAGCCAGCCGCCCACCGCGGTCCCGCCGCAAACGACGAACAGCCCGACGCCCAAGTAGTACAGCAAGCCATGGGCGAGGAGCATCAGCGCAAGCCCCAGGACCCCGCCAAATGTCAACCGCCAAAGCATCTGCACAGTTGGGGGAAGCTTTCGGGGCCGCCTCACAGGCTGAGCCTAGCGCCCCGGCTTCTCGTCCGACGGGTTCGCTTCCGCGCCGGCACCGAGATCGATCGCGCGGCGCTGGCGTTCTGATGTCGGCCTCGAGGCGTGTGGCGTACATGCGATCCGCGTGCGAGGCGCTGGCGTTCTGCTGTCCGCCCGTGAGCGATTCGCGCCAGCCTTGGCGCCTCAGCTCGCGCGGTGAGCCGGACCGACTCCTGCGAACACCGCGAAGCCAGGGTCCGGCTTCTTCTGCCCTCAAGCGAGCCAGAGGCCTCCTTCCGCCGGGCAGTCGTCTGCGTCGACTGGTCCACGCGAGCGCATCGGCGACCACCTCTGCTCAACGACGCGACGAACCATGATCAGCCGGCCCTCCGGGCCGAGAGCAGCGTTAGCGTGCAGCTTCATCCGGTGTCCTCCTTGGACTGAGCGGCTTCGACACCACTCAGCCTCCAGCGAGGCCCGGATGAACAACGCTCTCAGGAACTACAACTAGGCCGCGAGCGACACGCGTGAGCTCACGCCCCTCGCGCACAGGCGCCTGGAACGGGGATACTTGGTCGATGGCGTCGACGAACGTAGAGATCGTGCGCTCGATTCTCGAGGAATGGGAGCGTGGCGACTTCAGCTCGGCCGAGTGGGCGCACTCCGAAATCGAGTACTTGAGCGCCGACCCAGTCTTACCACTCGAGCGTGCGGGGTTGGCCGACATGGCGAAGGTCTGGCGCAATTGGCTGCGCGCATGGGAGGACTTCCACGTCGATGGGGACGAGTACCGCGAGGTCAACGGAGAGCGTGTCCTCGTGCTCGTCCGCTACAGCGGGCGGGGCAACCCCGGCGGTCTGCAGGTCGGGCCGGTGGAGGCAGCATGCCTCTTCCATGTGCGCGACGGCAAGGTGGTGAAGCTCGTCCTCTACTGGGACCGCGAGCGCGCGCTCGCCGCCCTCGGCCTCGCACGGGACACCGACTCTTCCGACTCGTAGTCCGGTTCCGGGCCAGCCGCAGCGTCACGCCACCTTGATCTGGTCGGCAGCCGACCTGCTCCGCCGCGAGTACAAGCAATCCGAGAACGGCAAGGGTCATCCTTCCCTCACCGTTTCGTCTCGACTGCGTGCTGGAGCCGACCAAGTCGCACCGTGCGACCATGGGCGAATGCGACCACAGGACCGCCGTGCCGAAGCGGCTCACGATCCCGCGCGCATAGGCGCCGGTGACGGACCGATCGAGATCGTCGAGTACGACCCTTCCTGGCCGGCCTCCTACGACGCGGAGTGTGAACGGCTGGCCCCGCTGCTGCCTGGCGTACGGATCTACCACATCGGCTCCACCGCCGTTCCTGGTCTTGCGGCCAAGGCCGTCATCGACATGATTGTGCTCGTTGACGACCTCGACTCGAACATCGCCGCCCTTATGCAACGGGCTGGCTATCAGCTACCCCCGCGATTCAACGTGAACCTGGTGCACCGTCGCTTCCTTTGCTATCCGAGGCTCACTTATCGCACGCATCATCTGCACGTAGTGGATGAGCGCGAGGACATGGACCGGTGCCTGCGGTTTCGCGACAGTCTCCGAGCTAACCCCAAGCTCGCAGCCGATTACGCCGCGCTGAAGCGAGCGCTCGCCGTGCGCTTCCGAGAGGACCGCGAGGGATACACCAAGGCCAAGAGCAAATTCATCAACGACGCCGACTCACAAACCGGGGCTTCCGGCCGGCCCGCTTCGTGATGAGCGGCCGACTTCACGAGGCCAAGCTCGTCCTGCGGGTGGAAGCAGCGATGGGAGGGGCCGCCCGGCAGCGCCCTGAGACGTGGAACCCGCCGGCGGCTGCAGATCGGCAGCGAGTCCGGCGCAGCGTGCCGACGAACCGCTCCGAGTGGCGCTGGCGTGTCATGCCCCTCGACAACCGCCGCAAGCCTGGCTGGCTGACTGTCGCGACGAGAGCCGGTCGCCGTCGCGCGGGGGTCGGACAACGACCGCTCGCGTTCGGGTCGTTCGCCGACGAGTGCGGTGCATCTCGCCCATCCGTGGATCTCCGGACCCACGTGCGGGATAGCCCGGATGACACAGGCATCCGCCGCAGATACGTTCTCGTCGAGAGGGTCATTACACATCGCGGACGGCCACCGCGAGTCGGCGCGTATGCGAGTCGGCGCGTATGCGAGTCGGCACGTATGAGTGTTTGTAGCCGGCCTACTTGCCCGTCGTCGTGAGCGAGCACCTGACAGCCCTGGACGCGACTTTCCTCGAGCTCGAGGAGGCCGACGAGAGCGCGCACATGCACACCGGCGGGATCATGGTCTTCGACGCCCTGCCGGACGGCGGCCCGCCGTCGTACGAGGCTCTGTGCCAGCAGCTCGCGAGCCGGCTGGCGCAGCTGCCGCGCTACCGACAGCGCCTGTCGCAGCCGCACACCGGCGGGCTGTCGTGGCCCGAATGGAAGGACGATCCCGCGTTTGACATACACAGGCACGTCGCCCGCGCCGCACTCCCGGCCCCCGGAGGTTACGAGGAGCTGCAGGAGTGGGCATCGAACTTCTTCTCCCAGCGCCTGGATCGCCATCGGCCGCTGTGGGAGATGGCGCTCGTCGAGGGGCTCGCCGACGGTCGTTGGGCACTCGCGACCAAGACGCACCACTGCATGGTCGATGGGGTCGGCTCGATCGACGTCAGCCACCTGCTGCTCGACGCTACACCGGACGCAGCGCCGGCCGCTCCGTCGTCGCCGTCCTTGGCGAGCGGCGCGAGCGGCGACCACACACCCTCCTCTTTCGATGTCCACCGCCCAACGTCCGCCGCCCACCCGACCGCCTCGGGCTCGCTGGCTTCTCTGGCGCACGCGTGGGCGGGGCTGCTGCCGGTTGATACGGTCGTCCACGCGGCCCAGATGGGAGCCCATGGCGCGCTTCACCCGCGCGAGGCGCTGCGCAGCGCGCAAGCGGCGCTCGGCGTAATCGTGCACGACGAGCTGCGAGCGGCGCCGCGCACGAGCCTCAACGGGCCGATGATCGGCACTCGACGCCGTTTCGATGTCGTGCGCATCGCGCTGGCGGACCTAAAGGAGATCAAGAACGCTCTCGGCGGCACGATCAACGACGTCGTGCTAAGCGTCACCGCGAGTGGGCTGAGGGCGCTGCTTCAGTCCCGCGGCGAGGCACTACCGGCGCAGGGGCTGCGCGCGATGGTCCCGATGAACGTCCGCGTCGCGAGTGAGCACCTCGCGCTGGGGAATCGGGTCTCCTCCCTCTTCCTGGAACTGCCCGTAACGGAGGCCGATCCAGTGCGGCGCTATCACGAAACCGTGGCCCGCGCCCAGTCGCTGAAGTCCGAAGGGCAACAAGCGGCGGGTACGACCGCCGTGATCGAGCTGGCGGGACTGGCGCCACCGGTGATCCATGCCACCTTCGCGCGGGCCCTTTACGCCACGCGGCTGTTCAACGTGACGATCACAAACGTGCCCGGTCCCCAGCAGACGCTGTACGCCTTCGGGGGGCCGCTACGCGAGATCCACCCACTTGTGCCGCTCGCCGCCGAGCACGCCGTCGGCGTTGCCGCGCTGAGCTATGACGGCAACGTGTTCTTCGGGGTGGTCGCCGACCGCGACACCGTGCCGGACCTCGAGGTGTTGCTGAGCGCCCTGAGTACCTCGATCGAGGAGCTGCTCGCGGCGGCCCGCGCGGACGGAGTGACCCCGCCACCCGGATGAAGACGACCGGTTGCGTGCGCAGGGGAGCGCGCGGGCCTCCACACAAACCCGGGACGGTGCAAACCCACGCCGACACCTACCTGGCGTCGCGCGCGAGTTGGAATCTATCCGCGCGCATATCTGTCCCCGTGGAGGGACGCGTGGTGTGTGGGGACACGCGGTCGCCGCTGCGTGTCGGACGCTGGCGTGCGCCGGCGCAGCGGCCAACTCGCCGCTACTGAGCGCCGTGCGTTCGGCAGCGACCTCGACTGGGGCCGGATTGCGCAGCCCGCCGGCGGGCCCTACCCGGCACCGCGTCACTCGAGTTCGACGCATTCACCGCCGCCGTTGCCGCTCTCGCCGCCGTGGCGTTGAAGGGCCCGTCAGCGGTCGGTGCTTCGGTGCTTACCGCTGGACTTTGCGCTGGATGATGCGGCGCAGCGCGGCGATCAGCGCGTCGATGTCCTCGTGGGTGTTGTAGAACGCGAGCGACGCTCGAATGGTGCTCTCGTATCCGAAGTGACGGATGATTGGCTGGGCGCAGTGATGGCCTGTGCGTACGGCGATACCTTCGCGGTCGAGTGCCTTGCCGACGTCTTCATCGGCAAGGCCGTCGAGCACGAATGAGAGCACAGCGGCCTTGTCCGGTGCGGTTCCGATCAAGCGTAGGCCGGGCAGGCTGAGGAGCGCGTCGGTCGCATAGACGAGCAACTCGTGCTCGTGGCGGGTCACGTTCCCGATGCCGATCCGCTCGAAGTAGTCGAGCGCAGCTCCGAGTCCGACGGCGTCCGCGATGCTGGCCGTTCCGGCCTCGAAGCGGGCCGGCGCCTGCTGATAGAGGGTTCGCTCGAAAGTGACGTCCCGGATCATGTTGCCGCCGCCCTGCCAGGGCTGCGTGGAGTTGAGCAGGTCGGCCTTGCCGTACAGGACGCCTATGCCGGTCGGTCCGAACACCTTGTGCCCGGAAAACGCGTACCAGTCGCAGTCGAGCTCTTGCACATCGACGCGCATGTGCGAGACAGCCTGGGCGCCGTCGATCAGGACCCGTGCGCCGTAGCGATGCGCGATCTCCACCATCTCGCGCGCCGGAGTCACCGTCCCCAGGGCGTTGGACACGTGCGAGAACGCGACCAGCCTGGTGTTGGGACCCAGGAGCCTCTGGTACTCGTCGAGCATCACCTGGCCGCTCTCATCGACAGGCGCGACGCGCAGCCGGGCGTTCGTCTCCTGGCAGAGCTGCTGCCACGGAACGATGTTGGAGTGATGCTCGAGCCAGGTGATCACTATCTCGTCCCCCGCGCGGACGTTCTGGCGACCCCACGCCTGAGCGACCAGGTTGATCGCCTCCGTGGCGCCGCGGACAAACACGATCTCGTCGCTGGACGGGGCTTGCAGGAACCGGGCAACCGTGTCGCGCGCGGCCTCATACGCGTCGGTCGCACGCGCCGCCATCTCGTGCGCAGCGCGGTGGATGTTCGAGTTCTCGTGCCTGTAGAAGTGGTCCAGACGCGAGATGACCGCCTCGGGCTTCTGGGTGGTTGCGGCGTTGTCCAGCCATACCAGAGGGCGACCGTGCACCTGCTCACCGAGAACCGGGAAGTCACGGCGCACCGCGTCCAGGTCGAACGCCGGATGGGCCGAGGTGCCGGTCGCGGCCGATGTCGGGAGCGCTTCGCCATGGGCCGACGCCTGAGAGCGAGCGAAGGAGAGCGACTCGTCGATGAAGTAGTACGAAAGTCCGGTCGGATCTGCGGCGCGGACGCGCGGCGCCTCCGCCAAGCCCAAGTCCGCAAGCGACCGAGAATTGCCATCCAAGGCGAAGAGGTCAACGGCGCTCGCCTGCAGCGTGGGCGCCGGGTCTGCATGCGGATCGGCGATGGGCGTGGGCACGGGTGCTGAGGCCCCGCCGGGTGCGGCGCGCGGGTCGGGCTGGAGCGCCGGGACGGGACCGGCCGATGCATGCCGAGCGCCATCCGCCAGATAGGACCAGTGCAACGCCTCTTCCTCGGGCGCGCTGGCCAGCGCGCCATCCGGGGAGAGCCCGTTCATCGTAGCCAGGGCAGCGGGCAGCTCACGCATGGCGACGTCGGCGGTCGCCTCGGGCGCGCCGGACACGTCTCCGGGCACGTCTGTACCCAGGTCGGCGCCCTCCGGCCCTGCTCTGAACATCTCATTCGCGAGCCTCTCGAGCTCCGCCACGTCCAACGGCGAGCCAGCAATGGCCAGCCCACCCGCGAACAACGGAGCGCCGGAGTCGGGCAGTGGAACTACTCCGTCACTGCGACGTCCGTTGCTCTCACTTGCGGTAGACATACTCGCCGTAGTCGTGGTACTGATCGAGTTGGACGCCGTCCAGCACCGCGACCGCGTCATCGGTGAGGATCGCGGCCGAGCAGTACAGCGAGATCAGGTACGACGCGATCGCCTTGCGGCTGATGCCCATGAACTTCACCGACAGGCCGAGCCCCTCGTCGCCGGCGGCGCCGGGCTGGTAGAGCCCGACAACGCCCTGCCGAGCCTCCCCGGTACGCATCAGCAGGATCTGACTCTCGTTGGCCTCGGTCTTGAGCTTGTTGCTCGGGACGATCGGAATGCCGCGCCAGGTGATCACCGGAGAGCCGAACAGATTCGCCGTCGCCGGGGGCACGCCGCGCCGGGTCGCCTCGCGCCCAAACGCAGCAATCGCCCTGGGGTGCGCGACGAAGAAGGCGGGCTCCTTCCACACCAGGGCGATCAGCTCATCCAGATCATCGGGCGTCGGCGGGCCGCTGAGCGTCTTGATCCGCTGCTGGGGCGCGGCATTGGGGATGATCCCGTAGTCGCTGTTGTGAAGCAGCTCGGACTCCTGGCGCTCCTTGATCGTCTCGATTGCCAGACGAAGCTGCTGTTTGATCTGATCGAACGGACGGCTGTACAGGTCCGACACCCGGGTGTGGACGTCCACGACCGTCGTCACCGAGCGGAGAAAGTACTCGCGGGCATGGTCCTCGTAGTCAACGAACGTCTCCGGCAACTCGCGCTCATCTTCCAACTGAGAGCAAGCGGTCAGCACGCGAGTCTCGTCCCTGACCTTGTTCAGCCGATATATACCCGCCTCCACCCCCACCCACGGCAGCAGATGAACCAGCCACCGAGGGGAAATCGACCCCATCGTGGGGGCTGTCTTCGTTGCGTTCGCAAGCTGGCGAGCCGGTACGTCGCCGAGCGCCAAGTGAGCCTTTGCGGTCTCAGCCATAGCCTTGCCTTTCTGATCAAGCTACCAGTAGTTGACCCGTTGAGCTGTCCGCAGTTGACCCATTCAAATGCCAGTAGTTCATTGAGTCGATCGAATTTGTTATCTTAGCCTACACTATTCGGAGAAGATGCGCATTCGACCGGAATCTGGAGCGTGAGAACGATGAGGATCGCTGATGACATCACCCAGCTGGTCGGTGACACCCCGCTGGTGCGGCTGAACCGGGTGACCGAGGGCGCCGCAGCCCAGGTCGCGGCCAAGCTGGAGTTCTACAGCCCGGCGAGCAGCGTGAAGGACCGCATCGGCGTGTCCATGATCGACGCGGCAGAGCGGGCGGGGCTGATCGGGCCGGACACGATCATCCTGGAGCCCACCAGCGGCAACACCGGGATCGCCCTGGCCATGGTGTGCGCGGCCCGCGGATATCGCTGCACGTTCACGATGCCCGAGACAATGAGCCGGGAACGGCGGGTGCTCATGCGGGCCTTCGGGGCCGAGCTCGTGCTCACCCCCGGTCCCCAGGGGATGCCCGGCGCCATCGCCAAGGCGGAGGAGCTAGCCAAGGGCAACCCGGCTTACTTCATCCCCCAGCAGTTCGAGAACCCGGCCAACCCGGCGATCCATCGCGCCACCACCGCCGAGGAGGTCTGGCGGGACACCGATGGGAAGCTCGACATCTTCGTCGCCGGTGTGGGCACCGGCGGCACCATCACCGGCGTGGGCCAGGCGCTCCGGGAGCGCAAGCCGTCGGTGCAGTTCGTGGCGGTGGAGCCAGCGGCGTCACCGGTGCTGTCCGGCGGCACCAAAGGACCCCACCCAATCCAGGGCATCGGCGCCGGATTCGTGCCCGCCATCCTCGACCTCGACCTCCTCGACGAGATCATCACCGTCGAGAACGACGACGCGTTCGACATTGCCCGGCGCCTGGCGCGCGAGGAGGGGCTGCTCGTGGGCATCTCCTCGGGCGCGGCGGTGTGGGCCGCTCTGCAGCTGGCTCGCCGTCCGGATAACGCCGGCAAGCTGATCGTCGTTGTGATTCCGTCCTTCGGCGAGCGGTACCTGAGCACGCAGCTCTTTGAGGGCCTGGCCGACTAGCCGTGCTGGCGACCCTGCGAGAGGATGTGCGGGCGGTCCGGGACCGGGATCCCGCCGCCCGCGCCACGCTCGAGATCATCCTGTGCTATCCGGGCCTGCACGCTATCTGGGGTCACCGGGTCAGCCACTGGCTGTGGGGTCACCACTTCAAGCTGATCGGTCGGGCGTCCTCGGCGCTGATCCGCTGGCTGACCGGGGTCGACATCCACCCAGCGGCTACTCTCGGCCCCAACCTGTTCATAGATCACGCCACCGGCGTGGTCATCGGGGAAACCGCCGACGTGGGCGCCGACGTCACCATCTACCAGGGCGTCACACTCGGCGGCACGAGCCTTGAGCGGGGCAAGCGCCACCCATCGGTGGGCGACCGGGTGACCATCGGTGCGGGCGCGAAGGTTCTCGGCCCCGTCACCATCGGCAACGACAGCCGCGTCGGCGCCAACGCTGTCGTGGTCAGGCCCGTGCCTGCCAACTCCGTCGTCGTCGGTGTGCCCGGGCAGGTCATCTCCCGCAGTCAACCCCGCCCGGCTACAGCTCCACTCGACCTCGACGGCGCTGTCCTGCCCGACCTATTCGGGGTCACCCTCCGGTCGCTGCTCAGGCGCATCGACCATCTGGAGACGTCGCTGCCCAACCACCCCACCTCCACCCACGCTCAGCCGTCCGAAGCCGGCGTGTGGCCCGGGGAGGACTTCTCGATCTGAGCCGACGGGAACCACGACGCCGCACCCGAGAATGCCAAGCTGCCGTCAGGCGCTAATAGGGCGCCTCGGTCGGAGGAGGGCGCCTCGGTCGGGCTCAAGAACGCGGGTTCGGGGGCTGATATTGAGCACCGGGCAGGGAGGGAGATAACCCGGGGGCATCGGGCGGCGGCGCAGGTACGATCCGAGACCCTGACGGCGCGTTGATCCTCTTGGCCGCGTTCGTCGAGTGCGGGAGGTGGGATCAGGCGTCCGCGAGCGCGTGAATGACAGTTTCAAGAGCAGGCTGCCCGGCACCTGGCCGGGCTGACTCACCGGTCGTTGCGTTCAGCGTGTCGCCGGGCCCGTCTGGGTGATGTGCCGGCGCCTGCTTCCGCGCGTCCTTCTTGGCCTGCTTGTCCAGCCGACGCTCGCGGAGCCTGCTTTCACGGGTGAGCTTTGCCATCGTGGTCTTCTTCTTGCCGCTTGAGGCCATGTCTGTCCGTCCCTTGTTGTGGAGTTCCAAGCGCGTCCTTGCCGGGCTCATCCGGTGTGATGAATCCGAAGCCCGGGTCGTCCTTGAACCACTTCACGGTCCCTGTGGCCATCTCTGTTCCCCTCCGGTATGTGCACTGCGAGACGCGGAGGGTGCTGCCAGGCAACGACTGCGGAAACGCGGGGCACTGCTCTGGTCGAACGGACGTTCGACCGATAGGACCACTCTAGCGCCTCGCCGCCGCGGGGTCGGCCGAGGTGCCACAGAGGATCACCTTTCAGGACTCGTGATGATCCGTGAGCTGCACGTCGAGCGACAGCGTCGCCGGGGCGCCGGGCCCGACCAAGTCAGCACCGAGCATGTCGGAGTGTCGCGATGCGACAGGGAGTATGCGGCTCACAGATCGTCCGGAGTCAGGGAAAGGTGAGGGCGATGATTGCCCGCCGACCTGTTTCGGGCGCCTGCAGCTCATGAACGCGGCGCACTCTACGATCGCAGCGTAGAAGTCGGGCGACGATTTCGAAAGGCTTGTGCCCTCGTCGGGCCGGAGCGTGAAGAGGTTGCCGGTGACCGAGCCGCGGCACCGCCGGCACCGCACAGGCACACGGCCGGGAAGTGGTCGATCGTGAAGTTGCGCATGGCGTAGTCGAACTTCAGCTCCTGCCCGTCGCCAATCGGCTGGCGGGCGACGAAGTCGAAGGCCTGCCCGTCGTTGAGGCGGACACCGCAGTTGGGTCGCAGGACTTCGGTCCAGGCCGCCGCGGAGCGACCAGCGGCCGGGATCCACCTGCGTCGCGTGCGAGTCGTTGCCGGTCAGCCCCCCGACCAGGAAGCCCACCATGACGGTCTCGCCAGTCACGAACGGGCGTGTGGCGAGAACCCCATCGCCCTTGCCGTTGGCCGTGCGGCGCAACTCGACGCTCTCCTCCTCGGAAGGCTGGGTGCTGCTCGCCTCGCGCTCCGCGAGGACCCGCGATCTGCCGCCACGCGACGCGGTGGCGCCGGGCAGCCTGGACCGATGAACGTGGGGCAAGGGAATCCCTTTCGGTTGACGCCCTCGAAGGATGAGCATAGGCCCCGGGGCCGTCCGAACCCCCGGCGGCTCCCTGTGCCAAGCCGGCGTCGTGACTGAGCGCGGTGATCTCGCCGCGCTCCAGGCGGGCGGGAAGTTGTGGTCGTCGAGGAGAGACTGCGGCCTGGGGCATATCAGCAGCCAAGCAGATCTCTCACCTGAGGCTTGATCAGCAGCGTCTCGGGCTCCAGGCACAATGGTGCGATGCGGGGTCCAAGCATCGACGAGCAGCGGCTCGCCTTCGGTCGAGTTGCGGAGCTGTACGACAGCGCGCGTCCCTCCTACCCAGATACGGTGATCGATGAGCTGATCGGGTTCGCCGGTCTTCAGCCGGGGGCCCGAGTGGTGGAGGTGGGCGCGGGCACCGGCAAGGCGACACGCATGCTGGCTGAGCGCCGGCTTGCCGTGCTCGCACTGGAGCCGGACGCGGCGATGGCGGAGGTGGCCCGACGGACATGCTCCGGTTACCCGCTCGTCACGGTCGAGCAGATCGCCTTCGAGGCGTGGCAGCCGCGTGAGCTCGTGCGCACCGTCATCTCGGCCCAGGCGTGGCACTGGATCACGCCAGCGGTGCGCTATGTCAGAGCCGGCGAGGCCCTGTCGCCCGGAGGCACGTTGGCCTCGATCTGGACGTTTCCCCGCTGGGCGACCACGCCGCTGCGCGAGGCCTTACGCGACGCCTACCGCGAGACCGTGCCCGGACTCGCCGCCGATTTCCCGATGCACCCGGCGAGTGAGCCGACAGATCTCGCAGGCGATTGGCATGCGGAGATCAACTCGTGCGAAGGCTTCTCGGGCCCGCAGGTGCGCCAGCATCGATGGTCGCTCAGCTACTCGACGAGTGCCTATCTGGAGCTCCTGCAGACCCATCAGGACCACATCCTGCTGGAGCCTGCGCAGCAGCAACTTCTTCTATCCGCGATATCACGCGTCATCGATGAGGCAGGCGGGAGGATCACCGTCGACTTCGTGACGCGGCTGTGTCTGGCACGCCGCGTGTAAAGCCGGACCTGCGCTTTGCGCGACAAGGAGCCGCTCGCCATCCGCCAGCGTCTCCTCCGCACGAGGAGCTCACGTGTCGAGCCGCTTGACCAGGCGAAAGCGCTCGACGACGACGGGTGTCTCGTCCAGCAATGCTGCGGCAATGCCGACGGCGATGCCACTGATGCTCGAGACCGGGAGCTTCCGACTACTCGTTCACCACGACGACGCCAAACGCGAGTTCACGGTGACCGTGGCCTCCTTCACACAAACGGAAGCCACCTATAAGCACGAGCGTTCGGGTGGAGCGCCGGGGTGCGCGCCTGTTCGGCAATGTCATCTGCAACCTACCCGAGGGTTTCCGCGATCGAGGCGATCGCCGCCCGCTCGGTGTCACTGACGGGCTCCTCGCCGTGGCCGCTGCCCCTGTGTGCGCGGGCGACCTTGTCTGCGAGGTTGACGATGAAGCGCTTGTACTCATCGAGCTCCTGCGGTGTCGCCTTGCCTTCGAGCAGCGCGACGGCATCGCGTAGATGCCCCAGACAGCGTTCCTTGAGCTGTTCGAGTGAGCCATAGCGCGTGTGATCGATCGCGGGCTTCGCCGCGACGATCTCGTCGAGCAGCTCGCTTTGGCCGTGGTGTTGGCGCGCCTCGACGTATGCCTTAGCCATCGAGACGGTCTCGCGCAGGGTCCCGCCCCGCTGCGCCGTGATGACGATCATGCCGGCGCTCGGCGGTCCCTCTAGGACCAGCTCCCACTCTTGCGGGGTGAAGTCGGCCTTTGCAGTCATGTCAACGCTCCTCTCGATGTCTGGATCCTGCGGGCGAGTGTAGAGGTGGCCGTCGACTTCCCGTGCACCGCTCCGCTACCTCGGCAGCGGGCCGTCGGCTACCTCCGCAGAACCTTGCCGCAGCACTCGCGGCTTCCCAAAGGCTTGCTCGCGCACCGACGACGCGCACCCGATCAGTCCTGCGCGAGAAACGCGCCCAGGGTTGCCCGACGCTGCGCGTCAGCCGAAGAGCGCGTCGACCGAGACATCGACACGACGCCTTGGAAGCGTCTGACCGCCGACGGGCGCCAGCGCCTCGATCGTGCGCGTGATGGTGAACAGGCGCTGTACCGCATCGCTCAAGAAGCGCGAGGCCTGCCCGTAGCCGTGCGCGTCGTCGCCGCCGCGCGGACGGTGGTAGTAGCGAAACGGGACGTAGACGTGCAGCCTGCGCCGCGCTCGCGTGAGCGCGACGTAGAACAGGCGGCGCTCCTCGGCGACTCCCTCCTCGCTCCCCGTGCTCATGTCCGCCGGGAAGTTGCCGTCATATGCGCAGATCAGGTGGACAGCCTCCCACTCAAGGCCCTTGGCCGAGTGGACCGTGCTCAGCACCAGGTAGTCCTCGTCGAGGTGCGGCGGACCGGCCAGGTCGGCGCTCGAGGCCGGTGGATCGAGCACGAGCTCAGAGACGAAGTGACGAACGTCCTGCGCGTCGGCCGCGGCGGCGGCGAGCTGATCGAGGTCTGAAACGCGCACCGCCCCATCTGGGTAGCGAAGGCGGATCAGCGGGGCGAGCGCTGCGCACAGGCGCTCGACCTGGGCGCCGGTCGCCTCGCCGGCGCCGACTCCAGAGCGGGCGAGCGCGGCGATCAAAGCGCCGGCGTGCTCGAGTGAGCTCTCGGGAACGTGCGGGGTGGCCTGCGGCCAGCGGTTCAGCTCGGGTGGGCCGCCGCCGGGGGCCTTAAGCGCGTCAAGGATGCGCCGGGCGCGGATCGGGCCGACACCGTCGAGCAGCTGGAGTAGCCGAAACCAGCTCACCTCGTCGGCCGGGTTGTCGGTCAGCCGCAGCAGCGCAATGAGGTCCTTGACGTGGGCCGCGTCCAGGAAGCGCAGCCCCCCGTACTTGACGAACGGGATGCCGCGGCGCGTCAGCTCGAGCTCCAGCAGGTCGGAGTCGTGACCCGTGCGGAAGAGGACCGCCTGCATGCGCAGCTCCATCCCCTCCTCGCGCGCGGCGATCACGCGATCGCACACCTCCCCCGCCTGCTCGCCCTCATCGCGCGGAAACACGAGCTCGGGCTGAAGACCACCGTCGCGCTCAGTCCAGAGCTCCTTGGGGAAGGCCGATCGGTCCTGCGCCGAGACGGCGTTCGCGACCGCCAGGATCGGCGCTGTCGAGCGATAGTTGTGCTCGAGCCTCACCACCTCGGCGTCCGGGAACTGCTCGGGAAAGTCGAGGATGTGACGGGCGCTGGCGGCGCGGAATCCATATATCGCCTGGAAGTCATCGCCGACGACGGTCAGGTTCGGCCGCGTCGAGCGCAGGCCCCGCACGATGTCGACCTGCAGGCCGTTGACATCCTGGTACTCGTCGACGAGCACATGCTCGAAAGCACTCGCCATCTGCGGTCCGATCAGCTCATCGGCCGCGAGTCCGCGCCAGTAGAGGAGCAGGTCGTCGAGATCGAGCAGACCGAGCGAGCGCTTTCGCGCCCCGTAGGCGCGGAAGGTCTCAGCGAGCGCTTCCAGATGCTCAGCACACCAGGGAAACGATTCGCCCAGGACCTCCGCCAGGGGCGTCTGGGCGTTGACGGTGCGCGAGTAGATGTCGAGCATCGTCTGAGCGCGCGGGAAGCGCCGACGACTCGCGCCGTGACCATGCTCCTGGCGCACGAAGTCGAGCAGATCGGCCGCGTCGCCGGCGTCGAGAACCCCGAAACCCGGGTCGAGGCCGAGCGAGGAGGCGTGCAGGCGAACCATCCGGTGAGCGATCGAATGAAAGGTGCCACCAGCGACCCGCCCCGCGTGCGGCGCGACTCGCTCGGAGATGACCCGCGCGCGTTCGACCATCTCACGTGCAGCGCGGCGCGTGAACGTGAGCAGGAGGATGCGCTCAGCCGGGACGCCCTCCCCGAGCAGCCAAGCCACGCGGGCACACAACGTCGTCGTCTTACCCGTACCCGCCCCGGCGAGGATCAACAGCGGGCCGCCCGAGTGCGTGGCGGCCGCGCGCTGCTCGACGTTGAGCTGCTCGAGCCAGCGGTATGAGTTGCGGTCATCGAACATCTGTTCGGCCACGCTAGGACACCCCCCGGATGGAGTGCACGCATCGATGCAGCTCTGCCTCTGGCTCTAGGCTGTCCCGGCGATGGCAGCTCGGGCCCTCACACGCACGCCTGGCTCACGGGCAGGGGCCCGCTCGGACTCACGCGCCCGCGCACCGAGGGCCTTCCTGACTGCATTCATCTCGGCGGCGATCTGCTTCTCAGGGTGCGCCGGCAGCGAGCGGTCGAGCACGCCCTCCGCAGTCCGCCCGCAGTCGCTGGATCCGATCAGGAACGCTTCCGCGGTGAGTCCCGTCGCGCCGCTGCCGGCGGACGCGACGCTCCCGCATGAGCCCCTGAGCGGGCGGGTGATCACGCTCGACCCGGGTCATGATGGCGGCAACTTCACCCATCCTCAACAGATTGCGCGGCTCGTGAACGACGGGAACGGCGAGAAGGAATGCGACACCACCGGCACCGCGGCGCCCGACGGATACCGCGAGCCCGACTTCAATTGGAGCGTGGCGTTGCGCCTGCGCGCGCTGCTGCTCGCGGCAGGCGCGCGGGTCGTCATGACCCGCGAGAGCAACACGGGGGTGGGGCCCTGCATCACAGAACGAGCGGCCATCGGCAACCGCTCCCACAGCGACGCGGCAATCTCCATCCACGCCGACGGCGGCCCGCCGGACGGGTCCGGCTTCGCGATCCTAATCCCGGCCCCGATCCCCTCTCGAGCAAACCAGGCGATCATAGGCCCGTCACTGCGACTCGCGCTCGCGCTGCGCGCTTCGCTGTTGAGCGTCGACCTGCATCCCTCCACCTACGACGGGGTCGACGGCCTGGCGGCGCGGACGGACCTCGGCGGTCTCAACCTCTCGCGCGTGCCGAAGGTCTTCGTCGAGGTCGCCAACATGCAGAACGCGGCCGACGAGGCGCCGATGGAGCGACCCGCATTCCGCGAGGCCGTCGCCCGCGCCCTGCGCGCCGGCCTCGAGCGCTTCCTCCCTAGAGCCTAGGCCGGCGCGGCACCGTCGCCGGCAGCCCAGTCGACGATCGCCCGAGATCCCTGCACCGTCGCGCCATCGTCGAGCACGAGCACCGGGACGTCTTCTTGGCCCGTCAGCGCGAGGATCTCCGCCCGCTTGCCTCTGCGGCTAAGCGGGATGTTCTTGAAGCCGCCCACAACCTTCACGGTGTAGGTGTGCCCGGCTGCATCCAAGGCCTTGGCTGCAACGCCGCATGGATGCTTGAGCAGCGGCGCGTCGGCCCCATGAGTGCGTGCGGGGCAGGTGTAGAGGACCATCGGTCGATTCTACGCCGCGGGCATCGCGAGTGTCGCGCAGCGCCCGGCCCACCGGGTCGCCGGCGTTCGGCCTGCCACGGGATCGCGCCCCCTTGACTCCCAGACGCGGGGGCGAGCCGAAATCAGACCCGTTCAGCCGCTTCCTGTTCGGCTGGTTCCTGTTCGGCCTGCCCCTGTTCGGCTGGTTCCTGTTCAGCTCGTTCCTGTTCAGTCGGTTCCTGTTCAGCTGATTCGCTCGCTTCTTCCGGGTTCTCTTCTCGTTCTTGCTGCTGCGCTTCTTCTTCGGCCTCGCTTTCGTCGTCCTGTTTGTTGAGTTCTTTGACTGTTTCTCCAAGAACCCCGCTCTGCGCTTCTCCGGCCGCTGAGGCTGTTTCCGTGCCGGCGCAGCCCGAGAGGACAGGCACGGCGAGTAGAGCCAGGATCACCAGAGGTGATGAGCCCTGTCACCGGGGTAGCTACAGGCGCCCAACCCGACGACGTTTCTCGCCGTCACAATGGCCGCCAGCGTGCCGCTCACATCACCGAGGGTCAGCTTCAGCGTCGAACCGGTGGCTTCCGCGATGTTGGCGCAACTCTTGCCAAGCGCGTTGCACAGCTGCCACTGATAGCTATTACGTGATCGGTTCAGTACCCGAGCAGCTACCCGAACCCACACTCAGCAGCTGGCCTCCTGAAGCACACCCGAGATCGTTGGCGGGACGGCGTTGCTCGGCAGCGGCGCTTCGACCGGCTCGGTTTCGAGCGACGTCGTGGAGGCCGAGCCTCCGGGTTGGACGCCGTGACGACCACGGCGAGCGTGCTGGCGAGATCTACCAGCCCCAAGGTGTAGGTGGAGCTCGTCACTCCGGGGATGTCTTCACAGCCGCCGCCCTTCGCTTCGCATTCCTCCCACTGATAGGCGAACGACATCGGGGCATGCCCCTCCATGTGCCGCTGCTCGCCGTCAGGATCTGGCCACCCTCGGCGGCGCCGGACATCTTGGCGAGCACCCTCTTGGTCGGTGCCAGGGGAGCGACGGCTCAGGCTCGCCCCCCACCGCATCGAAAAGCCCTGCGATGGGTTAGATGGGCAGCCAACCGGTCGAAGCCACCAGAACCGTATGGCGCTTGATTTACAAACGACCCATGCCAGAAGGAGGCGCAATATGCGTTCAATCAAGCTGGTGCCGGCCCTAGCGGCAATGGCGGCCTTGCTCACACTGGCTCCGGCCGGCGCCTTGGCCGCGCCCAAGCGGGCCGGCAAACCGAAGGCCCTCAAGCAGCACGGCCTCGCGAGCCCCAAGGGGGGCTGCCGTCTGAAGATCATCGTGCTCACGCCAACAATCGAAGCAGGGGAAGCCGCCTCACTCTCGGGGCGCCTGAGCTGCACGCCCGCGGCCAGCGAGGCTCACCAGACGGTGACCCTGGTCCAGCGGGCCGTCGGTGCCGCTGCCCCCAACTCGGTTCAGAGCGCGGTCACCGAAGCGAACGGCTCTTACCAGTTCACGACCTCCCCGCTCAACATGAACACCTTCGTCTATGCGAGCCTCGGCAGCCTTCGCAGCGGACGCAGGGAGATCGGGGTGGCGGCTCGCGTGACGCTCAAGGCCTCCAAAGAAGGTCCGCAGCTCTACACCGGGCGCCGCAACACCGTGATCTTCAGCGGCACGGTCTCACCGGCCGACGCCAGCGCGATCGTCAGCCTGCAGCGTGAGGCCTCGGTGAGCGCCAACGAATGGCAGCGGATCGGGCTTGGCAGCGTCGGCCCGCACGGCGAATACTCGATCCCTCACACGTTCTCGGTGCCGGGAGACGCGAACATCCGCGTCCTCGTGCACAGCGAGCACCGCAACATCCCCAGCCCGTCCAACGAACTCAGCTTCTTCATCAACCAGACCGAGAACCCGCAGCTGACGATTCTGTCCGCCGCCGACCCGATCTTCTGGGGGCAGTCGGTTACGATCCAAGGAAAGCTCGCCGGGGTCACGGTGAGTACGCCCGTGACGCTGCTGGCACACACCCGCGGGGACGCCTTCGCGGCGGTGGCCGAGGCAATGAGCAACCCGAGCGGTGAATACACGTTCCCCACCCAGTCCCCGACCAGCAGCACCTTCTACCAGGTCAAGGGCGCGGGCAAAAGCTCCGCGGTCCTCTATGAGGGCGTCAAATACCTGCTCACGGCCGAGGTCTCTCAGACCACGGTCACCGCGGGCCAGCCGTTGACTTTCAAGGGCGCGGTCTCGCCCGGTCACGAAGGGCACCTGATCTACCTGGAGGCGCAGAACCCCTTCGGCGCTCGCGCCGGAACCTTCCACGTCATTCAGGTCGCCACGGTCGGCAAAGAATCGAGCTACTCCTTCCTCCACACGATCTATAACGCGGGTACGAAGGTCTTCCGCGTGAAAATCCCCGGCGACCCGGGCAACGCGGGAGCGGCCAGCACGCCGTTCACGATCACCGTCAACCCAGCGACGGCCGGCTCGTTGGTCTCGCCGGCGCCGGGTAACTCCTCGATGCCCCCCGAGGGCCAGATCTAGATCCTGCGCGAGCAGAGATAGATCTCAAAGACGCGCACTGCGGCCGTCCCTCCGGGGGCGGCCGCAGTCGTCTCTGAGGCGTGGCCTCGCGCGCCTGGAAAGGAAGTGCCCGGCCCTGGGCGACGCGCCCACGCTCAGGCGGCGACCGCGCGTGACTGCAGGTGCGCGCCGACCTTGCGCTTGACCCGCTGCAGCGCGTTGTCGACGGTCTTCGTGTCGCAGGCCAGCTGCTCTCCCACCTGCTCGTAGGAGTAGCCGTCCAGATACAGCGACAGCACGCGGCTCTCGAGCTCGGAGAGGGCGGTCGAAAGGCACCCGACGAGCGACCGCAGCTCCTCTGAGGAGATCACCTGATTGATGGGGTCGTGCACGGTCGGACCCGGGAGCATCTGATCGAGTGTCGGCACCTCGTCGCCCGCCCCCGCGGGCGTCGAGGAGAAGGAGACATACTGGTTCAGTGGCGTGTGCTTGTTGCGGGTCGCCGTCTTCACGGCGGTGATGATCTGGCGGGTGATGCAGAGCTCGGCGAAGTTGCGAAAGCTCGACTCGCGGTCGGTGCGAAAGTCTCGGATCGCCTTGTAGAGGCCGACGAGACCCTCCTGGATGAGGTCTTCCGAGTCGCCGCCCGCGAGGAAGTAGGAGGAGGCCTTCAGCCGCACGAAGCCGTGATAGCGCCTGACGAGCCGGTTGTAGGCATTGCGGTCGCCCTGCTTGGCGAGGGCGATCAGAAAGCCATCCTCGACCTTGAGTTCAGAGTTAGCGTTGCTGGAGATTCGTGCCACGAGCAGATCCTTTCTGGGCCTCCGTCCTCGCGGGCAGATCCCAATTTGCTCAGTGGCGCACTCCTCCCCTGGCGCCAAAGCTATATATTCCTAAAGCTTCATCAACCTTAGGTTCAGCGTTATGTCGGCGCGAGCCTCGCATAGTTATGAACCGTTGTCAAGCCTTGCGCCACGGCTCTGCAAGATCTCGTACAGGATCGCCGCCGCGGCCGCGGCGACCCCCAGCGACTCGATCCGCCCGAGCAGGGGTAGTGAGATCAGCTCGTCGCAGGCCTTCGCCACCCGCGGGCGCAGCCCGCTGCCCTCGCTGCCGAGAACCAGAACCATGCCGGCGCCCGCGTAGTCCGGCGC
Source organism: Solirubrobacteraceae bacterium (assembly GCA_049512215.1). GTDB lineage: Bacteria > Actinomycetota > Thermoleophilia > Solirubrobacterales > Solirubrobacteraceae > Palsa-744. The sequence goes on from JBEKXJ010000038.1 coordinate 24,608, forward strand.
ATCGTAGGGCACCGGCGTCCTGCCGCTGGGTGGCTTGGCGGCGCTCGCCCCGTAGCACCAGCACCCGGCCCGGGCCGCCTCGGCGAGGAAGTCGGCCATGTTGCGCACCCGAGCCACACGCAGGTGCTCGACCGCGCCGGCCGAGGCCTTGCAGACGGCGGGCGTGATCTCCGCCGAGCGACGCTCGGGGATCACGACACCCGCGGCCCCCACGCACTCCGCGGTGCGACAGATCGACCCCAGGTTCTGAGGGTCCTGAACCTGGTCGAGCGCAACCAGCAGGGGCGCCTCGTCCGCCAGGAGCTCCACCTGGCTTGAGTACGGGTAGGCGCCGGCGTCCGCGCACACACCCTGGTGGGCGGGCGAGCCGCAGCGGCGCTCGATCTCCTCGGCCGAGCAGATCCTCACCGCGATCCCCTCGAGCGACGGCTCGCGGGCCGCACCCGCCGTCGCCCATACATCTGCCACTCGCCTCGCCCTGCGCCCGCGCAGCGCCTCGGAGACGGGGTTGCGCCCGTAGAGGATCACCGCTCGGCTGCCGGGATCAGCTCCGAGCCGGCGGGCCCGTCGCGGATCTCCCATCCGCGCTCGCGCAACTCCTCACGCAGGCGGTCCGCGGCGGCGAAGTCGCGCTGCTCGCGCGCCCTCTCGCGCTGATCGAGTAGCTCCAGAGCCTCGGGATCGCTCGCGCTGAGGTCCTCGCCGGCCGCCAGCGGCGTGAGGTCAGCGAGACCCAGCAGGTCAAGCATCTCGCGCAGATCCCGCCCGCCGAGCTCCTGATCGCGACGGCGGTTGGCCTCGCGCACCCACCCGAACAGCGACGCCAGCGCCTTGGGCGTGTTGAAGTCGCTCGCGAGCGCATCACTGAAAGCCCGCCTGTGGTGGGCCATGTCCGCAGGCCCCGCCTGGCCGGCGCGCAGGCGCCTGAGCGCGTCGCGGATGCGCTTGACGCTGCGAGCCGCTTCCTCGAGCGCCGCTTCCGAGAAGGCCAGCGGCTGGCGGTAGTGGCCCCCGGCCAGGTAGATCACGACGGTCTCGCGCCCGTAGCGGTCGAGCACCTCGGCGAGGGTCGCTATGTTGCCGAGCGACTTGGCCATCTTCTCGCCGGTGCTCTGGATCATCCCGTTGTGCACCCACAGCCTCGCAAGCTCGGCCCCGCGCGCCCCCCGCGTCTGGGCGGCCTCGTTCTCGTGGTGGGGGAACACGAGGTCCGAGCCCCCGCCATGGATGTCGAAGCCGACGCCCAGCACGGCCTCGGCCATCGCCGAGCACTCGATGTGCCAGCCCGGCCGCCCGCGGCCCCATGTCGCCTGCCAGGAGCTGTCCTCCTCGGGCTTCTGCCCCTTCCACAGCGCGAAGTCCAGCGGGTCCTCCTTGCGGGCGGAGCCCTCGAGTGCCTCGCCCTGGTCCATGTCCGCCAGGCGGCGATGCGACAGCGATCCGTAGGAGGGATCGCTGCGCACGCGGAAGTAGACGTCCCCGTCTGCGACGTAGGCGTGGCCGGCATCGATCAGCAGCTGGATGTAGTCGATGATCGGCCCCATCATCTCGGAGGCGAGCGGCTCGTGATCTGGGCGCCCCAGGCCGAGGCGATCGCTGTCATCGATATAGAGGGCCGTCATTTCCCGGGCGAGCTCGACGCTCGGGCGCCCCTGGGCGCGTGCTGCGTCGTAGATCTTGTCGTTGACATCGGTGATGTTCACGACGAGCGTCACCTCCAGCCCCTCGCTCTGAAGGAAGCGCTTCATCAGGCTGAAGACAACGAACGGCCGCGCGTTGCCGATGTGAATACGGCTGTATACGGTCGGTCCACACGCGTATATGCCGACCCGCCCCGGGTCCCGAGGGCTCAACGGCAGGATCTTGCCGCTGAGCGTGTCATGGAGGAGGATCTCTCGCATACGCGGGGCAACCCTAGCGCTCGCCCGCCCCGGCTTGAGCGCCAGCGGGAGCCTGCTCGTGCCGTCGCAAGCCGCGAGAGCCGGCGATGAGCGCTTCGCGTCGCGGGCCTACTCGCCGCAGTCCAGGCTCGCCACCGCCAGCGCGGCGACGCCCTCGCCACGACCCACGAACCCCATCCGCTCGCCTGTGGTCGCCTTCACGTTCACCCTCCCGAGCGCCAGCCCGAGCGTCCGCGCCAGGCTCGCGCGGATCCTCGCGCGATGTGGTGCGAGCTTCGGCGTCTCCATCATCACGGTGCAATCGAGGTTCACGATCTCAAAGCCCCCGAGCTTCACCATCTCGACGACGCTTTCAAGCAGCGCCATCGAGTCGGCGTCCCGCCAGCGCTCGTCGCTGTCGGGGAAGTGCTCGCCGATGTCGCCCAGCCCGGAAGCACCGAGCAGCGCGTCGATCACCGCGTGTGCGAGCACGTCGGAGTCCGAGTGGCCGTCGAGTCCGCGCTCGCTGGGAATCTCGATGCCGCCGAGCAGCAGCCTGCGACCCTCGAGCAGGCGGTGGGAGTCATAGCCGATCCCGCTCAAGCTCACCGCTCACCGAGCCCCGGGTGATCGGCCCGCCCCCGTCGTGTTGCCCGCGGGGGAGGTCTCACCCGCGCCGGCCGGGCCCCGATCGCTTTTGCCGATCGGCTCGAGCCGCCGCGAGCGCCTGTCGAACACGCAGAGCTCGCTGACACCCATCTGCTCGAGCAGCTCGAGCGCCCGCTGGTAGTCGGCGCCGACGTCCTGCGGGCGGTGGGCGTCGCTCGAGAGCGCCACCGGCACGCCGGCCTGCAGGCACATCTCAAGGAAAGCGGGCGCCGGATAGAGCTCTCCGGCGCGCTTTCTCAGGCCCGCGGTCGACACCTCCACCGCGATCGAGCTCTCCGCGATACCGTCGATGGCAAGCTCGTAGTAGCGACGCAGATCGCCTTCCGGCAGCGGGCGCTCGGGGCCCCAGACCTTCACGAGGTCGGGATGCGCGAGCACGTCGAAGAGTCCGCTGCGCGCCGCCTCGCCGACCGTCTGGAAGTAGCGCCGCCAGATCTCCTCCGGACTGTGCCCCTCCTCCCAGATGCTGTAGGGATCCATGTCCACGGCCCGCTCTCGCAAGAAGTGCACCGAGCCGATCACATAGTCGAAGTCGCGAGCCGCCAGCAGATTGGCCATACGGTCCTCGGCTCCCGGGACGAAGTCCGCCTCGATGCCCAGCCTCAGGTCGGTCTCGCCGCGCACGAATGCGCAGTAATCGTCAAGGTCGTCGTGCGCATATTTCAGCCAGAACGGGTGCCGCCAGACCTCGAGCGCCTGCTCGAAGCGATACACGTGCTCTGAGACGCCGAGCTCGGAGATCCCCCGCTCGTCGGCCACCTCCCGGTAGCGCTCGACGTTCGCGCGGCTGTAGTACTCAGCGGCCGCGGCATCGGGATCGTCGGGGCGCAGGTGCAGGTGGTAGTCGGTGAGCATCCCAGGCAGCGATTCAAGCAGGATTCGCCCGCCGCGCCAGAAGCATCTCGGCCAGCGCCAGATCCTGCGGCGTCGTGACCTTGAGGTTCTCGGCGCTCGCCGCGACGACGATGACCTTCCCCCCGCCCCGCTCGACGAGCCAGGCGTCGTCGGTGGCGAGTGCGAGAACCTCCTCACCAGCCGCGAGCGCCCTCTCGAGCGCAGATCGGCGGAACACCTGCGGTGTCTGCACGGCCCACAGCTCGCTTCGATCGAGCGTTTCGCTCACGACGCCGGCGCCGTCCACGCGCTTGATCGTGTCGGTCACGGGCGCGGCGGCGATCGCTGCCGCCGCGCTCTGATCGCTCGCGAGCGCCGCGATCACGGCGCTCGCGAGCTCGGCCGTGAGCAGCGGGCGCGCCGCGTCATGGACGAGCACGGTCTCAGCGCTCCCCGCGGCCGCGAGCGCTCTGCGCACCGAGTCCGAGCGCACTGCTCCGCCCTCCACCGCTCTGACGCCGGGCGGCACCGGTGTTCCCGCGGGCAGGGCGAGGACGATCTCATCGATCTCCTGCACTTCACGCAGGACGTCGATGCTCCATTGCACGAGCGGCCGGCCCGCAAGCTCGACGAGCGCCTTCGGCCGCGCGGCGCCGAGTCGCTCTCCGCTGCCGGCCGCCACGATCAGAGCGACGGTCATCGCCGGGGGGGCTGTCGCGCACGCGGCAATTGGAGCCGCGCGGGTGCTGCCGCGTGCGCGAAAGCCTCGCTACTCGGCCGCTGCCGTGGCCATCTGGCTCGAGGCCGAATCGGCGAGCAGCTCATCGAGGTAGCTCTCGGCCTCCTCCTCGTCCTTGTCGAGCGCATACATCAGCTCGGAGGCGAGGATCTTCTTGGTGCGGGTGAACATCTGCTTCTCGCCCGTGGACAGCCCCTTCTCGCTCTCGCGCAGGGAGAGGTTGCGCACGACCTCGGCGAGCTCGTAGATGTCGCCCGTCTTGATCTTGTCGCGGTTGTGCTTGAACCGCCGGTTCCAGTTCTTCGGCATCTCGGAGACCTCGTCGCGCAGCACGTCGAGGACCTTCTTGACGGTCTCCTCGTCGATCACCCTGCGCAGACCGGCGAGCGCGGCGTTCTCGGTGGGCACCCGCACGGTCATGTCGTTGTGGAGGATCTTGATCGTGAGGTACTCGCGCCGTTCGCCGAGCATCTCCATCTCCTCCTTCTTCAGCACCTTGCCGGCGCCGTGATGGGGATAGACGACGTGGTCGCCAAGCTCGAACTCTATGTACTCGACCTCGCGGATAACCTCGAGCTCCTCTACCAGCGTGGCCTCTTGAATTGCGTTTGGCGGAATGGTGTCCTCCTTCGTTTAGGCCGACCGTATGGCGGCCCTTTGCTTACGTCTGTAGGTAGCGATCCACGAGGTTGAGCTCCTGCAGCCGGCGCATGCCCTCGCGGATGTCCTTGGCCCTGATCTCCCCGACCCCCTCGACCGCCTCGAGCTCGGCGTCCGTTGCGGCCAGCAGCTCGTCCAGCCCCCCGAACTCGTTCACGATCTGCGAGACCACAAGCTTGGGCAGGCGCGGGATGCGTCCCAGCACCCGGTAGCCACGCGGCGAGACCGGATAGTCGAGCGTGTTCAGCTTGCGGTCGTAGCCGAGCAACTCGGCAAGCCTCCCGAAGTCGAGCAGATCCTGGTGGGGGAGCCGTCCGATCTCCTCCAGGGCGCTCGCAAACACCTCATCTGAGTAGCTCGCGAGGTAGTCACGCACGAGCGCCGCCTTCTCGGCGGCGGCGCCGACCATCGTCTCCTCGAGCTGCATCTCGATCAGGCGCCCCTCGCTGCCGAGCTCGACGATGTAGCGCTCGATCTCCACCGCCATCCGCGTGACAAGCTCCGAGCGCTGGAGCACCGTGAGCACATCGTGAAGCGTCGCGCCGCCCTCGAACTCGAGCGCCGTCAGCCTCGTAGAGACCTGGTCCAGCCTGCTGCGGAACTTCTCGAGCGTCGCCAGCGCCTGGTTCGCCTTCGCGAGCACCACCGGGATGTCCTCGAGGATGTACTTCGCGGTGTCCACATAGACAGAGACGACCTCGCGCCGCTGGGACACCGCGATCACGAGCGCATCCGTCTGCTTGGACACGCGCTCGGCCGTCCGGTGCCTGGTTCCCGTCTCGTGCGAGAGGATCGTCGGATCGGGCATCAGCTGGACGTTCGCCATCGTGATCTTCGTGGCGTTCGCGTTGAGGATGATCGCGCCGTCCATCTTCGCCACCTGATAGAGGAACGCCGGCGTGTAATCGATCTCGAGTTTGATCCCCCCCGAGTTCAGGAAACTGAGGTCATCGGGCTCGCCGATCACGATCAGCCCGCCGGTGCGGGCATGCACGATGCTGTCGATCCCCTCTCTGAGCGCTGTCCCGGGCGCGATCATCTCTAGCGCCTTCATCAGCCCCGGGTCCGGTCTTACTGCGCTGTCGAAATCTTCGCCGGATCGGAGAGCCACGATCCCTCATTCTAGGGCATTTAGCATTCCTTTAGCGGCTCCTACACAGGCCGCCGGCGCTCAGGCGACGGCCCTGGCCGGGCGCGCCTGGCTCGGCAGCGCGATCGCGAGCGCCTCGCGCAGTGTCCCCGCCTCGCACGCCGCCCGGCCGCTGTCCTTCGGCGCGATCACGTCGCTGCAGCCGTGCTTTGCGGCCTCTTCCAGGCGCCGCTCGGGATGACCGACCCAGCGCAACTCGCCCGTCAACCCGAGCTCGCCGAAGCAGGCCCTGGGCGTTCCCCGCAGGGGCACCCCGCGGCTCGCG
>JBEKXJ010000039.1:0-30040 GCA_049512215.1 Solirubrobacteraceae bacterium
CTGACGATCTGCTCCGGCGTGTGTCGTCTGCGCTTCACGTGAACGGTCCTCCTCTCGCCCATTTTCCATGAGCAGAAGGACTCTCACACCAGGCGGACCGAATCCAAGGGGTCGGGCCAACGGTCTTCGTCGAACACGGGACGGCTCACTCGTCACGTCGGACGTCTTGGGCTAGAGCGGCCAGCAGTCAACGCGAGATGCAGAGGCGGTCTGAGTCAACAGCACGCCCGCTTACCGCGAGCGCCGACGCTGCCGGGCCCGCCGAGCAGAGTACTGAGTAGCGCGCGCGCTCGATCGGTTACCGCTGCACGCCCACGCGGGCTCGGCCGCGGGGTCGGCCGGGTCGGGCCCGCGTGGTCGTGGTCGGTTGGGTCTGCGTGGCTCGGGTGGCGGCTCGTAAGGTGGCGAGCTCGGTGGGGGGTACGGCTGGTGCGAACATGTATCCTTGGCCCTCGTCGCAGTCGAGCGCGATGAGTCCGTCTCGTTGGCCTTGGGTTTCGATGCCCTCTCCCACGACGGTCATGCCGAGTGCGTGTGCCATCGCTATGACGGCGGCGACGATTTCGCGGTCGCGCGATCCTCCCTCGATCTGCGCGATGAAGCTACGGTCGATCTTGAGGGTGTCGGTGTGCAGTCGCTGCAGGTGTGCAAGTGTCGAGTAGCCGGTTCCGAAGTCGTCGAGCGCGAGACGCACACCTATGTCCGAGAGGGACTCGAGCACCTGATTGGCGGCGCCGAGTTCGCCGATCAATGCGGTCTCGGTGATCTCCAGGCACAGGCGCGACGGCGTGATCCGGTGGCGTTCGAGCGCAGCGGAAACGCGTTCGACCAGTCCGCGGTCGCGCAGCTGGTGGCCGGAGACGTTGACCGAAATCATGAAGTCATCCCACGGGTCATCGTCGCTTCGCCACGCCGCTAGTTGCCGGCAGGCCTCGTCGAGAACGAACGAATCGATCTTTTCGATCAAGCCGCGCCGCTCGGCGTGCGCTATGAACTCGCCCGGGAGGAGAACCCCGCGCTGCGGGTGGCGCCAGCGGACGAGCGCCTCGGCGCCGATCAGTGCGCCGTCGTCGAGCCGGAAGAGCGGCTGGTAGAGGACGAACAGCTCCGAGCGTTCTATCGCGAGGGCCAGCTCGCCAGCGAGTCCGGCCGTTGACTCGCCGCCGAGGTGGATCTCGGCGTCGAACACCTCGAAGCGGTCGCGGCCCGCGTGCTTGGCGTCATACAGCGCGACGTCAGCCCGCCGCAGCAGCTCGCCCGGATCGAGGTGCGGATCGGCGGTCCCGACTACGCCGAGGCTGCCGGTGACCGTTAGGTCTATGCCAGCGATCGTCAACGGCGCACGGATCGCCCGGACGACCCGATCGCTGATCAGCCGCAGGTCGTCATCCTCGTTGAGGTGCGCGCACAGCAGCACGAACTCGTCCCCGCCAAGGCGAGCGACCGTGTCCGTCCGGCGCGCGACGGCCGTCAGCCGCCGACCGACCTCGATCAGCACGCAGTCGCCCGCGTCATGGCCCAACGAGTCGTTGACCTCCTTGAAGTCGTCGAGGTCGATAAAGAGCAACCCGACGCTGCCGGGCCGACGCTCGAGCGCGACGAGCGCCTGCGCCAGATGGTCCATCAACGCCACGCGGTTCGCCAGTCCGGTCACCGCGTCGTGCAGCGCCTGATGGACGAGCGCATGTTCTGCCGCTACCTGAGCGGTCACGTCGCGGGAGATCCCCCAGGTGCCGATGATTTTCCCACCAACGTCGAGCAACGGCAGCTTGCTCGTCGAGACCCAGGCGTCGGGACGGTCGTGGAACGTCTCTCGCTCGACCTTGGCGAGCATCGGCTCACCGGTCTCGAGCACGCGCTGCTCGTCCTCGAACGCGGCGACCGCGTGCGGGCGGCTGAAAATGTCGAAATCCGTCTTGCCGACCACCTCGTCGAGTGGGCGCCCGTGCGCCAGGCTCGCAAGAAAGCCCACGCTCACCAGCAGAAAGCGGCTGTCACGGTCCTTGAAGAACACCCGCTCCTCAGGATCCGCGAGCAGGTTGCGCATACACACGCGTTCGATCTCCTCTCGCCGGGACAGGCTCCAAGCCGGATCAGATCGAAAGTCTTCCAAGACAATGCCTCAATAACCGCCGCACGTGCACAAGCCTTATCGGCCCCCGGAGCGAGAAGATTGAGCAAACGGAACTGAGATGCTCGGGTGTTGGCGCGTGGGCGCCGCGAGCAACGCCCGATCAGCGCAGGCGTGGCGAGCGACTTGGGCGCCTCAGGACCTGCAGTTCGTGCCGAAGAAGGCACGATCTCAAGCTCCTTCGCACGCGCGGAGTGCGGGCGGAGCAAGAGAGCGCGAGCACGCGCCGGAGCGCCCAGTAGACCAACGACGGGATCACCGCAGACCACCTCCATCCCGCGCAGGCTCCGGGTTGCTGATGACCCGACCACCGCTGCCTGGACTCGCGGAGCGGTAGTTATCAGGCGCGCGTCCCGAGTTTTCGGCACCTACAGGTGCAGACTGAGCATGCTCGACTCCTCGCCGTGGGCGAAGAACAGGATCGGCGGGTCCCGTGCGGCTGGACGAGGACGACGCGCGTAGCACCCCCTACCGGCCGTCCATCGCCTCGATGATGGCGGCCATGCCAGCGACGGTGAAGGTCTCGAAGAAGGACGCGAGCGGCACCTCCACGCCGAACTCGCGCTCCACCTCGACGAGCAGGTGCAGGGCGAGCAGCGAGTGACCGCCCAGCTCGAAGAAGTCGTCGTGGACGCCGACACGGTCCACGCCCAGAGTGCGCGACCAGATGACCGCCATTTCTTCCTCGACGGCGGTGCGCGGCGTGGCGAAGCTGGTGGGGCCATCGTCAGCGGTCGGCCGTGGCACGGGGAGGGCGTTGCGATCGAGCTTACCGTTGGCCGAGAGCGGGAGGGCATCCAGCGCGACGAAGATCGACGGAACCATGTGCCCCGGCAGCGTGGCTCGAAGCCGGTGGCGCAGCTCGGACGGGCTCGGCATCGCGCCCTCCGGCACGACGTAGGCAACCAGGCGCGTGTCCCCGGGCGCCTGCTCTCGGGCGACGACCGCGGCCGCGGCGACGTCGGGAGACGCGGCCAGCGCCGCCTCGATCTCGCCGGGCTCAACGCGAAAGCCGCGAACCTTGATCTGATGGTCGAGGCGGCCAAGGTGCTCAATGCGACCGTCGGGCAGGTAGCGCGCCAGGTCTCCCGTCAGGTACATGAGCGCTCCCGGCGCGAACGGGTCGGGGACGAATCGTTCAGCCGTCAGGTCGGCGCGGTCCAGGTAGCCGAGCGCGATGCCGTCCCCACCGATGGCGATCTCCCCGGCGACCCCCACCGGGACCGGCTGGCGGCCGCGGTCCAGGATGTAGACGCGCGTGTTGGCGATCGGTCGTCCGATGGTGATGGGCGAGCCGCGCTTGACCGCGGCCACGGTCGACCACACCGTGGTCTCGGTCGGTCCGTACATGTTCCAGACGGCTGCGGTCCGGTCGAGCAGCGAGTCGGCCAGTTGCGGCGTCAGCGGTTCACCACCGCACAGCGCGACCAATCCGCGCCAGCCGCTCCAGCCGGAGTCGATCAGCATTTGCCAGGTCGTCGGCGTCGCCTGCATGATGGTGGCCCCCGACCCCGCGACCAGACCGGCTAGACGCCGCCCGTCGGACGCCACCTCGCGCGAAGCGATGACCGTGCGCCCTCCCGTGACCAGCGGCAGCCACAACTCGACCACTGCGATGTCGAACGCGTACGTCGTAATCGCCACGACCTTGTCCTCCGGCCTCATGCCGGGCCGCTCGGCCATCGAGCTCAGGAGGTTCACGACCGCGCGGTGGGGAATGCACACTCCCTTCGGCCTGCCCGTAGAGCCGGAGGTGTAGAGCACGTACGCGAGGTCGTCGGCCGTCACCGATGGTTTCGGCGCGCCGTCCGGCAGGTGGACCGTCCACTCGTCGTCGAGGCAGATGACGTCTGGCCGATGCTCGGGGAGGCTGGGCAGCAGATGGCGGTGCGTGAGCAGGACCGCGGCGCCGGAGTCCTCGAGCATGAGGGCCAACCGGTGGGTGGGGTAATGCGGATCGAGGGGGAGGTAGGCAGCCCCGCACTTCAGGATCCCGAGCATGCCAACGAGCATGTCGAGCGAGCGCTCGACGCAGATCGCCACCAGGCTGCTGCCCGCATCTGAGCAGGACAGCATGTGCGCGACCCGGTTGGCCCGCCGGTCGAGCTCGCGATAGGTGAGCTGCTCGTCGCCGACGACCACGGCAACCGCATCGGGGGTGCGCTGCACCTGGGCCGTGACCAGCTCGTGGACGCACGCGCCGCGCCGATAGTCGGCTGAGGTGGCGTTCCACTCGACGAGCTGGCGGTGGCGCTCCTCTTCGGTGAGGAGAGACAACTCAGAGACGGGACCGCTCGGCGCGCGGGCGATACCCTCGAGCAGCATGGCCCAGTGGCGGGCGATGCGGGTCGGCGTCTCGGGCGCGAACAGATCGGTGTTGTAGATCAGGCGGCCGTCAAGGTGGCCCTCGGGACGCTCGTCCAGCTCAAGGTGCAGGTCGAACTTCGCGTTGCCGACCGCGTTGCCCACCTCGGCCTCCATCTGGTGGAGGCTCCAGGCGGGGTCGGTGGAGACCATCGCTGGCTCGAGGACGAGGACGGCCTGGAATATCGGATTGGCGCCGGGGTCACGGTGCGGGTGCAGCTCGCGGACCAGCCGCTCGAACGGCACCTGGTGGCTCAGCCCATCAAGGAGATCGCCGCGGACGCGACCAAGCAGCTCGATGAACGAGGGGTCGTCGTGCACGTCGGCACGGAGGACGAGCGGCGTCAGGCAGTAGCCGACCATCCCCTCGAGCTCGCGCCGATCGCGCATGTCGCTGAGCGTGCCGAACACGATGTCATCCTGCCCGCAGTAGCGATGCAGCAGGACCGCGAACGCGGCGGAGAGGACCTGGAAGAGCGTGGCGCCGGACGTTCGGCTCAGCGTGCGCAGCTCGTCGGCCAACTCCTTGGAGATGCGCACGCGCTCCATGGCGCCCCGAAACCGCTGGTGCAGGGGCCGCGGCGAGTCGAGGGGCAGCTGGAGGGTGGGCGCACCGTCAAGGTGGTGGCGCCAATAGTCGATCCGCCGCGCGAAGTCGATGCCCATCACCCCCTCCCGCGCGGCGGCCGCGTAGTCCGCGTACTGGATCGGAGGCTCGGGCAGGGACGGCTCGCGCCCGGCGCTGAAGGAATCGTAGAGCGCAATGAGCTCCGGGAGGACGATGCGGTAGAGGCTGACCCCGTCGAAGATCAGGTGGTGCAGGGCCAGGTACAGACGGTGGTGGTCCTCGGCGAAACGCACCAGCAGGGGCCTCAGTAGTGGCCCGCGCGCGAGGTCGTAGGGACGCCTTGCCTCCTCGGCCGCCATCCGCGCGGCCTCGCTCTCCCGCTCAGCTGCTGGCGTGCCGCTGAGGTCGATGACCGGCAGCTCCAAGGTCGGCGCAGGATGGGCCACCTGAACCGGCTCGCCGTCGGCGACGTCGAACGTCGAGCGCCAGATCTCGTGGCGCCGCACGATCTCATTGAAGGCAGCCCGGAAGGCCCGGACCTCGAACGGGCCGTCCTTGCGAATCGTGATGGCCTCGTTGTAGACGGGGTTGTCGGGCGCGAGCCCGCTGAAGTACCAGAGCTGCTCCTGGAGCGGCGACAGCGGCGCCGGACCGGAGCCCATCCGGCGTGTCGCCGGACCGGAGGTAGTCGGCGGGGGTGCGGCGCGACCACGCAACCGTTGCTCGAGAAGGGAGCGCTTGTCCGCCGACAGGGCCTCGACGCCGGGCGTGGCCATGACTAGAACGTGACCGGCAGGGCCGTGAGCCCGCGGAGCCCCAGGTTTGAGCGCCACGTGATAGGGCCCGGCGTGAGCCGGAGGTTGGGCAGCCGGCGCAGCAGCGCCAAGAAGGCGATCTGGCCCTCGATGCGCGCCAGTGGCGCGCCGAAGCAGAAGTGCGCCGCCCAGCCGAAGGCGAGGTGGCGGTTGTCCGTGCGCGCAAGATCCACCCGTTCGGGATCGGGGAATCGCTCGGGGTCGCGGTTGGCGGCGCCCATCACCGCGATCACGGCCTGTCCGCGTTTGATCAGCTTGCCCCCGAGCTCGACGTCGTCGGGGGCAAGCCGGGCTGTGTGCTGGCTGGGGCTCTCGTAGCGCAGCAGCTCCTCGACCGCCGCAGGGACGAGCGCCGGGTCCCGGCGCAGTCGTTCCATCTCCTCGGGGTGGCGCAGCAGCGTGAGCAGCCCGTTGCCGATGAGGTTCGTCGTCGTCTCCTGGCCCCCGACCAAAGTCACGATGACGTTCGCCACCACCTCGTCCTCGGTCAGGCGGTCGCCGTCGACCTCAGCCACGGTCAGCGCGTTGACGAGGCCCTCCGTGGGACGCGTCGCCTGGCGGCGGACCGCCTCCTGGAAGTAGGCCGTCATCTGCTCGAGGCTGCGCGCGACCTTTGCCGCGCGGCCGGGATTGTGCTGAAAGTTGCCGAGCATCTCGGCGAAGTCCTGAGACCAGTCCTTGAGCCTGCGGTGGTCGTCTATCGGCACGCCGAGCATCTCGGCGGTGACGATCGCCGGGAGGGGGTTGGCGAGGTCCCCCATGACCTCCATCTCGCCACGGGAACTCACCGCGTCTAGGAGTGAATCGGCGATCTCGTCAATGTGGTCGCGAAGACGCTCCACGCGCCGCGGCGTGAAGGCCACCGCGGCCAACCCACGGACGCGGGTGTGCTGCGGCGGGTCGAGGAAGAGCATCTGGCGGACCATCACGCGCGCGATCGGGGCCAACTGCTCCATGCCGAGGGCCGCCAGCTTCTCGGGCGTTGGTGTCCGCTTCGCGGAGAACCTGTGCAAGACCTCGACCACCTCCGCATAGCGCGTCACCACCCAGGCGTGCAGGTAGGGATCCCAATGCACTGGATCCTCGGTTCGCAGCTGTCGGTAGAGCGGGTAGGGGTCCGCGAGGACTTCTGGATCGAGCAGGTGGTACAGGCTGAGGGGAGCACCGGTCGAGACTGTCATTGGCCTTCCGGGTGGTGCTCGTCGCGGGAAGACCCGGACGGCGTCGGTGAGCTCGTCGCCAGGAGACGCGCCGCATCGTCGTCGCTTATCGTCTCGAGGTCGGCGACGATCAGGCGCTCCACCTCGGCGGCCATTCCGGCCACGGTCGGGTTGTCGAACAGGCTGCGCAGGCTCATCTCAACGCCGAAACAGTCGCCGATGCGCACGATCAGCTGAGCTCCGAGCAGCGAGTGGCCGCCGAGCATGAAGAAGTTCTCGTCGACCCCTACCCGGTCGAGGCCGAGGAGCTCGGACACGACGGTCTCCAGCACCTGCTCGAGCTCGTTCCCCGGCCGCGCTGAATCCGGAGGCTGCGCGGTGTTGGCGGCGCTGGGCGCAGGCAGCGCGGCCCGATCCACCTTGCCATTCGGCGTCAGGGGTAGTTCCTCGAGGTAGACGAACGCTGCTGGGACCATGTAGTTCGGCAGGTGTTGGGCAAGATGAGCGCGCAGTTGTTCGGTATCCGGACGACGACCGTCAGCAGGCACCACGTAGGCGATCAACCGCCGCTCGTCCGACACGTGCTCGCCGACCAGCACGACGCTGAAGCGGACAGCCGGGTGGTGCTGCAAGGTGGCCGAGATCTCGCCCAACTCGATGCGGTTGCCATGGATCTTGACCTGCTCGTCGACGCGGCCGAGGAACTCGATCTCGCCGTCGGGACGACGGCGGGCAAGGTCCCCGGTACGGTAGAGTCGCGCCCCGGGCGTGCCGCTGAACGGGTCGGGGATGAACTTCTCATCGGTCAAGGCCGGTCGGTTCAGGTAGCCGCGGGCCACGCCGTCGCCGCCGATCAGCAGTTCGCCGGGAGCCCCCATGGCGACGGGATCCAGTTGATCATCGACGACGTAGGCCCGTACATTGGCGATCGGCTTGCCGATCGAGGGTACACCCAAGCGGTTCGGGTTGGGGCGGACCACGCCTGAGGTCGCTACCACAGTCCCCTCGGTCGGCCCGTAGTTGTTGACCACGGCGAAGGAGAGGTCGGGAGGTGGATAGCGATGCAGAGTGTCGCCGCCGGTCAGCAGATAGCGCAATGGCAACTCGGCCGGCCAATCGAGGGTCAGGACCGCCTCGGCGAGCGCCGTGGGCAGGAAGGTCACGCTGATCCGCTCCGCCACGAGCCAGTCGCGAAGCGCGACGGGGTCGGCTCGCACCTCATCCGTCGGAATGTGAATGGAGGCGCCCGCCGTGAGGTAGGGCCACATCTCCCAGACTGCGGCGTCGAACGCAGGGCTGGCGATCTGCGTGCCGCGATCGGCCTCGGTGATCGCGAACGCGCGGCGGTGCCAGACGATCAGGTTGCGCAGGCTTGCGTGCTCGACCAGGACGCCCTTCGGAGCGCCCGTCGAGCCCGAGGTGTAGATCACGTAGGCGAGGTCTCCAGCGCCGGCTACCGGCGCTACCGTGGGCTCGAGGTCGAGCTCGGGGCGCCCCTCATCGAGGGCGACCACGGCCGCCTCCGCGGTGTCCAGTTGTGCGGCCACTGGCCCGCTGCTGACGAGCACGTCGGCGCCGGAATCGCGGAGCATGAAGCCGAGCCGCTCTTGGGGGTGGCTCGGGTCCAGGGCCACGTATGCGCCCCCTGCCTTGAGGATGCCGACGGCCCCGACGACCAGCGCGGCCGACCGCTCCAGACACAGGCCCACCGGGCGGTCGCGATCGACGCCGAGAGCACGCAGGCGGTGGGCCAGCTGATTGGCACGCCGCTCGAGCTGGCCGTAGGTCAGCGTCTCGTCGGGTCCCGACACCGCGATCGCGTTGGGCTGAGCGGCCGCGTGGGCCGCGAACAGCTCATGAACGCGGCCTATGGGGCGCTCAATCAGCGCCGGCGCTTCGCGCGCGCGACCGTTCACTCCTCGATCTACCGCACGCTGCGGCTGCTCGCCGAGTTCCTCATCCGTTCGATCGAGTAGCCGCTGTTCCATCGGGTAGCCCGCCTCCCTTCGTGCCCCACAACCCCTAACCATACACCAGCCAAGCTTGCATACACAAACCGGCGAACTTGCGCCTCGCGCGTCCACGGTACTGCCGCTGGATCTCTCCATTCTCGAAGGTGCGAGCGACCGGTCACAGCTGCAGACGTTCACTATCGATCCGGTCTGAGCCGGCCGGCAGCACTGCGGTCTCAGATGTCGCCGGGCGCCGACGCGGCGATCGAGATTCGCTCTTCCGTGCGCGAGGCGATCAGCGGCACGACTCGGCGGTGGTCGACGAGCTCGATGGGCACTGCAGGCGCGCAGCGGGTGGGGGTAAGAGGCCGGTCCCACCGCCAGCGGAGATCGACCTCGATTTACGCAGTCTCAGCTTCATCGACTCTTCGGGTTTGCGTGCGATGCTCAGAGTTTCAGGAAGCTTCAAGTCAGGACGGCAATTGCCTCAAGGCCATCCGTGGGCCCGATCGCAGCCACGGCCTGGTCACGATCGGCGCCCCGCCTACCGGACCAGCTCTCAAGGGGCACACGTCGACGGCCACGGGTGCGTCGAGCGGGCGTCACCTTGCAGCGCGCCAGCAGGTCAAGCTCGCCCAGGACTATTCCCTGTCCCGATTCGATGTTCCAGCGCGCGGCGAGCGCGCTGACGAGGTGAAGGCCAAAGCCGCCCTCTTTGAGAATCTTGTAGGCGAGGTTCCATCTTGCGAGAAGAGTCTGCGGAGTGCAGACGCAAAGGCTTGACTGCGGCGATCGCCCGTTTATCTACACGCCAGTCACGGTCCCTCTTGCGATCACCAGCGGCACGACCTTAGTCGTACTGATAGGTGATCGGTCGGTAATTTGGTCGCTGGACTTGGTCCTGACGACGTGGGAAGTACCTCCACACGCGCATCGCTTCAAATGACAACTCCTTCCGAATTGGTGGAGACGCGGCGCTCACTACGAGATGGTCACTCGAGTCAACGAGCGGGGATCCGGTTGACATTCGATCAATTTGGAGTCCTGTCAGACGAACGCCGAGCTGGGAGCGATAGTGCGTCACGACTGTAGAAATGACATGACATCCGGATGATGACTCAATCTGTCACAATATCGGTCCGACATCGTTGTTAGAGGTAGAGCGCATGTGCCGAAGGGTAGCCGGTGTAGAAGGAGATGAACAGAGCGCGGGCGCTCAGGCGCCGGCGATTGACGAATGGATCACACGACTCCGTTTGATCCCAGAAGAGCGGCGGCGATTCCAGGTCGACCCCGGGCAAGCCAAGCTTGAGTTCGGCATCGATATGACCCTCGCGCGGGAGCTAATCGCCCGGGGATTGCCTCACACGATGAGCGATGGCATTCCCCGTTTTACGGCTACTGATCTCCACTACATCGGGCTGCGTCTTCGCTGTGCGACCACATATCTCGGCGTGCTAAAGATGTGGGCTTCGAGCCTGAAGGCCTCAGCTGATGGCGAATGGACCACTGTGGAAGTTCGCTGCGCTCCAGATGCACCTAGGAACACAGCCGTAGAAGTGCTGGTCATGCCCGGTCAGCGCGTACGGGCAAGTATCGGAGCAAATCGGATTGCTGCTTGCATCCGCGCGGTCCCAGTGGGGGAGTGGCCCGCGGTCGGTCCGGCGGTCGAGGATCTGCTGGTCGACGTAGCGTCACTGGACTTCTGTTGGTTGCCTGAATCACTGAGTGGGGATGTCGAGTTCACGCGGCAAACCCGGCTGAGCGACTGCGGGAACGCAGCTCTCCTACTATCCATGGAGTGCGCGCGCCTCGGGATCGCCTCGCGGACGGCATACGGACTGCTGCTGGCGACTCCCTATTCCACGCCTCACAGCTGGGTAGAGATTCGCGTCGGCGATCGCTGGGTACCCGTGGACCCGCTGCTCCTTAGGCTGCTCGCGCAATATACGACCCTCGACGCCTCAGCGTGGCCGCCCATCCGATCGCCTGGCGCCGTCCTGCTGCGTCTGGCAGACCAGGAAACGGCAATCGTGCTCGCCGACGGACGCCCGCTGCAAGCGAGTTTCCGGACGCGGATTGTCTAGTGGCGAGCAGACGCTTTGGGTAGGCGTACTGATCTGGAGACGGGCTGCTGGGTTTGGTGGGCAGTGTCCCGCATCAACTTTGCGGCTGGACCGCTGGCTCCCGGGCGAGATCGACGTGTTGTGACCGGACGTGTCAGCAGCTTGTGAATCTGAGAGAATGGAGTCAGTGTTCTTGAGACTCCTAGAATGAGTCCGCCGCACCCTGCTCGCCCGCTGTATCTGAACGGGACGACCGAGGGTGTCTTTGCTCTCTTTCACGATGCCTCGGATCGACGTGGCGAGACGGCCGTGCTACTGTGCCCGCCCTTCGGCTGGGATCCCATGTGCCCGCATTGCCAGCTTCTGCGCTTCGGCGAACACCTGGCGGCTGGTGGCTATCCCACGCTGCAGATCGACCTGCCGGGGAGCGGTAACAGCGCTGGAAACCCCGACGATCCGGCGCGGCTTCAGGCGTGGACGCAGGCTGCCTCGGCGGCGGCGCTGTGGCTGCGAGCGGCGAGCGGCGCTCCGCACATCGTGGCCGTAGGCGTCGGGCTGGGCGGTCTGGTCTCCTACCGAGCCGCATTTGAGGAGGCGCCCATCGATGACCTCGTGCTGTGGGCCGTGCCCGCTCGCGGTCGAGCACTGGTGCGGGAGCTGCGCGTCTACTCGCGCCTGGCGGTCTCGAGCGTCTCGGCACCCGGCGATCCGGGGCCACCGCTCTTGCCCGAGGGAGCGGTGATGGCAGCCGGCCATCTGCTGAGCGCGGCAACGGCTGCGGCGCTCGAGGCACTCGACCTGACCGAGCTGCCGTTGCCCAACGGCAAACATTGTCGCGTGCTCCTGCTCGGTCGCGGCGGACCGACTGTCGACAAGCTCCTGCGTGGCTCCCTGGAGCGGGCGGGGGTCCAGGTGACCGTGGCGAGCGGACGCGGCTACGGGGCGATGAACGAGGTGTTCGAGCGCGTGGGCTCGTGGCTTGCCGAGGGAGAAGCTCACCGCGACCGGTTCAGCGCGGCCGTCGAGCTGCCGGCACGTAGGGGAGCCCTTTCCGCGGAAGCCGGGGAGCCCTCCAGTCACGAACATCTGAGGCTCAGCTGCGCAGGGGTTGAGCTGCGCGAGACGCCGGTGTGGGTCGATCGGCCGAGCGGGCGTCTGCTCGGTGTGCTCACCGAGCCTCTTCACGCGCAAGCGCAGCTGTGCGCGGTGCTGTTGGCCGGCCATCACCGCCACACTGGGCCAAATCGGATGTGGGTCGAGATCGCGCGTCGCTGGGCGGCGCGTGGTGTGCCGACGCTGCGGATCGACCTGTCGCCGATAGCGGACTCCGACGAAGATGCCAGCCCGGATGTGGGCGCCCGTTTTGTGCCGGAATACGTGGACGAGACCTGCGCGGTGCTCGAGATGCTGAGGGCGCGCGGGCTGCCCACCCGCTTCGTGCTGGGCGGGCTGGCTGCGGGCGCGTACTGGTCGATGCACGCGGCTCTGCGCGATGAGCGAATCGCGGCGATCATCATGCTCAACCCGCGCGCGCTGATCTGGAGTGAGCAGGTTCAAGTGGGACGGGATATGCGGAGCTTGAGCAGACAGCTGCCGCACAGCTCCACGTTGCGCAAGGTGTTAAGTGGCGAGATCGCGCCCAGACGGTTCGTGGAGGTGTCGCGGTCGCTCGTGGCTCTGGCCGTGCGCACGTCGCTGGATCGATCCCGGCGGATAACCGGGTCGTGGCGGGGAAACGAAAGCCGGCCGGACCCCTTGGAGGGTCTCCTCGACACCTTGCGTGATCGTGGTCAGCGGGGGCTTCTGGTCTTTACCGGCAGGGAGCCGCTGCGGGAAGAGCTCGCGGCGACGGGCCTGTTCGACCGCTTGGATCGCTGGCCGAACCTAGAACTGCTGACCATCGAGACATCCGTCGAGACCCTCATGCTCACCCCTCTATGGGTGCAACGACAGGTCCACGAGCTGGTCGACGGAGTCCTGGATAGAGAGCTTGAGCAGCTGCCCGAGAGAGCGATCTCGACCTCAACGTGAGGCCAGCTGCCCCACTATTTACGTAACGCCCTCGCGCTCGGTTGGGAGTCCTAGCCGCAAGCCGAGCTTCCGCCTCGAGCGACCGCCCGCGCTGGAACGTCTTGTGTGAAGTCTGCATGATCGTTGCCCGAGCCAGCCGCGGGCAGACGATCGCAACGAGACCCAGCGGGCGAACCCCCGCCCTGCGTGCAGATCAGATCTCACTCTCGCGACTGAGGAGGACCGGTCGCGGGATGGCGAGTAGGAAGCGCAGGCCATTGGCGAGCTACCGAGCCCCAGACGCCGCGCTCGCTCGAGTCGCGTCTGGCCCGCATACGACGTAGTGAAGGATGCAGTGGATCATGAGTCCACTCGTCGGCTGGTAGTGCTGCCCGTCGGCCGTCGGCAGCGCGATCTGCCATTCCTCCCCCCGCAAGGGCAAGCGTCAGCTTCGCGGGTGGTCAAGGGCAAGCGTCAACTTCGCCGGTGGTCAAGGGCGAGCGTTAACTTCGCGGGTGGTCCGCAACGCCACTCGGCCCTCCAGGTTCGACCGTGAGCACTGACCCCCTCCTGCGCCCGCCCCGAGAGGGCCGCTTGCTCGCGCAGCGCGCCTCCACAGTTCCGGGCATACGGTATCGAGCACGTCGACCATCATCTTGCCCACACAGCCTCCAGATACCTCACCTCCGGATGGGATGACAGCCTCGCGGTCGTCATCGACGGCATGGGTGAGGCACACGGCGACACTGTCTACCACGTGCGCGGCGGCGGCCTAGACCCCGTTCACCCCATCTCCGCAACCAACTCGATCGGGATCGAGAGTCGTGGTGACCGCATCGAGCTAGTGAGATCGAGGTCGCGCTCAGCGCCGTCGATGGCGTCGCTGAAATGCGCGGTCCTGGCGCTGCCAACCAATGGCTTCGAGGGCACTACGATCTGCTGTGCCTGGACGCCGCGACTCGACGCCGGCGTGGACCCTCCAAAGCTGCGCGCTGCCCTCGCGGACGCGTCGCCGAGCTATATGCTTTCCTCGAAGTGGCTCCAGTCCGTGGAGCTCCCAAGGAAGGTGGGCGGCAGGGTTCACCGCCGTCTGCTCGACGCAGGATTCGCGGGGCAGCCGCGGAATGACTGAACAGGAGATCATCGCCCGCATCCAGCGCATCTTTGAGGAGACCTTCAACGTCTCCGCACCCGCGCCGCAGTCAGATATCATCGAGGCTGAGCTGCTCGACTCCGTCGCGCTGGTCGCTTTGCTGTTTGAGATCGAGCTGCAGTTCGGGATCGAGATACCGCTCGAGTCTCTGGAGATCGACGACTTCCGCACCATCAAGAGAATCGCGCGGCTCATCGGCTAGGGCTGAACGACAAGTATCGATCACCGACTCATGCACTCGCTGGATCCGCGCCGACGTGAGCTCGGTGAGCCGCCTCCGTCGTCCTTACCAGCAGTAGCCCGAGCCGATCGCGCGCTCCTGCCTCGTTCGGGAGGCAGGAGCGCGACGAGGCAAGGCGACTTCAGCCGTCCAGGCTGTGGTAAGCCGCTAGGTCCAGCCACTCCACTCGCGTCGGAGGCTCGCTGATACCGCCCTCCTGAAGGGCACGCCCGAGCCGCTCGTTCATAAACGCGGCCTGAGCCTCCTTCGACTCCCACACCTCGAACACGACCCAGCCTCCTGGCTTCGCGCCACCGGCATGGAACACCATGCCGGCAGGCCAGTCGCCTTTGCCGCTGTCCTGGTCGATCCCCAGGCGTCCATTCACCGCGTTATACGCGTCGCGGCCGACACCGTCGAACTCCAAAATCAATCCTTGCGCCATCTCAAACCCCTCCTCGATCGATACCTCATTGTCAGGCCAGATGCTCTCGCTTCACCCTGCCCGCCCTGTCAACTGCGCTCGCCGCCAGGTCGCCGCTGTCGGCGACCGCGTCTGATCGTCCGCAGCTCCCGCTTCCCTCCGGCGGGGGGCAGCCTGACAATAGCGTCGAGCCAGACTACCGAGCTGGACGAGAACCGATCACGTCGAACCCCGGCGCCGATGCGACGGCTTTGCGCGATCGGCGACCCTGAGCTCGTCCACGATCACGCAGGAGCAGCGATCTGCGGCGAAGCAGCGGCATGCGAGCGCGCACGCGGGACGCCAGCGCGCAGATGCGCGCCGTCAGACTTTTCGCGCCCTGACCGCTGTTCCGTACGCGCAGATCTCCGTCCAGATCGAGCCGAGCTCGGAGGTGTCGAAGCGGAAGGCGATGATCGCGTTGGCACCTTTAGCCTGCGCCTCCGCCACCAACCTGTCGGTCGCGTCTTGGCGGCCAGCCGCAAGCATCTTTGTCATGCCCTTCAGCTCGCCGCCGACGAGCGACTTCAGCACCGCGCCGACCTGAGAGCCGAGGTTGCGCGAGCGGACCGTAAGTCCGAACACCTCGCCAAAGACCTCCTCGATCTCATAACCCGGCAGGTCGTTCATCGTCGAGATGACCATACGGCAACCCTACCAGCGTCACGCTCAACGGCATCGAAGACTCGCTGATCGATGGCGCATCGCTACGGCTCGATCGCGAGACGCGCCCCGCACTCTCACAATGCGCCGATAAGGAGCAGCCGTTCGCGGGCTTACCGAGACGCGCGCTGGTCAGATCGCAGGCGGATTGATGTTGACCGGCGCCCCGCCGGATTTGGCGGCCCGCACACTCGCGGTCCTCCTGACGCGGGATCAATGGAACCAGAGCCACCAACCAGGATATGTCCTCCGTGGCTCGACGCATCCGACACTACTATGGGTCCGTGTCGGATGGGTCCGTGTCGGCGCGGCTTGCCGGTGGCCGGCGTTGCTCTTCAGATCCCGGCTCTGATGATCGCCGGTGAATCCTCGCGCATGAAACGCCGCCGCTCCGTTTGCACGGAGCGGCGGCGCCCATCACTTCCGCCGAGCTTATGATCTCAAGTCAGAGCCTCACGAGCACAGCGGGTTCTTCGGTACCCCTGCACACGGGTTCCGCATGGTCTGTTGTGGCGGCGGAGCCGGCTGTCCGACCGGCGGCACTTTTTCTCTTATCGCCTTAGCTTCCAGCTGCAGTCCGACGAGATATTCGACCGCTGCCACGCCACCGCCCGGGCTCGGGGTGGTGTTATTCTGGCAACCCCAGGTGCCCTGGATCTTCACAGGGAAGGTAGCGTCGGAGAACGCGTTGAAGCTCGCGCAGTTGTTCACGGAATGCGATTCCGGATACCCGAAGACTTCGCTGAAACCGCCCGCGAGCGTCAGGTCACCTGTGAATGCGCCGCCCCTGTAGCCGTTGTGCAAGAACACGTTGTTGCTGATTCGGTTCCCCGCAAGCTGGAAGAAGAGCGTCCCTTGAAAGCCGTTTTCCGGGGTAAAGGGGTTCGGGTACTCGAAGCCGAGCACTCCGTTGGTCGGGTTGCTGGCGACTATGTTCCCTTCGACCAGATCTGCGTAGTCGCCCGGAAGCTCAACGCCGGCCCCCCACGGGGCCACGCCGGTCGATCCGTTGACCGGAACCGTGAGGTTGTTGTTTTCGATGATCAGGTTGTTGCGGATGATCGTGCACCGCGGGATCCTGGTCGTGGTGATGATCGGCGTGGGGTTCGGGTTTTCGATGTTGGGCCGGCCGCATTCACCGTCCTGTGGCGGCGGTCCGTCCCCCGGGTTTTCCGAATTCGGAGCGATGCCGACCGTGTTGTGGCGATAGATCGAGTCTTCGAGCAGAAGCTTGCCGCCCGCGTTCGAGCCCGAGTAGCCGAGGGCATTGTTTTCCATCGTCGCTCGCGTGACCTGCGCGTTGCATTCCTGGCAGGCGCCGATGTAGATGCCCGAGTCGGCGAAGCCCGAGGCGTAGATGTTTTCCCAGGAGCCTTGGGTCTCGTTGTTGGTGAAGATCCCGTAGCCGCCGGTCAGCCCAGTGTCATATGCGGTGAGGTAGCTCCCGTACCAGCCCTGCGCGCCGATTTTTTTCGAATTGGCACCCCCGTTCCACCAGATCTCGTTGCCGCACGATTCGTCCGGGCACGACGGACCGAATTCGAAGTTGCGGACGGTGAGGTTTTCGACCCAGACGTTGCTGGCCTTGTAGATTTCGATGCCGTTGGCCACTTTGTGCTGGCCGTCGATGATCACGGTGTTGCGGTTCATGCCCCTGATCCAGATTCCGGATTGAGCACTGGTCACTTTGACTTCTTCGTAATAGACACCAGGTTCGATGAGCACCCAGGCGCCGGATTTTGAGGCGTTCACCGCCGCTTGAATCGTTTTGTAGTAGTGGGTGTTGGCAGGGACTTTGGCGGGCGCTTCACCTTGGCGAACGATGTTCACCTGGCCCCCGCCGCCTCCCGACGCTCCGGCGGCGCTCGCCGACGCGCCAAACGCGACTACGACCAGCGCAATTGCGGCCGCGTGCCAAGCTGTGGCGAACCTGCCGCGCTGACAAGCTCGATAGCGACGCATGGATGACATCTTGTCGTCCCCTCTGCTCGATGTGGGTGCTGGCTTCGGTGAGCTGAGAGCCTGCGGAGCAGGCTCTCGTGGCGTGAAAGGTTGGATCCGCCTCCCCCGCGACGTGCAGCGATTCACCAGGTCCGACCCGGGATTTGCGCGGATTGTACACCCCCGCGGCGAACCGCGGCGCGAGGTCGTGACCTGGGCGGCCGGGGGTCCGATAGGCGGGGGTCAGCGCGCGCGGGCTCTCGTCCCGCGCGCGGACTTGAATGCTCGGGCGGGCAGCGCCGGCGTGAGCGTGCCGCTGCGGGAACACAGCTCTGCCAGCCGGACCGCGCGGCGCCAGCGCTCGAGACACGCCCCTCAATCGGGGCGCTCGAAAGTCGTCCCAAGCGGGAGCGCGAACTGCCTCTGGCGATGCGCTCGCATCCACAGCTGTTGCGCAAACCCCCGAAGGCCTCACTGGATCCGTTCTAAGGATGGGATCGAAAAACCCGAACGTCATCCCGTTGAGACGAAGCTCAGCGCGCGGCGCGCGCGAGCGGTCAGGTCGCGTAGAGAGCGTCTATGATGTCGGCGAACTTGTGGTAGACGATCCTGCGCTTGACCTTCAGCGTCGGCGTCAGCTCGCCGTCGGCCTGGGTGAGGTCGCGGTCGAGGATCGCGAACCGCTTGATCTGCTCGATGCGCGCGAAGCGAGCGTTGGTCTCGTCCACCACCTTTCGGATCACGGCCCGCACCCGTTCGTCGCCGGCCATCAACCTGCGGTCCGGTTCGATGCCGAGCTGCGCCGCGAGGGCGGGCGCCTCCTCGGGGTCGAGCGTGATCAGCGCCACCAGGTAGGGCCGGTTGTCGCCGTAGACGACGGCTTGGGAGATCCAGCGGCTCTCCTTGAGTGCCGTCTCGATGTTTGCCGAGGTGATGTTCTTGCCGCTGGAGGTGATGATGATCTCCTTCTTGCGGCCGGTGATCGTAAGGAAGCCGTCCTGGAGCGACCCGATATCGCCGGTGCGGAACCATCCGTCCGTGAATACCTCCTCGGTGGCGCCGGCGTCCTTCAGGTAGCCGTCGAAAATATGAGGGCCGCGCATCAGGATTTCGCCGTCATCGGCGATCCGGACGTCCACGCGGGGCAGCGGCCTGCCGACGGTTCCGATCCGGCGCTCACGGATCGTGTTCAGGGTGCCGGCCGCGGTGCTCTCGCTCAGTCCCCAACCCTCGAGGACCGTGACCCCGGAGGCGTCGAAGAACTCAAGCACGTCGGCGGCGATCGGAGCTGCGCCGCTCATCGCGAACCGGAGGCGGTCGCCGAAGAGCCCGCGCACCTTGGACAGCACGAGGCGATCCGCCAGCTCGAGGCGGCGGCGGAGCAGCCAGCCGACCGACTCCGGCTCACGCCGGCGAGCCTCGCGCCCCGTTTCGAGCGCCCAGCGGAAGATCGCGCGCCTGATTGCCGACTGCTCGGCCAGGCCGGCCGATGCGGCCGTGAAGATCTTCTCGAACACGCGGGGGACCGATGTGAGATGCGTCGGGCTCACCTCGCAGATGTCTTCGAGCAGGCGCTGCGAGTCGCGCTGCCAGAAGGCGAGCGTTCCGCCAACGTCGATCGTGACCATCTGGATGATGCGCGCGAGCGAGTGCGCGAGCGGCAGGAACATGAACACGATCACGGGCGGGTTCTCGAAGTCGAGCACCTGCTCGTAGAGGTTCGCGGTCGACATCCAGTTCGAATGGGAAAGCATGCAGGCCTTGGGTGGACCCGTGGTGCCGGACGTGTAGACCAGTGTCGCCAGGTCGCCGGAGCCGACCGCGGCCACGCGCCTGTCCACCTCCTCGACGTCGATCTTCGCACCCGCCGCGCACAGGTCCGCGAGCGTCATCGCGTCTGGGTCCGCGCCACTCAGCAGCACTACGTGCTCGAGCTCCGGACAGCGGTCCTTCACCTGCGCGACCTTCGCGAGCTGGTCGGCGTCCTCGCAGAACACGAGCCGACTGTCGGAGTGCACGAGGACGTACTCGCACTCCTCCGGCGAGTTCGTGTGGTAAATCGGCGCGGTTGCTGCGCCGGCGCACATCACGCCAGCATCGGCAAGCGTCCACTCCGGACGGGTGTTGCATAGGATCGCGACACGGTCGCCACGCTCGATACCAAGCGCGATCAAGCCGCGAGCGATGTCACGGACGGACCGAAGCATCTGCGCATAGGAAATCTCACTCCATTGACCGCCGTCCTTGTAGCGCAATGCAACCCCCTCGCGGCTAGCGCTGCGGAGCAGCATCTCGCCGAGCGTACGCCCCTGCGTGGAGCGCACAAGCGCGGTGCGCTCAGACACGGATGACGCAACGGCAGGGGGCGTTACGGAGGTGCTTCTGAGTGTCACTCTGGTCATGGTCCTCACCTCACCGTAGGGCAAGTTCCTCGCGCATTTCGCCTCTCGGCCGGCGCACGAGCAACGCCCGGACAGACAGCTGTCGACACAACTTAGGCCTGATCGAGCCCGCGCGCATCGGCGGAAATCACGCCCTCAGGGGGCGGTGGACTACTGAACCGCCGCTGCAGCAAGGCGCCTTCCGCTCGGCCAGGACAGAACCCCCTCCTTGGCCTGAGGGGCCCGCGAAGCCCGGGTGCGTGGTGGCGATCGCGGGCGAGCCTCCGCCTGGCCCGCCGCCGCGGCTGGGCTAACGAGGCTGTTAGCAGAGGACTACGCTTGTACCATGGGTCTTGAGGACGTCATCGTCACTCCGCTGGATCCCGAGCGCTTGCGCGCCGTCCTCACCCCCGACGCGCTCGCGGCCTTCGAACACACGCTCACCCGCGGGCGCGAGCTTCTCGAGTCGCGGACGCTCTGGAACGTCAACTCGACCGCCCAGGGCGGGGGCGTCGCCGAGATGCTGCGCTCGCTGATCGGCTACACGCGCGGCGGTGGGTCTGAGGCGCGCTGGATTGTGATCGAGGGCGACTCCGAGTTCTTCCGCGTCACGAAGCGCCTGCACAACCGGCTGCACGGACAAGACGGCGACGGCGGCCCGTTGGGCGAGGCCGAGCGCGCCGCCTACGAGCGCACCTGCGCCGCCAACGCCGAGCTGATGGCGCAGCGCGTTCGCCCCGCGGACGTCGTGCTGCTGCACGATCCGCAGACGGCCGGCATGATCCCGCGGCTGCTCCAGACGGGGGTGCCGGTCATCTGGCGCGCACACGTCGGCATCGACCCGCCCAACGACCTCGCGCGCGAGGCCTGGCGGTTCCTGATCCCTTATGTCGAGCACGCCGACGCGTATGTCTTCTCGCAGCCGGACTACATCTGGGAGGGGCTCGATCCCACCAAGCTGACGGTGATCGCGCCCTCGATCGACGTCTTCTCCCCGAAGAACCACGCGATGGCGTTCACCAGCGTGATCGCGGTCCTGCGCGCCGCCGGACTGGCCGCCGACCGCCACCACCACTATCCCAGGGCGGTCTTCGAGCGGCTGGATGGCACGGTCGGCCACGTGGAGTCCAAGGCGCGACTCATCGAGGAGGGGCAACTCTGGCTCGGCGTCCCGCTGCTCGCGCAGGTCTCACGCTGGGACCGCCTCAAGGACCCGTTGGGCGTGCTCACCGCGTTCGCCGAGCACGTCCGCGCCGACGATGAGCCGCACCTGGTGCTGGCGGGCCCCGACGTGACGGCCGTCGCGGACGATCCCGAGGGGGAAGAGGTGTTCGCAGAGGTCGAGGCGACCTGGTCGGTGCTCCCTCGCCGAATCCGCCGCCGCGTGCACCTCGCCCTGCTGCCGATGGTGGACTCCGACGAGAACGCGGTGATCGTCAACGCCCTGCAGCGGCGCGCCGACGTCGTCGCGCAGAAGAGCCTGGCGGAGGGCTTCGGCCTCACCGTCGCAGAGGCGATGTGGAAGGGCCGCCCGGTCGTCGCCTCGCACGTCGGCGGCATCAGGGAGCAGATCGAGGACGGCCGCACCGGCTTCCTTGTGGAGCCCGGCGACCTGCGCACGTTCGGCGAGCGCGTGAGCGAGCTCCTGGACGACCCCCACGGCGCGGAGCGCATGGGCGCAGCGGCGCAGACGCGCGTACGCGAGCTGTTCCTCGGCCCACGGCACCTCGGCCAGTACGTCGAGCTGCTCGACAGTGTGTTGAGCGGCCGCGCGTAAAGCTGGAGCCTCACCGCGTCGAACGCGCCGCCTGTTCCGTCGGCGGCAACGCCGGCGGCGCGATCAGCAGAAATCGCCAGAGCGCCACCGCGTCCAGACCCCAAACACGACCGTGACACCAAAGCCCGCGGTCCGTGGACTGACGCCTCGCTATGCGCACCTCCCGGGGGCCCGGTCCGCACGCGAGCTCCAGAACGTCGCCGGCTGGGCGAAACGCGGCGAGCGCGACCCGCAGCTCCTCGCCGCCTGGCACGGTAAGCCCGTGATCGCTGTACTCCGGCGCAATCGCTCGGTAGTAGGCGATCTGCTCTGCCAGCCGTGCACCGCGTCCCCGGGGTCCGCAACGACCTCACTACATGCGCGGCACGAGCCGCGCATGTAGGCCGTGGTCGGTAGCATGCGGTCGATGCATCGTGCTGTTCTCTGTTGCACGGTGGCAATGGGGTTTTCGCCGAGCGCCGCGACGGCGTCTATCTCGAGCGCTATGAACTGGTCGACGAGGGGTTCGGTGGTTGTGTGCGGTATCGCCTCGCGGGTTCCTGGGACTGCGTTTGACCCGGGTACTCAGGCCCAGCTGGAAGGTCTGTGGCCAGGTCTGCAGTGCTCGACGCCGGGTATGCCGCGTCCGAGGAGCGGAGTCGGAGATCCGTTTGTGCAGCTCGGGCAGGGACAGAGTGGCCGGGCACGGCTCGTTGCCATAAGCCAGGATGATCTGGCCTCCAGGACACCGTACATCCCGCTTAGACCCGGCACAATCTGGAAGCGTGACGGCATCCGCTGCAGTGTGGGTGCCGCATCTGTCGGCTGTAGGAACAGCGCCAGCCACGGCTTCACGCTCTCGCCCGGCCACCTTCAGCGCTTCTGAACGCTTGGGCTGGTGGGTTCAGTCGTGGCTCTGGCCGGGACGGCGCGTCCGTGAGCCGGTTGATTGCGCTCTCGGTCCCACGCGCACGCAAGGCGCCCTGATCCGGGAGTCGCCGCGTGCCTATCAGGCAGAGTGCGAGCCGTGCGGTGTGAGCTTGAATTCGCCGACGCCCTCATCCTGGTTGCACGTCATCGTCGTGTTGGTGTCCCGGCATGAGAGTTCTTCGGTACACGCACGGCGACGCGGAGGCGCACGAAACGTCAGTCGCGTCGTCCTACCTGAGGTCCTCTGGATGCTCGTTGGTGAGCTTCCATGCCCGCGCGCCCCCCGTCGGGTACGTCGAGTACGCGATCGTCCCGAAGTCGTCCACGGCGGTACAGAACTTCCTCGACGGGCAGGAGACTGCCGTCAGCGAGGCGTCTACCACCGTCGGCGGTACGGCTGGAGTCCCCGATAGGCTCGGGGATCCGGGCCCGACCGGGGTCCCTGGCGAGGCTTGCAACCCCGGTTGGGTTACCACCCGTGGATCTACGTCTGCGACGCTCCACGGCCTGTCGCG
This sequence comes from Solirubrobacteraceae bacterium, assembly GCA_049512215.1. GTDB lineage: Bacteria > Actinomycetota > Thermoleophilia > Solirubrobacterales > Solirubrobacteraceae > Palsa-744. The sequence goes on from JBEKXJ010000039.1 coordinate 23,089, forward strand.
TGTGGGATCGCTGGATGTGAGCACCCGGCCCGCCGAGTCGACCGCCACGCACAGCTTCACCGACGGGCAGGCGAGAGCCGTGACCGTGGAGTGTCCGAAGCGGTGGGAGTAGGAGGCGTCGATATGGCTCATCGTGAGTGTCCATCTCGCCCTCTTGCCCGCACCGGGATCGGCAGAGATGACGAGGGTGTTGGCTCCGGTGATTGCCAGACACAGCGATCTCTTCGGACAGGAGACGGCGTTCACGTCGGAGCCGTGATCGATCGCCGTATGCGTCCAGGCGTTGGCTCCGGCGGCGAGGGTCGGTTGAGCTCTCGATGCCCGTTGCTCCCCAGGCCGCGCACAGTGTCGTCGACCGGCAGGTCACGCCGCTCAGCGCTACCGAGGGGATATGCGCGCTGTGCCACATGCCAGCGCCGCCGGACGGGTCGGTGCTGGTGACGATGTCGCTCTTGTTGTCCACCGCGACGCACAGCGTTGCGGTGGGGCACGCGACGCCGGTGAATTCGGTGGCGCCTGTGAGCGGCGTTGGCGTAGTTGGGACGAACCCCGGGACGACCTGCTCCGGCGCAGACCATGAGACCGGCGACGCCGCGTTCGCCTGTCCAGCCGCGGCCGAGCAGGTGGCCAGCGTAGCTACGGACATCAAGAGCGCTGCTCTCCTCATGGTCCCGGGGCGTCGCGAGCCCATCGCCGCAGCAGACTAGCGAGCGCCGCGAACCCCGGGCGCTGGTCCGCTACGCTGCCCTGAGTTGCCCAGTCATCAGGATGATTGTTCGTGAGCGACACGGCCGCCTACACCATTGGGGCCGAGGTCGCGTGCAGCGACGGGGTCTGCGGAGAGCTGAGCCGCGTGGTCCTCGATCCAGTCGCCCGCGTCCTCACTCACCTGGTCGTCGAGCCGAAGCACCGCCGGGGACTCGGTCGATTGGTACCCATCGACCTCGTCGACGCGACGGCCGAGGGGATCCGCCTGCGCTGCAGTTCCGCTGAGTTCGACGCGCTCGAAGACGCCGAGGAAACATGTTTCCTCTCCGAAGCGAGCGAACAGATGGGATACGGCGCCGGGGAGGCGCTCTCATGGCCCTACTACGGACTCGGCGCGGGCATGGGCATGGGTGGCATAGGCATGACGGGCAATCCCCAGTTCATCGTCGACCGCGTACCAGCCGGCGAGGTGGCGGTGCGCCGCGGCGAACATGTGCATGCCACCGACGGCAACATCGGGCGCGTCCAAGGGCTCGTCATCGACCCCAAAGATCACCACGTGACACATGTTCTTCTCCAGGAGGGCCACCTCTGGGGCAAGAAGCAGATCGCCGTTCCGATCGGAGCCGTGAAGGACGTGGCTGCAGACGGCGTCCAACTCAATCTCGCAAGAGATGAGGTTCGAGATCTGCCGCCGGTCGATATCGCCCCCCACGATTGACCGGCGTCCGCGTCGCGGTCTTATAAGTCCAGAACTGGTGCTTACTCAGGATCTTGAAGGCGCCGAGAGCCCGGCATGCATCGGGTGCGCCCCGTTGTGCTCGCCCGAGGCTCCAGCTCGCCTCACCCGCGCGACCCGCAGAAGGTCGGCGAAGAAGCCCTTGCCGAGGACGCTTAAGCCCAGCAGCGATCCGAAGAGCACGACCGCGTCGATGCTCTCGCGGCCCTGCTTGTTCCAATAGTCGTCTTCGAGGTTCAGCCACAGGGCGAACTCGTCGAGGGTGAGCGCGGCGCCGCTGCCGTAGAAGGTCGAGGTGATCCGTGAGGCCCGCCGCTGATCGTCGGTGCCGATCTCGAGCATCCAGAGGTAGCCGACCGTCAGCAGAGCCGTGATCCCGAACGTCATGTGGTGGATGTGGCGGCCCCCCGGGGTAATGTTCTTGAACGGGCCTCGTTCGGCGCGGATCGCGTGGGTGATGGCGCGTACCGTCGCGAAGGTCAAGAAGAAGGAGCCGGTCGAGAAGAGCTGGCGCTCCTTGCGTCGATCGGCGAAGTGCCTGTAATAGAGCGAGCGCACGTCCTGCTCGGGCGAGCGCCACGAGAAGGCATGGGATGTCGGGCTCGGGGCTTCGGGAGGCATTCTGGTCGCATAGCCTACATGCCAGGGCGTCTGTGAAAGGCGACTGGCGCGAGGGTTACAGTGTTCAGTTCATGCGCCTTCTACGGCTGGCCGGCACCGCCCCGCTGCTGGCGGCAGCAGCGCTCCTTGGCTGCGGTGGCGGCTCCTCATCCAACGGCGTTGCCTCGGAGACACCCACGCAGATCCTGCAGGCGGCAAAGGCGGCGGCGGACGGAGCCGCCTCCGCCCACATCTCAGGCTCGATCGTGAGCGAAGGCACCCCGATCTCTCTCGACCTGGAACTGCTCGCGGGAAAGGGGGGCCACGGGCAGCTCGCAGAGAGCGGCCTCAGCTTCCAGCTGATCCAGGTTGGAAAGTACGTCTACGTCTATGGGAGCGCCGCCTTCTATCGTCACGTGGGGGGCGCCGCGGCAGCTCAACTGCTCCAGGGGAAATGGCTGAAGGCGCCGGTGAGCGACAGCAACTTCGCCTCGATCGCCTCGCTCACCAACCTGAGCAAGCTGGTGGACACGACGCTCGCGAGTCATGGAACGCTCGCACGTGGCGCGAGCGCGACAGTGGACGGCCAGAAGGTCGTTGCCGTACATGACGTTTCACAGGGGGGGACCCTCTACGTCGCCAGCACCGGCAAGCCCTATCCGGTCGAGGTAGTGAAGAACGGGGGGAACGGCGGCAGGATCGTGTTCGATCGCTGGAACAAGGCCGTCACGCTCGTGGCACCGGCGACCGCGATCAACATCAGCCAGTTGCAGGCCGGTCGCTGAGCTTTGAGCTCTTGCTCCTGAGCCTTCAGCTCTCGGTCATACGTCCAGCCGTGAACGGAAGCGTTCAAGACGGCTGGCGCAGGCGTCGAATCCCCGGACTGGACAAAGGACGCGGGATCAAGTGAACGGTGTATTCCAAGCCAGCCGCCGGCGGCCCAGTCGGCGCGTGAGACACCCACGGCGATCCCCGATCGGCGTAGCTGAGAGCGGCATTCCTGCTGCAAGGCCCGGCGCCGGCGTGGCTAAAGTGGATCGGATGACCGCGTACAAGCCGCAGCCCCCCCGTCCAGCAGCTCGCGGCGATGAGGCGCGGCGCCCGTCAAGGATCGGATCGGCGCTGTGGAGCGCGCTCGGAGCCGCCGCGGCCCTCGGCGCGGTGCTGGCCGGTGAACGTCCGCTCGTGGTCGCCTTCGTGCTCGTTCTGGCGGGTGCCGCGCTGGCGCTCGGATGGCGCTTGGGCGAGGGGAGCAGGACGGCGCTCGTGGAACAGATCAACGGGCGCTCCAACGAGCTGAAACGTGCACTGTCCGAGCTCGAGATCGCGCAGGCAGAGACGGTCAGGCGGCTCTCGATGGCGGTCGAGTTCCGCGATGAGGACACCGGGGCGCACATCGAGCGCATCGGGCGCTTCTCGACGCTTCTGGCCGAACAGATCGGCATGGACCCCGAGTTCTGCGCCCGGCTCAGCCATGCCGCGCCCCTGCACGACGTCGGCAAGGTGGCGATTCCGGACGCGATCCTGCTGAAGCCCGGTCCGCTCACCCCCGAGGAGCGAGCGATCGTGGAGACCCACGCCGAGGAGGGCCACAGGCTCGTGCGCGGGTCTTCCTCGTCGATCCTCGACCTCGCGGCGACGATCGCGCTCAGCCACCAGGAGAAGTGGGACGGCACCGGTTATCCGCGCGGACTCGCGGGCGAGGACATCCCGATCGAGGGGCGGATAGTCGCGGTTGCGGACGTGTTCGACGCGCTGACGAGCGATCGCGTGTATCGCAAGGCGTTCTCGGTCGAGGAGGCGGTGCAGATGATGCTCGAACAGCGCGGTCGCCACTTCGACCCGGTCCTGCTCGATGCGTTCATGGAAGTGCTCGGCAGGTCGGGACCGGACGCGCGCGAGCAGCTTCGGGCGGACCCGACGGCGCTCGTAGAGGGCGCGCTCGAGACCTTCGCCAGTGCGCTGGAGCACGGCGACGCAGAGAAGGCCGAGGGCGCGATCGCGACCGCGATCGAAGACGGCATTGAGCCCGCCACACTCCACGCCGAGGTGATCGCGCCGGCGCTGCGCCGGGTCGGCCTGCTGCGCGAAACGGGGGAGATCGAGGCCGATCGCGAGCAGCTCGCGACGGTAATCACCCGGCGAGTCCTGGCGACGCTCTACCGCTACATGCTCGGCGGGACCGAGCCCACCCGCGAGCGGGTGCTGCTGGCGGGCGTGGAGGGAGACGAGCACACGCTCGAGCTGCAGATGGTCCACGATCAGCTTGGCGCAGCCGGGTATGAGACGATCCTCGACCCGCACCTGTCACTGGAGCGGCTGGGAGCGCTTGTGGCGAGCCACTCACCGGACGTGATAGTGCTCGGGGCCGGCGCCGGGACGCCGGCAGGGCAGCTGGAGCTCGCGCTGCGCGATCTGCGCACGAGTCATCCGCAGATCCCGATCATCCTCGGCGGTTCGGCGGGCGGCGAGGGCCTCACGCCTGATCTCGGTCCGATCAAGGTGCTCGAGCGGATCGACGAGTCGGCAAGAACCGTCGAAGAGCTGCTGGCGATGACCGCTCCCACCGCCGCTCCCGCCACATCCCTATAGATTCCCGGAGATGGCCACACCCGCGATTGTGACCGGCGGGGCCGGTTTCATCGGCTCGCACGTCGTCGACGCCCTGCTCGCCGACGGTCACGAGGTGACCGTGATCGACGATCTCTCCACCGGTGACCCGGCCCGCGTGCCCGAGGCGGTGAAGCTGCGCAAGCTCGACATCGTCGACTATCCGGCGCTCAGGGCGGTGGTCGAGGAGGTGCAGCCGCGCGCGATCTTTCACCTGGCGGCGCAGGCCAGCGTCGTGGCGTCGGTCGAGGACCCGGGGCGCGACTGCGAGGTGAACGTCAAGGGCACCTTGAACGTGGTCGAGGCGGCCGGCAGATGCGGCGCGCCGGTGGTGTTCACCTCGACGGGAGGAGCCCTCTACGGCGATGATGCGCCGATGCCCACGAGCGAGGACCGTATCCCGGCGCCCCTCTCCCCATACGGAGCGTCGAAGTTGGCAGCCGAGGCCTACGTGAACACGTGGTCGCTCTCATCTGGGCTTGCCCATGCGGTTTGCCGGTTGGGCAACGTCTACGGCCCTCGGCAGAACCCTCATGGCGAGGCGGGGGTCGTGGCGATATTCACCCACCACCTGCACAGCGGGCGCTCGCCGACGCTCTACGGGCAGGGTAAGCCGACGCGCGACTACGTATATGTCGGGGACGTCGTGAGCGCACTGCTCTCAGCGTCGGGCAAGACCGGCACCTACAACATCGCCACGGGCGTCGAGACCGATGTGATGACAGTCTGGAGCGTGCTCAAGCAAGCCGCAGGCTCAACGATCGAGCCGGAGTTCGCCGACCTGCGCCCGGGCGAGCTCAGGCACAGCTGCCTGGACATCGCCAAGGCCGGGCGTGAGCTGGGGTGGCACCCGGCGACGCCGATCGCCGAGGGTCTGCGGCTGACCTATCGCGCGCTCGTGGAGGAATTCGAGCGAAGCTAGGCCTCTCGCGAGCCGATTCGTTTTCCCGCGAGTCGAATAGTTGGCCGCATCTGGAGGCACGAACTTTCCCAGCCACGCGCGCTGGTCGAGACGAGCCTCATGAGGTTCCCCCGCACGGCGATCGCGCCGCTCGTGACCGCATTGGTGCTCTCCTCGGGCGCGAGCGCGGCGCTGGCGCTGGCCAACGCTCCAGGCGGCGCCCAGGCCCCGACAGCGGCGACGGCGCCACTCGGCACTCAAGGCGGCGCTCAGGCCCCGACAGCGGCGACGGCGCCACTCGACGCTCCAGGCGGCGTCCAGGTCCCCTCAGCGCCGCAGGCTGGAGGCAGCCAGTACGGCTTCCACGCGCGCATGGCCGAGCGGCCCGTGGTGAGCGAGCTGAGCGTCCCCCGGACCGCCACCGCCGGAAGCCCGCCGCGGGTGATCGTGCGGATCGATGAGGCCGGCGTTGGGACCGTGAAGGCGCAGCTGAGCGTGATCGACCTCTCCACGCACGAGCCGGTCATCACGGTGGCCCTGGGATGGATCCCCACCGCGCGCGCGCTGAACGTGAGCTGGCCCCGCGGCGCGACGCTCACGCCCGGCAGCTATCAGGTGAGCCTGAGCGCCCACGACCATCACAACGGGACCCTCCTTCCCGGCGCCCACAGCTCCCGGGAGGCAAGCCTCACGGTCAAGGCGCCCGTGCAGGCTCCGCCACCCGCGCCGGCCCCGCCCGCGGCCCCCTTGGAAGCGGGCGTGCTGACTCCCGCACAGACGGCGTCGGCCGGCGCCGTCTTCCCCGTCGCGGGGCCTCACAACTTCGGGGGACCCGAAAACCGCTTCGGCGCGCCACGAGACGGCTACGTCCACGAGGGCCAAGACGTGCTCACGGTCGAAGGTACGCCGGTGGTGCTGCCTATGGCCGGGACGATCCTCACCACGAGCTATCAGGCTTCAGGCGCGGGCTACTACGCGGTCGAGCATACGAACGTGGGCTTCGACTTCATGTTCGCCCACTGCGAGGCGGGGTCGCTCGTGGTCAACACCGGCCAGGCCGTCTCGGCCGGACAGGCGCTCTGCGAGGCGGGTCAGACAGGTGACGCGACGGCCCCACATCTGCATTTCGAGATGTGGGTCGGCGGCTGGCAGGCGCCCACCGGACACCCGATCGACCCGCTGCCCTATCTGGAAGCGTGGGATCATGCGGGAGCGGCCAGCTGAGCCTGGGGCGGCAGCGGCGAGACCCGGCGAGCCGGTAGCATCGAGCCTGCGGCGAGATAGCTCAGTTGGTAGAGCACACGACTGAAAATTGTGTTCTGCCGTATCCGAGTGGCGCTTCTCCACGACGGGAAGTGCCTGCAAATGAGCTGTTTTCGTGGGTGTCTCCGCGG
>JBEKXJ010000040.1:0-59519 GCA_049512215.1 Solirubrobacteraceae bacterium
CACCCAATCCAACAGCGACGGCGGCATCAGAAACGTCTGCTCACGATCCACGGCTATGAAGTTCTGGGGCATGGTGAAATCGTCTTAAACCCGTCGGACGGCACCCTTTTCCCGACAGCCACCTGCGAAGCAGTCGTGTCGCATGTCGCGGCGTGTTCTCGCGGCTGACGAGATGTGTCCTGGGCGCTGCAGGATCGCCGGGCTGGTAGAGCAGCGCTGACTATCCGCCGTGCGAATGGGAGGAGAACCCATGATCGTCTCGTCCATGCTCGATTCCGCTGGGCGGCGCCGCTCGCCCGCGACGCTCCCCGGCTTTCACGCCGGGCGTGCACCCCGCAACAAGGGGATGCGCTACCCCGCCGACCCGCCAACCGTCGAGGAGATCGTGTGTGTGATGCGCCACGCAGGTGAGGACCCCCACGGCTGGAGACTGCGCGCCATGATCGTGATGCTATGGCGCGGCGGGCTACGCGTCCACGAGGCACTCGCGCTCAGCGAGCGCGACCTTGACCCGCAGCGCGGGTCTGTGCTCGTGCGCCACGGCAAGGGCGGCCGACGGCGCGAGGTCGGCCTGGACGCGTGGGGCTGGGAGCACCTGCGGCCTTGGCTCACACAGCGCCTGGAGATGCCGGTTGGCCCGCTCTTCTGCATCATCTACGGCCCGACCCAGGGGCGACCCTGGTCGGCCGCCGCGGTCCGCAGCGCGCTTCGCCGGCACGCCGCCGAGGCCGGGGTCAGGCGACGCTTCGCACCCCACCAGCTGCGCCACGCTCACGCTGTCGAGCTTGCTCGCGAGGGCGTCTCGCTGAACGTCATCCAGCGACAGCTCGGGCACACCAACCTCGGCACCACGAGCATCTATCTGCAGGGAATCGACATCGAGGAGATCATCTCCACCGTGCACGCCCGCCGAGCACCGATGATGTCCGCGACAGCGGGCCTGCAGCTCTGAAGAGGCCACACGCCGGTGGCGCGAGCGCCAAGCACGGGCGCGCGCGCCACGGCGGTGGCCGCAGACGGCTGCCTCCCCGAGGCGGCTGTGGGTCGTGCGCGGTCGATGGGAGGGTCCTGCTTCGGCTCACTGGACGGCCGGCCGGCGTCGTGAGGGATCGCTACGGTCGCCGTCAGAAGCGCGATTGCTGCGCGCCGACGTTCGGCCTAGCGGGCCGCGACCCAGGCCGTGGCACGCCAGGTGGCACGTCAACGAGCGAATCTCAGAGAACCTGAGAGCACCCAAGCGCAGCGAGCATCGGCTGTCTCGCCTAACGCGACCCCAATATTCGAGTTGTGGTCCAGGCGGTCGGGGGTTCGAGTCCCCTCGCTCACCCTCAAGGAAAGCCCTGCTAACGAGGGGCTCTTCTCTACTCGGAGCGTCCGTGGGAAGGGTGCACACGGGCGGGGTGTGAACACAGCCTCCGCGCGGCGTGTTCACTGCATCGGGAGGCGTTCCTTACGGGCCCGCTCGCGAAGGGAGCGGGCCTGCTCCCGTTTCGCGAACTGCTGCTCGCTTGCTTCCGCTTCCGCGATCTGCTCGGGCTCGGCGGTGAAGATGGGAGCGTCGGCGAGGGCCAGGCGAGGACGCAGACGGGTGATCGAGGCCAGCGCGACAGCGACATCCCCTTCTGAGATGTCACCCGAGGAGTTCATCCAGGTCTATCACCTCAGCGCTGAGCAGAACGGAAAGTTCATCTGCACAAGCTCTGCATGCCTGCAGGTGCGCCATTCGCTGATCGCCTCTGCCGGCACACCGAGCGGTAGCGTCGGCTCTCTTGGGACGATCAAGCGTCCGGAAGGTACCGAGCAGGTGACATACAAGGAAAGGCCGATACAAGGAAAAGCCGCTGTACACGTTTGCCGAGGATCAGAAGCCAGGGGATGCCAAGGGGCAGGGCATCAAGGGTGTCGGTACGTGGACCGCGGTGACGGTCAGCGCTAACAGCTCGAGCAGCGCGCCTGCGAGCTCCGGCGGTGGTGTGGGCGGCTCCGGCTATGAGCTGCCTTCCGGGAGGGAGCTATCTCTCTCCGGCCGGCAGCCTGCAAGTCGCCAGGCAGAGCAAATGCGGTGCGGCGAGCGAGCACGGCCGGGCGGGTACGCCACTGGATGATCGCCGCTCGCTGGGGCGGCCGGTGTATTGGGCAGGCCGTAACATGAGTTGAGGGTTCGCGGCGCGGGCCCGCTTGCGCGGGTGTCAACGAACACGATGTGCGCTCGGTCACTGCAGCGGGGTAACGGGCCCGCGGGCGGCGACGGTCACCCGCGTTCCGACCGGCAGCGCCTGTTCGCCATGCACCCGCGCGAGCAGCATCTCCCCGCCGCTCGGCTCCTCCGGGCGGATGTGCAGCAGCGCGTCGTGGCCGTAGTAGCGGCACCGCTCCACGCGGCCGACCAGGCCCGCCGCGCTGCTCTCACCACCGGCGCCATCCTCGCGCAGGCGCACATCGAGCTGCTCGGGACGGACCATCACGACCCCTGCTGCCGCGCCGCCACTCGCTGGATCGTCGCGCAGCTCCAGCGCGCCCAGGGTGGTCCGCGCGGTGCCGTCCTCGAACTCCGCGTCGATCATGTTGACCGCGCCGAGGAAGCGCGCGAGCCGCTGGTCGGTGGGTCGCTCATACAGCTCCGCCGGCGCTCCCTGCTGGACGATCGATCCGTCGCGCAGGACCGCCACGACGTCGGCCAGCGACAGGGCCTCCTCCTGATCGTGGGTGACCAGAACCGTCGTGACGCCCTGCTCGTGCAGGAGTCCATGAACCTCCTCGCGCACGCGGCTGCGCAGCGAGGCGTCCAGCGAGGAGAACGGCTCGTCCAGCAGCAGCGCCTGCGGACGACGGGCCAAGGCGCGGGCGAGCGCGACCCGCTGCTGCTCGCCACCGGAGAGCTCGTGCGGCAGACGGCGCGCCAGCGGCACGATCCCGACCATCTCCAGCAGCTCGGCTACCGCATTGCCGCGACGCTCGCGGCGGGAGAGGCCGAAGCCGACGTTGTCCTGGACGCTCAGATGGGGGAACAGCGCGCCCTCCTGGGGCACGTAGCCGACGCCGCGCTTCTCGGGCGCGACGTAGGTGCGCCCGTCGTCGAGCGTCCTCTCCGCGAGCGACACGCTGCCCCGCTCGGCGCGCTCGAACCCGGCGATCACGCGCAGCAGCGTGGTCTTGCCGCAGCCGGAGAGGCCCAGCACGGCCGTCAGCGACCCCGCGTGCACCTCGAGGTCCACGCCCTGGAGTACCTGCGTGCCCGCGTAGCCCTTCCACAGATCGCTGACCGACAGCCGGCTCATCGTGCCCGCTCGCCGCGCACAAGCGTCGTCATCCGACGGCTGAGCAGGTAGGCGGGGATCGCCGAGATCGCCACCATCAGAGCAGCGTACGGCGCGGCAGCGCCGTAGGAGAATTCGGACGTGTACGCCCAGAACTGAGTGGCCAGCGTGTTCACCCCGGTCGGCCGCAGCAGCAGCGTCGCCGTCAGCTCGGTGGCCGCGGAGATGAACACCAGCGCGAACGCCGCTCCGAGGCCGGGGGCGATCAGCGGTAGCGTCACCCGCCGCCACACCGTCGCCGGACGGCAGCCCAACGAGCGCCCCACCTCCTCCAGGCGTGGTGGAGCCTGCCCCATCGCCGAGCGCACGCCCACCATCGCCAGCGGCAGGAACAGGATCGCGTAGGCGACGATCAGCTCGAGCGCGCTCTGATACAGCGCGAACGCGTAGCGCACCGAGAAGGCCACGAGCCCGAGCGCGATCACCAGGCCGGGGAGCGCCATCGGGAGGTAGGCCAGCCGCTCGATCAGCAGCGTGACGCGGTTGCGGTGGCGGATCGCAAGCGCCATCACCGGCACCGCCAGCGCCGTCGAGAGCGCGGCCGCGGCGGCGCTGTACTCCGCCGTGTGTCCCACCGCGGCGAGGATCGAGGCTGACGGCACGGTCGTCGAGCTTCCGTGGAGCATCCAGTAGACGAGCGCCCCCACCGGCACCCCGAGCGCCAGGCCGCTCAGCGCGGTCAATCCCGCCAGCACCGGGGCCGAGAGGCGTCCGAGGGCGACCCTGGGGGCGATCCGCCGCGCGCCCGGCCCGGTGCGCCAGGAGCGGCCCCGGCCGGTGAGCGCCAGCTCCCCGCCGAGCGCGGCGACGCTCAGCAGGACGAGCACGAGCGACAGCATGCACGCGGCCGCCGTGTCGAAGCCGAGCTTGAACTCCGTGAAGATCTCCACGGTGAACGTCCGGTACTGGACGATTTCGAACGCCCCGTACTCGGCCAGCAGCGCGAGGGTCACGAGCAGGCAGCCGCCCAGCACCGCCGGCCAGATCTGACGCAGCGTAACCTTGCGGAACGTCTGCCACGGGCCCAGGCCGAGGCTGCGTGCGGCCTCTTCCAGCCCGGCGTCGAGGTTGGCGAGCGCGCTGGCCACGGGCAGGTAGACGAGCGGGTAGAGCGCCAGCGTCATGATCATCACCGCGGCCAGGTAGCCATGGAGCGCAGGATCGATCGAGACCCAGCCGAAGCCCACCACAAAGTCGGGGACGCCGAGCGGCAGCACGAGCGCCACCGCCCACAGCCGGCGGGCGGGCACCGTGGTGCGCTCCACGCACCATGCCGCCCCCACCCCTAACACGGCGCACAGGACGGTGCAGGCGAGGGTGAGACGGATGGTGTTCCACAACAGCAGCGCCACGGAATGGCGCAGCAGCAGGCGCTGCACTTCGCCCCAGCCCGACTGCTGGGCCTGGATGACCAGGAAGGCCAGCGGCAGGAGCACCAGCGCGCCGGCGATCGCCGCGCCGGCGACGCTCACCAGCGGCCAGCGCCGCCGGCCGGACCACGTTTGCGTCCACCTGCTCGCGATCGGCTTGGTGGATGCGAGCGTGCTCACGGCCGTCCTATAGCAGTCCGAGCTTCTGCTCCAGCGCAAGGGCCTCGCTGCCGTCGCCGAGCTCGGCGGGCGTCAGCGGCGCGGGCTCCAGCTGGGAGAAGGGACGCAGCCCCGCGGCCGGGCTCACCCCGGGGCGCAGCGGGTACTCGTAGCTGTGGCTGTGCGCTGTCGTCTCCTGGCCGGCCCCGCTCACCAGGAACGCGAGGAACGACTGTGCGGCGGCCTGGTGCGAGCTCGACTTCAGCACGGCCGCGCCCGACACGTCCACCAGGTCGCCCGGGTCCCCCGGCGCGTAGTAGTGCAGCGCGGAGTGCATGCCGGCCTTGCCGAGCTCGTCGCGTAGGCGGTACCAGTAGTAGTGGTTGATCAGCCCCACGGGGCTCTCGCCGTTGTTCACCTGGGCCACCACGGTCTCGTTGTCGGGGTAGATCCTGCTGTTGGCTTGCAGGCCCTTCAGCCATCTTTCGGCTGTGGCGAGCCCGTCCAGCTTGACGATCGCGGTGATCAGTGGCTGGAAGTCCGTCTCAGAGGGGGCGAAGCCCACCTTGCCCTTCCACTTCGGCTCGGCCAGTTCGAGGATCGAGCTGGGCAGCTGCGAGGGCGTGATCTGGGAGGTGTCATAGACGAGCACCGACACGCGCGCGGACACGCCGACCCACTCGCCCTGGGCGGAGTCGTAGCGGCTGGGGACCGCCGCCAGCGTGGACGGCGAGACGGGGGCGAGCAGGCCCCTCTCGCGCAGCGCTTCCAGCACGGGCGTGTTCTCGGTGTAGAAGACGTCCGCCGGCGAGCTCTCGCCCTCCTGCAGGATCTGGTCGCCCAGCGTGGCCTCGTCGCCGGTGCGGACGTTGACCGTGATCCCCGTCTGCTTCTCGAACGCCGCCACGAGTGCGGCGGTCGTCTGTTCGTGCTGGCCGTTGTACAGCGTGATCGCCGACCCGCCATTCGAGGAGCCGCCGCAGGCCGTCAGCAGGGTGGCGGCGGCGGTCAGGAACGGGCTGAGGCTGGCGAGCGTGCGGCGGTGCATGGATCAAATCCGATCTGTCTGGTCGGGATGAGGGGAAGGTAGCACTAATTAGGGGTGCCTAACTCAGCACCGGGGGCCCATGCGTCAACGGGGCGGACGAACCCAGAGCGCCGGGTCACGCTACGGCGAAGACGCTCCCGCTTTGCCAGCGGGGTGCAGCCCACCAGCACAGCCGCCGCCGCACCGTCCTACGATCTATGGATGGCGATGCTGTCGGCTCACCGTGACGCTGTGTCGGCCGGGCCTCGCCGAAAGCGCGTCCTGCTTGGCTTGGCGACGACCGTAATAGTCGTGATCGTCGCGTTGGCCGTGGGGGCGCTGGCGTGGTCGGGCGTGACGCTGGCGGGCGACTCGACGGCGCTCGCGCGTGTGACGGTGCAGCCGTTGGGCGGGACGATCGAACGCGTTCTGGCATTCGGGCCAGGCGGTCAGAGGTTGCCGCTCGCGGTCGATGGTGGGCGCTTGACTCCGCTGAAGCAGCTGACTCCCGGCGAGCGCGTGTCCGTGCACGTGGAGGTTCGCCGGCCGGGATGGCTCGGCTGGGCATTGGGTAGTCTGCGCAGCGAGCAGCTGACGCTGCGCGCCCCGGTCGCGCATGTGACGGAACCTTGGATGACAGTCCGCGCGGGCTCGGAGGTGCACGTGAGCTTCGACCGACCTGTGAGCGCGGTTGCCTACGGGAGCACGGGTGACTTGACCCGCCACGCGCTGAGCGGCGCCCAGAGCTCGATCTCGCTCGGGAAGCAGCCGGAGACGGGCACCACGGAGGTCGCTGCCGCGGCGCGTCCTTGGGAGACGGTCGGTGCTCCCACGCAGGTCAGCTGGTTCCCACCATCGCATGCTCCAGTGATGGTCACCATCCCTGCTTCGGGTGCGCGAATCTCTCCTGCTACGGCGATCCATCTGACGTTCTCCAAGCCGGTGACCGAAGTGCTCGGCTCGAATCGCCCACGGCTCTCGCCGAGCACGCCGGGGCACTGGCGCGAATCCAACAGCCACACTCTCGTATTCACCCCGTCGGGGTTCGGAGCGGCGCTGGGCTCCCAGCTGCACGTCCAGCTCCGGCGTGAGGTCGCGGTGACGGATGGCGCGGTGGGCGGTCTGCGCACCACCAACCAGATCGAATGGACGGTGCCGTCCGGCTCCACGCTGCGCCTGCAGCAGCTCCTCGCCCAAGTGGGCTACCTGCCTGTCGACTGGCAGCAATCCGGCGCCGCTGTAGCGCGCACGCCGAGCGCAGAGGCGCAGGCGGCGGTCACCCCTCCGAGTGGCAGCTTCAGTTGGCGTTATCCGAACACGCCGCGGCAACTGCAGGCGATGTGGACCCCGGGGCAGGCGAACGCGATCACTCGAGGCGCGGTGATGAGGTTCGAGAACACCCACGGGATCACCGTCGATGGCCTCGCGGGGCCGAGCGTGTGGCACATGCTGCTAAGCGACGCGATCGCCGGCAAGCGTCTGAACAGCGGCTACACCTACGTGTACGTGCACCGCGAAGTTCCAGAGACGCTCACGCTCTGGCACGATGGCCAGACGATCCTTACCTCGCCCGCGAACACGGGCATCTCGGGAGCGGAAACGGAGCTCGGGACGTTCCCGGTGTTTGAGCATATCCCCGAAGGCACGATGAGTGGCACCAACCCCGATGGCTCCCACTACAGCGATCCCGGGATCAAGTGGATCAGCTACTTCAACGGCGGCGACGCGCTCCACAACTTCGATCGCGCGTCGTTCGGCACGCCGCAGAGTCTCGGCTGCGTCGAGCTCCCACTCGCGACCTCCGCGGAGGTCTGGCCGTACACGCCGATTGGCACGCTCGTCACGATCGAGACCTGAAAGCTCGCGACTGCGTGCCCGGGGACCGTCGCCGGCGTTCGATGAGCCGACGGCCCATTCAGCCAACTGCGGCCTGGCCTCGGCCCGGCGGAGCGAACCACCGCGCACTGGGCCGAGAAGGCCCGCCGACCCCTAGGCTTTTCGCTGCGGCGGCTACTTATGTGCCGGCGACCGAGGGTCATGCCAGGCTCCGCTATCGGACCTAAACAAACGCGTCGATCTCCAGTGGTTCTTCACTTCTCAGGGTAACTTCAGCTGTCAATCCGGCTTGTTCGAAGCCTTCTGCGAACGGGTTTGCTTCGAGGAAGTCGCGCACCTTCATCCCTGCGGCCGTTACGTATTCCCTGGGCTTCTGCTTGCCTTTCGCCGCCGAGTATTTGAGGACTGTGGCCGCGGAAGCTTTGCCGACCGTCGCAGGGACGAGCAGCGAGCCGTTTACTTCTATCGGCCGGCCGCCACATTCCAGCTGCGCCCATCCTGTACCTCCGGCCGGGAGGAGATCCAACGCTACCTCTTTCATGGCTTTGTTGCGCCATTGGAGGAGCCCTTCAAGGGCGTTTGTGACCACTTCGCCTTCGACAGCGCCGGCCGTGGAACACTCATGTCCGAGGGCTTCGCATCCCGAAAACGTCAACACAAAATCCCTAAGCCCCATCGTCCCGGCGTATTCGCCTCTGCCAGCCTCAGTCTTGCACGCCATCTTCCATTTCCCGACGGTTTCCAGCGTCGCCGCTCCGCCTGTCGAGGTGAAGCCCGTCTTGAGCGCTTCGGGGCGCCATTCGTAGTGACCTCTACCGCGCGGAACGCTACAGCCGCCGGCGTAATCGCCCATCCCGGCCCCCACCTCGACGCATCTGCCCAGTTCCGGCGGTGACGGTGCGGGGTTCATCGCCAGGCTGAAATCGACACCTGCTGCGATAGCCGTGACGTGTCCCAGTTCGATCACAGCGACGGGCGTCGTGCTACACGGATAGTTCTCAAATGCGCACTTTTCGGGACCGCTCGGGCTACCGTTGCCTAGCGCTCCCAGCGGGGCGGCACCCCACGCCATCACCGCCCCGTCACGCAAGAGGGCAAGATTATGAGAACCGCCGCCCTGTGGCGCGAGCCCGGCCGATACGGCTGTGACTTCGCTCAGGCCGTCCACCACCAAGGGAACCCTGCTGCACCCGGACGTTCCTCGGCACGTTTCCGGACCGGTGCTGGTGCCGTCCCCGAGCTGTCCGACCCCGTTGTTGCCCCACGCCATAACCATGTCGTTGCCGAGCAACGCTAAGCCGACGTCACCACTGGCCGAGATCGCCGTGACATTGCTCAGGCCGCTCACTTCTACCGGACGCGTGCTGCAGAAGTTGAAACTACCGCCGCAGGTTTCCGGCCCTTCACTGGCTCCGTCGCCGAGCTGCCCGACCTCGTTATCGCCCCACGCCATCACCCTACCGTCTTCGAGCAGCGCAAGGCTCTGGCCGCCGGAGGCCGAGACCGCTTTGACACCGGCAAGCCCGCTCACTTCCACCGGCTCTTCGCTGTTTGTCGTGGTGCCGTCACCCAGCTGCCCTAGCCCGTTTGCGCCCCACGCCATGACAGTGCCGTTGGTCAGAAGCGCCAGGCCGCCGCCGCCATTCGCCGAGATCGCCGTGACGTTGCTCAGGCCGCTCACCGGCACCGGCACTTCACGAGCACTTTCCCACTCGACAACGGTGCCGTTGCTCAGCAGCGCTAGGTTCTCGTACGCATTGGCGGAGATCGCGGTGGCGCCGCTCAGTCCACTTACAGCCACCGGCACCGCGCTTTCCCCGACGGCTTCATTGCCCCACTCCATGACGGTGCCGTTGTTCAGCAAGGCCTGACCGGTCACCCAGCCGGTCGTGACAGCCGTGACGTTGCTCAGCCCCCTCACCGCCACCGGCACATCGCTGTAGGGTGAGGGGCCGCGTGTGGGTTTGCCCAGCTGACCTGACTCGTTGTAGCCCCACGCCATCACGCCAAAGGACGCGGCCCCCGCAGGCGCAGCCATCGAAAGCGCCAAGACCACAAACAGCACCGGCGCAGCCAAGACCAGCCCACGACGCTGCGACGCTGCGGCGCGGACAAACCCTGAGCAACGCATCTCGACCCCTTCTCCGGCGCAGCCTCACCAGGGACCACGCCGACGCGCTTGACCGGCAAATGCTACCCGAAGGCTGTGCGCGGGGAGTGGTCCTTCAACCCGCCCACCGCTCCGACCGAGCGGGTGATAGGGGAGCTCCACCTCTGATATCCCCCGATGGGATCAGGGTTGCGTCTCAGTTCCCGGGTGAATTTGCTCGGGGGTAGCTCCGCTTGATGGGGGTGTGCGGCGATCATCTCCTCCATGTCCGTCGTGGCTTGCCTGGCAGGGGCATCACGGAGCTGGCGGCGTAGGCGCTCGATCTCCGCGACGGTTTTGGGGTGCTCTGAGCGCGCGGCCGATCATGTCGCGGCCGAACGGTCCGTGCGGCCGCCTACGCGATTCCGCAACGACGACAACGGCTCTAGCTGCAAGTGGCAACGGGCGGAGTCAGGTGGGGTAGGCTCAGCTGGAGGACGCCGCAACGCGACTACCGGAAGGGGAGATCGTGAGCACCACCAGCCAGGATCAGACGCCGCTTGACGAGGTGCGTGTCGCCGATCGCGCCCATTTCCAGGAGGGGCCGCCGCTCGAGCTGTTCCGGCGACTGCGCTCCGAGTGTCCGGTCCACTGGTCGAAGGGCATCTCGGACTACCCCGACGAGGATGGCTTCTGGTCCGTGACAAGGGCTGACGATGTGTTCGAGGTAAGCCGCGACTGGCAGACTTTCTCCTCCGAACTTGGTGGGTTCGTCGCATTGAAGAATGCGATCTTGCCGTTGGAGCTTCAGCAGGCGATGTTCATCGGTATGGACCCGCCCAAGCACGACCGGATCAAGGCGCTCTTCCAGCGTGGTTTCACCCCGAAGCGGATCGCCGAGCATGAGGGTGCGATCCGCGCGATCACGACCGACGTGCTTGACCGGCTCGAGGGCCGCGACACCTGCGACCTGGTCAACGATGTGGCGCAGCCGGCGGTGGCGCGGGTGATCGGCAGCTTCATGGGCCTGCCGCCCGAGGATGACGAGGTCTGGGCAAACCTCATCAACGTGATCGTTGGGGCGGGCGACCCGGACGCGACGCCCGAGGGCGCCCAGAGCGTGATGGAGCGCGAGGTGCCTGAGGTGTTCGAGCGCTGCGGCAAGCTGATCGCCGAACGACGTGCGTCACCGACCGAGGACCTCACGAGCGTGCTCGTGCACGCGGAGCTCGACGGCGAGCGACTCGAGGACCACGAGATCGTGATGGGGTTCTTCCTCCTGATGGCGGCCGGGAACGACAGCACCAAGGCGACCTACTGCAGCGGGATGCGGGCTCTGATGGAACAGCCCGAGCAACTACAGAAGGTTCTGGAGGATCCGTCGCTCGTGCCTGCGGTCGTCGAGGAGTCGCTGCGCATGTTCCCGGCCTTTGCCCACTTCGCCCGCACCGCTACCCGCGACACCCACTTGCACGGGCAGACGATCCGCGAGGGCGAGAAGGTGGTTATGTGGTACCCGTCGTCCAACCGCGACGAGGCGCGCTATGAGGACCCCGACCGCTTCGACATCACGCGCAACACCGAGCACCAGGCGTTCGGCGCGGGCGGCCGGCACTTCTGCCTAGGCACCGCGCTCGCTCGCCTCGAGCTACGGATCCTCATCGAAGAGACACTCAAGTGTTACCCCGATATCGAGATCGCCCGCAACCCGACCTACGTCGAGTCGCCGTTCACCAACCAGCACAAGACGCTGCCGGTCCGGCTGCGTCCGCTTTAGCAGCTGCACTGCTGGCCGGCGAGGCCAGACTCCGCTGGGGTCTAATGATCAGCGGGCATAGAGCGCACGCAAGATCGGCCACACGGCGGGGTCCTCACCGCCGGCGGCCCACAGGTCGATACCAGCGAAGCCAGCGGCCTTCGCGAGCCGTGCCCTGTCGTATGCCGCCGTCGCACCCTCGTACCAGACGGTGTGTCGGCGCCCATCTGCGGTGTAGCGAAACGTGTCCTCCGCCTGCGCGGGGTCCCAGCTCGGCGACACGCCGTTCTGGACGGCGAGCTGCGGCGCCTGCCGCGAGGTGATCGCCGTCGCGCTGCCATCCGACCAGTCATAGCCGTACGCCGGCAACGCCAGCTCGACCTTGCCGACGGCCATCGCCGAGCTGGCGTAGGTGACCACCTGATCCACCCACTCATACGGGGCAATCGGACCGGGCGCACCACCTGGCGCGTGCTCGTCGTATGCCATGATCCGCACCCGATCGGCGACCCTGGCTAGGGCGCCGTAGTCGTAGACCCAGGTGGCGAGCTGCTTGCGCCAGTAGACATCCTCGCCGGTCGTCCGGGGCATGATCGTCACGGCGCAGCTTCGACCGATCGCGTGCAGGGCGCCGCAGACCTCGGCGACGAACGCCGGGTAACGTGCCGCGGCCTCGTCAGCCAGCGCGGTGTTGTGGCCACGATCGACGGCGAAGTCCTCGAAATCGAGGTCCAGTCCGCTGTAGTCGCGGCTGCTTGCGATCGTGAGGAGCGCGTGCACCATCGCGGCGCGTCGCGGAACACTCGCGAGCATCCGGTCGAAGTCGTGCATGTCCTCGGTCTCGGTGACTGTTGGGACGACTCGGATGCCGCGGCGCCGCAGCCCGTCGATGACCGACTGCTCGCCGGCGCCAGGATCGTTCTCGATCGTCGAGTCGCCCGAGATCGCGTACCAGAATGGGCTCGCGGTGCCCACGAGGCCGGCATTGGAGACTGCCGAGTCCAAAGCGGCCGGCATGTTCCAATACGGCAGCCAGACGGAGACCCGATGCCGGACGTTAGGCGTGGCGGCCCGGGCCCCCGAGACACGCATCCGCTGAGCGCCCTGCGCCCTGACGGCGCCGGTGCTGGACGTCGGCGGGAGAGCCCGAGCCTCAGCGGCGCGACTGGGCCCGCTGATCGCGTCGCTCGCGGCTGCGTCGCGCGTCTGAGGTGTGGCGCCGCCGCAGCCGGCGCCAAACAGCGCCAGAGTGGCGGCGAGCCCGATGATGCTTCTGCCGGTGATCGTCAACGCAGCCTAGATGACTAGCGGCACCGGGTTACGCGGTCTAGCAGGCTGGCTCGCGGCTGTCGCGGCCGAGGCGATGGTCGAGCGGGGGCCATCCGAGACGCCCAACGACGTTCCCGTGGCAATCTCGTCGCCGCCCTTGCCAGCGGCGCATGGCCTATTCGACGTGGACGAGCGTCCCGATCGGCGTGTAGGGCCACACCTGGCCGGCCGTGGCGGGCGGCATCTCCACACAGCCGAGGCTTTGGGGAAAGCCGTACTGCGCACGTTCGAAGCCGTGCAGGGCGTCGCCGCCGTTGAAGTAGCTGATCCAAGGGATCCCGGGGTATTCGTAGTGGCTGCCGTCGGGGTTCGTTCCGCTCATGGTCCCAGAGGCGATGTGCTCGTAGACCGGGAACATGCCGAGTTCGGTCGGCCGCGAGGCGATGCCCGTGTTGACGGGCGTCGTAAGGCGTATGGACCCGTCGTTCCACAGCGCGAGGCTCTGCGAGCCCTCGCTGACCATCACGTAGCTGTAGCCCGCGGTCGTCCGCTGTCGGCGATCTCCGCGTGGATCAGCGCTCGCCACACGAGCGGACCGGCGATCCCGTCGGTTGTGAGTTCATGCGCGTTCTCGAAGGCCATCAGCGCTCCGTGCATCACCATGTTGCTGGTGGCCGGGTGCCACAGCCCGCGCAGCGAGGCGGGGGTGTTGCCGTAGCGCCAGGAGAAGCTGCCGATCGGCGGATCGATCGCGGCGCGCTCCTGGGCAGCGACCGTCGGTGGAATCTGGCGGGCGGAGCTGAAGCGCAGGGGCAGGTATCCAAGTTGCGCCAGGATCTGCTGCGCGCGCAGGCTCGAGCCGCCCGGGACCGTCCATGTCGCAACGCTCGAGGTTCCGCCATTCTGCCCGCCGAGGAGCCGAACCGTGCGCGGCAGCTCGAGCGTGACAGGAGTGTCCAGGCCGAAGCCGTATCCGCGGGGCCTGAAGACGATCGTGTGGCTGTCGATCGCTCGCCAGCTCCCGGACCGGCCGGCTCCAGGCGCGGCAGCGTTCGGCCTAGCGCGGCGGAGACGGGCTGCGAGAACGTCAGGAAGATCGGCGTCGTCGGCGAGATCCGTGTTCCCGGACGCGGGCTGAGCGCCGCGCTCGCCTCAGTCCCGACCGGGAACCAGCTCAGCAGCGACGGTGCCGGCAGGCTCTCCCACGCCCGCGGGGCGGCCGCCACTTCGATCGAGCCGGCTTCGCCGGTGCGCGTCAGCGTGATCTGACTATCCGGCTGCGCGAGCACATGGTGATGCAGATGTTCGGGCTCTCCGTATGCGAGCATGC
The DNA here is from genome assembly GCA_049512215.1 of Solirubrobacteraceae bacterium. Lineage (GTDB taxonomy): Bacteria > Actinomycetota > Thermoleophilia > Solirubrobacterales > Solirubrobacteraceae > Palsa-744. The sequence continues at coordinate 14,154 of JBEKXJ010000040.1, forward strand.
GCACCGGCTCATCGAACGCCAGCCGCAGCCGGGAGCCGGCTGCGAGCGTCACGTAGCGTTTGCGCAGAAGTGCGCTCGGGGTGCGCAACAGCAGCCGCACGCTGTCCCGGCTACCCGCGAGCCATGCGATCCAGCCCGGGCGCCGCAAGACGACCTCGATCGAGATCGGCTCGCCGGGCGCGAGCGCCACCTGCGGCCACAGCCTCCCGCCCTTCAGCGCGAGCGGGATCGGTCGCCCGTCCGGCCCGATCGCCTTCACGCTTTCGCGCGTGCCCGCCGTCAGGGGCAGCTCCACGCGCGCGACCACACGAAAGCCAGCGCGCTGAAAGCCAGCTCGGTAAGCGCGAACACGCCCACCAGGCCGATCGGTGCGCCTGGCCAACGGCGGCCGCGCCGCCGCGCAGAAGCCGGTGGACGGACCCAGCGGGAGGCCGCCTAGGCCAGGCAGGCAGATGGCTGCGCTGTGGAATATGTCCATTCTCACGACGAGCCTTCCAGTGACCGCTTCGAGAGAGGTTAGTCAACGGTCGAGCTCTCACTCGGCGGGAAGGTAGCGGCGTGCCGTGACGTACTCATCACCCCGGGCGGCCAGGGGGATGATGCGCACGGCGCCGGCTGAGTTCGGAGACTCGATGATGCGTCCGCTGCCGACGTACATGGCGACGTGCGTGATGTCCCGCGACGGAGGGTCGGTGGCGAAGAAGACCAGATCACCGGGCTGGAGCCCCCGTCGGGTCACCGGTCGGCCCGCCTGGGCTTGCAGGGCGGCGGTGCGGGGCAGGACGACGCCGAAGGCGTCGTAGATGGTGTAGGTCAGCCCGGAGCAATCGAAGCCGAAGGCCGACGTGCCCGCCCACAGGTAGCGCTCGCCAAGGAACTGCTCGGCGGCGGCCACGAGCTCCCGGCTGCTGGGGGCTGGCTGTGGAGTGCTCGCCGCCCGAACGATGACGGCCGAGCGAGCGATCAGAGCGGGGGCCCCGATAGGTGTCTGCACGACGGTCCAGGCCCCGGTCTGGCCTAGCTCCGGCAGCCTGGTGTTGAAGCTCAGGCGCAGGAGGCGACGGCCGGCGGTCCCTGTCGCGGTGAGCTGACGCAACCACGTAGTGCGCTGGGCGACGAGGGCCACAGCCGTCGGGGTCGAGGAGATCGTTGTCGGGGCCGAGGTTGAGGAGGCTGGAGTCGATGTGGACGGGCCCGAGGTCGGGGTGGGCGATGTCGGGGCAGGAGAGCTCGGGGCAGGAGAGCTCGGGGCCGTGACGATCTGACGCGCGGGCAGCCAGCCGGGGTAGCTCAAGTGGTTCTGGGTTGGCTGGCCGGTGAGGGAGACCTCGACCCACGCGCCTCGCCGAGCCCGCATCACCACTTGCTGCCCGTAGAGGGCTTGGGTGACCAGCCGGCCCACCAGCCAGCGCCGCTGCGCGGTGTCCATAGCGTTCAGCCAGGCGCTCATCCGAACCGGGTTGGCCAGCGAGGGGCTATCCAGCGGCCGGGTTCGGGCCGGTTGCATCCACAGGGTGGCCACGGCAACGTCCACGAGCGCGAGCGGCCGGCCTGCCGATGGCGCGGGGGTGGCGGCGGTCGACGCGCGCAGGCCGACGGGTGAGCTCTGGGCAGCGGCCGGTAGAGACCCGATGCCTGCCAGCAGGGCGGCACCGAGGACCAGGCTCGCCGTCGCCCGCGTGAGCTGCAAGTGGATGACGTGAGGCCAGGGAGGCATATCCGAAAGTCGTTTGATCATCCTGCACACTGCCGCCAGATGTCTCACTCGCACCTCGGCGCCGACGACCATGCGCCCGTGGTTTGGGCGCAGGCAGAGCTCAACCGGGCTCGCTTCGCGCGGGCTCGAGGTGAAGCAGTCGCTTTGCGTTTCCGTGGGCGATCTTCTCCTTGTCCGCCGCGCTGATCGGTGCACCGAGGAGGAAGGCCCTTCCTTCCTCGTTGCTGGGGTAGGGGTAGTCCACGGAGAACATGACCCTCTCCGCGCCGAGGACGAGCAGCAGACAGAGCAGCGGCGGGTAGGTGAACATCCCGCTCGTGGTTACGTGGAAGTTCTCGGCCATGTAGTCCTCGAGCGGCTTGTGTAGCCCAGCGGCCTCGCGGAGGTTTCGGGAGGATCGTGCCAGCATGAACGGGAGCGCCTCTCCCATGTGGCCGATGATGATCTGCAGCCCGGGGAACTCGTCAAAGACGCCGCTGATGACTAGCCGCAGGGCGTGCAGTCCCGTGTCTACATGCCAGCCCGATCCTGCTGTGGCGAGCATCTGGGCTGTCTGAGGGGGCAGCCCGCTGTAGTAGGCCGAGCGGACGGCGGCTGGTGGTTCGCTGGGATGAAGGTAGATGGGCACGCCGAGGCGCTGTGCTCGTTCCAAGATCGGCCAGAAGGATCGGTCGTCGAGGAAGCGACCTGTGTGTGGCCGTTGATCAGCGCGCCCCTGAAGCCGAGCGCGGTTACCGCGCGCTCGAGCTCGTCCGCTGCTGCTTGTGGGGCGGGGGTGGGGAGCGTCGCAAAGGCGGCGAAGCGGTCGGGGTGAGGAGCGATGGCTTTGGCGAGGTAGTCGTTGGCTGCTTGGGCCAGCGGCACGGCTTGCTCGGGCTGGAATTGCTCGGTGGCTGGAACGGTGTGGGAGGGCACCTGCACGTCGATACCTGCCGCGTCCATGTCCTGCAAGCGCGCTCGCCCGATGTCGTCGAGCTTGGCCAGACGCTTCCCGAGCGGGGTGTCCGGCGACAGGCTCATGGCCTCGTCGAAACCTTGGGCGGGCGAGGACTCCTGCACCATCGGTGCGCGGTAGTGCTCCTCAAGGGTGATCAGGCGCATGGCGATGTTCCTTTCTGGGCAGGTGAAGTGGGAGCTTGGAGCGGCCCGTGCGCAGCGGCCCGGCTCTGTTGAAGCCGATCGAGTTGAATCCGTAGGCACGGCCGCGCTGCTCCTTGGGGAAGGTGTCAGCGATCACGGCGCCCGAATTGGCGGTGATCAGAGCACCACCGACGCCCTGAGCGACGCGGAAGACAATCAGCGACACCTCGCTCCAGGCGAGAGCGCACGCCAGCGAGCCGACCACGAACACGACGAACCCAGACTCATACATCCGCACCCGGCCAAACATGTCGCCGAGGCGGCCCACCTGTGCGGAGAGCACCGTGATGACCAGCAGGGGGCCGATGATCACCCAGACGACCGACGCTAACCCGATGTGCAGCGATCGCTGGATCTCAGGAAGAGCGAGCACGACAATCGTCGTGTCGACAGCCGTGATCAAGACCCCGACGACGACCACAAGCAGCGCCAAGTTGGAATATCGCGTCGAGTGCCTCTGGGTGACCGGTCCGTTCTCTCGCTGCGCGGAGGAGGCCGCGTCGGAACGGACGTCAATCACGATGCTCGCCTCAGCTCAGTTGTCCTGGCTCGGCATGAGCGCCATCCGCCTGACCCGGCTCGAAACCTTCATGGCGCTCCACATAGGCTGTTGGTGACACCACATCCGAGCATAAATGGGCCTCAACGACTGCCATCGGTGCGAGGCCCGGCTCGCCCTGCGCAGGGTAGAGTCCTCGTGATCTCTCGCTCCGGGTGACCGCCGCGGCGCGCGCGTGAGCAGCTGAACGACGCTAGGCTTCCGCAGCGAATCGCTGCACCATGGGCCAGGCTCCGCCGAACATCCTCTACATGCACTCGCATGACACCGGCCGCTACGTGCAGCCCTACGGCCACCCGGTCCCGACGCCCAACATCCAGCGCCTGGCCGACCAGGGGCTGCTGTTCCGCAAAGCGTTCTGCGCCGCACCGACCTGCTCGGCCTCGCGCGCCTGTTTGCTGACGGGCCAGTACGGACATAACAACGGGATGCTCGGGCTAGCTCACCGGGGCTGGTCGCTGAACGACTACCGTCAGCACATCGTCCATCCCCTGCGCGCCGCCGGTTACTTCTCGGTGCTGATCGGCGAGCAGCACATCGCCAAGCGTCCGGACATCATCGGCTTCGACCAGGTCATGAAGATCGAGACGACCCATGTCGAGACGGTCGCACCGGTGGCGATCGACCTTCTCAGCCGGCCCCTGCCGCAACCGTTCTTCCTGTCGGTCGGCTTCTTTGAGACACATCGCGACTGGCTCGGGCCGTCCTCGGTGCGCGACTCCCTCTACTCGCTGCCGCCGGCCAATCTCCCCGACACGCCGGAGACGCGCAGGGACATGGCCGCGTATAAGGCGAGCGCGCGCTCCCTCGACCATGGCGTCGGCACGGTGCTCGGGGCGCTCGATGAGCAGGGGTTGGCCGATGACACTCTGATCATCTTCACGACCGACCACGGACTCGCATTTCCGGGCGCCAAGGCGACCCTCTTCGACCGCGGGCTCGGCGTGATGCTGATCTTGAGGGGGCCGCACGGATTCAGCGGAGGCAAGGTGCTGGACGCCCTCGTCTCCCACCTCGACATCTACCCGACGGTCTGCGAGCTCGCCGGGATCGAGCGCCCGGAGTTTCTGCAGGGCGAGTCGCTCCTGCCCCTCCTCGGTGGCGGGAGCAAGTCGATCCGAGACGCGCTGTTCGCCGAGATGACCTGGCACGCCGCCTACGAGCCTCAGCGCGCGGTGCGCACAGAGCGCTGGAAGTACATTCGCCGCTTCGGTGATCGCGACAGGCCGGTGCTCGCCAATTGCGATGACTCGCCCAGCAAGAGCCTGCTGCTCGAGTACGGCTGGGCGGAGCGGACGGTGCCCGCCGAGCAGCTATACGACCTCCTCTACGATCCCAACGAGGCCGCCAACCTCGCCGGGCATCCCCTCCATGCGCACACGCTCGCGGAGTTGGGCGACCGACTCGAGCGCTGGATGCAGGAGACCGGGGACCCGCTTCTCCACGGGGATCCCACTCCGCCGATCGGCGCCGAAATCAACGATCCCGACCAGCTCTCGGCGAGCGAACCGCGGATTCGGATCGAATGAGCGCCGTCGAGCCGGCCGCGGATCCAGCCCGCTCGCCGGACGCTGAGCGGGTGAGCCCGACGCGCTCATACCTGATCTGCGCGACGCCCAGGTGCGGCAGCACGCTGCTGTGCGAGACCCTCCAAAGCACGGGGGTCGCGGGTCGCCCGCGTGAGTACTTCGAGGCCCTCAAGGAGACCGGTCTTCCGCGCCGCCCGCGAGAGTACTTCTGGGGCTTGCGAAGCCCGGAAGTCATCCGGCTCCTGCCCGACGATGCGACACTCGATCGCCAGGCCGAACAGAGCCCGACCTGGAGCCGCGATGATTATGAGCGCCATCTCACCGCCGCTTTGCGCGAGGGCACGACGCCAAACGGTGTCTTCGGAGCGAAGCTCATGTGGGGCTACTTCAACGACTTCTTGGAGCTGATGCGCGGGATCCCGCGCTTTGGCGGGATGGGGGACGGGTCGCTTCTGAACGCGGCGTTCCCCGAGCTGCGTTACGTGTTCATCTCGCGCAGCGACAAGGTCCGCCAGGCGGTGTCGCTGTGGCGCGCCCTGCAGACGTGGGTGTGGCGCAAAGAAGCCGGTCGCGCCGCGGAGGAGCCGCTCCCGGAGCAACGCTCGGTCTACTCCTTTGACGCGATCGACCATCTCCTCGGCCAGCTGCGCCGCCAGGAGGACGCCTGGCGGGGTTTCTTCTTCCGCATCGGCCAGCGGCCGCTGTCTCTGTTCTACGAGGAAGTCGCCGGCGACCTCGAGGGTTCGGTCGCACGGGTGCTGAGCGAGCTGAGGATCGAGCGTCCGGAGGGCTCGCTGCCTGTCCGCCGAGGTCTCAGCCCGCAGTCGGACGCTCTCTCAGAGAGCTGGGTGCAGAGCTATCTGGAAGACGTCTCGCGCCGTTGAGGCAGATCCCGTCCGAGCGTGAGGCGCGGCTACGCGCTGCGGAGCGATCAAGGTGCCTGGAACGGCCCGGCTGCGATCGAGCCTTGGCCTAGGCTGTCGCCATGTCGGGTGAAACGGACGCTTTTGCGGCAATCAACTCCTTCCGCGAGGAACGGGGACGCTGGCGGGGGGCACTGCGCTATGTCGTCGTGGATGTCTTCACCGAAACCCCGCTTGAGGGCAACCAGCTGGCGGTGTTCACAGACGGCCGAGGCCTCTCGCAGGCAAGGATGCAGCGGCTCGCGCGCGAGCTGAACGTCTCTGAGACGGTGTTCGTGCTGCCGCCCGAGCGGGGCGGCGACGCGCGCATACGCATCTTCACGCCCGTGGAAGAGCTGCCTTTCGCGGGGCATCCGGTGCTCGGGTCGGCGATCGTGATTGCGACCGCGATGGAGCGCGCGAGCCTCACGCTCGAGACCGCCAGCGGGCTCGTTCCGCTCGTTCTGCAGCGTGAGGGCGAGCAGGTCAGATCCGGAACGATGCAGCAGCCGATTCCCTCGGTCAGACCCTACGAGCGTGAGGCTGAGTTGCTCGACGCGCTCGGGGTCGAGCGCTCGTGCCTCCCGGTCGAGGCCTACTCGAACGGGCCGCTGCATGTCTATGTCGAACTCGACAGCGAGCAGGCCGTGGCGGCCCTCACGCCCGATCTGCGCGCGCTCGCGGCGCTCGGGCCCCTCGGCGCCAGCTGCTTCGCGGGCGGGGGCAGACGCTGGCGGACACGCATGTTCGCTCCCGCCCTCGGGGTTCCCGAGGATCCGGCCACCGGCTCTGCGGCCGGGCCGCTGGCCGTGCACCTCAGCCGGCATGGCCGGGTCGCGTTCGGTGATGAAATCGAGATCCGCCAGGGCGCGGAGATCGGCCGCCCGTCCCTGCTGCACGCACGCGTCGAGGGCTCAGCCGAGCGGATCGAGCGCGTCGAGGTCGGCGGATCGGCGGTGATCGTCGCGCGCGGGGAGTTCGTACCGACCTGAGCCCGGCGCATATCGGCGAGACGCCGTGGCGGGGCCACCGCTGATGGCCTCGCCCGGTTCGCCCGAGCCCATCGACCGCGCTGACGTTCCGCCCGCGAGCTAGGATCGACGGATGCCCGAGCGCCTATATTTCACCGACTCCGATGAGGCGAATAGGCTCATCGCTTGCGATCCGATGGCGCTGCTGATCGGTTTCGTGCTCGACCAGCAGGTCACCGTCCAGAAGGCGTTTGCCGGCCCGCTCGCGCTGCGCGAGCGGCTCGGCTCGATCGACGCTGTGACGCTGGCCTCGGCTGAGCTCGAGCCGGTCTTCCGCGCCAAACCTGCGCTTCACCGCTTCCCAGGCTCGATGGCAACGCGCGTCCAAGAGCTGGCCGTGCATGTGCGCGACCGCTACGACGGCGATGCCGCGCGCGTGTGGACGGATGCGCTGGACGCGAGCATGCTGCGCGCGAACCTCACCGCCTTACCCGGGTTCGGCGAGATGAAGGTCAAGTCGCTCGCCGCCGTGCTCGCGAAGCGCTTCGGCGTCAAGGCCGCCCGCGAGCTCCTACCGGCGCACCCCACGCTCGGCGACGTCGACTCACGAAAGGCGCTCGAGGACTACCAGGCGGCCAAGCGCGCACACAAGGCCGAGTGGTCGGCCTCGCGCCTACGCTCCTGAGCCTGCCGCGGAGAGCTGGGAGGATCGGCCGTCCCGCTAGCCCTGGCTGAGCCCCAAGGAATCCTGGGGGATCGTCGCCTGGGGGCAGGCGGCGTCTCGGGGACCCTTCTCAAGAGCCCTACCAGCAGGGCTCGAAGGTCTTCCCGTTGAGCGCGAGGTTGTAGCGCGCGCCCATGATCCCGGCGGCTTCATCAGCGGCGCAGAAGCGCCCGGGGGAGAGGCGGTACTCCGGCGTTGAGGACCGGCTTGCCCGCGAGCAGGTAGGGCTCGAAGTCGCCGCATTCGCGCTACTGGTTGCATTGCTCGCTGAGCGCACCGTCGAAGTGTGGCTCCAGCTGTTCGGTTTGTTCGCCGTCGCTCTTCTGAAGAACGGACATGCCCAGGAAGTGGACCTCGCCGGCGATCCACTCGTTGTAGGTCAGCTGTTGGGCGGCGGTGATTGGGAAGCCGCTCCTGTTCGCATAGGCTTCAATGTTGTCGGGCTCGACGGCATCAAAGCCCTTTTCCCTGCACATCTGAAAGCGCGCCGTCATGATCGGCTCGAGCACGGCGAGTTGACGGATATCCAGCCACCTCTCGCCCGGCCAGCCGTTGGAGCGGCCGAGCACCGAGGCGGGGAACGACTGCTTGGCCGTACCAGAAGACGAAGTGGCGACACTCAGGGACCGCGTTGTAGTTGGGCAAGCCCGGCCATATGTATGGATATGAACCGCCCCGGGTTTTCTGCAGAGGTTGAGCGAAGATGCCTAGGGCGGGACTCAACGAGGCCCGGGTGGTCGACGAGGCTGCGAGCCGCGCCCTGCTGCAGGTCGTCGCCGACGTCCTGGCGGGCTATGAATTGCGCGATCAGGACGCCATAGACGCCACGCGAGCGCTGCGTTCGGCGCTGCACGGCTTCGTGACCCTTGAGGCGGGGGGCGGCTTTGGCCTGCCGCTCGACGTCGATCGCAGCTTTGAGAAGCTCGTTCGGGCGCTCGTGAAAGCGCTGTCTGGATGGGTCGAGGCGCGGCCGTCTCAGGCGGGCGCGCCGGCGGATAGGCCAACGAGTGCGGCGCTGCGCTCCCAGAGGCCTTCGGCGAGCGCGGGGTCCTGAGCCTGAGCGCTCGGGGTCTGCACCTTCTCATCGACGACGTACTCGCCCGTGAGGGCCGCAGCCTGCTCGGACACGGCGAGCCAGACCAGCGAGCGGGCGCCCCGCTCGGGCGAGCGCAAGAAGGGCGCAGCAAGTGTGGTTAGGGCCCTCCAGACTTCCTTCTCGTTCTTGCCGAAGCCGGTGCGCACGACGCCGGGGTGGAAGCAGTTGGCGTGCAGCTCCGGCGCGCGCCTGGCCAACTCGCGGGTGAAGAGGATGTTGCAGAGCTTCGAGGTGCCGTACACCCGCATCGCGGAGTAACCCTTCTCGGACTGCAGGTCCTCGAGATCCAGGCGGCCCCCCTTGTGGGCATCTGATGCGGTGGTCACGACGCGGCCGCCCCTCAGGTGGCCGCGCAGCAGGTTGGTGAGGAGGAACGGCGCGAGATGGTTCAGCGCGAACGTCTGCTCGAAGCCCTCGGAGGTCTCCTTCCGCGAGGCGAACAGCGCCCCCGCATTGTTAGCCAGCACGTCGATGTGCGCGTAGCGACCGCTGACCTCCTCGGCGAGGGCCCGGACCTCGGCCATCAGCGCCAGGTCGGCGACGTGCTTATGGACTGCCGCGCCGCCGCCTGCCGCCTTGGCCTGCAGGGCGACGGCTTTGACGCGCTCGGCATCGCGGCCGACGAGTGCGACCTCGACCCCTTTTCGGGCGAGCTCGATCGCCGCGGCTCGGCCGATGCCGCGGCTGGCCCCCGTGAGCAGGACGAGCGTCACCGCGCGGACTCACACGGCCGCATGGCGAGCGCTGAGCTGACGCTAGTCGGGCTCATCACTTTCGCCGGCGTCTTGCGGCGGGCTCCAGTGCCGGATTCTGCCAACCACCGTCAGCCGGGTTGATGTTGGTGGCGGGCGCGACGATCTCGTCCACCCGGTCCAGGACGTCCGCCGTGAGCTCGACCTCGATCGCCCCAAGCTGGGACTCGAGCTGCTCCATCGTGCGTGGCCCGATGATCGCGGCCGTCACGGCGGGGTGGCGGATCACAAAGGCGAGTGCCAGGTGGACGAGCGAGATGTTCGCCTCCTCGGCGACGCGCGCCAGCGCATCGGCTGCATCCAGCTTGCGCTGGTTGGCCGGCAGCGAGAGGTCATAGCGGGCGGGCAGACGCTGCGCGCGCGTCGAGGGGGGCGGCGCCTTTCCCTTGCGCCACCCGCCCGAGAGCCAGCCGCCGGCGAGGGGGCTCCACGGGATCACGCCCAGGCCGTGGCGTTTGGCGGTCGGCAGCAGATCGTCCTCCACGCCGCGCACGAGCATCGAGTAGGGCGGTTGCTCGCACACGAAGCGCTCGAGGCGCCGTTCGCGCGCAGCCCACTGGGCCTCGACGACCTGGGAGGCAGGGAAGGTCGAGGAGCCGAGGTAGCGGACCTTGCCCTGATGGACGAGGTCCGAGAGGGCGCCCAGCGTCTCCTCGACGTCCGTGTCGGGCTGCGGGCGGTGGACCTGGTACAGGTCGATCCAGTCCGTTTTCAGGCGGGTGAGCGAGCGCTCGATCTCCTGGATGATCCAGCGGCGGGAGTTCCCGCGCCGATTGGGGTCATCGCCCATAGGTGCGTGGAACTTCGTCGCCAGTATGACGTCGTCGCGCCTGCCGGCCAAGGCCTTTCCGACGATCTCCTCGGATTCTCCCTGGGAGTAGACGTCGGCGGTGTCCACGAAGTTGATGCCGGCGTCCAGCGCCGCGTGGATGATCCGAACCGAGTCATCGTGATCGGTGTTGCCCCAAGCGCCGAACATCATCGCTCCAAGGCACAGGGGGCTGACCCGAACTCCGGTATGGCCAAGCGTGCGATGCTCCATTGCCTGCTCCTCCCTCCGATGCCTCGTTTCAGTATCGGTCCACGTGTGCCTACGCCCTCAGCGCAGCAGCCATCTCCTCGAATGCCTGGACGTAGGCGTCGACGGCCTCGCTGGTGTGAGTCACCGAGAGGGTCCACTCCTCCTCGCGACCCGGCGTCATGTAGATGCCGCGGTTCATGTTCCACAGCCAAGCTAGATCGGTCACCGCGACGTTCTGGCTGGCCTTGAAGGTCTCGTAGTCGATGATCGGCGTGGGTGAGAAGGTTACGCAGCCCTTCGAGCCGATCCCGACCGCGTACCCGGGCAGCTGGTGGCGCTCGATCACCGCCTCGCAGCCGGCGAGGATGCGGTCGTTGAGCGAGTCCAGGTGACGATAGGCCTCCGCGGTGAGAACCTGCTCGAGGCTCGCGCGTGCGGCGGCCATCGAGAGGGGGTTCCCGTTGTACGTGCCGACCTGGTAGACGCTGCCGTCCTCCACGACGCTCATCACCTGCTCGGTGGCGCCGATCGCCCCGGCCGGCAGCCCGCCGCCGAGGGTCTTTGCGAGCGTGACCATGTCCGGTGTGACGCCGAAGCGCTCGGTGGCGCCGCCCGCCGCGATCGCAAGGCCGGTCTTGACCTCGTCGAAGATCAGCACGATGCCGTGCCGGGCCGTGATCGCGCGGACCTGCTCGAGATAGCCCGGCTCCGGCAAGACCACGCCGAGGTTCATCATCGCCGCCTCCATAATCACGCAGGCCGGCGCGCGGCCCTCGGCGACGAGGCGTTCTATACGCCGCTCCATCGCGTCGGCGTCGTTGAACGGCACCGCGATCGTCAGCTCACTGAGGGCCTTCGGGATCCCGGCGCCGTAGGGCAGCGAGGCTAGGTTCTCGCGGTCGCCGATTTCCTCGTAGGGGACGCCGATCGAGATCATCACGGCGTCGTGGTGCCCGTGGTAGGAGCCGAAGATCTTCACTATCGTCTCGCGCCCGGTCAGCGCACGCGCGATCCGAATTGCGTCCATAGTCGCCTCCGAGCCGGAGTTAGCGAAGCGCCAGCGTGCGAGCCCGAAGCGCCGCGCCAGCTCCTCGGCGACGACGATCGCCTCCTCGGTCACCGCAGCGAAGTGCGTGCCGAGTGCCGCGCGCTCGCGGATCGCCTCGAGAATCACGGGATGGGCGTGGCCCTGCACCATCGAGCCGAACCCGTTGTGGAAGTCCCAGTAACGGTTCCCGTCGACGTCGGTGACCGTGGGACCCTCACCGGAGACGAGGTAGATCGGCCACGGGTCGCGGAGCTGGTATGAGGACGCCACGCCTCCGCTCAGCGTCTTGCGCCCGCGCTCGTACATCGCGGCCGAGCGCGCGGTGCGCGCGTTCAGCGTCTCGAGCTCTCCGCGCATCAGTTCCGTAACGCGCTCCTGGTTGATCTGTGTCGGGCTCGTTACGGCCATCGATTGTCTCCTTCCGCTCGGCGGCTGATCGGATGCGGGGCCGCCTGCCGAGCAGCTTAGAAGAGACCGTGTCCTGGCGTTCTTCGGTCCGAATCCAGAGCGATCATCCACCTGCAGGAGTCCCGGCAATCCGGTGGTGGCATTGCAGGACGCTGCCCCGAGGACCCCCACAAGGCCCTCAACTCGAGAGCGCTGGAGTGACTCCTAGCTTCTCGGGTCATGCCACGTCCAATGTGTCCGCAGCGCCTGCGGCGGTCGTCGTCGGGTAGCTTCAGCGAGCTCATGGGGTGCACGACTCGCTGATGGACGTTCACCGAGACCGGCCTGACCCCGGCTCGCCCGGCGCCGGCGCGGCCGCCACGGCCGGCGACCGGGACGAACACCAAGACCACGGCGAGCCGGATCCCGGCCCACCGAGCCCCGACGCATTGCTGGTGACGCTCGACGAGCGCCAGCTGGGCGTCCTGCGTCGGGTAGGGCGGGAGTGGGGCCGCGTCTGCGGTAACCCCGAGGTGTGGCGGCGCGCGCTGCCAGTGGACACGAGCCCCAGCAGCTTTCCCGATCCCACCGAGATCCTTCCGACGCGATTCGTGCGCTTCGTGCGCGTGCAGAGCGGAGCACAGCCAGTGGTCGATTCGACGGGCGAGACCAACGTGCTGCCCTCGCCGCTGGGACGCTTCGCCTACGACCTGCGCCGCGCGCTGCTCGGACCTCCCCTGCGGAGCACCGCGATCGCGCTCGAGCGGATGCGCAAGCTGGTGGCGCTGCCGGTGCTCTCCGCGGACGCGCTCTCGTCGGTCGCGTATGGCCCCGAAGCGATGCTCGCGATCCTCGTCCTCGCGGCCAGCGCCGGGCTGAGCCATTCGCTGCCCATCGCCGCCACCATCGCGTTCTTGATGCTCGCGGTCGGGGTGTCCTATCGCCAGACGATCCGCGCGTATCCCCACGGCGGTGGCTCCTACATCGTCGCCAGCGACAACCTCGGTCGCGTGCCCGGGCTGGTTGCCGCCGCCGGCTTGATGACCGACTACATCTTGACGGTGGCCGTATCGGTCGCCTCCGGAGTCGCGGCGGTCACCTCGGCGATCCCATCGCTGTCGTCCGATGCCGTCGCGATTGGGGTGGGCGTGATCGCGATCTTGCTTGCCGGCAACCTGCGCGGCGTGCGGCAGGCCGGCACGCTGTTCGCCGCGCCGACGTATCTCTTCATCGTCGTGATCTTCGTCCTCGTCGTCGTCGGCCTGATCGACGCCTCCGGCCGCGGATTCCAGCCGAGGGCGAGGCCACCACTCACCGCGACTGAGGGCGTGGGCCTGCTGCTGGTCCTGCGTGCCTTCGCCTCGGGGTCGACGGCTATGACCGGGATCGAGGCGATCTCGAACGCCGTACCCGCATTTAGGCCCGTCGAGTGGCGGAACGCCCGCACGACGCTGACGTGGATGGTCGGCCTGCTGATCGCACTGTTCGCGGGCACGATCGCGATGGTCCATTTCGATGGAGTCGTGCCCAACTCTCACGAAACCGTGCTCTCACAGCTCGCCCACCGCAGCTTCGGCTCGGGACTCATGTACCCCGTCACGCAGGCGGCGACGGCGGCCATCCTGTTGCTCGCGGCGAATACCGCCTACAACGACTTCCCGCGTGTGCTGTTCCTGCTGGCGCGCGACTTCCAAGCGCCCCGGCTCTTCCTGCGGATGGGCGACCGCCTCGCCTTCAGCAACGGCATAGTCCTTCTCTCGGTTGCGGCGGCAGTCATCTACGTCGCGTTCGGCGGTGAGACCAATCCCCTGATACCGCTGTTCGCCGTCGGCGTCTTCTTGGCCTTCACGATGTCCCAGGCGGGGATGGTCGTGCACTGGTGGCGCCTGCGTGACCCCCACTGGCGCCGAAGCCTGGCGTTCAACGCCACCGGCGGCTTTCTCTCGGCGATCGTTTTCATCACCGCGGGGATAACGAAGTTCGTAGCGGGCGCCTGGGTCTCCCTGCTGGCGGTCGGCCTGTTCGTGCTGCTGGCGATCAGCATCCGCCGCCACTACGACATGGTGGCCAGGGCGACCGCCCTCCATCCCCATGCCATCGAGGTGCCCAGGCATGCGATCGTGCCGAGCGTCCCCGCCGGCGCCGAGAGGGCCGGGCCCGAGGCCCAAGAACGCGACGCCGTAGACCAAGGGCGTGTCGAGGATGCCGAGTCTGAGGAGACTCCCGAGGAGATCCATCATCTGACGCTCGTGGCGGTCGCCTCGCTGGACCTCGCCAGCATGCGCGCGCTGGCGTATGCAGCCTCGCTGCAACAGCCGGTGCTCGCTCTGCACGTCAGCCCAACCGAGGAGGAGGCCGGGCGCTTTCGCGACTACTGGAGCACGTGGGGAGACCACCTCCCACTCGAGGTCGTCGTGTCCCCCTACCGCGCGATCGTCGCGCCGATGGTCAACTACATCGAGTCACTGCATCGTCTGCGCCCCGACCTGACGCTGACCGTGATCCTCCCGGAGATCGTCGTACGACACTTCTGGCAGCGGATCCTGCACAACCAGACGGCGCCACGACTTCGGCGCGCCCTGAGACCACTGCCCAAGATAGTGGTCACAACCGTCCCTTTCCATCTGCCGAGGTAGAGGGCGCATCGGCCACACGCCAGCTCCAACCCATGCGGCCGGTTCTGCCCTGGGGCTCAATTCAGGCCCCGGGGCTCAATTCAGGCCCCGGGGACGCGGTGCGCTGCAACTCCTCGCTCGCTGGCGTGTTCCAGATTGCAAGGACCGGGCAGTCGCATGAGCCCGCGGCCACGAACTCGCCACTGTTCTCCGGGGAATTTCCGGGGATCTCGATATCGCCGGACCGGCATGGCTCCGGAGCTACCCGGATCGAGGCGGACCTGTCCATCAATAGAGGAGATAAACCTGATGACCGGCATGGCTCCGGAGCTACCCGGATCGAGGCGGACCTGTCCATCAATAGAGGAGATAAACCTGATGCGCAGAGCATCCACCTGTCTGGCCGTGCTCGGCCTTGCTGTTCTTGGCTTGACTGGCGTCGCGTCTGCGGCGCCGACGGTTACGATGGTCGCGAAAGCAGTTCCTGTTCCTGGTTTTGCCCATACGGGCAACATTTTGGGTGCGGGCGCGGCCCTTGAATTCAAATTTACGATCAAAGGGACCGAATCGACTGGGGGAGTTCCGTCTCAGTTGACGGGGATCAAGACTTGGCTGCCGGCTGGTACGAAGCTGCACACGGGCGGGTTCGTGACGTGTCCGCCGGCGACGCTTGAAAATGTTGGCCCGAGTGGGTGTCCGAAGAAGTCGCAGGCCAGCCCTGTTGGTACGGCCGGGGTGGTCGACCCGATTGGTGGGGAACTCGTTAAGGAGAACGCTACGTTGCAGGGGTTCTTCGCGCCGGGTGGCCAGCTGCAGTTCTACACGGATGCTGCTTCGCCGATTTCTGCTCAGCTGATCGTGTCGACTGGGCATTACATTACGGCCGGGGCGCCCTATGGGCCGGAGTTCGTGGGCGCAGTCAAGCTGATCGAATCGGTTCCCGGCGCGCCGCCGGTATCGACCGAATCGATCAACATCAAGGTCGGTGCGGCCTACAAGCAGGGCAAAGGGATCGTCTATTACGGCACCGAGCCGAAGAAGTGCCCCAAAGGAGGCTTCCCGTTCAAGGCTGAGCTGACGTTCCAGACCGGCGAAAGCGTGACCACCACCTACAAATCGGCATGTCCGAAGGACGGGCGGCCCCATCGAAACATCTGGGGCCGCCCGCCTCGTTGTTGAACACGAGGAAGGAAAGGGTGAGGACGCAGAGAGTGGGATGGAGGAGAGGGCCGGCTGTCGTCGGTGGCGCCGTCCTGGTTGCGGCCCTCGTCACGGTCGCCCTGCTCGCGATGTCCGCCGGGGGCTCGAGTGGCGGCTACACGGTCCGTGCGATCTTCGATGACGCCGCCAACGTCATCTCCGGCGAGGACGTCAAGATCGACGGCGTCAAGGTCGGGACCGTGGGATCGGTCACCCCGACCCCGCAGGCCAAGGCCGCCGTCATCCTGAACATCGACAACCCCGGCTTTCAGGACTTTCGTGCGGACGCGAGCTGCACCGTGCGCCCCCAGGCCCTGATCGGGGAGAAGTACGTCGACTGCCTGCCCACCCAGCCGCGCGTCGAAGGCACCCCGCTGCCCCCGCCGCTGAGCACGATCCCCAGTGGCCAGGAAGGCGCCGGGGAGAAGCTGCTGCCCGTTCAGAACACCCACAGCCCCGTCGATGTCGATCTGCTGGGGGACATCACGCGCCTACCCGAGCGCGAGCGGCTCACGATCATCCTCAACGAACTCGGAACGGGCCTCGCCGCCCGCGGCAGCGACCTCAGAGAAGTCATCCTGCGTGCCAATCCAGCTCTGCAGGAACTCGAAAGGGTGCTCAGCATCCTCGCCGGTGAGAACAAGGTGCTGGCCAAGCTCGCCGTCGACTCCGACAAAGCGCTGGCGCCATTCGCCGCCGTCCGCAGCCGCGTGGCGGACTTCATCGCCCAGAGTGCCACCGTCGCGCAGGCGACCGCGCTGCACCGCGGCGCGCTCGAACGCGACCTGGCCGACTTCCCACCCTTCCTGAGGCAGCTCGGTCCCGCCACAGAACGCGTCGGGCGCCTCGCCGAACAGACGACCCCCGTGTTCAGCGACCTCGCGGTCGCGGCGCCCGGGGTCAACAACGCCTTTACCCACCTGGCCGCCTTCGCGAACAGCTCCTCAACGTTCTTCCAGAGCCTCGGCAAGACAGCCCAGGTCACGGGACCCGCGCTCGCGTCCATCCAGCCCTTGCTCGGCCGTCTCGGGTCGCTTGGAAGCGTGGCGAAGCCGGCCGGCGTAAGCGCTTCCGAACTGCTCTCGAGCCTGCGCTCTACCGGCGGGCTCGAGCGCCTGCTCGACTTCATCTTCCTCGGAGCGAACACGACGAACGGCTACGACGCGCTCGGCCACTTCCTTCGCGCCGAGGGGGTCGGCACGCACTGCCTGACCTACGCGATCGAACCCGCGGCCGGCTGCGGCGCCAAACTCTTCAGCACGTCGGGCTCCTCCGCGAAGGCGTCCGCGGTCGGCAACCCCAGTTCGACCAGCCTCGTGATGGAGCGGACGCTCGCGGTGCTGAAAGGCGCAACGCCCGCGCAGGCGATCGCCCAATACCCAGGTTCGACAGCGGTCGCCGACGCCCCCCCTCCGAGCGGCTCCGCTGGAGCGGGCGCTGCTGCTGTGGAGCCCGTCGGCGGCTCGAGCGCCGGCACGACCTACTACAAGCCCTCGAGCGAAGAAGCCGGTGCGGGCGGCATGCTCCTCAACTATCTCCTCGGCAACTGAGTGGCCCGATGAGCTCCCGAGCGCGAATCCTCGGCCCGCTGCTCTCCGCTCTCGGGACGGTGGCCCTCACGCTGCCGGCCGGGAGCGTCGCGTCCGAACGCGGCGCCACGGCGCCGGCGAGCGAAACGACGCCCGCGACTCCCGCGCCCGGAGCACGGCTCACGCCGACCCCGGCGGCCGAAGCGGCTCCTGGGACGAGCACGACCGCAACCCCGACGACGACCTCGCCGAGCGAATCCGCCACCACGCAGGCGAGCTCCGGGGCGCTGCAGGCCGCGAGCACGCCCGAGGTCGCCGTCCAGCGCCCGCAGGGGGCCACACCCGCACCGCCCGGCGGCGGAAGCGTGCACGTGAAGCCAGGCGGCGCGCTCAAGCGCGCGGTCGGGCGAGCCGGATCGAGCGGCGCTTCCGGCTCGGCGGGCGTGCGGGCCGCGCACCCCGCGCCCGCGCCCTCGGCGCTCACGCCCTCGCTACCGCTCGCGCTGGAATCCTCGATCGCAGGCGTGCCGAACTTCTTCATCGAAAGCTTCCGGATCCCGCCGTTCCTGCTGGCGATCTACCAGGCCGCGGGGACGGCCTACGGCGTTCCCTGGCAGGTGCTCGCGGCGATCAACGAGGTCGAGACCGACTACGGCAGGGACCTCGGCGTCTCGAGCGCGGGCGCCGAGGGATGGATGCAGTTCCTGCCGGCGGAGTGGGAACGGTACGGGGTTGACGCGAACGGCGACGGCTTGGAGGACCCATACAACCCGGCCGACGCGGTCTTCGCCGCCGCGAGGTACCTGCGGGCGGCCGGCGCCGCGAGGAGCATCAGGGCGGCCGTCTACTCCTACAACCACTCCCAGGCATACGTGGACTCGGTGATGCTCCGCGCCCAGCTGCTCGGAGGCACGCCCCCCGCGCTGCTCGCAGCGATCACCGGCCTCACCGAGTCGCGCTTTCCCGTGCACGCCGCCGCGCACTTCAGCGACGGCTTCACGAGCGTCCCCGCGAGCGGGTCGAGCCCGCCGCAGACGCTCGTCGGCACGACGATCTATGCGCAGCCCAAGGCGGCCGTGATCGCGGTCCAGGACGGCGAAATCGTCCAGATCGGGCACTCCTCCTCGCTCGGACGCTTCATATCGCTGCGCGACGCCTACGGCAACACCTACGTCTATGCGCAGCTCGGTGACGTGGCGCCTCTCTACCCGGTGCTCGAGCCGCGCGCGCACACGACCGTGAGCCCGCGGATCGCACAGCCCGCCGGCTCTGTGGAACCCGCACCGAGCGGTCCCGCGACGGCGGGCGCCCAGCCGCGCTCGCCGCTCTCTGAAGGCGCCACGGTGTCCGGGCTCGCGCTGGGCGCGGCCGCGGCCCTGGAATCGGCCGCGGCCAAACCCGCGCTCAGCGTCCCCGCCCGCAAGCCGGCGTCGCCGAAGCTGGCGCCGGCGGGGGTGCGGATGTTCAGGGAAGGGCCGGACGACGTCTACCTGCATCCGCTGCGCGTCGGTGTGCAGGTGATCGCCGGGACCGTTCTCGGCCACCTCGGCGGCGTGACGGGCGGCGCCACGCCCGCGAGCGCTGCGGGCGAAGCGCACATGCTCTTCCAGATTCGTCCCGCCGGGGTCGGGGCGCCGCTGATCGATCCCAAGCCGATCCTCGACGGCTGGGTGGCGCTCGAGAACACGTCGATCTTCAGGGCCAAGGGCGAGAACCCGTTCCTCAGCACCTCACCGACGGTCGGTCAGGTGCTGCTCGAGTCAAAGCAGCAGCTCGAGCCGCAGGCGCTGCACGGCCCCGGCGTCCGCCTCAGCGCCTGCGCTCGCCAGGACGTCCAGACGGGCAGGGTCGACAAGCGGCTGCTGGCGACTCTGGAGTACCTGTCCGTCTCGGGATTGAAGCCGGCCGTCTCCGGACTGAGATGCCTCAGCTCGACGGCGGCCGCGGAGCGCAACGCGTCCGCGAGCTCCGCCGGCGAGGCGTTCGACATCACCGCGATCAACGACGTCCCGGTCGCTGCTCACCAGGGCCCGGGCTCGATCACGGACATCACGGTCCGCAAGCTGCTCGATCTCCAGGGCGCCGCCCAGCCGCAGAGCATCACCAGCCTGATGGGCTATCCCGGCGTGCCCGGGGCCGTGGCCGACCCGAGCGCCCGCGAGGAGATTCGTGTCGCCTTCAGCCCGCTCAGCGGCGACGACGCCCACGCGGCGGCCCTCTTTGACTCCCCGCTCACGCCTGCGGAGTGGATAGGGCTCGTCGCGCGCCTCGGGGAGATCCCCGACCCGGCCGTCGCCGGGGCGCCCTCGCCCGCGTCGATTCCCGATCGGGGGGGCGCACCCGCCGGTGCAGGAAGTGAAGCCAGTGGCAACCGCTAGCCCCCCCAGCCCGCCCGCCGCACCTGCTCCCGCCCCAGGCGGTGGGTCGGTGCCCCGCCCACGCGTGCGCTCTTCGGCGCGACGCGGGCGGCTCCTCGCCGCCGGAGCGCTCGGAGCCGTCGTGCTGATCATCGCCTATCTCGTCTTCGCGGGCGCGAGCGGCACCAACTACTACCTCGTCTTCGAAGAAGCGGGTCAGCTCGTCAGGGGCGATCAGGTTCAGGTCGGCGGCGTACCCGTCGGGAGCATCACGAACATCGAACTCACCCCCGACTTCAATGCCCGGGTGACGATTCACGTCGGTCCATCGCTGACCCCCCTGCATGAAGGGACGGTCGCGCAGGTCAGAGTGCCGTCGCTGACGACCGTCGCCAACCGCTACATCGCCCTCTCGCCCGGGCCGAACAACAGGCCGGCGCTCTCCGCCGGCGCGACGCTCCCCGCGAGCGCGACAAGGGAAGTCGTCGATCTCGATCAGCTCTTCAATACCTTCAACGCGAAGACACGCCAGGGCCTCGCGCAGCTCATCCAGGGTTCGGCCGAACAGTATGCGGGGACCGGTCGCGCCTTCGGTGAATCGGTCGAATACTTCAGCCCCTCGCTGGCCGCGACCGATCACCTCTTCTCGGAGCTCGTGCGCGACCAGCCGACCTTCACGGGCTTCCTCGTTGAAACCGCGAAGGCGCTCACGACGATCGGCGCGCGCAAAGACCAGCTCGAAGGCCTCGTGGAAAACGCAAACACGACCTTCCAGGCGATCGGCTCCGAGCAGGCGAGCTTTGCCCAGAGCCTGCGCCAGCTGCCGGGCACCCTCAGCGAGGGCAACCACACCTTCGCCGAAGTCCCATCCACGGTCAGCGCGCTCACGCAGCTCATCGATGCATCCAAGCCGACGAGCAAGCCGCTCACGAGCCTCTTCGCGAAGCTCCGCCCGCTCCTGAGCACGGCAACGCCGGTGGTCCACAACCTCAGCCTCGCCATCAACCGTCCCGGTGCCAACAACGACCTCACCGACTTCGCGCGCGCGCTCCCGGCGCTCGCGAGGACCTTGTCGGCCAACACGCCCGCCAGCGTCACCGCGCTCAAGGAATCGGTGCCGATCACGGCCTTCTTCGGCCCCTACACCCCGGACCTCGAGGGTGCCGTGCGCGAGTTCGGCCAGACAACCTCCTACTACGACGCGAACGGCCACTATGCACGCATCAGCCCCGTCTTCCCCGACTTCAAGCTCGGCTCGAACAACAACCTCACCCCGGCAAGCCCGCAGGTGGCGCTGGAAGGCCTGAAGATCGACCAGCTGCGCCGCTGCCCCGGCGCCGCGACACAGCCCGCGGCCGACGGATCCTCGCCCTTCGCCGACAATGAACTGCTCAGCTGCGACCCGGCGGAGACCCCCTGATGAACAGGCGCCGGCGCAACTCGCTCGCAGGCAGCCCGCTGCTGATCGGCGCCATCACGACGCTGATCGTGGTGGTGGCCGTGTTCCTCTCCTACAACGCCAACAACGGGCTCCCGTTCGTCCCCACGTACAACCTGAAAGTGGAACTGCCCCAGGCCTCGGGCCTGCAGCCGAAAAACCAGGTGCGCATCGCGGGGACGCGCGTCGGCCTGGTCAGCTCGCTGAGCGCCCACGAGAACCCCCGCACCGGTCGCCTCACGGCGATCGCGAGCCTCAAGCTCGAAAAGGGCGTCGAGCCGCTGCCCGCCGACACCAAGGCGATCGTGCAGTCGGTCTCGGCGATCGGGCTGAAGTACCTCGAACTCGAAAAGGGCTCCTCGCGCCGGACGCTGAAGGCCGAAGCGACGATCCCCGTGAGCCAGACCCGCGAACCGGTCGACCTCGACCAGCTGTTCAACATGTTCGACGAGAAGACCAGGACCGCCAGCCAGGTGAACCTGAACAACTTCGGCGACGGCCTGGCGGGCCGGGGGCTGGGCCTGAACGACACGATCGCCACGCTGCGCCCGCTCGTGACGCACGCGATCCCAGTCCTGCATAACCTCGCCGCTCCCCAGACAGGCCTGCACGAGCTCTTCATCGCGCTCGACCGCGCGGCGTCCCAGGCGGCTCCGGTGGCCGAAACCCAGGCCGCCCTCTACAGCGAGCTCGACACCTTCTTCAGGGCCTTCGCCAGCGTCGCCCCGTCGCTCGAACGGGCGATCGAAGGCGGACCGGCCGCGCTCGAACAGGCGACGCACTCGCTCCCCTACGAGGCGCCCTTCATCGAAAAGACGACCGAATTCATGCGCCTGCTGCGCCCGAGCGCGAGCGCGCTGCGCACGGTCGCCCAGCCGCTCGGCCACGCGGTCACCGAAGGCGCCGTCAACCTCAGGGCAGCCACCGCCCTGAACACGCAACTCGCCGGCTCCGCGCAGGCGCTGCAGACCTTCGGCCAGAATCCCGTCGTCACGCTCGCTCTCGAAGACTTCACCCAGACCCTCCAGTACGCCAACCCGGTTCTCGCCGGGATCGCGCCCGAGCAGGCCACCTGCAACTACTTCACGCTCGCGTTCCGCAACGTCGCGAGCCTGCAGTCGGAGAACATCGGCGTCGGCACGGTTGCCCGGGCCGGCATCGTGCTGTCCCCGAGCGGGCCCAACAACGAGGGCTACCCATCCTCGGCGCCCGCGAACGGACCCTCGGTCGAACACGCTTACCGCAGCTCGGCGATCATCGACAACAACCACCTGCACGCAAACCCCTATCCCAACGTCTCCGGCCCCGGCCAGCCGCAGGTCTGCGAAGCGGGCAACGAGGTCTACGAAAAGGGCAAGGCCGTGACCGGCAACGTGGCGCATGTCGAAACCAACCACGAACTGACGAGCCGCAACCAGGGCCTGTTCGGCGAAACCTACCCGAGCGCCACGTTGAAGGACCTCGGCTTGACCGCCACGACGAAGGGCAAGAAGAAATGAGGCGCCTGCGCTGGTGGCGACGCCACGATGAAATACCGGTCGTCGAACTGCAGCGAGCAAACCCGTTGCGCTTCGGCATCGTGCTCGTGCTCGTCCTCGTGTTCGCCTTCTACTTCGGTTTCAGCAAGCGTATCCCGTTCAAACACGGCTTTCGCCTGCAGGCCGTCTTCGCGACCGCTGTGGACATCCACCCGAAGTCGCCGGTGCGCATCGCCGGGGTCGACGTGGGCAAGGTCAGCTCGATCTCACGCGAGGGGAACGTCGGCCTGGTGAGCATGGAAATCGAATCGCGGGGGCTGCCGATCCACTCCGATGCGACGCTCAAGATCAGGCCGCGGATCTTCCTCGAAGGCAACTGGTTCGTCGAACTGCAGCCCGGCAGCCCCTCCGCTAGGACGCTGTCATCGGGCGCGACGCTCCCGATCACGCAGACCTCCGACCCCGTCCAGCTCGACCAGGTGCTGGACGCTCTGAACACCGACACGCGCGCCAACCTGCAGGACTTCCTGATCGGTTACGGCGACGGCCTCACGCGCAAGCCGACAGAAGCGGAAAACGCCGAACAGAACCCCGAAGTGCGCGGCCTCAACGGCGCGCAGGCTCTGAACAAGGCCTACCAGCGCGGACCCGCGGCGCTGCGTGGCGGCGCGATCGTCAACCAGGCGCTCGGCGGCACCGAACCGCACGACCTCTCCAAACTCATCGCGAGCATCGGCAAGGTGACCGCCGCGCTGAACGTGCACGAGCAGCAGCTCAGCGAATGGATCCCCAACTTCGACGCCTTCTTTCACTCCTTCGCGGCCCAGTCGGAGAGCCTGCGAGCGACCGTCGCGGAGCTCCCCAGCTCCCTGCGCAACATCGAACGCGGGCTCCAGGAGCTCGGCGCGGCGTTCGGGCCCACGCGCACCTTCGCGCACGACATCCTCCCCGGCCTGAGGGCGACGCCCGCGACCGTCGCGGCGGCGCTGCCCTGGATCGAACAGGTGCAGGCGTCGCTGGCGCCGAGCGAGCTCGGCGGCGTCGCCAAGGGACTCGTCAGCGCGACCCCGGCGCTCGCGCGCCTGGAGAGCGAACAGTCGCCGTTCTTCGAACAGACGGGTCTGTTCAACAAATGCCTGACCAAAGTCATCTTCCCGGCCGGCAACACGAGGCTTCAGGACGGCTCGAACACCTCGGGAGTCGAAGACTACAAGGAGTTCTGGTACGCGCTCACGGGCCTGGCCGGCATCGGCCAGAGCTTCGACGGCAACGGCACGATGACGCACTTCCTGCTCGGCAGCGGCGGTCCGACGGTCGTCTCGGCGCCCACCTCGATCCTGGGCACCAACCTGAAAGGCCTGCGCCTGCTCGCCCACGCCTCGCTGCCGCCGCTGGGAACCAGCCCGGCCTACCCCTCCGCGGAGCCCGCCTATGAGCCGCTCGTGCCCTGCTACACGCAGGCGCTCCCTGAATTCAACGGCCCGCTCGCCTCGGGCCCGGCGGACGGGAGCGGAGGATGACGCCGAGCGCCGGCGATCACCAGGGCGGGCTGAGCTTCCGCGATCAGATCGAGCGCTACCGCACGGCGTTTATTGCGGTCGTGACGATGGTCGTGTTCGCGGCGGCCGTCGGCGGCTACATCCTCGCGCACGAGAACCTCAAGCTGCCCGGATGGGTGCCGGTCCTGGGCCGCAGCTACTTCACGCTGAAGGCCGAGTTCCAGACCGCCCAGGCGGTGACCCCCGGGCAGGGCCAGGCGGTGACGATCGCCGGAGCGAAGATCGGGGAAATCGCGAGCGTCGATTTGAACGACGGGGTCGCGACGGTGACGATGAAAGTGACCCCGAAGTACGCGCGCATCTACCACAACGCGACGCTGTTGCTGCGACCGAAGACCCAGCTCGAGGACATCGCGGTCGAGGTCAACCCGGGGACCCCCTCCAGCGGGCGGCTGCGCAGCGGCGAAGTCATACCCATCTCGCAGACCGCCCCGAACATCGACCTCGACGAATTCCTCGCGGGGCTCGACGCCGAAACGCGCAGCTACCTGCAGGAGCTCCTGGCCGGCGCCGGCGAAGGCTTCAAGAACAACGGCAGGGCCTTCTCGGCGACGCTCAAGCGCTTCGACCCGGTCGCGCGCTACCTGCAGGAGATCGCCCAGCAGCTCGAAGCTCGCCACGCGAACGTCGCGCGGGCGATCCACAACTTCAGCCTCTTGGCGGAGGCCCTCGGCGGCAAGGACAAGCAGCTGGCGCAGCTGATCGACGCCTCCAACGCCGTGTTCGCGACCTTCGCCAAGGAGGACGAGAACGTCCAGAGCACGCTGCGTCTGCTGCCCGGAGCGCTCGCGAAGACCCGCAGCGGCCTCGGCAAGCTCGCGACCGCCGCTCAGGTGCTCGGCCCGACGCTGCACAAACTGGAGCCCTTCGCCGGCTCGCTCGGGCCGGGCCAGGAAGCGACGCGGCGGCTCGCGGACAAGACGACGCCGATCTTCAAGACCCAGATCCGACCGTTCGCGCGCCAGATCCTGCCCACCGTCAACGATCTCCAGCCCGACGCCCAGGGGCTCAGCGAAGCCTTCCCGAAGCTCGCGACGAGCTTCTCGGTGCTCAACGAATTCTTCAACGAGCTGGCCTACAACCCCGGCCCCAAGCAGGGGGGCTTCCTGTTCTTCCTCGACTGGGCCAATCACAACCTCAACAGCGTCGTGAGCTCCGCGGACGGGCAGGACGTGCTCGGCCGCAGCCTGCTCTATCTGAACTGCGAAATCGCGCCGATCCTCAAAGGCGCCGCGGAAGTCAACAAGACTGTCAACCTCATCGTCGGCCTGTTGAACCCGCCGACCAAGGCGACATGCCAGAAGGAAGGCATCCTCACGAGCGCGAGCACCGCGAGCACCGCGAGCCTGCGGGCGAAAACCCCGGCGGGCGGGCTGTTCTCGAGCCTCGAGCCGCATCTGCTCGGCCGCACCCCGCCCGCGGGGCTGAGGGCGCGCAGCTCGAGCACGCGTGGGGGAGGGGGCTGAGATGCAGAAGCGCGCGCCGACGCTCGGCAACATCCTCGTGATCATCCTGTTCGTGCTGAGCTGCTTCGGGCTGCTGATGTTCCTGTGGGAGTCCTTCGGAGGCCCGCTGCCGTTGAAACCGAAGGGCTACCGCCTGACGGTCGCCTTCCCGCGGACGCTCGCGCTCGCCGAACAGTCGGACGTCCGCATCAGCGGCGTGGATGTTGGCCACGTGATCGCGCTGAAACTCGGCAAGGACGGCCGCACGCACGCGACGCTTGAAGTCGCCGGGCGCTACGCGCCGATCCGCGCGAACATGCACGCGATCCTGCGCCAGAAGACGCTGCTCGGAGAGACCTACGTGCAGCTGATCCCCGAGGGCCGCAGCGGGCCCTTCCTGCCCGATGAGGGCCAGCTGGCCAACAGCCAGGTCGAACCGCAGGTGACGCTCGACGACATCCTGTCGGCGTTCGATCCCGAAACGCGCCATGACTTCCAGCTGTGGATGCAAACCGTGGCCGAAGGAATCAACGGGCGCGGGGAACAGATCAACGCCGCGTTCGCGAGGCTCGACCCGTTCGTCGAACACACGAACGAGCTCGTGGGGATCCTCGCCTCCCAGGAAGGAGCCGTGCGGGCGCTCGTTCACAACACCGGTGTCGTCTTCGACGCGCTCGCCGGCCGCGACCATCAGCTCGAAGGCCTGATCGCCAACGGCGAGCGCACGTTCCATGCGGCCGCCGAAGGCAGCCAGGCGTTCGCCAACGCCTTCCGCGTGCTACCCGCCTTCGAGCAGAACTCGCGCGTGGCGCTGAAAGCACTCGACAGCCTCGCAACGGACGCGAGCCCGTTCCTCGACGAATTCCGTCCCGCCGAGCGCCAGCTCGCGCCGCTGCTCGCGGCCGCGAGGCCCTTCACGCCGGAACTCAACAGCTTCCTGACATCGCTGGGGCCGCTGACGAAGGCCGCCCGTGTGGGCCTGCCGGACGTGAGCACGACGCTCAACCTGACCACGACGCAGCTCGAAAACTTCAGGCCGGTGCTGCACAACCTTGACCCGTTCCTGCAGTACGCGGGCGAGTATGTGCCCGAGCTGCAGGCGTTCTTCGCGAACTTCACGGGCGCGACCCAGGCCAAGGGGCTCAACAGCAACACCGTCAACCAGGGGCCCATGCAGCACTACCTGCGCACGATGCAGGTGCTCTCGCCGGAGAGCCTCGCGGTCTACCCGCGGCGGATCGGAACCGATCGCGCGAACCCCTACTTCCAGCCCGGCGCGTTCCGCGCTCTGGGCGACGGCGGGCTGCAGGTGTTCAGCGCCGGCAACTGCGCGAACTCGGCACCGTCGGTGAGCGGGCCTGCGAACGAAACGATCTCCGAAAGCCTGATCGAACAGCTCATCCAGTTCAAAGTCGCCAACAAGCCCAACGGCGCCAACGAAGTCCCGGCGCCGGCGTGCAACCAGCAGGGCTTGTTCACCTTCAACTCTCAGACGAGCCAGTTCCCGCACGTGACCTACGGGGGAAAATGATGAGCGACGAGAGAATTATGAGAGACGAGTACCAGTACCACTCCAGCCAGCTGGACCTCTTAGGCGACCCGAGCACGGGCGACTGGTCGATCCGCTGTGTCGACGTGCACAAGCGACTCGGTGGCGTGTCCGTCCTGAACGGCCTGAACGTCGCGATCCCCGATGACACGGTCACGGTCGTGCTGGGTCCCTCGGGCACCGGCAAGAGCGTGCTGATCAAGCACTTCATCGGGCTGATGTTCCCCGACTCCGGCGACGTCATCGTGCGGGGGCAGTCGGTTCCGAGCCTGACGATGCCTCAGCTGCTGGCGCTACGGCGCAAAATCGGCGTGCTCTTCCAGGATGGTGCTCTGTTCGGGTCGATGTCCGTGTTCGACAACGTCGCCTTTCCGCTGCGCCAGCACACCGGCACATCCGAGGCGCAGATCTCAGAGCTCGTCTCCGAACGGCTGACCGATGTGGGGCTGGCAGACGCGATGAACGACCATCCCTCCCAGCTCTCCGGCGGCATGCGCAAGCGCGCCGGGTTCGCGCGGGCGCTCGTGATGGAACCAGACATCGTGATCTTCGACGAGCCCGACTCCGGGCTGGATCCCGTGCGAACAGCCCTGCTGTGCGAGCTGATCCAGGAGATGCACTCCCTACACGGGGGCACCTACATCGTCGTGACCCACGACATCGCCTCGGCGCGCCGGATCGGCGAGTTCATCGCGCTGCTGTGGAGAGGACGGATCGTGGAAGCGGGGGACGCGGAGCGAATGTTCTCATCAGAAAACCCGTTCGTGCGCCAGTTTTTGAGCGGATCGGCCGAGGGCCCGCTGACCATGGATTGACATGCGACCGGCCGTATGCGAACATACGTTCGTATGGTCGTCTGCGTCTATCTTCCTCGCTTCGAGCTCGTCGTCGCCGCGGGAGATCGATCTGAGGTCGTCCAGCGGACGCTCGCGGGACGCGCGCTGGCGGTAGCCCCGCTGCTCGGCTCAGAGCAACGGGTGGGAGAGGTATCCGGGGCTGCGGAGGCCCGGGGGGTGGCTCGCGGAATGGCCCTCGGCGAGGCGCTCGCCCGCTGTCCCGATCTGATCCTCGTGCCTGCCGATCCGGTGGGGGTGGCCGCGAGGTGGGAGAACACGTTGCGTGTCCTGGAAGCGATCGGCGCGGCGGTCGAGCCGGCGCGTCCCGGGCTCGCCTTCTTCGAGACCGGTGGGCTGCGGGGGGTTCACGGTACGGACTCCGCCACGATCGCCGCCGCACGGCGTGCGCTGCGATCATCTCCGAGCGGCGGCCGTTCCGCGCGCGTGGGTGCCGGGCCGACACGCTTCTGCGCCCTGGCGGGCGCTCTGGCGATGCGCTCGCGCCGTCCGCTGACGCTTGAAGGGAGCGACGCCCGGCGCTGGCTCGCCGGCAGGCCGGTGGGGCTGCTCGGCTTCCGCGCAGAGACCGAGCCGCTCGTCGAGCCGCTCGAGCGCCTCGGCGTGCGCACGCTCGGCGAGCTGGCGAAGCTGGGCCGTCCCGCGCTCGCCGACCGCTTCGGGGCTGCGGGCGTGCTCGCCCATCGGCTCGCCTGCTGCGAGGACACCCCGCTGCGGGCGCGCCGCGTCGAGGAGCGCCTGCAGGAGACGATGAGCGTCGGCGATGCGAGCTCCGGCCCGGCGCTCGAGCGCGTGCTCGGCGTGCTGATCGACCGCCTGCTGACCCGGTCTGAGCGCCGTGGGCGCAGCTTGCGCGCCGTCGTGCTCTCCGCACGCCTGCTCGCGGGCGGAGGCTGGCGCGAGCAGGTGGTCTTCCGCCAGGCGCTCACGGACCCCAAGCGCATCGGCTTGGCGCTGTCGGTGCGCCTGCTCGGGCTCCCGGCCCCCGCCGCGACGCTGGGACTGACCGTCGAGCGTTTCGGTCCCCCGGCGGGGGAGCAGAGGGCGCTGATGGACCAGGCGCGCACCGCCCGCCGCGCGCGCCTGCGCGAGGCCGTCGCTCAGGTGCGCGCCGTCGCCGGGCAGGACGCGGCGTTGCGGGCCGTCTGCGTGGACCCCGACTCGCGCGTGCCCGAGCGACGGGTGGTGCTCGCGCCGATCACGTTCTGATGGCTCGGGCCCTGAACACCCCACGCCCGGTGGCAGTGCGCACGGGACATGAAGGTGTTCCCGTCGAAGTCGATGGCCGAAGGATCGAGCTGGTGCGAGAGTCCTGGCTGGTGGAGGACCGCTGGTGGACCGCACAGCCGCTGCGGCGCCGCTACTGGGAGGCGGTGAGCACGAACGGGCGCAACGTGGTCATCTTCCGCGATCTGAGGAAGGTCGATGATCGCGATGGCCCCGGTGGCTGGTTTGCCCAGTGGGCGTGAGGGGCATTTGAGATGGATGCCACACCGCCCTACGTGGAGCTTCACTGCCATTCGGCCTACTCGTTCCTGGACGGTGTCTCGCTGCCCGAGGAGCTCGCGCGGCGCGCGAACGAGCTCGGGTATGCGGCGTTCGCGTTGACCGACCACAACTCGGTCTCGGGCTCGATGGAGCTGGCCCAGGCCGCCAAGGAGCACGGAGTGCGGGCGATCCACGGCGCCGAGATCGACCTGGCCGGCGATCGGGCCCGTGGCGGCGCCGGCGCTCGGAGCGGGACGGCCCCCGGCGCGCGGGCCGGGGCCGGCGGTGGCCGGCACATCACGCTGCTCGCGTGCGATGAGCGGGGCTGGAGCAACCTCTGCCGGATCATCACGCTCGCGCATGCCCACACCCGTGAGGGGACTCCTCAGCGCGAGCGCGCCGAGCCCTCGGTGGACGTTCAGGCCGTGATCGAGCACGCCGAGGGACTCGTCTGCCTGACGGGCTGCGCCGAGCGATCTGTGATCGGCCACGGCGCCGATGATGAGCCCACGGCGCGGCGACTGCTCGACGCGTTTGGCCCGGAAGGCCTCTACGTCGAGCTGCAGCGCCCCTATGCCCGTCACGATCGCGCCCGCAACCGCGAGCTTGCCGCATTCGGAAGGCGTCTGGGGGTGAGGTGCGTGGCAACCGGCAACGTCCATTCGCACGCACGCGCCAGAGCCGAGCTGCAGGACGCGTTCGTGGCGCTGCGCCACCACACCACGCTCGATGCCTCAGAGCCTTTGCGCCGTGGCAATCACAGCCACGTGATGAGCACCCCGCAGGCGATGGTCAGCCGTTTCGCCGACCATCCCGAGGCGGTCCGGGAGACGCTGGCGCTCGCCGAGCGGCTGAGGTTCGACCTGACGAAGGACCTCGGCTACCGCTATCCGGGAGCCGAGGACGAGGGCGCGTTGGGGCGCCTGGCAGAGCTCTGCCGGGCGCGGCTAGGGGAGCGCTACGGGCCGGGGACGACGCCCACCGATCCGGGGTTCGATCGCGGGTTCGGGGCAGCCGGCCCGAGGGGCCGGCTCGCCGCCCTCCAGGAGGCCCGGGCACGGCTGGAGCAGGAGCTGAACGTGATCGGAGAGCTGGGGCTGGCGGGCTTCTTCCAGCTGCACCACGACATGCTCGAGCTGGCGCGCGAGGTCGCCGTGGAGGTGCGCGGGCCGGACTCGGTGCGGGCGCTGCTGGCGCCCGGACGCGGGCGCGGATCCTCGGTCTCCTCGCTCGTCTGCTACCTGACCGGGCTCTCCCATATCGACCCGATCGCGAACAAGCTGGCGCTGGGGCGATTCCTGCACGAGGACCTGCGCGGGCTTCCCGACATCGACCTCGACTTTCCGCGCGACATCCGCGAGAAGCTGATCCCCCGCGTGCACGAGCGCTATGGGCGCGATCGCGCGGCGCTCGTCGCCGCCTTCCCGACCTTCCGCGCGCGGGGAGCGATCCGCGAGCTGGGCAAGGTCCTCGGCCTGCCCGCCGGCGAGATCGAGCGTCTCGCCCGCGGCGCCGACCCCTATGTGCCGAGCTCCGAGCACGACATCGCCGAGGCGCTCGAAGGCGCCCTCCCGCGGGACGCGGACGCTCCCCGGGCACGCTCAGAGCGCTGGCGCTGGCTGGCGCGTCTGGTCGAGCAGGCGCTCGGGCTGCCCAGGCACCTCTCCCAGCATCCGGGCGGGATGATCGTCGCCACCAGGCCCCTGATCGACTGCTGTCCGGTCGTGCCCGCCGCGATGGAGGGCAGGCAGATGGTCCAGTGGGACAAGGACTCCTGCGCGGACGCGGGCTTCCTGAAGATCGACCTTCTCGGTCTGGGGATGCTCTCGGCGGTCGAGCGCTGTGTCGAGGAGATCGCACGCGTGCACGGCGAGCGCATCGACCTCTCTCGGATCCCGTTCGACGATCCGCGCACCTTCCGGGCCATCCGTGCGGCCGACACGGTCGGCGTCTTTCAGATCGAGAGCCGTGCTCAGATGCAGTCGCTGCTGCGGACCCGCCCGATGAACCTCGAGGATCTGACCATCCAGGTCGCGATCATACGACCCGGCCCGATCCAGGGCGGGGCGATCAATCCCTACATCGAGCGTCGCCGGCGGCTGCGGGAAGACCCCGCGTATAAGGTTCCCTATGAGCATCCAGCGCTCGAACCGGTTCTGAAGGAGACGCTCGGCACCGTCATCTTCCAGGATCAGGTGATGCAGGTGGCTGAAGCCTTCGCCGGCTTCAGCCCCGGAGAGGCGGATGGGCTGCGCCGGGCGATGAGCCGCAAACGCTCGCAGGAGACGCTCAAGCGCTACCGAGAGCGCTTCATCGAGGGCGCGATACGCCACCTCGGAGCCGAGCTGCGCACAGCGGAGCGCGTCTGGGAGATGGTCGAAGGCTTCGCCGGCTTCGGCTTCCCCAAGGCCCACAGCGCCGCCTTCGGCCTGCTCGCCTACCAGTCGACCTGGCTGCGCGTCCACTACGGCCCGGAGTTCCTCTGCGCCCTGCTGAACGAGCAGCCGATGGGCTTCTACGCCCCCGACAGCCTCGTGCACGAGGCCGAGCACCGGGGGATCGCCATGCTCGGGCTCGACGTGAACGCCTCCGAGGTGCAGTGCACGGTCACGGGCGCAGGAGTGCGCCTGGGTCTGGGCTACATCAAGGATGTGCCGGCAGCAGAGGTGCGCGAACTCGTGGCCGAGCGCCGGCGCAACGGGCCCTTCGACAGCCTCGGCGACCTCGCCGCCCGTGCCGCCCTGCGGCGGGGAACGCTCGAGCAGCTGGCCTGGTCGGGAGCCTGCGACAGCCTCATCGGCGAGCAGGGAAGGCGAACCGCCCTGTGGCAGTTGGGGCTTGCCCCGCCGGGCGTGACCTCGCCGAGGAGCGAGGTCACCCAGCTCGCGTTGCCCATGGAGTTGCCGGCGGCGCCGAGCCTGCGACCGCTGGGGCGCTGGCAGCGGCTGATCGCCGACTACTCCACCAGCGGAGTGACGATCGGCGACCATGCGCTGGCGATCCTCCGTGGGAGGCTGACGGTTCCAATGCTAGTCACCAGCGCCCAGCTCGCCCGCCTGCCCACGGGCTGCGCGGTGACGGTGGCGGGACTGGTGATCGCCCGCCAGCGTCCGGGTACGGCGAAGGGGACGATGTTCCTGCTGTTCGAGGACGAGTTCGGGACGATCAACCTGATCGTCCCGAAGGCCGTCTACGAGCGTGAGCGCCACCTGGCCCGAGCCGAGCCGCTGCTGCTCGCAAGGGGCCGCCTGGAGCGCTCACAGGAGAGTGCAGCCGAGAGCGTGTGGAGCAGGCGCGAGCGCAGAGCGCAGGGCGGACCGCAGGAGCAGGAGATCCTGCCGGTCATCAACGTGCTCGTGCGCGAGCTGGCGCCGCTCGAGCGCTTCCTCTCCGCAGATGCGCAGATCGGGGAGGACCCGGCTGCCCGTGCGCGCGTGCATCATCTCTATGACCGCGGCCTCTCGCCGCCGGCCGCCGAGCAGGGCGGGCAGGCCGACGGCGAGCAAGAGGCCCCGGGCGCCGAGGTCTCCTCGAGCATGCGCGCCGTGGCCCCTCCCGTGCAGAGCTTCGCGATGGGACGCCGCCGCTAGCAGGATTGCGGCCCGCCGCCGCGGGCTGCGGGCCATCGGCGAAGACGCCCCGCCCGGGTAGGTACCCTGAGCAAATCGCCCGACTCGCCGACACCGAGCTTGACGTCTTCCGCCTCTGCCTGGGTGGGAACGTCTTCGGCTGGACGATCGACGAGGAGCGTTCGTTCGCCGTGCTCGACGCCTACGTGCAGGCCGGCGGGAACTTCATCGACACCGCCGACACATACGGGCGCCGAGGGCCCGGCGGCGCGGGGGGCTCGGAGCGGATCATCGGCCGTTGGATCGCCGCCAAAGGCAACAGGGAGAAGCTCGTGATCGCCACCAAGGTGGGCATGGACCCGGAGCTCTCAGGGCTCTCGGAGGCGACGATCAGGCGGGGCATCGAGGGCTCGCTGGAGCGGCTGGGGATCGACAGGGTGGATCTCTACTACGCCCACAAGGACGATCCGGGCACACCGCTCGAGGAGACGCTCGGAGCCTTCGGTGCGCTCATCGCAGAGGGCAAGATTCGCTACGCGGCGGCCTCCAACTACAGCGCTCCCCGCCTGAGCGAAGCGCTGCGGATCGGCGAGCAGGACGGCATGGCCGCATACGTGGCGCTCCAGCCCCACTACAACCTGATGGAGCGCGGCGAGTACGAGGGGGAGCTCGCCGCCCTGTGCGAGCGGCACGGGCTCGCCTGCGTTCCCTACTTCGGGCTGGCACGCGGCTTTCTCAGCGGCAAGTACCGGCGCGAGGGCGCGGCCCCCGACAGCCCCCGGGCGGCGGGGGTGCGCGAGAGCTACTGCACGGATCGGGGCTTCGCGGTGCTCGATGTGCTCGATGAGCTCGCCGCGGCGCACGGGACCACGGTGGCGGCGGTGGCGCTCGCCTGGCTCGCGGCCCAGCCCACGGTGATCGCCCCGATCGCGAGCGCGAGGTCCCCCGAGCAGCTGGCCGAGCTGCTGCCCTCGGTGGCGCTCGGGCTCTCAAGGCCAGAGCTCGAGCGCCTGAGCTCGGCCGCCGGCTGAGCGCTGCCCGGGGCGGCGTCCGGGGCGCTTGCCCTGCGATCCGGGCCGAGCGGTCGGGCCGAGCGGTTAGTGTGAGCTCTCGAAAGGAGGAGCCCCGTGTACAAGACGATTGTGGTCGGCACCGATGGATCGGAGACCGCCCAGCGGGCCGTGGCGGAGGCGATGATGTTGGGCAAGGCGCTCGGTGCTGAGCTGCACCTCGTGTCCGCTTATGAGCCGCTGCGCGGGGTTCGGATCGCAGATGCTCCAAAGGCGGCGGCCAAGGCCTGGGCGGTGGCGCCGGATGCCAAGGTGCAGGCGCTCGTCGAGGAGGCCGCGGCGGGCATCCGCATGAGCGGTGTACCGGTTAGGTCGCACATGCTCACCGGCGACCCCGCCGATGCTCTGCTCGAGATCGCCGAGCAGGAGAAGGCTGAGCTGATCGTCGTCGGCAGTCACGGGATGCACGGGGTCACGCGCGTGTTCGGGAGCGTGCCGAGCAAGGTTTCCCATCACGCCCACTGCAGTGTGCTGATCGTCTGCACGGAGGACGCCTGAGAAGCCCCGCTGCGCCGGCCGGCGCCGGCTCAAGGAAACCTTCAGCGGTGCCCGAAGCAGAGCAGCTGACCGTCGGGGTCCCGCAGCGAGATGCGTCCGTCCTGCCCGCGTGCGAAGCCTGACTCGCCGAGCGGCTCCGCGAGCCTGCGCTCGAGCGAGGAGAGCGCATCCTTGCCGCCGAGCTCGAACCCGATCAGGCGCAGGCCCGGGGCGTTCTGCGGGGGAGGGCCTTCCCCCGAGCTCTGCCAGGAGTTCAGGCCGACATGGTGGTGGTAGCCGCCGGCTGAGAGAAACGCCGCGGAGGGGAGCCGCGCCTGCTCCTGTAGGCCGAGTACCCCGCTGTAGAAGGCGACCGCCCGGGGAACGTCTGAGACCTTCAGATGCACATGCCCGATCGCGGTGCCCGCAGCGATCTCCGGCTCGAACCCGGCTGGGGCCTGGGCCAGCAGATCCTCGAGATCCAAGGGCAGCGTGACCATCTCAACGCCCCTGCCGTCGGCGCGATGCTTCCATTGATCGCGCGGCCGGTCGACGTAGATCTCGATGCCGAGCCCGTCGGGATCACTCAGGTAGAGCGCTTCCGAGACGCCGTGGTCAGCCGCGCCGTCGATCCGCCAGCGCCCTTGAACGACCCGCCTCACGGTCTCCGCGAGCGCCGCGCGCGAGGGGTGAAGCCAGGCCACGTGGAACAGGCCGGTGCTCCGCGGTGAGGCCTGGGCGGGGTTCTGAAGGCCGCCCAGGATGAGCGCTGGGCGCTCGCGATCCACCCCGAGCAGGGCTCCATTCTCATCGAGTGAGATCAGCGGCAGTCCGAGCACGCGCTCGTAGAAGTCGCTGCTACGCGAGAGGTCCCCGACGGCGAGTCGCACGGCGCCGATGCGCAGGGCGGGATCGATCGGGGCGTCTGGCGGCATTGCCTGCGAGCCTACTACCGTGGCGCGGGTGTCCTTGCGCAGGGCCTGAGCGCAGGCGTCCCGCGCCCAGCGGATAGGCTCAGGGCGTGAACCTCCGCAAACTGGGTTCGAGCGAGATCGAGGTCTCAGAGATAGGCCTCGGCTCGTGGCTGACCTACTCCGGCGGGGTCGAGCGCGAGCAGGCGCGGGCCTGCGTGAGGGCGGCGTTCGACGCGGGGATCAACTTCATTGACACCGCCAACGTGTACGGGCGGGGCGCTGCAGAGGCGCTGCTCGGAGATGTCCTCTCGGGCCATGAGCGTTCCTCCTACGTGCTCGCCACGAAGGTCTACTTCCCGATGTCGGCCACCGATCGGGGCCTCTCCGCGGCGCAGATCCACAAGCAGATCGACGCCTCGTTGGAGCGCCTGCAGACAGACCATGTCGATCTCTACCAGTGCCATCGCTACGACGAGCGGACGCCCTTGCATGAGACGATGAGCGCGCTCAGCGAGGTCGTCCGCGCGGGCAAGGCGCGGCATATCGGCTTCAGCGAGTGGCCTGTGCGGAGGATCGAGGAGTCACTCGCGTTGCCGGGCGTCGAGCGGTGGGTCTCAAGCCAGCCGCAGTACTCGATGCTGTGGCGCGCTCCCGAGGCCGAGGTGATCCCGCTGTGCGAGCGCGAGCAGATCTCCCAGATCGTGTGGTCTCCGCTCGCTCAGGGGGTACTCACGGGCAAGTATCGCCCCGGCGAGCCACCGCCGTCGGACTCGAGGGCCGCGAGCGAGACGATGGGCGGGTTCATCGACAGGCTGATAGAGCCCCGCGTGCTCGAGGCGGTCCAGCGGCTGCGGCCGATCGCGCAGGCGGCCGGCCTAACGATGGTCCAGCTCGCGCTCGCCTGGGTCCTGCGTGAGCAGAACGTCGCCTCGGCGATCATCGGCGCGAGCCGCCCCGAGCAGGTGCACGCCAACGCGTCCGCCTCGGGCATAGTGCTCGGCGCCGAGACGCTCTCGGCGATCGACGAGGCGCTCGGCGGCGTCGTCGTGCGCTGACGACGCCGCCTCGCGTTTCGAAGCGCAGTTCTCTTTAGGAGACCTTGACGGCCGAGATATCGAGCAGGATCTTGACCTTGTCGCCGACGACGACGTTGCCCGAGCCGAGGGCCATGTTGAACTTCATCTGGTAGTCGGCGCGGCTGATCTGGGCGGTCGCGGCAAGACCGACGCGAGGGTTGCCTTCGTGGTCTGTCTCGGTGCCCTCGAGCGTCGCGTTCAGCTTCAGCGGCCGGGTGACGCCGTGGATGCTGAGGTCGCCATCGATCTCGAGCGTCTCCTTGTCGATGGGCTTGATCGCCGTCGAGGAGAAGCTGATCTCGGGGATCTTCTCGGCGTCGAAGAAGTCGGCTGAGCGCAGGTGCGCATCGCGCTGGGGCTCGCGCGTGTCGACGCTCGCGGACTTGACCGTGCCGTATGCCCGGGAGCCCGCGGGGCCGACGTCGAGCGTCCCCTCGAACTCGCCGAAATGTCCCTTGACGGTGGCGATCCCGAGGTGTTTGACGTGGAACTCGACGCTCGAATGGACTGGGTCGACCTTCCAGGTCCCGGTCGGGAGGGGGGTCTGATTGGCCTGGACGGTCGTCGTGTCGGTACTTGACATCTGTGGTCCTCTCATCAGGTGGCGCAGAGCGCCTTGCTCAGGAATAGTTGCTCAGTCAAACACTATCAAGAATTACTTGCACACGCAACTATCCGGTAGGGACCGGACATGGACCGATCAGGCGGGCAGACGCGCGACGAAGTCGCCGAGCGCGCCCGGGTCGCGCAGCGGGGCGCCATGGCCGAAGCACGTGAGCGCCGGCTCGAGCGCCGCGAGCCTGCGCGCGGACTCACGGTTGCGGTGGGGGTCCGGCGTGAATATCTCCGGCGGCTCGTGCAGGCCGGGGATGCCGGTCATCACGTTCATGTTGTTAAGCACGTCCCCGAGGATCAGCACGCGGTCTGACTCGCGCCAGTATGCGACGTGCCCGGGCGAGTGACCCGGGGTCTCGAGCACCGTGAAGCCAGCCACCTCGTCTCCCTCGAGCAGTGCCCGGGCGACCGGATGCGGGGGGCCCGTCCAGAAGCGCTGCTGGAGTGAGTTCAGCCATCCGGGCACCTGCGAGTTGCGCACCCCCCCGAGCGTCTCCATCGCGGGGACGTCGCCCTGCCCGCACCAGAGGGGGATTCCGAGCCGCTCGCAGATCGCGTGGCTCGAGCCCTGGTGGTCGGGGTGGGCGTGGGTGAGCGCGTGGGCGCTTATCGGATGTCGGGCGATCTGGCGCATGATCCGCCTCTCGCCCCGACGGGTCGCGGCGTCGATGAGCACGTCGTCGAGGAGGTACACGTTGATCGCGTTGGGAGGCAACCCGCGTAGCAGGTAGACCTCATCGGCGAGCTGCTTCATCGGGGCATCCTTCCGCTCGGGCTCACGTGCGCGTCTGCTCCCAGGAGAAGCCTCGCACGGCGAAGTAGAGCCCGAAGGCGCCCCAGAGCGCGATGATCGCGAGCGCGTCGAGATGTCCGCCCAGGCCCGAGCCGCTGACCATCGCTCCCGAGAGCCCATCGATCAGGGGCTTCAGCGGAAGCGCCCCGGCGATGTTGCGCAGGAACCCCGGCGCGCTCTTGGTGTCGAAGACGAAGAAGGAGATGAAGACGACCGGCAAGAAGACGGCGTTGACATAGGCCGCGGTCGACTCGAAGTTCGGGATGAGATGGGCGAAGGCGACGCCAAGTGCCGCGAAGCAGACGACCCCGACGAGCACGAACACGATCAGCTCCCCCCAGTGCAGCGGCCAGCCGATCCCGAAGAACAGCCGGCCCGCGAGCACGATGATCGCTATCTGCAAGGCCGTGTTCGTGACCGCGTTACCCGCCACGCCGCCGAAGTAGGAGATCGTCGGAAGCGGCGTGCCGCGGATGCGCTTGAGCACGCCGCGCTCG
Organism: Solirubrobacteraceae bacterium; assembly: GCA_049512215.1. GTDB lineage: Bacteria > Actinomycetota > Thermoleophilia > Solirubrobacterales > Solirubrobacteraceae > Palsa-744. The sequence continues at coordinate 52,523 of JBEKXJ010000040.1, forward strand.
CGCAGGAAAACGATGTTGTAGGCGAGCGCCGTGAAGGTGGTCGACATCACGCTCATACCCGCGATCGACGGCACGAGCAGGTTCAGATCGTGCTGGCTGCCGCTGAGGATCACCCCGCCGCCGGTCAGGAAGAGCAGCGGCAGCAGGAAGTTGAAGAAGGCGGCGCTCGGGTTGCGCCAGAACATGCGCCGCTCGAGGCGATACTGGCGCCAGGAGAGCGTGAGCGCGTCAGGCATCCGCGGTCAGCTCCAGGTAGACGTCCTCGAGCGTGGGCCGCCCCACGGAGAGCTCCTCCAGCTGCTCGCCACGCGCCAGCGCCTCGCCCGTTAGCTCGTGCAGGAGCGTCGTCGGGTCTGAGGTGAGCCGTTCGATCTGCTCTCCGCTCGAGCTGCGGTAGCTGACGCGATAGTGCGCCGTCCCCTCCCCGAGCTCGCGGGGCGGGCCGATCGCAAGGATTCGTCCGTCCTTGATGATCGCGACGCGATCCGCGAGCGCCTGGGCCTCGTCCAGATAATGGGTCGTGAGCAGGATCGTCTTGCCCAGCGCACGCAGGCTGCGCACCGTCTCCCAGGCGGCGTGACGCGCGGCGGGGTCAAAGCCGGTGGTGGGCTCGTCGAGGAAGATCAGCTCGGGGTCGCCGACGAGCGCGAGCGCGAAGTCCAGCCTTCTGAGCTGTCCGCCGGAGAGCTTGCGCGAGCGCACGTTCGCCTGCTGTGTCAGGCCGGCGAGCGCGAGCACCTCCTCTACGTCGCGGGGGTGTGGATAGAAGCTCGCCCAGTGACGCAACGCCTCGCGGGGCGTCAGGTGGCTGTAGATACCGCCCGACTGCAGCACGATCCCGATGCGCCTGCGCAGCTCGATCGCCCTGCCGGCGGGGTCGTGACCGAGCACCGTGACCTCGCCGCTCGTGCGCGCGCGGTAGCCCTCGAGGATCTCCACCGTCGTCGTCTTGCCGGCCCCGTTGGGCCCGAGCAGGCCGAACACCTCTCCCCGGTTGACGGTGATGTCGATTCCGCGGACCGCCTCGAACTCGCCGTAGCGCTTGCGCAGCGCGCTCACCTCGATCGCCGCGACCGTCTCGCTCACGGTCCAGCCGTCCCCGGACCGGCACTCGCTCCTACCAGTGCACGCCCCTCGTCAAGGTCGCCATCGCGATCTGCTCAAAAGAGGCGCGCTCCTCGACGTCCGGCTGCCCCTTGGAGGCCGCCGAGTCCGGGAACACGCGATAGGCGAGGTGCAGGAGCCTGTCGACCGCGCCCGGCGAGAGCGTGTACGCGACCTCTCCGAGCGTTCCGAGGCGCGTGCCCATGTGCTTGGGCCGCGCGCGCAGCGCCTCGCAGATCATGTCGGCTGCCTCATCAGGTGTGATCGCGGGGAAGGCGTCATACATCTTCGTGGGCGCGATCATCGGGGTGCGCACGAGCGGCATGTGAATGGTCGTGAACGTGACCCCGTCACCGATCACCTCGGAGGCGACCACGCGCGTGAACGCGTCGAGCGCCGCCTTCGAGGCGACGTAGGCCGAGAAGCGCGGCGGGTTCGTCTGCACGCCGATCGAGGAGATGTTGACGATGTGACCCGAGCCCCGCTCGCGCATGCGCGGCAGCAGGCCGATGATCAGCTTCACGGCGCCGAAGTAGTTGAGCTGCATCGTGCGTTCGAAGTCGTGGAAGCGGTCGTAGCTGAGCGCGATCGAACGGCGGATCGAGCGCCCCGCGTTGTTGACGAGCATGTCGACGTTGCGGTGGTCGGCAAGCACGCGCTCGACGAGCCGCTCGACGGACTCCATGTCGGCGAGGTCGGCCGCATACACGTAGGCGATACCGCCGGCGGCGACGATTTCAGCGCGCGCCTCCTCCAGCTTCTCGACGTTCCTCGCCACCAGCAGCGGGACTCCGCCGCCGGCGGCGACTTTCATCGCGGTCGCCCGCCCGATGCCCGAGGAGGCGCCAGTGATCATCACGTGCCTGCCGTCGAGGGCCTCCCTCAGCGTGCGACCACGCCTCAGATCGGGGTCCATCTCGCGCTCCCAGTAGTCCCACAGGCGCGCGGCGTAGTCGTGCAGCGGCGGTGGCCGCTCGAGCGGTGTGCCGGCGAGCGCGAGACCGGCCCTGGTCGTGTCGAAGGTGGGGATGAGCTCCATGTGCGCGACCACCTGCGCCGGGATCCCGAGCTCGCGCAGGACCAGGTTTCGTACCTGGCGCAGCGGCGGCAGCTGGGTGGCCAGCGCCAGTGGCCATCTCGGCAGCGGATCCGTGAACCGTTTGTCGATGCTCACGGCGAAGCGGGGCGCGTGCGCCGCTGCGGCGAGCTCGTTGACGAGCTCATCGACGCGTTGCGGTCGGGGGTCTGTGAGATGGAAGGCCGTGCCGTCGAGATTGGGCTGGTGCGCGATGTGCTCGAGCGCGCCGGCGACCCAGTCGACCGGAACCACGTTAGTGCGGCCCAGGTCGAGTCCCACGAGCGGCACCCACTCTGGCAGTAGATGGCGCATCCGCTGGATCGCTTTGAAGAAGTAGTAGGGCCCGTCGATCTTGTCCATCTCGCCGGTCTTCGAGTCGCCGACGACGATCCCCGGCCGGTACACGCGCCACGGCACATACGTCTGGTCGCGCACGATCCGCTCGGACTCGAACTTCGTCAGGTGATAGGGCGAGGGCAGCCTCTGGCCCTCATCGAACATGTCCTCCTTGAACAGTCCCCGGTACTCGCCGGCAACCGCGATCGAGGAGACATGGTGAAGGTGCTTGGCATCGACCGCTCGCGCGAGTTCAACCGCGTGCGTCGTGCCCCCGACGTTCACCGCGGTGTTGCGCTGAGCAGGCGCCGTCATGTCGTAGACCGCCGCGAGATGAAAGAAGTGGGTGATCTTGCCGCGCAGCTCGCTCACCCGCTCCTGCTCGATCCCGAGCAGCGGTCTGCGCAGGTCGCCGAGCACCGGCTCGATCCGGTTCGCCGCCGAGGTCCCCGTGAGCAGGCTCCAGCGTTCGATCAGGTCCTCGAGCCTTGCGGTCGAGCTCTCGCGCACGAGCACGTACACCTTGCCCTGCCGGTTCTCGAGCAGGCGCTCGACGAGCCGGCGCCCGATGAAGCCGGTCGCTCCCGTGACGAAATAAGCCATTGCCGCGTGAGGATATCTGGATGTCGTTGGAGCGTGCGTGCGCGCGCGGCTAAGCCCCCGCGCCCGTTCCGCCGCGGCCCTCCCCGGCGGCGAAGCGCGCGGCGCCGCGAACGCCCTCCTCGAACACAGCCGGTCCGGCGGCGGCCTCCAGGGCAAGTCCCTCAGAGAGCGTCATCCCCAGCCCCTCGATCGCCGCGCGACGGTCGGCGAGCATCGTGCGCTGGGGAAAGCCGGCGAGGCCCTCGGCGAGCGCAAGCGCGCGGGTCAGATGGGAGCCCGGTGCGACGACCTGCGTCACCAGGCCCATCGCGAGCGCCTCCTCGGCGCCGATCATCCGCCCCGTGAGGATCAGGTCGAGCGCGCGCCCGAGGCCGACCACGCGCGGGAGCCGCTGGGTGCCCCCGTCGATCAGTGGCACGCCCCAGCGGCGCTCGGGGTAGCCGAGGACCGAGGTCTCGCTCGCTATGCGCAGATCGCACCACAGCGCAAGCTCCAGGCCGCCGGCCAGGCAGAAGCCCGAGATCGCGGCGATCGTCGGCTTGGAGGACGTCAGGCGGGTGAAGCCCATCGGCCCCTCCGTGCTCGCGAGCCGCTCGCGGAAGGTCTCCGTCGCCTTCAGGTCGGCGCCCGCGCAGAAGGACACCTCGCCCGCGCCTGTCAACACGAGCACGCGCGCATCCTCGTCGCCCTCGAAACGCAGGTAGGCCTCGTGCAGCGCGGCGGCCGTCGGTCCGTCGACCGCGTTGCGTCGCTGCCGGCGGTCGATCGTGATCAGTGCGCTCGAGCCATGGCGCTCGTAGCGAACGGGCGGAGCCTTGCTCGCGCCTGGCTCGCTCATGAGCGGCCCATCCGCCGGGGAGCGGCGAGCTTTACCAGCCGCCACGCCACTGGGCGTTGCCCAGATGTGCCTTGTGCGCCGCCTTGCGCGCTTGCTTGCGCTTCTCCAGACGCCGCTGGAGCATGCTCATCGCGAAGACGAAGGTGGGGAAGAAGATGATCAGGATGAAGCCGGCGTCTGTCACCACTTTGTCGTTGGTGGCGCCGTAGAAGCCGCGCCCGTCGTTGTAGGCCTGGGCCGCGGGCGCGAGCACCAGGCTGAGCAGCAGGGCCGGCGCAAGCAAACGCTTGAAAACGCGAGCACGCATCACAGGCGCGGATCCTATCTGAAGGCCGGGGGCACTTCACCGGAGGACGGCTTTCAGGGCGCGCGGCCGTTACCCGGGCCGGCCATGCCGAGCGGTCCTAGTATCAGCAGCCGATGGCCCTCTTGATCGCGTCAGACCTGCACAAGGACATGGCTGGGCAGCCGCTCCTGCGGGGCGTCTCCTTCAAGCTCGAGCGCGGCGAACGGATGACGATCGCCGCGCGCAACGGCGCGGGCAAGACGACGCTGTTGCGGATGCTCGCGGGCGAGACCTCGATCGACCGGGGAGAGCTCAGCGTCGCAAAGGGGGTGCGGATCGCGCTGCACGACCAGCGCCCGCCGCGCGAGCGGGGGATGCCCCTGCGCGAGTACGTCCTCTCCGGATGCGTCGAGGAGCTTCAGATCGAGGCCGAGCTGAGCGAGCTCGAGACACAGATGGCGGCCGGGGCCGCCGGGGAGGCCGTGCTGGCTCGCTACAGCCGCGCCCAGGCGCGGCTGGAGACGCACGGCGGCTATGTGTGGAGAAACCGGGCAACGGCCATGGCCCACGGGCTGGGCTTCTCAGACGCGGACATGGAGCGGGCGCTCGACACCTTCTCCGGGGGAGAGCTGACGCGCGCCTCGCTCGCCCGCGCGCTCGCGACGGCGGCCGAGGTGCTGCTGCTGGACGAGCCGACGAACCATCTCGACATCGAGTCGCTGGAGTGGCTCGAGCAGACCCTCGTCGGCCTCGATGCGGCGGTCGTGCTGGTTGCGCACGATCGCTGGTTCCTCGAGGCGGTGGGCACGGCGGTGCTCGAGATAGAGGCGGGCCGCTCGCGCTACTTCGCGGGGACCTGGCACCGGTGGCGCTCCGAGCAGGCGGCCCGCGAGCTCGCGCTTGGCCGCGCGATCGACAAGCAGCAGGCGGAGATCGCGCGGATCGAACGGTTCATCGAGCGCTTCCGCTACAAGGCCACGAAGGCGCGTCAGGCCCAGTCGCGGGTGAAGAAGCTCGCCAAGATCGAGCGCATCGAGCGCGAGCCCGCAGACGGAAGGGGCCTCGAGTTCGCCTTCTCCTCGCCGGAGCGCTCGGGGCGGGTGATCTTCGAGCTGATCGACGGGCGGATCGAGATCGGGGAGCCGCCGATCGTCCTGCTCGAGCACGCCGAGATGTGGCTCGAGCGCGGCGAGCATGTCGCGCTCGTGGGGCCCAACGGCGCGGGCAAGACGACGCTGATCGAAACGCTCGCGGGACGGCGGGAGCTCGCCGGCGGGCGGCTGAGCACCGGCCACAACGTCAAGGTCGGCTATCTCTCTCAGCACGCCGAGGAGCTCGGGGCGGGTGGGCCTGCCGCTCAGAGCGTGCTCGACGCCGCCCAGCGGGCGACCGGGCTGACTCCCGGCCGCGCCCGTGCGCTGCTGGGCCGGTTCCTCTTCTCGGGCGAGGACGCCGAGAAGCCGCTGAGCGGGCTCTCGGGCGGCGAGCGCCGGCGGCTGTCGCTGGCCGTGCTCGTGGGGTCGGCATCCGCGCGACCCAACGTGCTCATCCTCGACGAGCCCACCAACCACTTGGACATCGAGAGCCGCGAGGCGCTCGAGGATGCACTGCGCGCTTTCGAGGGGGCGATCCTGCTCGTCTCCCACGACCGTGCCCTGCTGGACGCGGTCGGAACGCGCACGATCGCGGTCGAGGACCGCTCACTGCACAGCTACCTCGGTGGCTGGCCCGAGTATGTGCGCGTGCGCGAAGAGCGCAAGGCCTCCGGTGCCGGGCGTCCCTCCGCCGCCGGGCCGGCCGGGCCGGCCGGGGCGGCCGGGGCCGGCGGGGCCGGCGGGCCGGCGGCGGGCGCACGAGCGCGGGGTGCCCTCAACGGATCCGCTCGCGGCGGGCAGGCGGGAACCGGGACGGGCCCGACGGCAGCCTCAAGGACGCGAAAGCCCAAGCGAGGAGGACCGTCCAAGAACCGCCTGAGCGACCAGGAGAAGGCCGAGCTGGCGGTCGAGGATGCGGAGGCCGCGATGCGCGCCCTGGAGGACGAGCTCGCCGATCCCGCGGCTTGGGCCACGCGCTATGAGACGGCGAAGTCCGAAGCGCGCCATACCGCAGCCAAGCGGGCGGTGGAGGACGCCTACGCGCGCCTGGAGGCGCTCATCGACTGACGCTCATCGACTGAAGGTCATGAGCAGGGCCTCCTCCGTGGCACGCTCTGCGTGTCACTCGAAAGGTGACCATCAGGTGGGAAACGTCTGACCTAAACTACGGGGGGCATGGATCAGATCAAGAACGTCCGCAACCTCGCGATCCTGCTCGCGATCGCAGCGGCGGTCTACTTCCTGCCCGGGGGGGGACGTGCGGCGAGCACGTTTGAAGCCGCCCTCTGGGCCGCCTTTGGCACAGGGATCGCCTATCTCGGGCTGCGTCTCTACCGCGAACATCGCATCAGCCTCTACAGCCTCGGCACCCGCCACCGGGGCCTCTTCTGCGGGGCGCTCGCGCTCGGCGTGTTCGAGCTCGCGGCCCGCGCTCGCATGTGGCAGACCGGGCTCGGCGAGCTCATCTGGTTCGTCTTGATCGCGGTCGTCGCCTGGTGCCTGTTCGAGGTCTATCGCTTCTCGCGCACCTACTAAGAGCGGGCGGCTGAGGGGGCTCTCCTTTGAGAGGGGGCGCCTATCCTCGGAAGCCATGGCGAGCATCGAGGCGATGACGGGAGAGGGCGAGGCGAAGATCAGCCTCGCCGAGCAGCGTCGTG
>JBEKXJ010000041.1:0-29581 GCA_049512215.1 Solirubrobacteraceae bacterium
CGCTGCGCTCCGCGCCGGCGGCACGCTCCAAGCCCTGCTCCAACTCCGTGTGATCCTGCGTTCTCGTAGACATGAAGCTCTCTTTCGCTCATGCCTACACAGTTCCTCGGACACTCCCTGTTGGCGCTGCTCGTTGCTGGGATCGACGTGTGGCGGAAGCGATAGATCGCCGTGGTCCTCTCTGATGGCCAGTCGCGAAGGTGAAGAAATTCCATGACAAGCATGCTCTCGGCTTCCCTCTGCTTGCCGACGAGGACCACGCTGTCGCCGACTCATACGGCGTGTGGGCGCAGAAGTCGATGTACGGGCGGACGTACTGGGGGGTGCAACGGACGACCTTCATCGTGGGCGCCGACGGGAAGCTCGCTCGGGTGCTGGCGGGAGTGAGGCCGGCGACTCATGATGAACTGGCGTTACAGGCATTGCGGGAGGTGGGCCCGCCCGTGGCATAGGCGTCTTGGGGTCGGCCGCGGCGAGCGCCTGGCGCCGGTTAGGGTCGGTTCGCGCCGGGCCGAAGTTAGGTAGTAACCGCCGATACATGCGGGGTGGTCCCGGATGGATTAGTGTCTCGGCCGCGACCGGCGCCATGGCGGCCGCCCCCGGCGAGTTGTTCACTGCTTTCGTGGCTCGGCCGGCGGCGAACGTCAGCGCCGGGGAGAGAGGGACAGTTCGCGCTGCCGTCCAAACGAAAGGATCTGAACCCATGTCATCTCGCTGGACTTCTCACACGCCGCTGCGCGGCGGGGTCTTCGCGGCCCTCCTGGCCGCCGCCGGCTTGCTCGCGTTCGCGGGCGCTCTGATCGCCGTCGGCACCGCGCAGGCATCGACCCTTCCGACGCTTAGGATCGCGATCAGCCCTTCCTCGGCTACCGTCGGCGGCACGCTCGAATCGGGTGGGGTCAACGTCGTCACGACCGACACGGGCGTCAAGGAAGCAACCGAGATCCTGTTCCTCCTAAAGCCGGGCGTGAGCGTGGCAGAAGCCGAAGCGTTTATCAGCACAAAGAAGGCGCATAAAGACCCGAACAACACGGACAAGCTCGGTTCGATCGTGTTCGACACAGAAGTAAGTCCCGGCCGGAACAGCGAAGTACAGACCGACCTTCAGCCCGGGCAGTACCTGCTGCTGATCGGTGAAGGGGAAGGCGAAGTGAAATTGCGGAGCACCTTCACGGTGAGCGCCTCCACAGCTCCGGCGGCGTTGCCGACGCCTGGAGCCACGATCCGCTCGATCGAGTTCGGCTTTCGCGGGCCGAGCACCCTCCACGACGGCGAGATCGTCCGCTTCGAAAACGAAGGCTTCCTCGTGCATATGGATATCGCGGCGCGGGTGAAGAACATGGCGGCGGCCAAGCGGGCCATCAAGCTGCTACGCGCGGGGAACGAAAAGCAGCTGGAAAAGCTGATAGTCGGGCCGCCGACGACCTTCGCGGGACCGCTGTCGCACGAAGCCTTCCAGCAGGAGACGATCACCGCCAAGCCCGGCATCTATGTCGAGGTCTGCTTCATGGACACCGAGGATGGGCGCAGCCATACCCTGCTGGGCATGGAGCGGATCATCAGGATCACCAAGTAGGCCCGTGCCGGCAGCGCCCGCCCCGCTTTTCAGCCGGGCGGGCAGCCGGCACGAGCTCAGCGTGTCATTCCACCGACGAGCATTCCGGACCCGAGATGGGCGCCCAGCACGGGGCCGACCTCGGTGCAGAAGAGCGGATCGCCGCCGAAGATCGCGGTTCCCTGCGCGACGAGCTCCTCGGCGTCGGCGGGCGCCTGCGCGTGCTGGACGATCCAGTCGGTGGCGCCGCGGTCGCGTAGCTCATGCAGGTAGGCGACCATCCTTTCGAGGGCTCGTCTATGCGTGCGCACACGGCCGACCGGGGCGATCTCCGTGCCGAACGTCAGGATCGGCTTGACCTTCAGTGCGGTTCCGAGGATCGCCTGCGCGGCGCCGATGCGGCCTCCCCGGCGCAGGTACTCGAGCGTGTCCAGGCAGAACCAGATGTCGAGCTGCTCGCGCGCCCGGCGAACGGCTTCGATGACGGCCTGCAGATCTGCGCCCTGCTCGGCCGCGCCGGCCGCGACGAGCACCAGGCAGCCGAGGCCACCGGCGCCCGTCTGGCTGTCGAGGACCTCCACGCGCCCGGGGTGCCCCTCCTCGGCCACGATCCGAGCCGCTTCGCGCGCGCTCTCGCAGGTGCCCGAGAGGCCCGCGGCGATGTGCAGGGCGAGCACATCACGGCCCGCGCCGACGAGCGGGCGAAAGCGGCTGAGGAAGTCCCCGACCGAGGGTTGGGAGGTCGTCGGCAGCTGCGGGGACTCCTGCAGTCGCGCGTAGAAGGCGTCGAGGTCCTCGTACTCGTGCTCGGGGCGCAGATCGCCATCCCAGCCCACGTAGAGGCTGACCTGCTCGATGCCCCAGCGGTCGATCAGCGCCCTCGGGAGGTAGGTCGTGCTGTCGGTGATCACGGCCACGCCTGTGCCCGCCCCGGGTGCTCGTGTGCCCTCGGAGTCGCTCACTTCTCAGCGGATCAGGCGATCCAGACGTGAACAGGTGATCGTCTCCCGCAGGGTCTGCACGGCGTCGTGCTTGGGGCGCCAGCGAAGCTCCCGGCGCGCCTTGCTCGTGTCCATGATCATCGGCTCGCGGAAGGCCGCGATCCACTGTGCTTGTGCGGGCAGGAAGCCAAGGCGCCCGACCATCTCGGCGACGGCATCGACTGCCAGCTCGGGCACCGGGATCGAATACCAGCCGAGCTCCTCCGCCAACTGCTTGACCGTGAGCTGGCCTGGGCCCGCGAGGTTGTAGATGCCGGGGGCGCCGCGCCCGAGGACCGCGGCGCGCATCGCGTCGGCGACGTCGTCGTGGTGGACCAGCTGAAAGGGGACGCCCGGATCGGGCAGGACCGGCTTGAGGATCGGCACGCCGTCGAGCAGGCTGAGGACCGCTCGCGGGAGGTGCTCGGAGATCTGCGTGTAGGGAAGGCTGTCGATCAAGAGCGGCGCTTCGCGCCCGCCGACGATGCAGGGCCGGAAGATGTAGGCCGCGGTGTCACCGGCGCCGAGCGTTGCGGTGAGCAGAGCCTCGACCTCGGCCTTCTGCGCGGAGTAGGAATGGCTCTGCGTGCCGCGCGCGGGGACATCCTCGGTCAGCGGCTGGGGGTTGTCGCCATGAAATCCGTAGGCGGCGACAGAGGATGTGTAGACCAGGCGCTTGGCTTTCGCCGCGACGGCTGCCTGGAAGACGTTGCGCGAGCCCTCGAGGTTCACGGCGCGGCTCTCCTTCTCGCCGCCCATGATGATGAAGGCAAGGTGCACGACCACGTCGGCGTCCTTCACGAGGCCCGCGACCGATTTGCGGTCCAGCACGTCGCCGCGCCGATAGGAGACCTTCTTCCACCCTCGCGCAGCGGGATCGAAGGGGCGGCGGGCCATTCCGATCACCCGTGCGACCTCGCTCGAGCGCTCGAGCGCCGCGACGAGCGCCTGGCCGATCTCCCCGGTGGGCCCCGTGACGGCGACGGTCAGTCCCTGCGGTTTGCTCGCGCGCGGTGTCATCCTGTGCTTTCTATCGCATAGCGCATCGCAGGGTACCGGCGCGCAGCGGGGATAGATTCCCAGCCATGAGCGGAGCGGAGCTCGGGCTCTCCCTGTCGGTCTTCCTCGCCTGTGCGGTTGAGGCGGTGGAGGCCCTCACGATCGTCATGGCCGTCGGCAGCACCCGCAGCTGGCCCTCTGCACTCGGGGGCGTCGGAGCGGCGGCGGCGCTTCTCGCGGCGATCGTCGCCGTCCTCGGCACCGCGCTGACCTCGCTGCCGACCGACGATCTGCGTATGGTCATCGGCGTCCTGCTCTTGATCTTCGGCCTTCAATGGCTGCGCAAGGCGATCCTCCGCGCAGCCGGCCGGAAGGCCTTGCACGACGAGCTCGGCGCCTACGCTGCCCAGAGCGCGGCGGCCCGCGCGGCGGCCCGCGGGCCGGGCGCGTGGGACGGCTACTCGTTCGCGATCTCGCTCCAAGGTGTCCTCGTCGAGGGCCTCGAGGTCGCAGTGATCGTCGTCACCTTCGGGGCCAGCCAGCACCACATCGCCCCCGCCGCCGCCGCCGCCGCCGCCGGGGTCGCGGTCGCCTGCGTGATCGCGGCGGGGGTCGCGGTGCGCGAGCCCCTCGCGCGGGTTCCCGAGAACACGATGAAGTTCGCCGTGGGCGTGATGCTGAGCTCGTTTGGGATCTTCTGGATGGTCGAGGGAGCCGGGGGGCACTGGCCGGGGGGCGACGCTTTCCTGCTCGCGATCATCGCGGCGCTACTCGCGGTCTCGCTGCTCACGGTCCACTCCCTGCGCCACGGCGCGGCCCCCTGAGCTGCTTGCAATGCGCGATGCGCCGCTCCAGGCGCGTGTCGTGGCCGTACGCTTGAGGTTGTGTCCCCGCTGCCGGCGTCCACCTCGATCGGCCACAGCCTGAACTCGTTCTTCAGCGCGGCCGGGCAGTTCTTCTCCGACCTCGCTGCGGTTCACTGGGGGGCGCTGGCCCTCGGCCTGATCTTCTTCGGGCTCAATCTCAGCCTGCGATCGCGGGCCTTCTTCCACAGCCTCCGCGCCGCCTACCCGTCAGTCGCCTTCCAGTGGCGGCGGGTTTGGGGCGCCTACTTCGCCGCAGTCGGCTTTAACAATGTCGTCCCGGCTCGAGGCGGCGACGTCATCAAGCTCTTCCTCACGCGCTCGTCGATCCGCGGAGCGAGCTACCCGACGGTGGCCGCCGCGTTCTTCGTGGAGTCGGTCTTCGACGCGTGCGTGGGGGTGCTCGTGCTGATCTTCGCTTTCACGCAAGGGGTCTTTCCGAAGCCACCGGACTTCTCCAAGCTGAACTCCTTCGACATCTCCTATCTGGCCGGGCACTTCCGCCTCACGCTCTTCTTGATCACGGCGCTGGGTGTGCTCGGCCTGTTCGTCTTCGCCCTGCTGTCGGTGCGTGTGAAGGCGTTCTGGTCGCGCGTGCGTCAGGGCGTGACGATCCTCAGAGACCGGCGTCGCTATCTGCGCGAGGTCGCCGCCTGGCAGGCTGTCGCCTGGCTGTGCCGCTTTGCGGCCTTCTGGTGCTTGCTCGACGCCTTCCGGGTCGGTGGCTCGGTCAGAAACGTCCTGCTCGTCTTCGCTGTGAACCAGGTCGCCGGCGCGGTGCCGTTCACGCCCGGGGGAGCCGGCGTACAGCAGGCGCTGCTCGTGAAGGTCTTCGCCACCAGCGCGCCCACGGCGGTGGTGGCGGCCTACTCGGTGGGCCAGCAGATCGCGATCGCGATCTTCACGGCGACGATAGGGCTGGGCGCGGTCGTCTTCATCTTCCGCTTTCGCTCCTTCAAGGAGGTGCTCTACGCCGGGCGCGCCTCGCGCGATGCCGAGCAGGCGGCCGAGCGAGCCGGCGTTCTTCTGGTGGAGGACAACGATGACGAGCAGGGCCACGCGTTCGATGAGGAACCTCCGACGCCGCGTCCTCCTCGCTCGCGCAGCGCGCGCGCCCGCTACTGAAGCCCCTCGCGCGCCTCGCGCACGAGAGCGACAGCCTCCGGGAACACGCGCGCCATGACCGTCCGGATCTCCTCGGCCTGGGCCTCGGCGTTGCCCTGCACGTTGACCCGCTGCACCGCCGCGACCGTCATGTCGACCGCAAGCTTGATCGCGTTGTCGGCCCAGACCAACCGCTGCTGTCCCTGCATCTGCTCGGCGAACTCCGCGAGGCGCCGCTGCAGCTCATCAGGGTCTCCGAACAGGTCACCGAGGCCACCGCTTTCCATGCGAGCATCATAGACTGCTCTGTTCATGCCGAGCCAAGGCGAGATCAGCGCACAGCTGGCCCGAGAGTCCGAGCGGCGCAGCCGTCTCTCCGTACCGGCATTCGCCGGAGGCGTGCTCTACCTGCTCAGCGGGATCATCATCGCCACGACGCTGAACGGCGCACCCACCGTGGGGTTGTTGGAGGGTCTCGCGCCGGCGCTCTCAGGCGTCGCCAAGCCGCCGGTGAGCCCACGCGCTGAAGAGGTCAGGTTCATCAGTCATCACGCCTTCGCGCTGATCGCAGGGAGCGCGCTCGCGGCGATCGCGATCGGCGCCCTCACGCTGGTTCTGCTGCTGCTGCTCGGCGCTACCCGCTTCCGCCGCCCGCAGACGTGGTCGGCGGCTCGCCCGCTCGTCCTCTTTGGGGGGATCGCGGTGGCCGTCGTGAGCGTCGGTCACCAGGTGGTCAGCTCGATCGAGACGCACAACTTCATAACGGGCCATGACTTCTCCAGCCACGCCGTCGATCAGGCGCTCACCAAGGGCACCGCGAACGTGATCACCGACTATGTCGACCTGCTGGCGGGGCTCGCGCTCGCCGCGGGAATGATCGCGGTCGTCCTGAACGCGTTGCGCGTCGGGCTTCTCCCCCGCTGGATGGGCATCCTCGGCATCTTCGGGGGGGTGCTGATCTTCCTGCCGATCGGCGGAGCCGAGCTCGAGATCGTCCCGGCCTTCTGGCTGGTGATGATGGGAATCCTCTACGTGGGCCGCTGGCCAAACGGCGAGCCGCCCGCCTGGGCGGCCGGGGAGGCGCGTCCATGGCCCTCCCAGGCCGAGCGTCGCGCCGCGCTCGGCGGCGAGCGCGACGCGAGGGCCGGGAGGGGGAGCCCTGCGCTCTCGGCGGCGGGCGCCGAGGTCACGCCCGCACCGGCCCCTGCGAGCGCGAGCCGTTCCTCACGCAAGCGGCGGCGCAAGCGCGGGACGCGCGGCTGAGGCGATGATCAGCGTCGCGCGCCGCTAGGCCGGTGGGAGAATGATGTCGAGCTGCGTGACTTCGAGCGAGAGGAGTGAGAGCTGTGTCCAGTGAACCCGATGCCGCCACAGGTGAGGCGATCGAGGACGAGCTCGCCGCGCTGCTCGACGTCGAGACGTTCGAGCCCTCGGCGGAGTTTCGCGAGCAGGCGCTGCTGAAAGACCCGGGCGTCTACGAGCAGGCCGCGCGCGATCCGCAGGCGTGGTGGGCGAGCCAGGCCGAGGAGCTCGACTGGTTCCAGAAGTGGCAGCGGGTGCTCGACGACGATGATCCCCCGTTCTACAAGTGGTTCACGGGGGGCACGCTTAACGTCTCCTACAATTGCCTGGACCGCCATGTGATCGCGGGCCGGGGCGATCGGATCGCCTTTCACTGGCGCGGCGAGGAGGGGCAGGAGCTCAACATCAGCTACTCCGAGCTGCTCGCCGACGTCGAACGCTTCGCGAGCGCTCTGAAGGACCTCGGCGTGAAGAAGGGTGATGTCGTGGGGATCTATCTGCCGATGATCCCCGAGGTCGTGATCGCGATGCTAGCCTGCGCTCGCATCGGCGCCCCTCACAACGTCGTCTTCGGTGGCTTCTCGGCCGAGGCGGTGCGCGAGCGGATGGAGTTCTCCGAGGCCCGGCTCCTGATCACGGTCGACGGCGCCGCGCGCAAGGGCAAGACGGCACCGGTCAAGGATCGCGTAGACGAGGTCATGGCTGACCTGGCCTCGCTCGAGAGGATCGTCGTCGTGAGGCACTCGGGGACCCCCTGCGGGATGCAGGAGGGGCGCGATGTCTTCTATGACGAGGTCGTCGCGGCCGCGGACCCGGCCTGCCCGCCCGAGCCGCTCGACTCCGAGCATCCGCTGTTTATCCTCTACACCTCCGGATCGACGGCCAAGCCCAAGGGCATCCTGCACACCACAGGGGGCTATCTGACGGGGGTCTCGGCGACGCACCGCTGTGTGTTCGACCTGAAGAGCGACTCGGACGTCTACTGGTGCGCAGCCGACGTCGGCTGGATCACCGGGCACTCCTACATCGTCTATGGCCCGCTCGCCAACGGCGCCACCTCGGTGATGTGGGAGGGCGCTCCCGACTACCCGCACAAGGGCATCTGGTGGGAGCTCATCGAGCGCTACGGCGTCACGATCCTCTACTGTGCGCCGACCGCGATCCGCGCCTGCATCAAGTGGGGTGTCGAGTGGCCGAACAAGCAAGACCTCTCCTCGCTGAGGCTGCTGGGATCGGTCGGTGAGCCGATCAACCCGAAGGCATGGCTCTGGTACCACAAGGTGATCGGAGGGGAACGCTGCCCGATCGTCGACACCTGGTGGCAGACCGAGACCGGTGCGATCATGATCACGCCGCTTCCCGGGATCACCGCGACAAAGCCGGGCTCGGCCACGCACCCCTTCCCGGGAATCTTCGCCGATGTGCTCGGCGAGTCCAGCGGCGAGCCCGTCGGGGAGGGCCAAGGGCTGCTCGTGCTCACGCGTCCGTGGCCTTCGATGCTGCGCACCATCTACAAGGAAGAGGAGCGTTTCGTCGAGACCTACTGGGCGCGCTTCGGCAGGCAGATATACCTGGTCGGCGACGCCGCCCGTCGCGACTCCGACGACTACATCTGGGTGATCGGGCGGAGCGACGACGTCGTGAACGTCTCCGGGCACCGTCTCTCTACAGCCGAGGTGGAGTCGGCGATAGTGGCCCATGCAGACGTGGCCGAGGCGGCCGTGATCGGACAGCACGATGAGGACACCGGCCAGGCGATCGTGGCGTTCGTGACGCTCCAGGGAGACCTCGAGGGGGACGAGGAGATCATCGAGGGGATCCGTGAGACGGTCGCCGGGCGGATCGGCAAGTTCGCGCGGCCCAAGCGCGTGATCTGGACTGAGGACCTGCCCAAGACGCGCTCGGGGAAGATCATGCGCCGGCTCTTGCGCGACATCGCCGAGGGCCGAGCGCTGGGCGACGTGACCACGTTGCGCGATCCCGCGGTCACCGCGCAGCTGCAGGAGCGCGTGAAGGAGCATCAGGCCGCGGAGGACTGACGGCCACCACCCCGCGGCACCGCTCACGAAATCTTTAGGTGCGCGTGGGAGGCTGCGGGTGGCTCACCGAAGGCAGCCCAGAGATCAAGCGAAGGACGTACGTGCCGAGCGCAGTCCAGTATCCACCCGCCACAGACCGAGGCTCGAGCGCTGCGGCGATCGAGACCCGGGGCCTGACCAAGCGCTTCGGCGAGCGCACGGCGGTCGACGGCGTCGACCTGCTGGTGCCGCGCGGCTCGGCGTTCGGCTTCCTCGGCCCCAACGGGGCGGGAAAGACGACGATGATCCGCATGCTGCTCGGCCTCACGCATGCGAGCGCCGGCGAGATGAACCTGCTCGGACATCCGGTGCCCGCCGAGCGCGAAGCCGCTCTGCGCAGGGTCGGGGCGATCGTCGAGGACCCCAGCTTCCACCCGTATCTGACCGGTCGTGAGAACCTGCGGATGATCGCCGCGGTACGCGGCCCGGAGGCCCGGGAGCGAATCGCCCCGGCGCTCGCCCGCGTGGGGCTCTCAGCGCGCGCCGATGAGAAGGTCAAGCGCTACTCGCTCGGCATGCGCCAGCGCCTCGGGGTGGCCCGCTGCCTGCTCGCCGACCCACTGCTGCTGATCCTCGACGAGCCCACCAACGGCCTTGATCCAGGCGGCATCCAGGAGTTCCGCGAGATGGTCCGTGGGATGGTGGAGCAGGAGGGCCGCACGGTCTTCCTCTCCTCCCACCTGCTCGACGAGGTCGAAAAGGTCTGCGACGCCGCAGCGATAGTCGACCGCGGCAAGATCCTCACGCAGGGCCCGATCGCCGCTCTGGCGGAGGGCGGTTCGCGCCAGGAGCTGATCATCGGCGTCGATGACCCCGTGCGGGCTCTCACCCTGCTCGAGGGCTTCGGGCCGGTGCGCGAGGCCCGCCGATCTGATGAGGGTCTGCGCGTGGTGCTCTCCGACGGAGCCGAGACCGCGGCCGAGGTCAACGCCCGGCTGGTCGGCGCCGGGCTGGCCGTGACTCGTCTTGAGCCGATTCGCCACAGCCTCGAGCAGCGCTTCCTGGAGATCACCTCGCGGCTGGATGAGCCGGTCGAGCAGGTGCGGGCATGAGCTCGGTCGCCCTGCAGATGTTCGACGCGGACGTGCTCAAGCTGCGCAAGAAGCGGGGAACGCTGATCTGGGTGCTGGTGCTGGCGCTGGCGCCCGTGATCATCCTGTTCGCGGTCAGGGCGGCCCAGCACTCCTCCAATCCCGCAAGCTACGGGCCCGCCGGCGGCACGTCCGGTTTCAGCGACGGGCTGCGTCTGCTCGGTCTCTTCTTCGGCCCGCTCGCCGCGGTGCTCGTCGGCGTCGAGGCCGGCACCGGTGATGCCTCCGCGGGCGTCTTTCGTGATCTCGTCGTCACCGGGCGCTCCCGCCTTGAGCTGTTCGCCTCGCGCGTCCCCGCGGCCCTGGCCGTCTGCTGGTCGGTCATGCTCGCCGGCTACGCGATCATCCTGCTCGGTAGCTTCGCGTTCGCCGGCAAGCTGCCGACGCCGAACGCCGCGCTGGTCCTCAACGGGCTCGGTTTCATGCTGCTCGCCACGGGCGTCGTGTGCGTGGTGTCAGTAGGGTTCGCGTCGCTGACGACCTCAAAGCCCGCCGCGATCACCGCCCTGATCGGCTGGCAGCTCGTGGCCAGCCCGCTGATCGCCAACATAAGCTCGCTCGGGAGCGCGCGTGACGGCGTGCTCTCCCAGGCGCTCGTGCACTTCAGCCCCGTGCACTTCGGTAGCCGCGGGGCGAGCGTCACGATGTCGCAGGGAACCGCTCTGATCGTGCTCGTCGCCTGGCTCGCCGTGTTCCTCGGGCTCGGCGCCTGGCGCACTCGCGAGATGGACGCCTGAAGGTTCTTCCGGCCTCTGGGCCTTCTGCCGGCACCTTCAGACCTTGTGGTGCTCGGGCACCCAGGAGCCGTCGTCCCGGCGCTCGAAGTCCTGGAAGAGGTTCGGTGCCTCGGCCTGCATGATCAGCGCGATTTTCTCGAACACGAGGCGCAGCTCCTCCTCGGCGCCCGCGGCCGTGCGCATCTCGATCACATGCCGCAGCGTGCGGGCGTTCGCCGTCCAGACGATGTCGGTGCTCAGGCCGGTCGGCGCGAGACGGCGCAGCGCGGAGGTGACCTCCTTCTTGACGTGGAACGGAACCCCCTCCTCGTCGATCCCCAGCTCCTTGGCGGCGCTCACCTGAAACTCCTCGAGCTGCTCGACGATCGAGATGACCTGCTCGCGCACGGGCTCAAGGGCAGGCGGGACGCGAAAGCCGATGTCGGCGAGGCGGACGTAGCGGAGGCTCTCCTGGCTGAAGGCGGATCCCGCACGATGCCTAATCAGCTCGTGAGTCAGTACGCGGCTCACGTTTCGCAGCGCGAATGAGTAGTTGGCGTGCTCGAGCACGCTGCCGTGGGCCGAGCGCAGGATGTTGGCGAAGTACTCGCGCCGGTCGGTGCGGATCCGGGTCACGTTCGGGTTCAGCCCCGGCTCCCAGCTTCGATAGCACGCGCGTCCGCCGAACTCGACGAGCGTCTCGCCTGCGTTCAGCCCGCCGGGCGCCTCGCCTGCGTTGAGCTCGCCGGGCGGCCCGCCTGCGGTGGGCTCGCTCCTCGCCTCGTCGGCGAGCCCGCCATCGCCGGCGGGCTCCTCGAGCCGCATTTGCAGCCAGGACTCGCCGCCCACGTCCTTCAGGTAGCCGCGCATACCCTCGACGTCGATCGACGGGCGCGCGATCAGGAAGACTTGCGGGGTCGTCTGACGCATCGGGCGGACGATGCTACATACAGGCTCGGGCGTCCTTCTGGTCTGGGCACGTCGACACGCGCTCGCGGGCGTCGACGGCGAGTAACTGCGGACAGCCTGGCTCTGGAGAGGAACTGGGTTCTCCCGCTAAGCTGCCCGCACGATGGCCGCGCCAGCCACCTCCGTGCCGAGCGACCCCGAGCTCCAGGCGACCGCGTGGGACCTTGAGCCGCTCGTCGAAGGCGAGGGTCCCGAGGGCGTCGAGCGGCGGCTTGCCGAGGCCCTCGAGCGCTCGCGGGCGTTCGCCGGGCGCTACGCCGGCAGGCTCGCAGAGATCGACCGGGCAGGCCTGCGGGAGGCGATGGGCGAGCTCGCGGAGGTCTACGAGCTGCTCGGCCGGGCCGGCCACTACGCCGCCCTGCAGTTCTCGACGAACACGGCCGAGCCGGCCAACGGCGCGCTGCTGCAGCGGGTGCAGGAGCAGGAGACGGCGATCCAGACGACCCTCCTCTTCTTCGAGCTCGAGTGGGCGAAGCTGTCCGAGCAGCGCGCCGAGGAGCTGCTCGCGGGGGAGGGGCTCGAGTTCGCTGCGCATCACCTGCGCAACGTGCGCCGCTACCGCGAGCACCTGCTCTCAGAGCCGGAGGAGAAGATCCTCGCCGAGAAGGCACTCACGGGAGCCGGCGCGTGGACCCGGCTGTTCGAGGAACTGACCTCGGCGATCGAGGTCGAGCTGCCCGCAGCCGAGGAGAAGGTCGCGCTCGAGGTCGCCCTCAGCCGCCTGTCGCGGCCTGAGCGCGAGGTGCGGCGCGCGGCGGCCGAGGCCGTCACCGCGGCCCTCGCCCCGGGCCTGCGCACGCGCGCCTTCCTCTTCAACACGCTGCTGGCCGACAAGGCGACCGACGACCGCCTGCGCAGCTACCCGAACTGGCTGGCAGCGCGGAACCTCGCGAACGAGGCCAGCGACGAGTCCGTGCGCGCGCTGATCGAGGCTGTGCGCGGGCGCTATGAGATCCCGCGCCGCTGGTATCGGCTGAAGGCGAGGCTGCTCGGCGTGGAGCGGCTCGCCGACTACGACCGGATGGCGGCGGTCACCGAGGACGAGCTCAGCTTCCCCTTCGCGCAGGCGCGGGAGATCGTGCTCGACTGCTACTCCTCCTTCTCACCGGAGCTCGGCGGACTGGCGCGGCGCTTCTTCGACGAGCAGCGCATCGACGCGCCTGTGCGCCCGGCCAAGCGCGGAGGCGCCTTCTGCGCCTCCGCGGTGCCTTCGGTCTTCCCCTATGTGCTGCTGAACTACACAGCCCGCCGGCGCGACGTCCTCACGCTCGCCCACGAGCTCGGCCATGGCGTCCATTTCGCGCTCGCCGCCCGCCAGGGCATCTTCCATCAGGGCACGCCGCTCACGCTCGCGGAGACCGCCTCGGTGTTCGGCGAGACGATTGTCTTCGGTCGGCTGCTGAGCGAGGACTCCGAGCCCGCCTCGCGTCTTGCGCTGCTCGCGGAGAACCTCGAGGACACGATCGCCACGGTCTTCCGGCAGGTCGCGATGAACCGCTTCGAGGAGCTCGTCCACACCACCCGGCGCGAGCAGGGGGAGCTGTCGGTCGAGCGCTTCGGCGAGCTCTGGGCGGAGAGCCAGGGCGAGATGCTCGGCGACTCGGTCGAGCTCACCGAGGGCTATCGCACGTGGTGGTCATACATTCCCCACTTCATCGGCAGCCCGGGCTATGTCTACGCCTACGCCTACGGGCAGCTGCTCGCGCTGTCGGTCTATGAGCGCTACGAGCAGACCGGGGAGGAGCTCGTCCCCCGCTACCTGGAGCTGCTCGCCGCCGGCGGCTCGCGCAGCCCCGAGGAGCTCGCGAGGATCGTCGGCGTCGACCTCGCCGATCCCGGCTTCTGGGAGTCCGGGCTGGACCTCGTCGAGCGCCAGCTGGAGCAGGCAGAGGCGGCCGCCCACTCCTCGGGACGGCTCTAGGCCGGCGCCCGATGCGCATCACGCCCGGCTCTGATGGCCTGCCCGATGGGCGGGCGAGTAGCCGGGGAGCTCGTAGCGTCAGACGCCGTCTCGGCTTGACAAGGCTCGGCCGGTCGGCGAGAGTTCGCTTTCGTCAGGAGCGATTCAATGGAGGCATGGAGGTTTCCGGGGTGAGTCAGCGCCGATGGTCTGAAGGGCGGAAATCGAGCAGAGGCAATCGCCTCGCCGCTCTGCCGGCGCTCGTCGCGCTCTGCCTGAGCCTGATGGCGGCGGCGATGAGCGTGAGCGCGTGCGCGGCATCGGCGACGTTCGGCAAGAACACGCCAGCCCCTCGGGCCTCGCGGCCGTCGAACTTGGCGCCGCCCACGATCTCAGGGATCCTGCAGCAGGGACAGACGCTGAGCGCGGGCACGGGCTCCTGGAGTGAAGAGCCGACCAGCTACACCTACAAGTGGCAGCGCTGTAAATCGAGCGAAGCGAAATGCTCGCCGATCAAAGGCGCCACCGAACCGAGCTACAAACCCGGCTCAGCCGATCTCGGCTCGAGGCTGCGCATCGCGGTCAAGGCGAGGAACTCCGTCGGGCACTCCGCGCCGGCTTACTCGGCTGAGACCGCCATCGTGACAGCGGCGAGCGCCAGCCAGCATCTCGAGTATGTCTTCGATGACGGCCTGATCTCGGTCTATGACATGGACCATGCCTACAAGCTGCTGAAAACGATCAGCCTGCCAAAGACTGACACTGGGATCAGAGGCGTGTCTGCGGCGCCCGCCCAGCACCTGTTGCTGATCTCCTTCGGTCCCGATGAAACTGGGTCCCACGGATCGGTGCTGGCATACAACCTCGTGAGCGAAAAGATCGTCTGGGAGGCCACCCTCAACACCGGCATCGACTCCGGCGCTGTCAGCCCCGACGGGACGCGGCTGTATGAGCCAACCGGCGAGAACAGCTCGAGCGGCATCTGGAACATCATCAACACCGCGAACGGCGCGGTGATCGGGACGATCCAGGGCGGGCCCGGCGCGCACAACACGGTCGTCTCCAACAACGGTCTTTACGTCTATCTGGGAAGCCGCGCATACAACTACCTCGACGTCTACAATACGACCACCGGCGAAGTCCGGAGCATCGGGCCGCTCGTGAACAGCGTCCGTCCCTTCACGGTCAACGGCTCGAACACGCTGGCCTTCACCACCGCCACCGAATTCGACGGCTTTCAGGTCTCGAGCATCACGAGCGGCAAAGTGCTCTTCACGACCTCCTTCGGCGCGATTCCCCCCGGCTTCCCCATCTCGGGGCCCAGCCACGGCATCGGGCTCTCACCCAATGAGAAGGAACTCTATGTGATCGACAGCGTCAACAAAGAGGTTCGCTTCTACAACGTCTCCCAGCTCGCCGAAGGCGTCGCACCCACCCTGGAGGGAGTCGTCCCGGTGGCGGGATTGAGCGGCACCGAGGAAGACTGCGCATATGACTGCGGTCGCGGCGGCTGGCTGCAGCTCTCAATCGACGGTCGCTTCCTCTTCGTCGGAGACTCCGGCGAGGTGATCGAAACGGCCACGCGCAAAGTCGTGACGACGCTCCCGACGCTGTTGAACACGAAGAAGTCGCTCGAGGTCGAATGGTCGGGCGGCGTGCCGGTCGCATCAAGCGAGCGCACGGGCGTCGGCCAGGTGGGCTGAAGGCCCGCTAGAAGAGTCCGCTCAGCGCGCTCCCGGCACCGTGCACGAGGTCGAACAACGGCTGTGGTATGAGGCCGAAGAAGATCGTGGCTGCGCCGGCGAGGATCGCCACGAGCGCCACCTCGGGCTGAGCGCGAGCGCTGATCAAAGCCGGCCGCTCGGGCGCTGAATGCCCGCCGGCGCTCGCGGACTGCGCGTCGAGCTCCGGCGAGCCGCCGGCGAGCGCCGGCAGAGCCCCCGTCGAGGGCGCAGGGGCGTTCACCAGGGGCGGCTCAGCATCGGCGCGGGCCTCGCCGGCCGGCGCTTCGCGCATCCACATCGCCGCGACCACGGGCAGGTAGTAGCCGAGGGAGATCATCGATCCGACCACAATCGCCACACCAAGCCACGTGTATCCGCCCGAGACGCTCGCGTCGATCAGGTAGAACTTGCCGATGAACCCGGCCGTCGCCGGTATTCCGGCGAGCCCGAGCATCGACAGCGTCATCGGCCAGGCGAGCCAGGGGCGCTCCCGCCCGAGGCCGGCCACGGCCCCGATCGAGTCTCCCAGGCCGGTCTCGCGCTCGCGTGCCACGATCACCGCGAAGGAGGCCATGTTCATGAACAGGTACACCGCCAGGTAGAAGACCGTCGCGCGCACACCGAGCCGGGTGGCGGCGACGACGCCCGCGAGCATGTAGCCGGCCTGCGCGACCGAGGAGTAGGCGAGCATCCGCTTCAGCGATGACTGGCCGAGCGCCCCGACGTTGCCGACGAGGATCGTGATCGTCGCGAGCACCGCCAACGCCGGGCCCCAGCTCGCATGCGCTCCGATCAGCGCGACGTCGAAGAAGCGCAGGAACACACCGAGCGCCGCGACCTTCGTCGCGACCGCCATGAACGCCGTGATCGGTGTCGGCGCGCCCTCATAGACATCGGGGGTCCATTGGTGAAAGGGCGCGACCGACGCCTTGAAGCAGAGGCCCGCGACGCACAGCGCGATCCCGGTGAGCGTCAGCGGATCGCTCACGAGGCTGCCCTTCGAGAGCGATGCGGCGATCGCGCTGAAGTCGGTCGCGCCGGTCGCCCCGTAGATCATCGTGAGCCCGTAGAGCAGCGTGGCGGAGCCGACGGAGCCGACGATCAGGTACTTCAGCCCCGACTCGAGTGACTGCTCGCGTTTGAGTTCGGTGGCGCAGAGCACGTAGAGGGGGATCGAGAGGAGCTCCAGGCCGAGGAACACGGTGACGGTGTTCTGCGCGCTCGCGAGCAGCGACATCCCTCCGATCGAGGTGAGCATCAGCGCGTGAAACTCGCCGTGCGCCGCTTCGCGCGCGGCGAGCGAGCGCCAGGCGAGCAGCACCGTGCAGGCTCCACCGGCGATCAGCACGAGGTTCAGCACGAGTGAGAGGTCGTCGATCCGAAGCGCGCCCGAGACGATCGACTTCTCGGCGTTCCACTGCCAGATCGTGAGCCCCGTGGCGGCGCCGAGTACCATGAGGCTGAGCGCGGGCACCCCATGCGCGCGCACCCAGCGTGAGCCGAGCAGGCCGAGCAGCAGCACAAGCGTCGCGCCCCCGAGCAGCGCGATCAGCGGCGAGAGCCCCGCGAAGTCGACGTGCGGCCCTTTCAGATGAGCGCTAGCGAGCGCCGCCGGATAGCCGCTCATCGCCCGGCTCCTGCGCCGAGGGCCCGTGTGGAGCCCGTCGAGGCGGCGTCGTTTACGGCTGCGTCCGCTCGCCCTGAGAGCGGCGCGAGACCCATACCGGGGGCGCTTTGCGCCAGCGCCGGCGTCAGGGCGGCGTGCGCGGAGGCGACCGCGGCGTTGACAGATCGTTCGCTGCGCCGCAGCGCGACCTGCGGGTCGAGCGCGAGGAAGACGATCACGGCGAGCAGCCCGATCAGGATGACTCCGTCCGGGCGCGTGATCTCGCGCGAGCTCACCCCCGGCCCGACGCGGTTGTGCATCGATCGGATGAACAGGCGCAGCGCGTACACGCTCGCCATCACCACGCCGCCGAACGCGATGATCGCGATCGCCAGCTTCGCTTTGAAGACCCCGAGCAGGATCAGGAACTCCCCGGCGAAGTTAGAGGAGCCGGGGATCGCGAGCGTGGCGAGCGCGACGAGGAGGAACAGGCTCGCGAGCACCGGCGCGCGGAACGCGATGCCGCCCATCTCGCGAATGTCCTCTGAGCCCCCGGCTCGCTGGGAGAGGAGCGCGACGATGAAGAACAGCGGCGCCACCACCAGCCCGTGGTTGACCATCTGCAGCAGTGCGCCCTGGGCGCCCTGCGGGTTCAGCGAGAAGACCCCGAGCGTGATGAAGCCGAGCTGCGCAACCGAGGAGTACCCGGCAATCAGCCGGGCATCGGTCTGGGTGAAGGCGATGGCCGAGCCATAGAGGATCGAGGCCAGGGCGATCAGGAGCATCAGCGTCTGGAAGTGCGCGGCCGCCTGCGGGTAGAGCGGCAGCACGATCGCGAGAAAGCCGTACGCGCCCACCTTCGAGAGCACGCCCGAGAAGACCATCAGGACCTCGATCGGCATCGCCCGGTAGCCGTCGGGCATCCAGCCGTGCAGGGGAAAGGCCGGCATCTTCACGAGGAAGGCCGCTGCGAAGAACAGGAAGATCCACTCTTGGGAGCCCTTGCTCAGCGGCAGCCCCTTCAGGGCCGAGAGCACGAACGTGATGTGCCCGCCGCTGTGCTGGGCCGCGAGCACACCGGTCGCGATTGCGGCGGCGAGCATCAGCAACGAGCCGACGAGCGTGTAGATCACCAGCTTGATCGTGGCCTTGACACGCCCCGGCTCTCTGCCCCAAACCCCGATCAGGAAGTAGAAGGGGATCAGCATCAGGTCGAAGAAGGCGACGAACAGAGCCAGGTCCTGGGCCAGGAAGGCGCCGAGCACCGCGGACTCGGCGAGCATGAAGAAGAAATAGAAGAGCCTCGGGCGCTCCCACGAGCGCAGGTTGGCGGCGAGCGTGGCGGCTGCGAAGAGCAGCGTGGTGAGCCCGACGAGGAAGACGTTCAGACCGTCGATGCCGAGCTTGTAGTGAATGCCGAGCTCGGATATCCAGACCTTGTCGGTGACGTGCTGCAGGCCCGCCGTCCCGGCTTTGAAGTCGACGATGTAACCGATCGCGAGCGCCAGCGCGACGAGCGAGCCGAGCAGGGCAGCGGCGCCCGGAGCGCTCCATGCAAAGCCCCCGGCCTCCCCGGCGACGGGCGCCGTCCGCGCGCGAGCCGCGGGTTGCAGGGCGAGAAGCGCGCCGAGCACTCCGCAGAGCGCCGGCAGCCAGATCAGGATTGAGAGAGGGGGCATCGGCGCGGGCGCTCTAGGACTGCAGCAGGAAGTAGAAGCCAACGCCGGCGACGCCGAGCACGAGCAGGGCGGCGTAGTAGCGGACGAACCCGCTCTGCGCCGCCCGCACGGCGGCCGACCCGGCACGCAGGAGCCCCGTCGTGCCGCCGACGAGCGTGTCCTCGACGACCAGCCGCTCGAACGTCTCGCGGGCGAAGCGCCCGCAGGCGGCGGCCGGTCGCACGACGAGCAGGTCGCTGAGCTCGTCGAAGTACCACTTGTTCACCAGCAAGCCGTAGAGCAGCGGCAGTGCCGCCCGCACCCGTGCGGCTGTGCCCGGACGCAGGACCCACACGTAGTAGGCGATCGCGATCCCGCTCAGCCCGAGAACCGTTCCGATCACGAGCCCCACGATCAGCAGGGTCGTGTGCCCGCTGCTCGCGTAGGGCGGCGAGTCGGCGAAGGTGGGGCGCAGGAAGTCCTCGATCACGGAGTCCACCCGCGGGATCTGCACGAACCCGGCGCCGAAAGCTCCGACCGCGAGCAGGCCCATCGCCACGCGCATCGGCAGGGCGCGCTCGGCGATCGCGTGATGTGGCCCCGGGAAGCCGACGTCGAGGTCCTCGGCCTCACCGCTGCTCGGGTTGGTGGGGATCTCGGCGTGGTGCAGATGGCCTGCCTGCAGCGCTCGCGCCTCGGGCACCGGATCCCCGTGGAAGGCCCGGAAGATCATGCGGAAGGTGTAGGTGGCGGTCAGCAGGGCTCCGAGGTAGCCGGCCACGTAGAGGACCCAGTGCCAAAGGCCCCCACGTTCGGCGGTCACGAGCAGGATCTCGTCCTTGGAGAAGAATCCCGAGAAGGGCGGGATCCCCGACAGCGCGAGACCGCCGACGATGAAGCAGCCGTAGGTGAAGGGCATCGCAGCTCGAAAGCCGCCCATGCGGTCAAGCGACTGCTCGCCGGCCATCGCAGCGATGATCGATCCGGCCGCCATGAAGAGCAGCGCCTTGAAGAAGGCGTGGGTCATCAGGTGGAAGAGCCCAGCGGCGTAGGCCCCGACGGAGACGCCCATGATCATGTAGCCGATCTGGGACATCGTCGAGTAGGCGATCACGCGCTTGAGGTCGGTCTGGGTCAGCGCGATCGTGCCTGCGATCAGGAGCGTCGCGGCGCCCACGCTCGCGCCGACATCCTGCGCGGCCGGGGCGAGTTCGAAGAGGGGGTGCATGCGCGCGATCAGATACACCCCGGCGGTGACCATCGTGGCGGCGTGGATAAGTGCGCTCACTGGCGTGGGGCCCTCCATGGCGTCCGCCAGCCAGGTGTGCAGGGGGACCTGCGCGGACTTCGCGAACGCCCCGACGAGCAGCAGCACGCAGCCCGCGACCAGGTCGCCGTTGTTCGGGGCGTGGCCGAAGGCGCCGGCGTGGGTCGCGCGGAAGCTCTTCAGGAAGTCGAGCGTGCCCGTGTGCTTGAAGATGAAATACGTCCCGAGCACGAGCCCCACGTCCCCCACGACATTGATCACGAAGGCCTTGATCCCGGCCTCCGTCGCGGTGGTGCGCCGATACCAGAAGGAGATCAGCAGGTAGGAGGCGGCGCCGACGAACGCCCATCCCACGATCAGCAGCAGGAAGTTGCCGGCGAGCACGAGCAGGAGCATCGAGAAGACAAAGAAGTTCAGGTAGGAGAAGAAGCGCGCGAACCCCCGGTCCTCCTGCATGTAGGAGATCGAGTAGAGGTGGATCAGCGTCGAGACGCCGGTGACGACGAGGATCATGAACACCGACAGCGGGTCCACGAGGATCGAGACCTTGGCGTCGACGCCGGCTGTCGAGGCGTAGCTCCACAGCGAGGAGACGAGCTGGCGCTGGGAGGAGGAGTGCCCCTCGAGCGAGATCAGCGCGCCCAGCGCCGAGAGGAAGGAGAGGAAGATCGCGCTCGTCGCGATCCACCCGGCGGAGCGTGACGGCGGGGCTGCGATCGAGCGGAAGCCGAGCCCGACGACGAGCATGCCCAGCAGGGGGAAGGCCAGGACGAGCCAGCCGAATGTCGTCGTGCTCATCAGCCCTGCAGCTCCCTGAGCTCGTCCACGTCTATCGGCAGGCGGCGGCGGTAGATCGCGACGATCATGCCGAGGCCGATGCAGACCTCGCAGGCTGCGACGGTCATCACGACCAGTGCCAGGATCTGTCCGTCGCCATTGCCCCACATGCGCGAGAAGGCGACCAGCGCGAGGTTCGCGCCGTTGAGCATCAGCTCGAGGCAGAGCAGCACGACGAGGGGGTTGCGCCGGGTGATCACGCCGAGCGCGCCGAGCGAGAAGACGATCGCCGAGACGGCGAGGTACCAGGCGATGCTCATCTGCCCCTCCCCACTCCCTCGAGCATCGTGCCCGTGCCCTGCGGGCGCGCGAGATCGAGCGGCGTGAGCAGATCGCGTTCGTCCTCTTCGCCGAGGCCGCCGCGGCGGCGGGCGAGGACGACCCCGCCGACCGCCGCGATCAGCAGCAGGAACGAGGCGATCTCGAACGGCAGCAGAAAGCGCGTCAGCAGCAGCTTGCCGATGTAGGCGGGCGTTCCAAAGGTGCGCGGACCCGGGCTGTAGCCCGCGCCCTTCCCGTTGATCGCCTGAAGGCCCGTGCCGAGGAGGGCGATCAGGAGCTCGACGAGCAGCGCTCCGCCGAGGATCGCTCCGGCGAGGCGCAGACCGGAGCCCACGGGACCCGAGCCGCGCAGGCGCTCGCTCAAGCGTGTGCCCTCGCCCCCGACGTAGGCGACGACGAACACGTAGAGCACCATCACCGCGCCCGCGTATACGACCACCTGCACCGCGGCCACGAACTCCGCGCGCAGCAGCAGGAAGAGCACGGCCAGCGAGATCAGGTGGGCGACGAGAGCGAGCACGCAGTAGAAGGGGTCGCGCAGGACGACGACGCCGACCGCTCCCGAGATCACGCCGATCGCGGCGATGAAGAAGAGGACCGCGCTCACTCGCCCTCGTTCCTCAGCGGCGTGCGCTCGAGCGGCTCGGCGAGCAGCATCTCCTTGGTGAAGATCAGGTCCGTGCGGTCGTAGTCTGAGAGCTCGTAATCGTGGCCCATCGTGATGGCGTCGAATGGGCAGGCGACCTCGCAGTAGCCGCAGAAGATGCAGCGGGAGAGGTTGATCTCATAGACAGCGGCGTAGCGCTCCCCGGGGGAGACGCGGTGCTCGGGCGTGTTCTCGGCGGCGACCACGCGGATGCAGTCGGCCGGGCAGGCGGCCGCGCAGAGCGAGCAGCCGACGCACTTCTCAAGCCCGCTGTCCTCGAAGCGGTGCAGCTTGTGCCTTCCCCGGAAGCGCGGGTAGACCGGGACCTTCTCCTCCGGATACTGAATCGTCGAGGTCCCCTCCTTGATTCGCGCGAACGTCGTCTTCAGGCCGCGGGCCGTCTCGCGGAAGGCACGCCAGGTGCTGCGCCCCGCGCCGGGCGCGGGCGTGCGGCGGACCTCGATCACGTCCTCACCAGGGCTCCAGCTCGTGAGCTTCAGCCCTGCAGAGGGGCTCAGCCCGGAGGCGGCGGTGTGGGGGGGATGATCCTCGCGCATCAGTGCGTGGCGACGACGAGAATCGCCGTGACGAGGGTGTTGAGGGTGGCCAGGGGCAAGAGGACCTTCCAGCCGAAGCTCATCAGCTGGTCGTAGCGCAGGCGCGGCAGCGTCGCGCGAATCCAGATGAAGAGGAAGGTCACGAGCGACATCTTCACGAGCACGACGATCGGATCGACCCAGCCGGGGGGGTGGAGCCCGAACGGCAGCAGCCAGCCGCCGAGGAAGACGGTCGTGACGATGCCCGAGACGACGAGCACGTTGAGGTACTCGGCGAAGTAGTAGGAGGCGAAGCGCCCCCCGCCGAACTCCGTGTTGTAGCCGCCGACCAGCTCGGCATCTGCCTCGGTCAGGTCGAAGGGAGCCCGGTTCGTCTCGGCGAAGCCCGCGACGAGGAAGACCAGGAAGCCGAAGAACTGCGGAACGATGTACCACATGCCGGCCTGGGCGTGGACGATCCCGGTCAGCGAGAGAGTCTGCGCCGTGAAGATGACCCCGGTCAGCGCGAGGCCCTGGGCGACCTCGTAGGAGATCAGCTGGGCGGCGCCGCGCATCGCCCCGAGGAACGAGTACTTCGAGCCCGAGGACCAGCCGCCGAGCATGATCCCGTAGAAGGCGATCGCGCCGAAGGCGAAGAGGTAGAGCGGGCCGATCGAGACGTCCACGCCGTAGAGGCCGACTTTCGTCCCGAAGATGTCCTGGGTATCCCCGAACGGGATGATCGCGAACGCCGCGACCGCTGTCAGGATCGAGATCATCGGCGCGAGCGCGAACAGCAAGCCGGCCGAGGTGGTCGGGCGAAACTGCTCCTTGGTCAGGAGCTTGAGGATGTCCGCGAGCGGCTGCAACGCGCCATACGGGCCCACGCGGTTGGGGCCGTAGCGCCCCTGGAAGCGTCCGAGGAGCTTGCGCTCGACGATCAGCACTACGGGGACCAGCTGCAGGCCGACGGCGAAGATCACGATCGCCTTGAGGATCTGGATCCACCAGGGCTCGTAGTAGCCGACGAGCGCGAGCGTCCTCATCTCCTCGCCTCGCGGGATCCTTCTTGAGCGCTGTTGCCCGGTCTCACCGGCGCCATGCTCACACGCGCTCCTTGAGCGGATAGGCGCCTGCCGCCTCGCGCTCCTGCCAGCGAACGCCTTTGCCACCGATCTCCTCCAGCGTCAGCCCGGCGTAGAAGGGCACGGCTCTAAACAGCTCTTCAGATGCCATGCTCGGGGTCATGAGGTCCAGGTCGAGTCCCAGGCGCCCAGCCAGCTCGACGATCACAGACCACTCTGCGCGTGTCGAGCCGGCGCGGGCGACGGCGGGGCGAAGACGCTGGATGCGCCCGTCGGGATGGGTGACCGTTCCCTCCTTCTCGGCGTAGGTCTCTGCCGGAAACACCACGTTCGCGTGCTCGCGCAAGCCGTCGGTGAGGAACTGCGCGTGTGCCACGACCGTTGAGGCGCTCTCGAGCGCCTGCTCCCAGAGCTCGTGCTCGGACATGACCTCGAGCGGGTCGCAGCGCAGCAGGTAGAGGCCCGCGAGTTCGCCCGCCGCGAGGCCCTGCGCGATCGCGCGAGCATCGCGACCGGCGCCCTGCGGCGATCGCCGATCAGCAGCGGCTGGGCCTGATTCCTCCTCGCGCTCCCCAGCGCCCGCGAAGCCGCCCAGCTCTGAGAGCCCGGGGCCGGCGTTCGGCAGCACGCCCGCCTCGCGCAGGCCGCGACCGTTGGCGGCGAGCGGGATTTCCAAAAGACCTGCGCCCTGGACCTCCCCGAGGCCGAGCGTCGCCGCGAGGTCGAGCAGCGCGCGGGCGCAGTCCGCGCCCTCAGGGCCGGCTGTCAGGCGTTCTCCCCACAGCAACACGATCTCCTCGCCGGCCGCCGAGAGGCTCCGCGCGAGCTCAGCCGGAGCGTCTTTGAGTTCCTCGCGGCTCGCCCGCAGCAGGCGCATGCCGTGGCGGCGGACGCCCTTGCGCAGGCGCAGATCGAGGATCGGCGCGTCGCTGATCGGATCGCTTTCGAGCAGGAGCACCGCGTGGGCGAACTCGAGGTCTGTGACCTTCGCCTGAAGCCGGGGCTCGTTCAGCGCTCGCATCAGCTCGAGCGCCAAGGTTCCGCTCACGCGCGAGTCGAGATGGGGGGAGCGCAGGCCCTCGCGCATCAGGCGTGCGAGCAGGAGGCCCTCCTCGTTGCTCGCGCCCCCGCCGACGATCGCGCCCGTGCGCTGCCCGGCGCGTTTCAGGCCGGCGGCGGCCTCCTGGAGCGCCCGCTCCCAGGAGACGGCACGCAGCTCGCCGCCATCGCGGATCAGCGGCTCGCTCACGCGAGCAGCTCCTGCACGCAGCGGGGGGCCCCCGTTTGCGGGCGTGCCGCCGCCGAGCGCGGGGTAGGCGAAGCGTCCTGAGTCACACAGCCAGCCGTCGTCGACCTCGCTGTTCTCGCGCGCCAGCACTCGCATCACTCGCTCGTCACGGACGGTGAGCGTGACGTTGCACTGCGCGGGGCAGAGCGTGCAGAGCGAGCCGGCGTCCTCGACGTCCCACGGGCGCGCCCGGAAGCGGTAGGCGCGGGAGGTGAGCGCGCCGACTGGGCACAGCTCGATGATGTTGCCGCTGAAGGGCGCGACGTAGGGGTGCCCGTCGAAGGTCGATACGTAGGAGTGCGCGCCGCGCTCGAGCAGCACCAGCTGGTAGTCCTCGGATATCTCCTGGGAGAAGCGCACGCAGCGGTAGCAGAGGATGCAGCGCTCGCGATCGATCGCGATCAGCGGAGAGAGCTCCAGTGGCTTTACGAAGTGGCGCTTGGGCTCGATGAAGCGCGAGGTGCCGGCGCCCCAGCCGAAGGTGATGTCCTGCAGCGGGCACTCGCCGCCCTTGTCGCAGACCGGGCAGTCGAGCGGGTGGTTGATCAGCAGGAACTCGACGATCGCCTGCTGGGCGGTCTTCACCTTCTCGGTCTGCGTGTGCACGACCATGCCGTCCTTCACCGGGGTCGAGCAGCCGGTCTGCAGCTTGGGGATACCCTCGATTTCGACCAGGCACATGCGGCACGCGCCGACCGGGTTGCCGAGCTTCGGCTCGTAGCAGAAGACGGGGATCTCGACGTCGCCGTGCTTGGCGGCGTCGACCAGCATCGAGTTCTCGGGCGCCGTGACCTCACGGTCGTCGATCGTGAGGGTGATCATCCTCTGCTCGGGCCGAGGCATCCCTATACGCCTCCCCGCTGGGTTCCCGGCGCGCCCTCGTGGGCGCCGGGAGCCTGCGGGCCGGCGCCCTGCGCGATCAGCTCACCCTTCGGCTCGAGGGCGCCCTGCGCCCCGAGGGCGGTGCCTGAGCCGGCGAGCGGGCCGAGGCCGGTGCGCGCCCGGGCCTGCTCGATGTGGGCCTCGAACTCGGGGCGGAACTTGGCAATCATCGAGCCGATCGGCATCGCCATTGCGTCGCCGAGGACACACAGGCAGTTGCCGATGATGTGCTCCTGCACGGAGGCCATGATGTCGAGGTCCATCGGCGTCGCCTCTCCGGAGTCGATTCGCTCGAGCATCTTCACCGTCCAGTTCGTGCCCTCCCGGCAGGGGGTGCACTTGCCGCAGGACTCATGCCGGTAGAACTTCGCGACCTTCAGCGCCACGTCGAGGATCGGTGTGGAGTCGTCGACGACGATGATCGCGCCCGACCCGAGCATCGTCCCGGCTCTCGCCAGCGAGTCGAAGTCGTAGGCGACGTCGAGGTCTGCCGCTGTGAGTACCGGCGCCGAGGAGCCTCCCGGGAACCAGCACTTGACCTCGCGCCCCTCGCGCGGGCCGCCCGCGAGCCCGTAGATGATCTCGCGCGAGGGGATGCCGAGCGTGATCTCGTAGTTTCCGGGCCGCTGTACCTGCCCGGAGACGCTCACGAGCTTCGTCCCGGTTGAGGTCTCCACGCCCAGCTTCGCGTACTCCGATCCGCCCATGCGGATGATCGCGGGCACGCTCGAGAGGGTCTCGACGTTGTTGATCAGCGTCGGGCCCTGGTAGAGCCCCTGGTTGGCCGGGAACGGCGGCTTCAGCCGTGGGTTGCCGCGCTTGCCCTCGAGCGAGTCCAGCAGGCCTGTCTCCTCGCCGCAGATATAGGCGCCGGCGCCGCGGTGCAGGATCAGCGACAGCGAGTGCCCGGAGTGAAGGATGTCATCACCGATGTAGCCCGCGGCACGCGCTTCGGTGATCGCCGCATCGAGCAGTTCGGCCTGCAGGACGTACTCGCCGCGAATGTAGATGAACGAGCGGCTCGCGCCCGCGGCGAAGGAGGCGATCACGATCCCCTCGATCAGCAGGTGCGGGGTCTTCTGCATCAGTTCGCGGTCCTTGAAGGTGCCGGGCTCGGACTCGTCGGCGTTGCACACCAGGTACCTGTCCATCGAGCCCTTCGGCAGGAAGGAGACCTTCTTGCCCATCTGAAAGCCGGCGCCGCCGCGCCCGCGCAGACCCGAGGCTTCGAGTTCGCT
This sequence comes from Solirubrobacteraceae bacterium, assembly GCA_049512215.1. Lineage (GTDB taxonomy): Bacteria > Actinomycetota > Thermoleophilia > Solirubrobacterales > Solirubrobacteraceae > Palsa-744. The sequence goes on from JBEKXJ010000041.1 coordinate 26,607, forward strand.
CAGCACGTCCGCCGGGTCCATCGCGAGGGCCTTGCGCAGCGATGCGTAGCCGCCCCGGCGTTCATAGACCTCGAGCGTGTTCAGGCCGGGCTCATCGATGTCGGTGAAGAGCAACGTCTCGCTCATTCGCGTGGCCCCTCCTGAAGCGGGTGGGCCGGGAACTGCCGGGAGTTGGCGTGCGGGTCGGCCACGAGGCGCGTCGCGAGCTGCTTCTCGGGCAGCACCGCTCGCCCCTCGCGTGCGTCCTTGAGCAGCTGCGGGATGTCCTGCACGGTGAGCGGTCCGACATAGACGCCGTCGACCGAGGCCATCGGCGCGAGGTCGCACGCGCCGAGGCACTCGAACGCGCGCACGTTGAACTCCTGCTCCCCGGCGGTGGCATCGCGGATCGCCTCATAAAGGGCGTCCGCACCCCGCAGCGAGCAGGAGATGTTCGTGCAAACGTAGATCGAGTGGCGAGGAACCGGGGAGGTCTCGAGCATGTCGTAGAAGCTGGCCACCGAATCCAGGTAGGCTGGCGTCAGGCGCATCACGCAGGCCACCTGCTCGAGCGCCTCGGGAGAGCACCAGCCGTGCAGCCGTTGCGCGGCGATCAGAGCAGGCAGCACGGCCGAGCGCGGCTCGGGATAGTTGGCCATATGGGCCTCGATCTCGGTGCGCAGCTCGGCAGGGACCGGCGTCGTCTCGGGATCGGGGATCAGCGCGGGCGCCTTCTCCAGGTCGGCCGCCCGGTCCCACCCCGACGCTCGCCCGCCCGATCGCAGGCGGGGCTCGGCGCTCATCGGTCGATGCCCCCGAGGACCGGGTCGAGCATCGCCAGCGTCGCGATCATGTCGGCGATGTAGCCCCCCCTCGCCATCCGCGAGAAGGCCTGGAGGTTCACGAACGACGGGTCGCGCATGTGTACGCGGGCGGGCTTTGAGGAGCCGTCCGAGCGCACGAAGCAGCCGAGCTCCCCGCGTGGCCCCTCGATCGGGTAGTACACCTCGCCGGGCGGGACCCGCAGGCCCTCGGTGACGAGCTTGAAGTGATGGATGAGCGCCTCCATCGAGGTCGCGAGCTCGTGGCGCGGGGGCAGCGCGATCTTGCGGTCGGTCGTTATGTACGGTCCCTCGGGCAGGCCGGCGAGCGCCTGCTCGATGATCCTCACCGACTCGAGCATCTCGGCCATGCGTACCGCGAAGCGGTCGTAGTTGTCGCCGACCGTTCCGACCGGGATCTTGAAGTCGAAGTCCTGATATGAGCAGTAGGGAGCTGCCTTGCGCAGATCCCAGGGATTGCCCGCGGCGCGCAGCAGAGGGCCGGTAACCCCGAGCGAGAGCAGCGTCTCGGCGTCGAGCGGGCAGGTGCCGCGCAGGCGGTGAAGGACGATCTCGTTGCGGTTCAGGAGCGCGCCGTACTCCTCAAGTCGCCCGGGCATCCGCCCGAGAAAGGAGCGCAGCTTCTCGGCGAATCCGGGCGGGATGTCCTCGATCACGCCGCCGATCTGGAAGTAGCGCGTGTGCATGCGCTGGCCGGTGGACATCTCGAACAGGTCGAGGATCTCCTCGCGCTCGCGAAAGCAGTACCAGAACATCGAGATCGCGCCGAGATCCAGGGCGCTCGTGCCCAGCCAGACGAGGTGGGACATGATCCGGTTGAGCTCGAGGTGGATCACCCGCAGATACTGACCGCGCGCGGGGACCTCGACCTCGGCGAGCGTCTCGACCGCGCCGATGAACGCGAGCGCGTTGAAGTGGTAGGCGAGATAGTCCATCCGCTCGATCACGGGGATGACCTTCCAGTAGGCCTTGTCCTCGGCGGTCTTTTCGATGCCCGTGTGGACGTAGCCGATGATCGGTTTGATGTCGCGCACGACCTCGCCCTGGAGCGTGACGAGCAGGCGCAGCACGCCGTGGGTGGCCGGGTGGTGGGGGCCGAAGTTGAGCGTCAGCAGCTCCCGGGTGGCCCCGTCGAGCGGGCCCTCCGCCTCGGCGGCGTCCGCGAGCGCTCCCCGATCGACCTCGGACAGCGTGATGCTCTGCTCTCGCCTGCGGTACTCAGAGACGGTCGAGGAGGGACCGCCCGGGGGGTTCTCGACCGGGCTCACTCGGATGATCCCAGGCTGTTGGACTCGTTGTGGGTGAAGATCACCGGTTCCCCGCCGATCGGGAAGTCGCGCCGCTGCGGGTGCCCCTCGTAGTCCTCGGGCATGAGTATCCGCCGCAGGTCCGGATGCCCGCGGAAGACGACCCCGAACATGTCGTAGACCTCGCGCTCCTGGTGGTTGGCGGTCGGCCAGCCCTGACCGGCCGGGGTCTCAGGGGTGACCGAGTCGACCTCGGGCGACTCGCTAGCCAGGCGCAGCTTCACCGCGATGCGATCGACCCTGCTCATGTCGAGCAGCTCGTAGATCACTCCCAGGCGAGGCTCCTCCGGGTAGTAGTCGAGGCCATGGAGGCTCGACATGAAGGTGTAGCCCTTCCCGCGCAGATGCTCGAGCACCGGGCGGATGCTCTGCGGCTCGACGATGAGGGTCGCGCGGTCGCGGAAGAAGACCGTGTCGAGGGCGGCCTCGCCGAGCTCCTGTCGAATCAGCTCGAGCCCGGTGGCGTCAGGCACCGGGGAGGACCTCCTCGGTGCCGACGGCGTCGTAGCGCTCGCGCCAACCGAGCTCGGGATCGTCCTGGACCATCTTGCGCAGCTTCAGCACGCCGTGCATCAGCGCCTCCGGACGGGGCGGACAGCCGGGGACGTGCACGTCGATCGGCATGAACTTGTCTGCGGGTACGAGCGCATAGTTGTTGAATACCCCGGTCGAGGAGCAGCAGGCGCCCATCGAGATCGCCCACTTGGGCTCGAGCATCTGGTCGTAGATGCGACGAACGATCGGGGCCATCTTGATCGACACGCGCCCGGAGAGGATCAGCAGGTCCGCCTGGCGGGGTGAGGCCCGGAAGGCCTCGAAGCCGAACCGCGCGACATCCACGCGGGCG
>JBEKXJ010000042.1:0-29254 GCA_049512215.1 Solirubrobacteraceae bacterium
AAGGGGGCGTTATCGCGGGGTTCGCGACCTTGAAGGCTGAATCGGCGGCACAGGGCGGTGCGCTTCTGGAACCCGCGGGCATTACCGTCGATCCCACGAGTCATGAAGTGATCATCCTCGGGGAAGTGGATGAGGGCACGAGCGAACAGCCCGCCAAGCACTTCGCGCTGCAGCGGATCACTGAAGCGGGGGTGGCGGGCAAGCGTTATGTCTCGCCGAAGACGGTGAGCGAAGAAGGAGGGGTAGCCGAAGAAGGCTCCGATTCGCCTGCGGTCTCGCAGACTGGGAGGGTCTTCTTCGAGCGGACGAACGAGCTTATGCAGGTTCCGGTGAACGAAACCGGTGCGCCGAGCGTGGCGTTCGGGTTCGGGGCTGCGCAGAAACTCTTCAGGTCCTTCGGCTCGACGAGCACGGCGGCCGCCAACGAGGGAGCGGTTCTCTCCTACGCGCCCGGGGCCGGCGATGAAGGGACCTTCTACGTGTCCGCGGAACTCAACCGCTTCGCCTTGAAAGAAGGCAAGTTGGTTGAAGGGGGTAGTTATCCGGCGGTTCTGGCTCTCAACTACGCCCAGAACGGGGAAGCGGTCACGGTCTCTGAGCACGGCTGGACGGGCGGCCAGGAAGAAGGCAGGTGCTCGATCGGCTTCCTTGGGGAAAGCTACGCGATGGTGGCGGGCGGCGAAAAGTCGAAGCTGTTCGTCCTCAGCTCTCCGACGCTTGGCTCCAACGCTGTGGAAATCCTCGAATTCGGCCCGGGAGGGGGAGGCTGCCCGACCGCGGCCGCGGCTCCTATGCGCGCGGAAGTGAGCGGCAAGGAAATCACCGGCTCTGAAAATGTGCCGGCCGGGACCGCCGTGAAGCTTTCCTCAGAACTGACAGCGAACGCCGTTGGAGTCGAATGGAGCTTCTCGAACGGCGAAGCCAGTGAAGCGGGCGGCCCGGGCGCGTACCAGGAACCCGCGCTGACGCACGCGTTCAAGAACCTGGGCGAAGTCACGGTCACCGAGAAGATCCAGACCGACGATCTGGAAACCCCGGAAATCACGATCGTGAAAAAGCTCGTGATCGCAGCGGCGCCGCCCACGGCCGTGCTTCGCGGGCCGAGCTCGGCCACGGTGGGCCAGGAAGTCGAATTCAGCGGTAGTGCGTCCAGCGACCCGAACGGCGAATCGCTGAAATACCATTGGACGTTCGGCGACGGCGAAAAAGCCGAAACGAGCACGCCCACGATCAAGCACACCTATCACGCGGCCGGGAGCTACACCGCCGAACTCGTCGTCAGCGACCCACGCCTGAGCAGCAAAGCGGCGACCCTCACGATCAAAGTCGAAACGCCGAGAACCGAAACCACGAAAACCGAAACCACGTCCAGCCCAACCGCAACCACGCCGGTCGCGGCAACGCCCACGGCGGCAACGCCCACGGCGGTAACGCCCAAAGCGGCCGTGCTCGCATTCGGGCCCGGGCCCGACGCGAAGCTGGCGGCGACGTCCGTGACGGTGAGCTCGTCCGGCACCCTCGTGCTGAAGGTGAGCTGCCCGGCCGGGGAGAGCAGCTGCGTAGGTACTGTGACGCTGCGGACCCTCAACGCGATCAGCGCGGGCAAGGGCAGGCACAAGGCGGTCCTCACCCTCGCCACCGGCTCCTTCACGGTGCTCGGTGGGCACGTCAAGGCCGTGACGCTGCATCTCTCGGCGAAGGCGCGTGCGCTGCTCTCGCGCTCGCACACGCTGCGGGTGCGCGCGACGATCACCGCGCACGACTCCACGGGGACAAAGCACACGACCCTGGTGCTCGTAACCCTGCGCGCGCAACGGCACGGCAAGCACTAGGTAAGAGCGAGCAGAGAAGGGCGCCGGGCGAGGAGGACCCGGTCCGCGCTCCCCGCCAGCGTCGCGTCGCTCCCGTCGCGCCGCGCAGATGTGAAGAGCCTGAGAAGAAATGCGGCGGCTGCAGGGGTGTCACAGCTTGATAACCCCGGGCCGCCACCACGATGCGACAGTTTCCGCGAGGGCGGATGCTCTCGTCTCTTAGCAAGGGAAGCCTGCTAAACGATGGAGGTAAGAACCTAATGAAGTCTGTTTCCGCGCGCCGTATCATTCCGGCGTGCGCTCTCTCAGTGGTTGCTGTCGTGGCGCTCGCGGCGCCAGGTGCCGCAAATGCGAGCCTAGGCACAAAATGCTCGGGCGAAAACATCAAAGGCAACGGCTCGTCGTTCCAGAAGCCCGCGCAGCTGAACGTGTGGAATCCTGATTTCAACACCTCAGGAAACGCCGAAGCGTGCAAAGGATCTTCCCCAACGGCAACCTACGAATCCACCGGCAGCGGGACCGGCATGGAAAAGTGGGGTCTCAACGGGCACGCCGTCGAATCGGGTGCGTGGGCCTACGTCGGCACGGACGAACCGCCGAACACGGCGCAGAAAGCCGAAATCGAAAAAGGCGTCAAATCGACGATCGAGGAGATCCCGGTAGCGCAGGGCTCGGACGCGATCATCATGCACCTGCCGGCAGGCTGCACGGCAACGAGCGAAGCAGTGAAAAAACACCCCGAAGGTCGCCTCGTGCTCGGCAACACGGTGCTCGAGGGCATCTTCCGCGGTACGATAAGCAAGTGGAGTGAAATCACCGAATCAGGCGACAAACTGAGCGGCACGGGCTGCAGCCCAGAAACCCAGATCCTGCGCGTCGTGCGGGAGGACCAGTCGGGTACGACCCACATCTTCAAGAAGTACCTGAGCCTCCTTTACCCTGGAAAATTTGAAACCGAAAAAGGCGAAGAAAAGACCTGGAACCAAGTCGCTGAAGGCCCGGAAAGCACGACCTGGCCCAAAGGCGTGGTCGTGGTGAAAAAGCCACCGGCGAAGGGTAATGGCGAAGTGATCAAACTGGTCGGCGAAACGGCCGGCACGATTGCCTACGCGAACCTCGCGGACACCCGTGCGAACGCGAAATTCATTCCCCCGGAAGGCGGCCCGGGCAAGACGACGTTCTGGGCGAAGGTCCAGGACAACGGCACGGTGAGCAAAGCGAAATACGCCGATCCCTCCGACAACGAAGAGTCGGCCACATTGTCGAACTCGAACTGTGCCAAAGAGAAGTACACGAACGGCACGACCACGTTCCCGCCGAAACACACCACGGAATCGTGGAGCGAAGTGACCACGTCGACCAAACAGCCGAAGTACTCGATCTGCGGTCTCACCTACGACCTGCTGATCAAGAACTACAAGTCGGCTCCCGGAACAACCGTGGGCGAGGCCACAACGGCCTCGAACTACGTTTCGTTTGAGCTCAGTGAAGCAAGCGAAGGCGGACAGGTGCTGATCGTAAACCACGACTACGAAAGGCTCCCGTCGAAACTCGACAAAGAGGCGCTGGCGGGCGTCAAAGAAGTGACGTTCGAATAGCCGAGGCGAGAGTCCTCGCAGCGGCCTACCAAGGAGCACGGAGCTGACGGGACGCAGCTGAAGTGAAGGAGCTCTAGGCCGAAGCGCTCGGGCCGCCCCGATCAAGGGGCGGCCCGAGGTACTTCTCTCGGGCGTCAGGTGGGCCCTGGCGCCTTCAGTCCCCCTGGGGCCTTCAGGCCTCGACGCTCCGCGGGCGCCGCCGGCTGGCGAGTCCCGGTCAGATGGGGCGGTGCAAACAGCCTGAGAGGGGCTCGGCGCGGTTTGGGCCATGAGGCGCGCCTTCGCCCGTGCCAAGGAGCCGCTCGTGGCCATCTTTCGTGTGCGGCTTGCTTTATGTGCCGCCGATGCTTATGATGCGCGCCTAAAGCAGAAGTCAGGAAATCTCGACATTTGTTCGAGTTCAGGGGCGCATCATCTGGTGCAAGGGGTTGCAAGCAAGGAGGCGGGATTCACGATGGGTGTCGAGGCGAGGAGTGGGACCGAGTCGGCGGGAGTGAGCTTCGGCCCGCCGCTGGCCGGGGCGCGCGGGGGGGCGCAGGCGCGCCGGCCTCGTGCGGTGACGCCGACGACCGCCGGGGTGCGCGGGACCGACGCCACCAAACGCCGGGACGCGCTCTTTCGCCGGACGCTGCTGGTCGCAGACGTGGTCGCGATCGTCGGCGCGTTCGTGCTCACGGTCGAGCTCTCGCGTCGCTCTCTGCAGCTGACCTGGGACGCGATCGCGGGCATACCGATCCTCGTCATCGCAGCGAAGATCACCGGCCTTTACGACCGGGACGAGACGCTCCTTCGCAAGACGACGCTCGATGAGACGCCCAAGCTCTTCCAGCTCGCGACCCTCTGCGCCCTGGTGGCGTGGCTGGCCGGCGGGCTCATCGTCAGAGGCCAGCTCGACCGTCGCGAGGCGCTGTTCCTCTGGCTCTCGCTGGCAGCGTTCCTGATCCTCGCGCGATCGGCGGCTCGAGTGATCGCGCTGCACATCGCGCCGACCGAGCGCTGCCTGTTCATCGGCGACGAGATGTCGGCCGAGACGGTTCGTTCGAAGATGAGCGCTCACGGCGGGGTCAAGGCGGAGGTCGTCGCCCATCTCGATCTCGAGGAGACCGGGCCCTGGTCGACGGACACCTTCTCCGGGCCGAGGCTCTCGGAGATCCGCGACCTCGCGCAGACGCTTGATGTGCATCGCGCGATAATCGCGCCCTCGAGCGCCGACGGCGCCGAGATGCTGAACCTCGTGCGCACGCTGAAGGCGGTCGGCGTGAAGGTGAGCGTGCTGCCGCGGCTGCTCGAGGTCGTGGGGTCATCGGTCGAGTTCGACGACCTGCACGGCGTGACGGTGATGGGTGTCAGGCGCTTCGACCTCACGCGCTCCTCCGCCGCGTTCAAACGCTGCTTCGACCTGTTCGGGGCCTCGCTCGGGCTGCTCGCGGTCTCACCTTTGATGATCGCGATCGCGATCGCGATCAACTTCGACAGCCGCGGACCCGTCTTCTTCCGTCAGCTGCGGGTCGGCCGGCATGGAAGGCGCTTCTACATGTTCAAGTTTCGCACGATGGTTCCGGAGGCAGAGGAACTGAAGGAGTCCCTGATCCACCGCAACGAGGCGCGCGAGGGGCTCTTCAAGATCGCCGAGGATCCGCGCATGACCCGCGTCGGGAGGTTACTTCGCAGGAGCGCCCTGGACGAGCTGCCGCAGCTGTTCAACATCATCATGGGCCAGATGAGCCTCGTCGGACCGCGCCCGCTGATCATCGAGGAGGACCAGCGCATCGAGGGATGGCACCGCAGGCGGCTCGAGCTCATGCCCGGCATGACCGGCCCCTGGCAGATCCTTGGCCCTGCGCGCGTCCCCCTAAGGGAGATGGTCGCGATCGACTACCTCTACGTCGCCAACTGGTCGCTCTGGAGCGACATCAAGATCCTGCTGCGGACCGTGCCGCACGTCCTCGGGCGCCGCGGCCTCTGATGCGCCGCCGGCGGCGGATGAAAGCTCGATGATCGGCTCGCTCGCCGCCTAAAGCCGAGGACCCAGGCCGTGAACGCGCAGATCGCTCGCGATCTCGCCACACTCTGGAGCTATGACGGCAGCGCCCCAGTCCCAAGTCCCCGCGCATGCGCCGGGCAGGAGAGTCCCCGACTTCTTCATCGTCGGGCATCCCAAGAGCGGCACGACCGCGCTCTATGACATGCTCAAGCGCCACCCGGGGATCTACATGCCGCCGGTCAAGGAGCCGTGGTATTTCGCCGATGAGTTGCAGCCTCCCACCCCGCCCCGGCCCATGGGTCATGGCAGCACCCCCGGCACGCTCGAGGAGTATCTGTCGCTGTTCGATGCAGCCGCGCCGCAGCAGCGCGCCGGGGAGGCGTCGACCGTGTACCTCTGGTCGCGCACTGCCGCCGGGCGCATCGCAGATGTGCAACCTGCTGCACGCATCATCGCGGTCTTGAGAGAGCCTGCGAGCTTTCTACGCTCACTCCATCTTCAACTGGTGCAGTCATATTTGGAGCCCGAGAAGGATCTGCGCAAGGCGATCTCTCTCGAGCGGGCAAGGCGCCAAGGGGGCGATGCATCAAGCAATTCACACTGGCCCGGTTCCACGCTCTATTCCGAGCATGTTCGATATGTCGAGCAGTTGCGCCGTTATCACGCCCTGTTTCCCCCGGAGCAGGTGCTGGTGCTCATCTACGACGATTTCCGGCGGGATAACGAGGCGACCGTGCGCAAGGTGCAGCGCTTCCTGGGAGTCGACGACACCCAGCCCCTCGCCGAACGGGAGGCCAATCGCACGGTCCGCGTGCGCTCGCCACGACTGCACGCCCTGCTGCACACAGCAGCAGCCGGAGAAGGCCCCGCCTTGCGCGCGCTGCGCTCAGCAGTCAAGGCGCTCGCGCCGCGAGCGCTCAGCCGTGAGTCGGCTGTGGCGATCAGGGATCGCATCATCTTCAGCAACCCCCGGCCGCCGGATGAAAGCTTGATGATCGAGTTGCGTCGCCGCTTCGCGCCGGAGGTCGTTGCATTGAGCGAGTACCTGGACCGCGACCTCACTACACTCTGGGGCTATGACCGGCTCGGCTGAGCAACCTGCTCCTGCGTGAAGGCAGGCGCCGCCCGTGAGCGCTGCGCCCGATCCGGCCTCGATCTCCGTAATCATTCCGACCTACAACGATGTCGGGCGCATCGGCGATGCGCTCGCGTCGATCGTCAACCAGACGACGCCTCCCGCCGAGATCATCGTGGCCGACGACGGCTCCGAGGATGACACCGAGCAGTTTGTGCGCGACTTCGCAACCCGTCAGGCGGGCGGGGTTTCCATTCGTTACATACGGCTCTCCTCCCGTTCGGGTGCGGCAGCGGCGCGCAATGCGGGGATCGCGGCGGCGCGCGGGGAGTGGATCGCAAACTGCGACTCAGATGACGTTTGGGCTCCCGCCAAGCTCGAGCGCCAGACAGCCTTCCTCGGTCACTGGAAAGGAAGCCAGCGAATAGCCCTTCTCGGCACGCATGGCTACAACATCAACGACGCGAAAAGGGTCCTCTCTCCAGCGATCATGGGACCCACTACCGAGGACGACTACAAAGCCCTCAGGCGAGCGGGCAGGATCTTCTACGTAATCCACTCCTCGGCCTTGTTCTCCCGCGCAGACTTTCTCGCTGTCGGGGGCTACACGACCGAGTACGGGGCGGCAGATGACTACCCGTTCTTCTGTCGAATGGCTGATCGAGGGGTCGTGATCAACCTGCCCGAGCCGCTGGTCTACTACCGCAAGCGGGCAGGTTCGGTGCAACACGATCGCTTCTGGGATCTGCAACAGAATGTCTTGCGCCTGACCGAGAACGAGCGAAGGCGCGCGGCCGGCCAAGCTCCCATCGGCCGTGATGAGTTCGCCAGCCTGCAGGCTTCAGCGCCGCTCTGGAGGCGGTTCAGACGTCGAAAGCGAGCGTGGGGCTTTTACTACTACCGAGCGGGATCCGCCGACATGGTGAACGGCCGACCCGTACGAGGTGGCCTCGAGCTTCTTCTCGCCTCGCTCCTCGATGGCGCACGCCTTCGCGCCGGCGTTCGGAACGCCGTTCGGGCTCGGCTCCCTCGGCAGTCCCGCGCTCGCCGCGCGCAGTCGACCCAGCCGTGAGCCGCAAGCCAAAAGGGAGCTCAGGATCGTGCCGGCGAGCGCGCCGCGCGCTCGCCGCGCGCTCTTGCGTGTTCGCCTGCCCCGAGCCGGCGGTCTTCTCGCGCGCGCGCCGGGTCCTGCTCACGTAGGACGAGCTCGGGTCGAGCCGCCTTTGAGGGGCTGCGCTCAGCACCCGCGATGAGCGCATCGTCGCCGTCCGCCGCGCTGCGGCAGACGGCCACGATGAACGTCGCCACGGCCAGCCAGACGATGGGGATGAGGATGAAGAGCATGCGATCTCTTTAGGTCGAAGAGGGCCCCGAGCCCTTACTTTCAAGTGAACTCGGCCCATTCCTCTACTCGGAATGCGATCGCTGGGAGCTTTATCGTCGAGGGCCGTGACCGAACAAACGTCCAGAGAGATCTTCAGCGCGGGCGCGCGCTACGCTCGGTGGTGCGAGCGGTGGGCGACCTCACTGTTCTGCTGCGCCCTGCCACGGCCGGCTGTATGCGAGCCAGGCCGAAGCGGCCGCGAGCAGGATGGCGCATAGGATCCATCCCAAGGCGGTCGTGCCGACCCCCACGTACTTAAGTCCGGAGGCGGCGACCACGAACGTTATGACGGGCCTCACGTAGCGGTCGGGGGCGCTCGATGACAGCAGCGAGCCGACGAGCACGGCGGGGACGCTGCCGATGATGAGTGATGTCGTGACCCCGAACTCGACGTGGCCGAATGCGAGGGCTCCGAGGGCCGCCGCGAGGGTCAGCGGGACGGCCTGGGCCAAGTCGGTTCCGACGAGTTGGTTGGCGCCCAGCATGGGATAGAGGAAGAGCAGCAGGATGATCATCAGTGAGCCCGATCCGACCGAGGTCATCCCCACGATGACCCCGCCGATCATCCCGATCGCGACGGTGCGGGCCGGGTGCACGACCACTTCGTGAACGACTCCCCCGCGGGTCTCTCCGCTGCGGCGGTCGAGGATGTAGCGCAGCACCATCGCTCCCGCTCCGAGCAAGAGTGCCGCGCCGAGCGCCATCTGGATGTTCTGCTGAGCCGCCTTCGCGTGACCCATCAGATGCAGCAGGTAGGCCCCGAGAAAGGCCATCGGAACCGAGCCGAGGACCATCCATCCGACCAGGCGCCGGTTGACGGTGCCTTTGTGCAGATGTACGCCGGCCCCGAAAGGGCGCATCACGACGGCCGCAACCAGGTCGCTGGAGATCGCCGCTGAGGGCTGCACGCCGAACAAGAGGATCAGCATCGGCGTCATCAGCGCGCCGCCCCCGGCGCCGGTCATGCCGACGAGAAAGCCGATGATCGCGCTCCCGAGAACGATGTATGGGTCTACGTGCATGGTGGCCGGGATCGTGGCAGTTATTTCGAAAGCGCGGCGCTTCGAGCGTCCACTCGCGCTCAGCTCAGCGCGGCATGATCGGGTTCAGCGGTCATGCGGTGATCAGAGGCAGCGAGTTCCTTCTCACCCTCGAGCAGGCGTTCGAGCGCATCGGAGATCCTCCGGCAGACGAGATCGGGCGCGAACAGCCGTTCGGCCTCGGCGCGTGCCGTCGATCTGATCGCTTGCGGGGACTTCTTCAAGCGGTCAATCATCGTCACGATCGCCTCGCACATGGCATCGATGTCGCCTGGTTTGACCGTCGCGGCGACCGTGCTGTCCACCCCCTCGACGGCACCGACCTCGCTCGTCGCGACGACCGGCACGCCGGACGCGAGCGCCTCACCCACGGTCAGCGCGAACGGCTCGTACCTGCTCACCTGCAGAAGGATGTCGCTGCTGGCGAGCTCCGCCGGGATCTGGGCGGGGGGGAGCCGCCCGACGTATTCGGCATTCTCGCCCGGCAGATCCTCGAGCAGCGGCGTGTAGTCCGACCAAAGGCTCGGCCCGCCAACGACCCGGATCCGAACATCGACCTTGCGCTCCAGCAGGGCAGCCGCCAGGGCAACGACATCCTCGACCCCCTTCCGAACCGCGATGCGTCCGAGCACGACGAGGACCGGCGGCGCTCCGAGCCCTCTGTCGGTGTCCGCGTCGGTGAACGGTGAGAGCCTGACGGGATTGGGAACGACGATCGTACCCTCGCGCGGGAAACCGTAGTCCCGGACGAGATGATCGCGAAAGACGCTGCTGATGCAAATGAGCAGGCGGGCACGTCGGATTCGCACTCGCTGAACACGTGCGCGCAGGCTCATCATCGTCACCGCAATCGCGAAGATGTAAGCGGGCTGACAACGAAGGGCCAGGCGGCGCTCTGCGATGAGGAACCTCAGCTCGCCCGCGATGTGCGTCTCGGGATGAATGACGAGCGGCACCTTGTGTCTGAGGTCCGAGGGCATTGCGAGCGTCTCGATGTTCGAGAACTGGTAGATGACGTCATAGGGGTCCTGCCGGTGTCTGCGAAGCACCTCTTGGCGAAGCCGCAGCGACGCCAGGCCGCGAGAGAACAGGCCCGTCATGAGAACTCCGAGTTTCGAACGGTTGTACCAGCGGTGCCAGCGCCAGTTGCTCGTCCCCCAGAAGAACGTGAGGTTTTCCTCGTCGGCAAGCCGCTCGCGAATTGTGTGACCAGTGCCCGGAAAGAAGCAGTCGATACGGTGACCAAGGCTCGCAAGGCCGCATAGAAGCTCGGTCGCGACGCCGGGAACGCCTCCGGTTTCCTTCACGCCCGGCCCGGCCCCGAGCCACGCGATATGAAGTGACCTTGCAGGCATCCTCGGCATACCCTATAGAACGCACCGAAGCTCGCGGAGAAGCGGCTAGGGGTCTTGAGAACCGTGCCAGCTGGGTCGCCGAGGCCTCACGAGAGGTTCGTTTGTCCTAGTGCCGACCGCGCAGGCAGCGCCAGCCGCGCGCAGCCATCAGCTGCTCTGTGCGCTCGCGGTCGCGCGTGGCGAGGTAGGTTGGCGCATCCCAGCTCTCATGGACGCGGTCGGGGGGGGCTAGAGTCGGCCCGAAGAGAGTCTGAGTGATGCCCGCGATCGAGAAGCCGGCCGACTCGAGCATCGTGGAGACAGGCGAGGGAAGCGGTCGGTGGTCCTCAAAGATGATGTCGCGGATCAGGCCCGCGGCGAGCGAGTCGCGAGCGCCTTTCAGCGCGGCCATCTCGTGGCCCTCGACGTCGATCTTCATCACACCGACCGCGCGTCCCGCGATGAGCTCGTCCAGACGTACGGAGCCGACCTCGTAGGACACCGTGCCCTCGGAAATCTCAAGCGTGGCGAGGCCGTAGTTGTTCGCATACGCGGCCGGCAGGTGCAGCAATGCCGTGCCGTCGCTGTCGGACGCGGCCCGGGTGTCCAGCCGCACCTTCTCTCCGATGCCGCGCCAGCAGTCTATGTTGGCGGTGATGAAGCGGTGCAGCCGCGGGTTGGGCTCGAGCGCTATGACCTCCTTGGCCCGACATGCGAGCAGCCCGGTGAAGTAGCCGATGTTGGCCCCGACATCGAGCGCCAGCGCGTCTCCTGCGGCGAGCCGCCAGATCGTCTCCGAGACGGGAAGCTCGTACACCCCCATGCGGGCGATCCCGGCGCCGATAGTGTCCTCGCGCGCGATGAGCATCGGGCAACGCCATGGCGTCTGCACGATCGGTTCGGCCTCGCCCCGGCGAAGGGCAGCCCGCCTAAGAAGCTGACTGGGGCGGAAGATGTACTGCGGCTTGGAGAACCTGGAAAGCTTCGCCACAAGGTACCTGTAGCGCATTTCGACGGGGATCGGCGCGTTCGCGGTCTTCTCTAACCTGCCCGCGGACCCGGCGTGCAACGCGCCCGGTCTGCCCCGTTGAGCACCGTCCCCCGGCGCTCCGCCCGCCGCGTCGGCCCGGATCACCGAGGCATCGCGAACTCTATTCCCTTACACTGTGTGGGCTATGAATGTATCGACTGAGCCCGAACCTGACACGCGGGCCCCGCAGAAGAGGGTCCCGGACTTCTTCATAGTCGGCCATCCCAAGAGCGGCACGACCGCCCTCTACGACATGTTAAAGAGGCACCCGGAAATCTTCATGCCCAAGGCCAAGGAGCCGTGGTTCTTCGGGGATGAGTTTCACCCCCCTGCCCCGCCGCGACCCGTAGGTACCGGTTGGACTCCAAGGACGCTTGAGGAGTACCTGTCGCTGTTCGACGATGCGAGGCCGGAGCAGCGGGCTGGCGAGGCGTCTGCCGTGTACCTATGGTCGCGCACCGCCGCGGAGCGCATCGCGGATGTGCAGCCTGCTGCGCGCATCATCGCGGTCCTCAGAGAGCCGGCGAGCTTCCTGCGCTCGCTCCATTTTCAATTCGTGCAGTCCTATACCGAGCCTGAGAAGGATCTGAGGAAGGCCATCGCCCTCGAGCAGGACAGGCGTCAAGGCAAACATCTTCCGCTCCGTTCCCATCGGCCGCAGGCCACCCTGTATTCAGAGCATGTCCGCTACGTCGAGCAGCTACGCCGTTATCACGCGCGATTCCCACCAGAGCAGGTGTTGACGCTGATCTACGACGACTTCCGGCGCGACAACGCGGCGACCCTACGCGAAGTGGAGCGTTTCCTTCAGGTCGACGACACGTATCCAATTAAGGTGACGGAGGCCAACCCAACGGTTCGCGTACGCTCGCAGCGACTACACGAACTGGCGCACAGGGTAGCCACCGGAGGAGGTCCGGCCTCAGGAGCCGTAAAGGCAGCGGTCAAAGCGCTCGCGCCGCGACAATTGAGCCGCGAGGCGGCTGTTTCGATCCGGGATCGCATCTTGTTCGGCACCCCACGCCCGCCCGATGAGAGCTTGATGATCGAGTTGCGTCGTCGCTTCAAGCCTGACGTCGTCGCGCTGAGCGAGTACCTCGACCGCGATTTAGTGACGCTTTGGGGCTATGACGGTATCGACTGAGCGCCCAGCAGCCGCGCACCGCCCCTGCGCTAGCCCGATTCGCCTTTGGCCTGGAGAATTCCCTTCAAGTGCGTTGAGAGGCGGCGCTGAAAGACGGCGACCGAGAAGCGCTCGGCGTTCTGCACCGCACGCGCGGGGTCGAAGTCGAGTTCGTCGATGCCCTTGATCGCCGCGACAAAGGACTCGACGTCGTCGAGGATCGCTAGGCGCCCGGTCTGCCCCTCGAGCACCGTCTCAAGCGCTCCGCCCGCTGCGGCGGCGATGACCGGCCGTCCGGCTGCCTGGGCCTCGACCGCGGTGATGCCGAACTCCTCCACGCTGGGTACGACCACCGCGCGGGCCCCCGCGTAGAGTCCTACGAGCTCCTCGTCGCTGGCGCGCCCGAGGAACTCGGCCTCTGGGTAGGCCTCGCTGAGGGCGGCGTAATCGGGCCCGGAGCCGACGATACGGATCGGCGCGCGCGCGCGACGGGCTGCCTCGAGCGCGACATGTAGGCGCTTGTGGCGGACTAGCTCCGAGACGATCAGCAGCGAGTCACCGGGCTTGCCGGGCGCGAAGCGGTGGGTCTCGACCGGTGGATGGATGACAGGGGCGTCGCGCCCGTAGTAGCGCCTGATCCGATCACGACCGAGCTCGGAGATCGCGATGTAGGCGTCGACCCTCTGACTGGCGGAGAGGTCCCATCGACGTATGCGCTGCAACTGCCGGCGCAGCAGCGGACGCAGCGGTGGCGAGGCCTCGCTCAGGGCACGGTCTTCCTCATACCAGGCATAGCGAAACGGGGTGTAGCAGTAGCAGACGTGTACAGCACCCGTCGGCACGCGCACGCCGTGGGCGAAGGCGCTGCTGCTGCTCAGCACCACGTCTGAGGCGGGCAGCCTCAGGCGCTCGACGGCCCATGGATAGAGTGGCAGCAGCCGCCTGAACGTTGACTGGCCTACGCCGAAGTGCTGGAGCGGCGAGGTGGCGATCGCGTGGCCCGCAAAGCGCCCGTTTGTGGCCCGCTCGTCGTAGAGGAGGGTGAAGATTGGAGCCTGGGAATAGAGGTCGGCCATGGCGGCGAATGTGCGCTCGGCACCGCGCATCACCAGCAGGTAGTCGTGCACGAGGGTAACGCGCTCACCGGAAATGGGCTGGGGGACAGAAGCATGCACCACGGGCTAGGGTACCCGCCGGATTACGCTCGTCGCCGGCCCAGGGTTCGTCGTATATGTTTCGGTGATGCCGGACACGATGCTCCGAGTTCTCGGCTGGCGTTCTCTGCTCATCCACGGCGATCCCTGCGTGTTGGACCGATGGCTGTGGCTGCGACGCCACCTGCGGCATGGACGCGCGAGGACCTTCGACGCGGGCTGTGGAAACGGCGCTTTCAGCATCTACGCGGCGCGGGCTGGGAACGAGGTGGTGGCGGCGTCATTCTCGACGCGTGAGCAGCAGGACGCGAGCCGCAGGGCCGACGCTCTGGGTGTGAAGGGGATCGCGTTCCGGATCCTCGATCTGCGCGAGCTTGAGGATCATCGGGTCAGCCTGGGGACGTTCGACCAGATCATCTGCTTCGAGACGATCGAGCATGTCAGCGACGACGAGGGCCTCGTCAGATCCCTTGCCGAACTGCTCAGGCCCGGTGGGCAACTGCTGCTGAGCACCCCTTTCGATGCTCACCGCCCGCTTTATTCAGAGGAGCGGCTTCCGAGCCCCGTCGAGGGTGGGTCTCACGTCCGCTACGGGTATTCCCAGGAGCGCCTGAGGCAGCTCGCAGAAGCAGCGGGCCTCGAGGTCGCCGGCGAGGGTTTCATCAGTGGTGTCGTGTCTCAGAAGCTGACCGACCTCATGCGGAGGCTGACCAAGCTGTTCGGATTAGTCACGGCGTGGGCGCTCGTCCTTCCGCTTCGAGCGCTGGTGGTCTTCGATGCGCCGCTGAGCAGGGTACTGCGCTACCCGTATCTGAGCGCGGCGCTGTGTGCTGTGAAGCGCCGATAGCGAACGGTCACGGCGCCGGCGAGAGGCCCGCCAGGTGAGCGAAGTTCGGCCACAGGCGGAGGTCGATCTCGGGGAAGCTCTCGATCAGGCTGAGCACGTCATCCTGATAGGCCCGAACGTAAGCATCTCTCGTGCCGGGGTCGAGTCTCGGCTTCTCGGCCTGGCGCTTGGGATGGGCCGCCAGGGCCGGCATGAACCCCGTGTCTTCTAGCTCGAGGAAGGCGAATGTTCGGCGCAACTGTGACTCTGGTTCGCGCGTACAGCGCTCATACTGCAGGATCAGCAGCTGCGAACGGTCGAAGTGGCGCAGCAGACCGGCGAGCTGAGCGTGGTAAAAGCCTCGCACGTACGCCTCGAGCGGTGCATATCGGCTGAGCGGGGCGCCGCGTCTCTTCGCGACCGAGATGTCGAGCGCAAGACCGGACAGATACCGCTCGATCGGATCGCGCAGGAGCACAAGCAGACGGGCATCGGGGGCAGCGGCCGCGAGCAAGCTTGGTATCCAGGGAGCACTGAGATACACCGGCGTCCACTCACCCACCTTGCTGCCGTCGGCCCGCGGGAAATACTCGTGGTAGCCGATCGTCTCAGCAGGCCCACACCCACCTGCGTAGAAGCGATCGAAGTAGTGAAGCTCCTTTGCCGCCGCTGAGCGAGAAATCTCTGGATGCCTGGCAATCAGATCGAACCACCGGGTTGTCCCGCACCGCTGCACGCCGACGCCGACGAAGTCCGGGGGGCCGGTCGACCAGCCGGGTGGGCAGGTCGGAGGAGACGGCGGCATATCAATGCCTCCGTCGACGGGCAAGACGGTTCTTTCACTGTTCGAGTGCCGCCCCATGCGGGCGAACCAGGGTCGCTCGGGGTGTCTCATTCGTTTCGTGGCATGAGCAAAGGACGCGGAAGCATAGTATCCGCAAGCTGCTCGGAGGCGGAGCTCGAAGCGCCTGTCGCGACGTTTTAGATAACCTGCGGCCGTGAGCCCACGGGGCGCAAGGCGAGTTCAGAGCATCAGCGACAGGAGCCCCTCGACGGCTCGGCGGCTCCGATGCGCGTACTCATAACCGTGCCGTGGGGGCATCGTCTCGGCGGTGCCGAGGCGATGCTTCAAGCGATACTCGACGGAGCTCAACAGAGCGGGCACGAGCTCGAGCTTGTGTTCTTCGAGCCGGGACCGTGGCCCGATGAGCTTCGCGAAGCCGGTTTTCGCGTGCAGGTGATTCCTGCGGGGCGCCTCCGTCAGGTTCACCGATGGGTCGCGACCGTCGTTCAGCTAGCGGGAGTATTCCGCCGCCGCCAACCCGATTTGATCCTCAACTGGGCGTCAAAGACGCACCTGTATGGATCACCGGCTGCCGTGCTCGCCGGTATGCGAGACCGCGTTCTCTGGTGGCAGCAGGCGATTCCCAACCGGTGGGGCGACTGGATCGACATGGGCGCGACCCTGCTTCCTGCGGCGGCGATCGGTTGCTATGCGACGGCCGCCGCCGAGGCTCAGCGGCGGCTGTTCCCGGTCCGGGAGACGTTCGTCGTACACGCCGGCACGGCTGTGCCTCTCACACATATCGAGCCCGCCCCGCTCGAGCTTCCACCGGGAGTTCCCGTGGTCGGGCTCGTGGGACGTCTGCAGCCATGGAAGGGACAGGACCGGTTGCTGAGGGCCCAGGCGCTCCTGCGCGAACGCGGGCACAGCCTCCACGTGGTCATCGTCGGTGGCGACTCCTACGGCCTCTCACCTGAGTATGCCCAGTCGCTGCCCGCGCTCGTCAGGCGGCTGGGGCTCGAGAATGCCGTCACGATGACCGGCGAGGTACCCGACGCCGGACCCTATATTGAGCAGATGGACATCCTCGTCAACGCGTCTGAATCGGAGCCCTTCGGGATCGTTCTGCTGGAGGGGATGGCGCGAGGCGTGGCGGTGGTTGCGGTGAATGCGGGCGGGCCCAAGGAGTTCATCGATCACAACCAGACGGGGTTGCTCGCGCGCTCAGGGGAGCCCGGCGATCTGGCCGACGCGCTCGAACCCCTGCTGAGCTCTCCCGAGCTGCGCAGGCAGATGAGTGAGGCGGGCCGGGAGCGGTTCATGCGGGACTTCACCGACGTCGCCATGCGCGCGAGGTTCTTTCACGAGCTCGAGCGGCTGGCCTCGAAAAGCTCACCGAGGCCTCGAGGAACCCATCGGCGGTTGGTGGGCACCGAGCGGAGCGGCGAGCGCCATGCAAGTTGAGACAGAGATAAGGCCCACGTCGCAGAGAACCTTCCCGCCATGCGATGTGACGATCGTAGCCCACGACATCGGTCCCGTCGGGGGGATGGAGCGCGTGCTGGCCGAGCTCGTCCTCGGCCTTGCACGGCTGGGCCACGAAGTGACGGTGGTCGCTCGCACGTGCGAGCTGCCGGCGAGCGCGGGAGTCACCTTTCACCGCGTGCCCGGGCCGAGGCGCCCCTTCCTGGTGGCCTATCCATGGTTCTTGCTGGTGGGCTCGCTTGTGCTGCGCAGACGCCGGCGAGGAATTGTGCAGGCCACCGGTGCGATCGTTCTCAACCGGGTCGACATCGTCACAGTCCACTACTGCCACCAGGTGGGGCCGGTCACGCCGAGCCGCTCTACCCGGCTGTTTCGCGCTCACGGCAAGGTGGTTGGGTTTCTCAAGAGGATGGCCGAGCGAGCGTGCTTTCGCGCCAATCGCTCCGCCGTGTTCCTGTGCGTCTCTGATGGCGTGGCGGCTGAGATGCGCGATCACTTTCCAGAGCTCGCCGAGCGGGTGATCACGATTCACAACGGCGTTGACACCGAGGCATTCTCGCCCGGGCAGCGCAGCGATGAGGCGCGGGCTTTGCGTGCCAAGTTGGAGATAGGAGAGGATCGGCTTGTGGCGGTCTTCGTCGGCGGTGACTGGGGACGCAAGGGTCTGGGACCGATCATCAGGGCGCTCGCGCTGGCACCAGGCTGGAGTCTGCTCGTGGCCGGGAGCGGCGATGAGAAGCGTTATCAAGGGCTCGTCGACTCGCTTGGTCTGCGGGACGCCGTGCGCTGGCTGGGGGTCACGCGCGATGTCGGGCTCGTCTACGAGTTGGGGGACGCCTTTGTGCTCGCGTCAAGCTATGAGACGTTCTCGCTGGTCACGTTCGAGGCGGCCGCGAGCGGCCTGCCGATTCTGGCCACGCCAGTGAGCGGTGTCCGTGAGCTCATCCAGGACGAGCAGAATGGCTTCTTGATCAGCCGGGAGCCGAGCGGGATCGCGGAGCGTCTGCGCCGGCTCGCTGCCGATCCCGCACTGACGGCGCGGCTCGGGCGCGCCGCTCGCCAGTCGGCACTGCGATTCAGCTGGGGAAGCATGGTCGCCAAGCACCACGAGCTGTACGCGCATCTGGCTGACGCATCAGAGGAATGAAGCCGCCGCGGGCGCTTCCTCACCGCACGCTGGCCGCGCCCGCCGCGCGCAGGAGCATTCGCTCGAGCGGATCGGTGGCCGCCGGCACCGTGAAGAGCTTCTCGACTGCCGCGCGCCCGGTCATCGCCAGCCGGCGGCGCAGATCGGGCGACTCGCGCAGCCTGCTCAGCTGGGCGGCGAGCATACGGTGATCGCCCTCTCCAAACACCAGCCCTCCGCCGGTCAACCCGATCAGCCAGGGAATCTCCCCGGAGTCCGAGCCGACGACGGGAACGCCGCACCAGAGGGCCTCGACGATCACGCGACCGAACTGCTCCTTCCAGGTCGGCATGGTCCGTGAAGGCAGGACGAGCACGTCGAGCTGCGCGAAGCCTCCCGCCATCTCATCGTGGGCCAGCCCGCTGAGGACGCGGACCTTCGAACCTGGGATCGGCTGGTCCTCTAGCTGGGCCCTCAACTCCCCCTCGCCGATCAGCAGCAGCTCCACGGGGGCCTCGAGCTCGCGCACGGCTGCAAGCAGGTCCATCAGGCCCTTGCTCTGCACGAGCCGGCCGGCATAGCCGACGGTGAAGGGACGCCCCGCCTGCGCGCCCCCGTTCTCCCGGCCGGGCACGAGCCAGCCGGGTACGGCCGGTGGAGCGAGACCCACCTCTCCTCTCGCGCCCCACGCGCGCACGAGCTCCGCGGCGCTCTCGGAGCGAGCGGCAACGAACGCGGCATCCCTCAGCACCCGGGAGCGCAGCCGGCGCACGGGGTAGGCGAGGTGTCGGTCGATGTTCTCATAGCCCTGGACACCGAACGGTATGCCCAGCCTGCTCAGCGCGTGACCCCACTGGGCCGCCGAGAGTGAGAACGCCTCCTCCTCCACGAACGCCACCTCCGCACGCGCTCGAACGCACAGCGCACGCGCCCTGGCCAGATAGAAGTGCCGTTGCGGGCGCCCGGCCAGCGCGATCGGCGTGGGCCGGATCGCGGCCTCCATTCCGGGGAGTGCCTGCGGGGCCACGGCAGCCTTCGAATAGGCGTGGCGCCAGCGGCTCGGCACTACGATCGTGACCGGCCATCCGCGTCGGGCGAGCTCGCGGTAGACCTCCTGATTGACATTCACCACCGCGGGGTGGCTGACGACGAGCAGTCGCGGCTTGAGCTGATCGTTCATCGTCGGGTGGTCGCGGGCAGTCGCGCTCGCGCCGGCCAGGGCAAGTGCCGCGGCCTTCTGGCGATCGGCCGCGAGCGTCCGCGGAGCGCCCGCGGCACGCGACGCTCCCGATCGAATGCCCCAGACTGCTCCGCGGGCCTGAACCTAGCGGCGAGAGCTGCGCAGGCGAACACCAGAACATCCTTGCATGCAGGCCTGTTCGGCGCAGCAGCGACCCGCTACTCTTTAGCGTCTAATTACGTTGCTGCCTATGATGATATCGGCTGAGTTACCGGCCCTGGACGGATCCTACCCTCATGAACGAGATTACCGACGCGAAAGCGATCTTCGCGCCCATTTGGAGGCGCATGTGGCTGATTCTGATTGTGGGGATACTGGTCGCCGGGGGTACCTATCTCTACTACAAACGCAAGCCAGAGGTCTTCCAAGCGGCGACGCAAATCTACCTCGCCGCCGGCTCCGAAGAACAGGGCGTCGTCGAAAAGGCGAGCAGTGCCAAGAGCATCAGCGCCAGCTCCAACACTCAGACCGCGATCATCAACGACATCGTAGTCGAATCCGTTGGCCGGCAGCTGCGCAAAGAGCACAATCGCCTCGCGAAGCAGGCGGCACGCGGGAAGGCGAAAGCGAAGGGGGCCGGCCAGTTCATTATCGTTATTACCGAAGCGCGCACCCCGAAGGCGGCTGCGCTGCTCGCGAACGAAGTTGCCCAAGCATATATCAAACGCAAGCATTCCCAATATGAGCGAGGTGTCCTACAGGCTCTCACGACCGCGCGCCGGCAGCTGAGCGCGATCGAAACGTCAAGCGTCGCGCCGACAAAAGGCAAAGGGGCGAGCAAAGGTGCGAGTCCCGTCAGCAGCTTGAACGTGATTCGCGCCGCGACTCTCAGCAGCAAAATCAACCAGCTCGAATCCCAGCTCGCGGTCAACGATCTTCAGCAGATCAAACGCGCGAAGGGCGGAGTATTGATTGGCCCTCAACCGAAGAAGAACGCGGAGTTTGGATTCGTGATCGCCATCATCCTGGCCGCGATCGCCGCCTTCGCGCTGAGTCGCTTCAACCCCCGCTTGCGTTCACTGGCCGACATCGAGGGCGTTCTCCAGACCCAGATACTTACCGCGCTGCCGCAGGTCAGACGACCGATCGTCCACCGCGAAGGTAAGCTTGAGCCTTCCAGGCTTCTACTCGAGCCGTTGCGCCGGCTTCACACCACGCTGCGGTTGGCGAACATGCTCGAACAGGAGCGGCGGGACCCTCCTCGCTCGATCCTCTTCCTCAGCGCAGACGCCGGAGACGGCAAGTCGACGCTGATCGCCGACTTGGCGCTCGTCCAAGGCGCAGCGGATGAACGCACGGCGGTCATCGAGGCCGACTTCCGGCGACCCGTGCAGGCAAAGCTGCTCGGCGTGGACGGTTCGCCAGGTCTGCTGGAGGTGCTGGCGGGAAGAGTGGCGCTCGGGGAGGCGATGCAGGCGGTGCCGCTGACGGAGCCGAAAACCGTCATCGAGCGGGCACGATCCGGCGCAGGCGCGACCACGACGCTCGCTTCGCGCAGCCATGGCTCCGTATCTGTGCTGCTGGGGGGAACGGCGGCCGTCAATCCCCCGGCGCTGTTGGCGAGCGCGGCGATGACGGACATCATGCGCTCGGTCGCAGAGGACTTCGACCAGGTGCTGATAGATGCGCCGTCACCGCTTGAGGTCAGTGACGTGATGCCACTGCTCGCCGCGGTGGACGCGATAGTGATCGTCGCGCGCTTAGGGCACACGCGCGAGAAGTCAGCGCAGCGGCTCGTGCAGCTTCTGATGCGGACGCACACCGCGCCCGTGCTCGGCGTCGTGGCCAACGGGGTGGCGCGCAAGGAGATCAAGAAATATGGGATCTCTCCCCGGGGCGACCGACGAGGCTGGCCTGGCAAGCTGATAGGCCGATGAGCGCGCTTCACCTGCGCCTGCCCAGTCCGGTCGGAGGGGGGCATCGGGCCGTCTTGAACCGGCGCATCCACGACCTGCTCCTGCTCGCCGCAGCCGGGCTGGTTCCCCTCCTGCTGGCTCTCGCCGTCGCCGTGGCGGTGCCGAACCCGAACTACCCGCTCGTTCTCGGCATCGTGCTCGGTGCGGTGGTCCTGGTCATGCTCGTGGCCAACACTCGCCTTGAGATCAGCGTCACCTTCCTCGCTTTCTTCCTCGGCTGCATCGATGGTCCGCTCAAGCTCGTCAGCTCGGGCGGGACCGCCGTCTCGGCGCTGCAGAACGTGCTGATACTCGCGGTCTGCCTCGGCATGCTCATGCGGCTGCTCGCCAGAAGGGAGCCCGTCAGGTTGCCTCCGCTCTTCGGCTGGGTCCTTGCCTTTGTGCTCGTGGTCCTGATCGAGGCCTTCAATCCGAAGACCCAAGGCGTTCTGAAGACGCTCGCCGGCTTCAGGGACCAGCTGCAGTGGGTCCCGTTCTTCTTCTTCGGGTATGTGCTGATCCGGTCCAAGGCCCGCCTGCGCAAGCTGTTTCTGGTGCTCGGCGTGCTGGCGCTCGCCAACGGGGTTGTCTCCACCTATCAGACGCAGCTGGGCGTGGCGCAGGTGGCCAGCTGGGGTCCGGGCTACTACCAACAGGTCTACGGCAAGGGCAAGCTCACGGGACGGACATATAAGAGCGAAGGGGTCTCGCGTGTCCGCCCGATGGGGCTGGGCGATCAGAGCGGCGTGGGCGGCGGCTTCGGCGTTGTCGCCATCGCCGGCACCTTCGCGCTCCTGGCGACCATGCGCAAGCGTCGCTGGGCGCTGGTGTTGCTCTGCTTCGGTGCGATGGCAGCCATCGCAACCGGGCTGGGGCGTCTGCAGGTGGGCGGAGGCGTCCTCACGGTGTTCTTCTACGCGATGCTCTCCCTGAGCGCCGGGCGTCGCATGACCCGTCCGCTGCTTGCGCTGCTCGTGGTCCTGGCCGTGGCACTCCCCGTCGGCGTCGTGTTCATATCGGCGGTCGGCGAAGGAGTCTTCTCGCGCTACGCGAGCATCTCCCCGAGCAGCGCGGCGACGACCGCGACCACCTACAAGCAAGGGGAGATCCTCTCGATCCCGCATGATCTGGTGCACGATCCCTTCGGTTTCGGCCTCGGGACCGCGGGCGCCGCCGGATCCTTCGGCGGCAAGGTGACCGAAGAGCTGGAAGGCCACAACGTCAACTCCGAGACCCAGTACAACTTTTTGGTTGACGAACTGGGGCTGCCGGGCCTGATCGTGTGGAGCGCCTTCGTGATCAGGCTGGGCATACTCGCAGTCCGCCGACTGCGCGATTTCGCAGACCTCGAGTTGCAGATATATCTCGCGGCGGTGTTCGCGCCGCTGATCGCGCAGTTCTTCATGGGCTTTGATGGACCCGTGTCGGCGAGCTCGTCGATCGCGCCGTACTTGTGGTTCGCGGCGGGCATAGGTGCATACTGGCTCGTGGGCCCCGGGCGCGCGCTCGCCGCGCGCAGAGTTGCCGTGCGCACGGTCGGCCAGGTGCGCCCTGCGGGCGCTGTATGAGCTTCCCTCGTTCACGGAAGGGTGGTGAACCCGAGCCGCCCTCCTCGATGCGCTCGCGCCTGGACCTGCTGATCGGCGATAGGCGCCGGTTGATAGTGGCGCTTGGCATCGGCTCCATCATCTCGGGCTTCACGGAAGCCGGAACGCTTGCGATCGTCGGGCAG
Source organism: Solirubrobacteraceae bacterium (assembly GCA_049512215.1). Lineage (GTDB taxonomy): Bacteria > Actinomycetota > Thermoleophilia > Solirubrobacterales > Solirubrobacteraceae > Palsa-744. Next base: position 22,622 of record JBEKXJ010000042.1, read on the forward strand.
GTTGCGGCCGCCCTGGTGAACAATTCCAAGCACGTAAACGCCAAGATCGGTGGGTTCCACCTGCACACGACGGTCGGGACGCTCCTCTGGGTGGGGTTGGCGCTCACGGTCATACGAATCTTCCTGCAGTGGCCGCTGTCGATCCTGCCGGCGCGCATCGCCTCCGAGGTGCAGGCGGGGCTGCGCAGGAGGCTCTTCAGCGCATTCGCGGGCGCCTCCTGGGGGGTGCAGTCCCGCGACCGGGAGGGACAGCTGCAGGAGATCATGACCAGCCAGACGAGCCAGGCGACCGGAGGCGCGCTTCAGGCGACGGGCCTGATGACGGCCTCGTTCACCTTCGTGATCCTGATGGCCTCCGCCGTGGCGCTCAGCGCGCGGGCCGCCGGTGTCGTGTTCGGGCTGGCCGTGGTGATGTTCGTGGTCCTGCGGCCGCTGAGGTCGATGGGAGCCCGGCGCAGCCGCTCGCTCTCCCAGGCCCAGATCGAATATGCAGGCGGGATCGCCGAGGCCAACCGGCTCGCCGAGGAGACGCAGGTTTTCGGCGTGATGGGGGCTCAGTTCGAACGAATAGCCCGCCTGGTGGACGCGTGTCGGTATTTCTTCTTTCGCACCCAGGTGCTCGCCAGGCTGATCCCAAATCTCTATCAAAGCACCATCTACCTCTTGGTCATCGTCGGCCTCGCGGTTCTGCACACCTCGGGTGCGGGGCATGCGGGATCGCTCGGGGCGGTCGTCCTGCTGCTCGTGCGTGCGGCACAGAACGGTCAGGGGGTGCAGGCCTCATATCAGTCGCTCCAGCAGTCGCTGCCGTTCATCGAGCGTCTGCAGGAGGCGGAGCGGCGATATGCCGAGAGCAGCCCGGCTCAGGGCCGAGAGCCGCTGGCGGGGGTGCAGACGCTTGCTTTCGAGAACGTCTCCTTTGCCTACAATCCGGGGCGGCCGGTGCTCTCAGACGTCAGCTTCTCGGCGCACGCCGGCGAGGCCATCGGCATCATCGGCCCATCCGGTGCGGGCAAGTCGACCCTGGTTCAGATCCTCCTGCAGCTGAGGACCCCTGAGGACGGTCGCTATCTGGTCAACGGAGAACCTGTGGAGCAGTTCGCTCGCGACGACTGGCACAGGCTCGTCGCCTATGTCCCGCAGGAACCCCGTCTCCTGCACGCCTCGGTCGCGGACAACATCCGCTACTTTCGCGACCTCGATGACGAGGCGATCGAGCGAGCGGGCCGGCTCGCCCGCATCCACGACGACGTGATGGGGTGGTCTGACGGCTACGAGACCATCGTCGGCCCGCGCGCGGACGCGGTCTCCGGCGGCCAGCAGCAGCGGATCTGCCTCGCTCGCGCACTTGCCGCGCGGCCCGGAGTGCTCGTGCTCGATGAGCCCACGAGCGCTCTGGACCCGCAATCCGAGACGCTCATCCAGGAGTCCCTGACCGAGCTCAAGGACGAGCTGATGCTGTTTACGATCGCGCACCGGATGTCGACGCTCGACATGTGCAACCGCGTGATGGTCATCCTCAACGGCCGCTTGGCGGCATTTGACACGAAAGCTGCCCTGCAGGAGCGAAACCCCTACTATCGCTCCGCCTCGAGAATCGCCGCCGGCGTGCCCGGGGGCACGCTGCCTTGACCCGGTGCGACGGCGTGGCCGGCTCCAGGCAGGTGAGAGTGCCGTGGCCGATGCCGTGAGCTCGCCCGGCTTCCCCGCGGCCCGCACGCCACAGAAGAGGCTCCCCGACTTCTTCATCGTCGGCCACGCCAAGAGTGGCACCACTGCCCTCTATCAGATGCTCAGGCGCCACCCGCAGATCTACATGCCCGACGGAAAGGAGCCCTGGTTCTTCGCGACCGAGTTGCATGAACGCACCCCGCCGCGACCCGGAGGGACGCCGGCAACGCTCGAGCAGTACGCGTCCCTGTTTGAAGCGGCGAAGCCCGATCAGCGCGTGGGGGAGGCATCGGCGCTGTATCTGTGGTCCTATACGGCGGCGGCTCGGATCGCGGAGGTGCAGCCCGGCGCGCGCATCATCGCGATCCTGCGGGAGCCCGCGAGCTTCCTGCGCTCCCTGCACCTTCAATTCGTGCAGAGCTATGTGGAGACGGAGGTTGACTTTCGCCGAGCGCTCGCGCTCGAGGATGCCCGGCGTGAAGGCCGCCGGATGCCACGCTACACCTACTGGCCTCAGGCATTGCTCTATTCAGAGCACGTGCGATATGTCGAGCAGTTGCGTCGCTACGAGGAGCTGTTCGGAGCGGAGCAGATGCTGATCCTGATCTATGACGATTTCCGGCGTGACAGCGAGGCGACCGTGCGCAAGGTGTTGCGCTTCCTCGAAGTGGATGACACGCTCCCCGTTGAGGTGAGGGAAGCCAACCCCACGGTGCGTGTGCGCTCGCAGGGCCTTCACCAATTCATACATGCGATATCGGTCGGACGTGGCCCGATCTCGCTGGCGGGGAAGGCGGGTCTGACGACGATCCTACCCCAGCAAGTCCGCCGCAAGGTGCTGAAGTCGGTGCGGCAAAGGTTTGTCTACGCGGAGCCCTCGCCGCCTGAAGAGGAGCTCATGGCCGAGCTGCGTCGGCGCTTCAGGCCGGAGGTGCTCGCATTGAGCGAGTACCTCGATCGCGATCTGGTGAGCCTGTGGGGTGAGCTCAGTGGCGACTGAACGCATAACGCCGCAGGGTGCCGCTCAGCTGAGGGTCCCGGATTTCTTCATCGTCGGCCACGCCAAGTCCGGCACGACTGCTCTGTATGAGATGCTGAGGAAGCACCCTCAGATCTACATGCCAGAGGCCAAGGAGCCGTGGTTCTTCGCGAGTGACATGCGACCCCGCTTCCAGCCGCCGATGGCCGGGCATCTACCGGAGACGCTCGAGGAGTACCTCTCCCTGTTCGCGGAGGCGAGACCCGAGCAGCGTGTCGGGGAGGCGTCATCGTCCTACCTCTGGTCTCATACCGCGGCCGGCAGGATCGCAGAGGTAGGACCCGACGCCCGCATCATCGCCGTCCTGCGAGAGCCCGCGAGCTTCCTGCGCTCCCTGCACCTTCAGCTGCTGCAGACGCATGTGGAGACGAGCAAGGACTTCCGGCATGCGATCGAGCTTGAGGCTGCCAGGCGTGAAGGGCGCCATATACCCCGTCGCTCTCACCGGCCTCAGCTGCTCCAATACTCAGAGCATGTGCGATACACCGAGCAGTTGCGTCGCTACCATGCGCTCTTCCCGCCCGAGCGGGTGCTGATCCTGCTCTATGACGAGTTTCTGGCCGACAACGACGCGACCGTGCGCGGCGTGTTTCGGTTCCTCGGAGTGGATGAGACTCATCCAGTCGAGGTGATCAAGGCAAACCCGACCGTGCGCATGCGCTCGCAGCGTCTCGACAGCGTCGTGCACTCGGTGTCCGTCGGAGCAGGGCCACTTTCGCGGGCGGCAAAGGGGACGGTCAAAGCGCTCACACCCCAAAGACTGCGGCGCGATGCTCTACGGGTCGCTCGCCGGCGCGTTGTCCATGGGAGCCCCGGGGCGGTCGATGAGCGCTTCATGAACGAACTGCGTCAGCGGTTTAGGGGAGAGGTCGAAGCACTGAGCGAGTATCTCGAGCGCGATCTGGTGACACTCTGGGGCTACGACCGTATCGGCGGCGGTCAGGGCGGCGGGGGCAGGGGCTTCACGGGAGGGGTTCGCGAGGATGCCCCGCGATGAGCGCCCACCTTCCGCTTTGGTCTCATGAGCGCATCGGCTGAGCAACCGGCGCGCGAGCGTCCAGGAGAGGCGAGGGTGCCCGACTTCTTCATCGTCGGGCATCACAAGAGCGGAACCACGGCGCTGTATGAGATGCTGCGCCGGCACCCCCAGATCTACATGCCAACGCTCAAGGAGCCGCGGTTCCTGGCAAGCGATCTGCGTGCCCTCGTGCCGCCCTCGCCGGCCAGTGCTCTTCCGCAGACGCTCGAGGAGTACCTGTCGCTGTTCGAGCAGGCACGCCCAGAGCAGCGCGCGGGCGAGGCCTCACCGTCCTACCTCAGGTCAAAGACGGCCGCGATGGCAATTGCGCAGATACAGCCCGCGGCGCGCATCATCGCCGTGCTCAGAGAGCCCGCGAGCTTCGTGCGCTCACTTCACCTTCAGCTGCTCCAGGAACACGTCGAGACGGAGAAGGATCTCGGCAAGGCCGTCGCCAATGAGGAGATCGAGCGTCAGGGCCAGCGGGTGCTTCGCTACTCAGATCACGTTCACTACGTCGAGCAGTTGCGCCGATACCACGCGCTCTTTCCCCCCGAGCAGGTGTTGATACTGATCTACGATGACTTTAGAGCGGACAATGAGGCCACGGTGAGACGGGTGCTGCGGTTCCTGGACGTTGAGGACCGGTCTCCGATCGACGTGCTCGAGGCCAACCCGACGGTCCGCGTGCGCTCGATGCGCCTGGATGCCGCGGTGCGCAAGCTCTACATGGGACGGAACCCGATATCGCGTGCCGCGAAGGCGAGCGTCAGGAAGTTGCTGCCCCGACGTGCGCGCGGCGATGCGTCGCAGGCGATCCGCCGCCGCCTGCTCTACAGCAGCCCCGGACAGTCTGATGAGCGCGTCATGCTCGAGCTGCGCCGCCGCTACAGGCCCGAGGTCGTCGCGCTGAGCGATTACCTCGGTCGCGATTTCCTCACGCTGTGGGGCTATGACCCCGTCGCCTGACCCGGCGCCCGGGTGTCCGGCGTGGCCAGCCAGTTGACGATCGTGCTGGCCTGCGCGAAGGCGGAGCGCGTGAACGGGCCCTCACCGGTCACCGAGAAGATCACGTAGCCCAGCTCGCTCAGCAGGTCCCACAGCGCCTCAGGCGTCGCGCCGTACAGCTCGCCGGCTTTCGAGACGTGCTCGAATATGAGGACCGGGCGCGCTTCACAGAGCAGCGAGCGGCCACCCTCCAAGACGGCGAGCTCGGCACCCTCGACGTCGATCTTGATCACACCCGGCTTGCGGCCGGCCATCTCTGCGTCGAGCGTGGAGACCTCCACGTCGATGAACTCAGGGCGTCCCCGCTCGTCGCTGATCTCTGGGCTGCGGCGCAGTCCGCTCCAGCCATCCAGCTTGCGGAAGTGGCAGAATTGCGCGACTTCGGGTTGGGCGCCCAGCGCCTTTGCTCTGCACTCCACGGCCGGAAATGCCAAGCTGAGCTCCGCGGCGAGCCTTGGAATGGGCTCGAATGCGACGTGGCGGCCCTCCGGTGCGACACGCAGCGCCTCTCTCAAGACCTGGCCGCGGTTGGCGCCGACGTCGACGTATGTGGAATCACTGCGAAGCGTGCTGGCGAGCACGGCGTTGATCCCCAGCGCCTCGCGTTCTGCCTGGCGCGCGACGGCGCTGACGGCGCCCAACAGCTCGGGGCGGTCAAGCCGTCGTGAGAACGCTCCGACTACTCGGGTCAGCGACGACATGCGCGGATCATCTCAAAGCGCTCAGCGTTGATGAGCCTGGGCCGACGCCGGGTCGCCTCGACGCGGTGCCGGCCCGAGTTCTCGAGCTCGCCTGCATGAGAAGAACTGTTCGAGTTTCCCAGCGTCAAGCCGAGGATCGCCCTTGCGCTCGGGTCCAAGTGGCGGGCGCTCGGCGCGCCCGTCGTGAGCGCCGGCGGCCAGCGCGCCTTTGACGGCCAGCTCAACCTGCGCCCGCGTCGATGAGACTGGGTGAACGCGAAGGAGGTGTATTGGCCGCCTGCGTCGGTGTGGTGCACCATGCCCTCCGTCACCGGTTTGCCGGCGTGATCGCGTGCTCAGAGCGCTGGGAAAGCCGGGGAGCGTCGGCGCCGGCCGAAGCGGGCACGTCGTGAACCTTCGTGCGAACCGCGCCCTTATCGACGAAGCCAGCGAGCAGGGGATCGCTTGCGGAGGAGGCGCCTGAGCTTACGAATTTTAGACGAGTTCCTGGGGCCCTGGATCGAATTGCTGGTGCCTTTTCCTGCCTGCCCTGCCCAGGGCGGAGGATGCCAGACCAGCTTCTTGTCGGGACCGACGAGTGTCAGCTCTGCTTCCACCGACGCAAGCTCTGATGGCAGGCGTGGTGGCTCGAACGAGGCATGAGGACCCACAAGGGCTTCGAGCGCTTCGAGAGTGGCGAGTGCCCCTGCGGCCTCGGCGGCCACCTCGAATCTCGTATGGATACTGTGCCTCCTCTCTGGCGCGACAAAGCGTTCTATGTCCTCGGCGGGAGGAGCCTTGTGAACCTGCAGTCCCATCTCCGCGAGGAAATCGCGCGCTCGTTCACACCATTGGGCCGGTTCGGTGACCAAGTCGTCGTAACGGCTGACGAGAACGGGCATGCCCCCCGCGTGAGCGAGAGCGAGACGGTTGTAGCGCTCCCACAGAGCCGCCCCAAACCTGTCAGGTAAGTCGTGTCGGCGCTGGAGCGAATCGGCTACCTCCAACGGGTTTCGCATGATCAGGATGGCCACCAGAGGCCCATCGAGCGCGGCTCGCCAGAAGGGCAGCAGTAAGCAGTTTCGCGGGTCCTTCCACACCCAGGGACGCTCGCGATGCACACGCCGAAAGACGCGCCTGGCCTTGGCCGTGCTCGTGGTGATGCGCGCGGCGGCCTCGAAATAGGCATCGCCAGACGGCGGCGGGTACCACCATGT
>JBEKXJ010000043.1:0-28470 GCA_049512215.1 Solirubrobacteraceae bacterium
GCGGCTTCTGCTTCTGTGGTGGCTGTCGGGTAAAGGGGGTGTCGTCCGGCGAGTTTAAGACCATTCCGCTATGCCCCAGAACTTCATAGCCGTGGACCGTGAGCAGACGTTCCTTATGCCCCCGTCGTTGCTGGATTGGGTGGCCGCCGATCACCTGGTGTGGACGATCCTGAGTTCCGTCGAGGAGATGGATTTGAGCCCGTTCGTTGGCGCGTATCGCGCCGATGGTCACGGCCGACCGGCGTATGACCCGTCGATGATGGTCGCGCTGCTGCTCTACGCCTACGCGAAGGGAAACCGATCCTCGAGAGGGATCGAGCGGGAGTGCCGGGAGGATGTCGCCTATCGCGTGATCTGCGCCAACCTGGTGCCCGATCATTCGACGATCGCGGAGTTCCGCAAGCGCCACGAGGCGGCACTGGCCGACCTGTTCAGCTCGGTGCTCTCGCTGTGCAAGGAGGCCGGGTTGGTGAAGGTCGGCGTGATCGCGATCGACGGCACGAAGATCGCAGCCAACGCTTCGCTTGACGCGAATCGCTCCTATGAGCGGATCGTGCGCGAGATCCTCGATGAGGCCGCGGAGAACGACCGCGTCGAGGACGAGCTCTACGGCGAGGCGTGCGGTGATGAGCTGCCCGAGCAGCTGCGCACACCAGAGGGCCGCCGAGAGGCGTTGCGGGCAGCGAAGCGCAAGCTCGACGAGAAGCGTGAGGCCTCGGGCGAGGCGCAGGAGGAATCCGGGGATGAGGATCCGCCCGTCGTCCTTGATCTGGACCGTGAGCGGATCAGCTCAAGCGAACAGGGACGGCGCGGCTGGTCCCGGGAGGCCAGGCGACAAGTCGATGAGCGGCGCAAGCGCGAGGCGCGGCCGATCGCCCGCTCACGGGCCGATCGCCTCCAGGAGGCGGCTCGCCGGCTGGAGCAGGAGCACGCGGCCGAGTGCGAGGCGAATGCGGCCTATGAGGCATACCGGGCGCGCGGGGTGATGAAGGACGGGCGGCGGTTCGGGGCCCCACCGAAGCCTTATGAGCCCCCCGAGACGCCGGCGGGGACGATCAACACGACCGATCACGATTCGCGGATCGTGCGCACCAAGGGTCAGCCGGCCAGGCAGGGCTACAACGCACAGGCCGCGGTCACCGAGGACCAGGTCATCGTCGCGGCCGAGGTAACAGTCGACTCGCCCGACTTCGGTCACCTCGAGCCGATGGTCCAGGCAGCCGTCGAGGAGCTAGAGAAGCTTGGAGCCGATTCACCGGAGACGGTTCTCGCCGACCCCGGCTACTGGCACAAGAGGCAGATGGAGAACATCGTCAATCGCGGCATCCAGGTGCTGGTCCCGCCCGACTCCGGCCTGAGGAAGGGCACCCGGCCGGGATGGGACAAAGGCCTCTACGCGTTCATGCGCCGCGTGCTTCAAACCGAGCACGGCCAGGCGCTCTATCGAAAACGGATGGCCACGGTCGAGCCGGTCTTCGGCCAGGTCAAGTTCAACCGCGGGTTCGACCGCTTCCACCGACGAGGACGGTCAGCAGTGCGCTCGGAATGGCGATTAGCGGCAACAACCCACAACCTCCTGAAGCTCCACAACCACCGAATCGCCGCCAGCGGGGCCTAAAACGGCCCCAAGGCGGCATATCCGCCCTACCTACCGGGCGGGGCGACAGCCTCGCTCCTGCCACAGCGGCCGACGTCCAGACCCCTTACCCGACAGCCACGTGAAAAGCAGGAGCCCGCCGCGGGTCAGGCGAACGTGCTGCTCCTCGTCCGATCCGGGGTGCGCCCAGAGTCGGAGGTGCTTATTGAGTAGCTGATCCAACATGAGCTTGTCGTCGCCTGCCGGGGTAGGTCCGGTCCGGGTAGCTGTCAGGAGGCCCGGTAGCAGGCTGCCGGCTTCGGGGGGAAACGCCCGGGGTCGAAGCGCAGCGTCAAGAGCCCTTTTGGGGGAGCGACTGAGCGGTCCGAAGCGTTAAGCGAAGTCTGCCGCGTCGTTAGGACGCCTGCCCGTGAGGGTGGGGAAGAGGAGGAGCCGAGCCGCGGTTGTCACGGTGAAGGCCATGGAAGGGGTGTAGATCCTGGATTGCAGCCCTGATGAGCCTCCCGGCGTATGGGGCTCGGAACGTTCAGAAGGTGGCGGCGGGAACTGGGGAGGCCCTCCCCGGCCCGGTGAGCCCGATGGATCGGGTGCGGCCGGAGCGTCGCGTCTTATAACCGGTGGTGAGCCGGGAAGTGGGTGTCGTGCCGGGAGGGTGTCGGAGGCGGCCGTACTACCGCTTGAGCTGACGGGACAACAGGACCCGCGGTGAGGGAAGGGCCGCTGCTTCGTCCATGCGTCACGCACAGGGAAGGGCCGGTGAGTGCCAGATGGCTAGGACCACCAAGCAAGATCAGGTCCGAGAACTGCAGCGAACGCTTTACCGGGCGGCGAAGGCCGATCCCGGGCGACGGTTCCACGCGCTCTACGACAAGGTCTCAAGGAGAGACGTGCTGGAGCGTGCGTGGGAGCTGGTGCGTGCCAACAAAGGCGCGGCCGGCATCGACCAACAGACCATCGCCGACGTCGAGCGCTACGGGGTTTCCCGTCTGCTCGATGAGCTGGCCGCGGACCTGAAGGACGGGCGTTGGCGTCCGCTTCCTGCGGGCCGGGTGTTCATAGCGAAGCCCGGTCGCGAGGAGCTTCGCCCGCTCTCGATTCCCGCAGTCCGTGACCGCGTCGTGCAGACGGCAGTCAAGCTCGTCATCGAGCCGGTGTTCGAGGCGGACTTCCTGCCGTGCTCGTTCGGGTTTCGGCCCAAGCGATCACAGCACGACGCGCTCCAGGTGCTGATCGATCAGTCCTGGAAGGGCCGCCGGTGGGTTCTGGAGTCGGATGTCTCGAACTGTTTTGAGGCGATCCCGCACTCGGGTTTGATGTCGGCGATCGAGGAGCGGGTCTCGGATCGCAACCTGCTGAAGCTCTTACGCGCGATGTTGCGCGCAGGTGTGATGGCAGACGGTGCGATCCACCGCGAAGTGGCCGGCACTCCGCAGGGCGGTGTTGTTTCGCCCGTCCTTTGCAACGTCTATCTGCACCGGCTTGACCGGCAGTGGGCCGAGCGCGGGACAGGGGAGCTGGTTCGTTTCGCGGATGACCTGGTGGTGATGTGCCACAGCAAACGGGAGGCCGAGGCGGCGCTTTCCGCGCTTCGGTCGATCCTGGCCGAGATGGGCCTTCAGCTCAAGGCGGCCAAGACCCGGATCGTGCACTTGGAGGAGGGAGGCGAGGGTCTTGATTTCCTCGGCTTCCATCACCGACGGGTGCGCGGTGAGCACAAGTATCGCCATCTGCGGTTCCTCGCCCGTTGGCCCTCACGAGAGGCGATGCAAAGAGCCCGCGACCGGATCCGTGAGATCACGGCCCAGCGCAGGCTCCTACTCGGGGTTGGAGTGATCGTGCAGGACCTGAACAACTTCCTGCGCGGCTGGGCGAACTATTTCCGCTACGGCAATAGCCGCCTTCACTTCACCCGCATCACCACCTATGCGCTCCGGCGACTCGCTCTCTTCGTGGCCAAACGCCACAAGCGGAGATCGGGCTACGGCATGACCGTCGTCGCCTTCGTCTCGTCCAACCGCATGGGACTGGTCAGCCTCGACCGACTCGTCGTCACCCCCAGTCCTTTCCGGGACTGGCGGGTCAAGCGGGCCAAGCCGAATGCCGCCGGTGAAGGGCGTCGGTGAGCCGTGTGCGGGAGAACCGCATGCACGGATCGATGTGGCGGCGGGAGGAAACCGGAAACCAGTCGGGCCAGCACGTGCCGCACGGTACCAGGCGCCTCCCGCCGACCCGACCGTGAGCGCGACCCTTGCTCGGACACTCGCTCGTCCCGCGAAAGGAGCAGTGCGGGTCTGTCGCGCCAGTGTCGTCGTGTCGATGAGCAACGGGCTCTTGATGCTGCGGTGGATCTTGATCGCTGACGCTTGACACGCCCGAGACGACCGGATCCACGCGCACCGGAGCAGACGAGGCTATGGCGAGGCCCGATCCCATACCATGAGTGGCGGCATGGCCACCGCAGCAACGTCTATCCCCAGCCCGCGGACATTTGCTTCGCCCGCCGAGTGGGCACGCGACGTCGTCGGTGTGGCTCAGCGCAGCGGTCCGCTCGCGGCGGTCTACCTGCGCGGCCGGCTCGACGCGACGTTGCGCGAGCGCGTCATGGTCGCCGTCAGCCGCGTCAACGCCTGCGGCGGGTGCACTTTCGTGCACCAGCGCTGGGCGCTGCACGCCGGCGTGACCAGCGAGGAGTTGGAGGCCATCGGCCTAGGCGACTTGGCCGCACTCGACGAGCGCAGCCGCGCCGCGGTCGTCTACGCGAGCGCGCTCGCGGAGGCCCGCTTTCGGCACCCGATTGCACCTGAGGTCGCGTCCGCGGCAGCGGAGCGCCTGAGCTTGGATGAGATGAGCGCGATCGAGGCCGTCGCCCGGTTGATGGCCTTGGCCAATCTCTCGGTGAGCACGGCTGAGGCGATCGCTGCACGGGCTCGGCGACCGACGATGACTGGATCGCCGCGCGCGCCCGAAAGTCCCACGCGTCCGCGCTGACGGGTCGGTCCCGTGGTACTCCAGGGCGTTGACGTGGTCGACGAATTGTGGGTGGTAGACCTCGGCGATCGCGGCAGATCCTGCCCGGAGCAGATGTCCTCTAGCGCGCGCCGAGCGACTCGTTCGTAGTCCATGGTCATAGCCTTGCGCATTCCAGCGGGCGTCCACCGCACGTCCGAATAGCAGCGCTGGGGGTCGGCCTAGGCGCGGCGCTGGCAGTGGGGCAAGGTGATCTTCGAGCGACACTGGCTCGCCCGGCTGCGCTGACGGGGTTCGGCTCGGCGGATGCGGGCATCTGCTGAGCGGGACGGCGTTTTCTCCGGATGGCAAGCTCCGGTCGATCACCGACGATCAAGCAAGGAGGGTCCTCGTGATCGCCAACGACCAGCCCTACGACAGCGAGCGCCCCTACAACGCTCTGCGCCTCGCCGGTGCTCTCGCCAAGCGCGAGGAGGTCGAGCTGCGAGTGTTCCTGCTCGGCGACGCGGTCGCGTGCGCGGTCGCCGGGCAGCAGCTACCCGAGGGCCACTACCACCTCGACCGCATGCTCAAGCCGCTGGTCCGCCGCGGCGAGGTCGCCTGCTGCGGCACGTGCATGGACGCTCGAGCCATCAAGCAGGAGCAGCTCGTCGAGGGGGCGCGCCGCTCAACGCTGGAGGAGCTGACCGACTGGACGCTGTGGGCCGAGAAGACGCTGAGCTTCTGAGCGTTTCGGAGCGCGGCGCGCGCTACGACGCCTGGTTCTCCACGCCGCTTGGCCGGGCGATGGACGCCGTCGAGGCGCGCGCCGTCATCGAGCTCGCGGCGCCGCGGCCCGGCGAGCGTGCGCTGGACACCGGCTGTGGCACGGGCATCTATACGCGCCGTCTCGTCGTCGCGGGAGCCAGGGTCACCGGCCTCGACAGCGACCCCGAGATGCTCGCCGCCGCGCCCGGTAGGCGCCCTCGACCACGCTCGTCGAGGGCGACGTCACGGTACTGTCGTCCCCCAACGCAACGTTCGATTTGAGCCTCGCCGTTACGCTGCTGTGCTTCACCCGGGATCAGCAGCGCGCGGTCGGCGAGCTCACCCGCGTGACCAGGCCAGGCGGGCGCGTCGGCCTCGCTGAGCTGGGCCGCCATAGCCTCTGGGCCGCATGGCGGCGAGCCAAAGGCTGGCGCGGGTCGGACACCTGGAAGGACGCCCAGTTCTTCACCCCCGACGAGCTCGCCGCTCTGCTTCGGCACGCGGGCACGCACGAGGTGCGGACGCGCCCGGCCGCCTACCTACCGCCGGGCGCTCCCTCCTGGCTGCAAGCTCGCGCCATTCCGCTGGAGCGCCGCGCCCGGCGGCTTGGCAGCCTCGGCCGCAGCATTCATCCTCGCGCGCGGAGAGGTGCGCGCCGTGTGACCTGCCGACCGCGAAGCTTGCGGGCTTGCCACACGGAGCTCACGTGGCAACTCGAGTTGGCTCACGGACCAGATGGCGGTCCGGGGGCGGCGATCGAGTCGATGAACAGCGTACGATTCGCGCGCGACACGCTGGAGCGCTGCGACTGGGAGGCGCAGGTCGCCGACGTCCAGAAAGCCAAGGGGCTGGCCCATAGCGCGCAAGCCCGACCGGATCGACGCATGGGTGCTGGCTGAGCTCTAGCGGCGAGGCCTGAGCTTTAGCGTCTTCCTCGACGTGGTGTTTGCGAGTCCGGCGTGGGGGACACGCGGGGAGTCAACGTGCTGAAGCCGGAGGACATCGCGCTCAGCGGGCGCCGTCCAGCGGCAGCCGCACCCACAGCTCACTCCTCGCCGCCCGCGCCCGGCTGCCGGGCTGGGGCCGCGTTATCGTCTGGCTTCGTGGTGACTTCCCACCAAGAGCCGGAGCCGCTGGAGAAGGTCGGCCTGCCGACGCCCGACGATCTGCGGCCGACCCGGTTCATCGACAGCGACAGCGACGCGGTCCGCAGCCTTGTCGAGCGCGTCACCGCGGGCGCCAATGATCAGCACGACGTCGTCGCCCGGCTGTTCGCCGCAATCCGCGACGGGGTGCGCTACGACCCCTACCGGATGCTGACCGATCCGGGCGAGTACCGGGCCAGCACCGTAATTGACGCGAGGAGTGGCTACTGCGTACAGAAGGCGGTTGCGCTCACGGCGGCCGCTCGTGCTGCCGGCATCCCGTCGCGGCTGGGGTTCGCGGACGTGAAGAACCACCTCCAGTCAGAGCGCCTGCGAGCGGCGATGGGGACTGACCTGTTCGTCTGGCACGGGTACAGCACGTTGTTCGTCGGCGGGCGCTGGACGAAGGCGAGCCCGGCGTTCAACGCCGAGCTGTGCGCGCGGTTCGGCGTGCCGCCGCTGTTCTTCGATGGCAGCCGCGACGCGCTGCTGCACGCCTTCACGGGGGACGGCGCGCGCCACATGGAGTACGTGCGGGAGCGCGGGATCTACGTCGACCTGCCGTTCGAGACCGTGATGGCCGGTCTCCGCGAGGCCTACCCGCGGATCGACCTCGCGTAGCTGCCAACGGAGTCGACGGCGCCGGAAGCGCGCGGCGAGCCGCCCGCGCGCCCGATCGTCGTGCGTGAGCTGATCACCCCTATCCGGGCCGTGTTGACCCGAAAAAGCCAACGAGGGAACTGAACCCCTGAACCCCTAATCGCGAGTGGTCCCTCGCGTGCCCGATCTAGCTCCGCCATGGAATCTTCCTCGGTTCTCACGACAGTCCCTCGCTACTGCTTATCCACCCGATGGGGGAGCGAGTCAGGGGCCGGGGGCGACTGTCGCAGTTCGGGCCATGAAAATGACTCTGGAGGGCTGTTGTTCTGGCTCGGCCCGAGTTAGGGTCAGGTGACCGGGACAGGGGCGCTCAGGGAGAACGCATGTTGGGCAGGCCGATCGTTGGACGATGGGCGTTAGAGCCCGGGCTTTTCAGTGGCCGCCCCTGCGACTTGTCCGGTTGCGCTCAGAGCGCGAATCCGTCGGTGTCGTTTGCCGACCGCGTCTCCCGTGTTGTCAAGCGAATTGAAGGAGGCGGTAGTGATGAGGTCGGTGGCGTTGGACGTGCACCTGGATTTCTGCGAGGTCGAGGGCGGTGAGGTTCGCTCGGCTGGTCGAATTGAGACCAAGCCCGAGCAGATCGAGCTGTTCGCGGGGAGCCCCGGGCCGGATGATCGGGTGGCGCTTGGAGGTGACCGGGAACGCGTGGGAGATCGCGCGGTTGATCGAGCCGCACGTCGCCGAGGTCCTGGTCGTGAGCCCCTCAGATACGGGGATCCGCGAGGGCCGCGCGAAGACCGACCGGCTTGACGCAAGGACGCTGGCGAGGCTGTTGGCGGCGGGGTCGCTGGACGCGGTCTGGATGCCCGATCGCCAGACGTGGGTGATGCGCCGGCGCCTGTCGCGTCGCGGCCGCCGGGGCCTGAGAGGACCCGGAAGGGGCCCTCGGGCCGACCCGCTGCCCACTACCGAAGACCACCAAAGCCGCCGACAGCCCGAAACGCACGACGAACGCCCGCACTGACGAGCGCCGGAGCCTTTGCGCAACAGCCTCTCGCGGAAGCGAAACTGAGCGCCGGTTCGCGCCGGTAGGCAGGGTGCGAAAGTGCAGGTCGACATCCGGATCCTCGGCTGTCCGCCAACGCCTGACGCAATCGTCCAACACCTACTGACCGCCCTAGCGCAACACGAGTCATGAGGACCTCCGAGCGTTCAGATCTCTGGCACGTATCTCAGCCGTGCAGCAGCTGTTTGATCGCTCCGTTGAATGACGTCGGGTCGGTCAGCGAGGTGGAGTCGAACTTCCTCATGGTGCCTCCTGTCCTGCCGATCAAGAACGAGGGTGTGCCGTTGAAGCCGTCGGTGTTGGCCGCCTGCGCGTCGGCGGCGAGCTGGTTTGCGAGCGCGGTTTCGTTGCGGTCGCTGGTCCACTGAGCGAGGTTGAGTCCCGACACCTGTCTGGCTATACCCTGTAGGTAGCCTTCGGTCACGTAGCCCGAGCCCTCTTCTCCCTGCTCGTGGTAGAAGGTCTCGACGAAGTGCCACAGCTTGTTCTGCCTGCCCGCGGCGAGCGCCGCGACCTGCTGGCTCTTGAAGACTTCTGGTTCGCGCGTCGCCGTCTCCAGCGAGCGGTATTCGATCCGCAGCTTGCCGCTGCGTACCCAAGTCTGGATTAGCGACGGCAGCGCTCCGAGCGCGAAGTCCTTGCAGATCGAGCACTCCAAGTCGCTGAAATACTGGAGAGTCACGGGAGCCGTCGGCTGACCCAACGACTTCCCGCTTTGCGGGGTGCCGCCGACGAGCGCGTTGACTGCTCTTTCCGTGTTCGTCGCTTCGATGCTGCCGGGATCGACCTTCTTGGTCATGGCGGGGCTGTCGGTGCCGATGACCGCCAGGACGAAGCCGGCCGCGACAATCGCCACAACAATCCCGAGTTGCGTGAGTCTCCTTCGCCTCATCGCGCCCGCGGCCTCGGCTTCCTCGAGCACCTTTCGCCGCGCCCGCGCCCGTCCGCGACGCTGCTTGCGGGTCAGACTCTCCTCGTCGCGGTCAGCGCCCGACACTTGCGGCCTGCCGATCGTGTGGCGGGCGGCCGATCACGCGGGCGCCTCGACCGGGAGACCCAGCGTCATCCAGTCGTGGATGCCTCCGCGGTAGTAGAGGATTGCCTCGGCCGGATACCCGCCTGTGAGCAGCGTGCGGATGGTGGCGGGTGTGGCGGCGCATTGGGGGCCATTGCAGAAGAAGGCCGTGGCCACGCGCGAGTCGAGCGAGCCGATTGACCCCTCTATCTGCTCATGGGGAATGTTGTGTGCGCTCGGGAGGGTGCCGTTTCGATAGAAGTGCTCCAGCCGCGTGTCCACTAGCGGCAGGCCGGCGGCGATGTGTTCGATCACCTCGAGCTCGCCCACGGTGCGCACGCCCGGGGCGATCTGAAACGGTGAGATCGTGCCCCAGGTCGCGTCGACGAGGAAGAGCCCGGGATCGTTCCGCACAGGGCTGGGCACCATCAGCGCCTCCGCTCGCCGCGGGAGACGGCTCATCATGCGCTGCGAGCCGTCTTCACGTCGGGCGCGATCCTGATCTGCTCGTCGAAGGCGAACCCGGCTTCCATGGCGCGCCTGACGGGGCATGAGTCGGCGACGCGCCGCAGCCGCTCGATCTGCTCGGGCGCCAGGCCGTCCGGGAGGTTGACCACTACGTCGAACTGGCGTGGGACGGACTCGTTGTCGTACTCCACGTCGACGCTCACGTCTTCCAGCTGCCAGCCCTTGTTCTGGGCGTACAGCGAGATCATCGTGGAGATGCACGACGCGAGCGTCGCCGCGAGCAGCTCGTGGGGCGCAGGTCCCTCATCGGTGCCGCCCACGGCGGTGGGCTCGTCGGTGATGATGATGTGACGGCTGTTGACGTCGACTTCGTGGCGCAGCGTGTCGCCGATGCGCCGAGCGCTGGCGGTGAAGCTCATGAAGCCTCCTTTGGACTCGAGTCGCGGTTTGGGGTCAAGGTGGGCATTCCGGCTGCACTCCAGGCGACCATGCCACCCTTCACGCTGGCCACATCGATGCCGCGTCGCCGCGCCCGGCGCGCGGCGAGCAGGCTGCGATGCCCTGACCGACAGACGAAGGCGACTGTCCCCTCGCTGGGCAGCTCATCGATGCGACGTGAGAGCTCGTGCAGCGGAATGCGCAGTGCCCCCGGCACCACTCCCGAGCGCCACTCCTGCGGCTGGCGGACATCCACGAGGACGAGACCCCGGTCGCCGTGGGCCGCCCACGCCTCGGCGGGCGCCAGCGTCTTAGTCTTACGGCCGAACAGCACGATGTTCATCCCTCGAGCGAGGGGGTGGTGGTCGCGAGCAGGGTGTAGCGATCTGCAAATGGAGCATCCACCTTGTGCGCTGAGAGCCCAGCGACGGCGAGTTCCTGGATCGCCTCACCGGCCGTGAGCAGCACGCCCTCCGGTGGCCCGTCCTCGCGGGGGTGACCGCGCTCCCAGTCGATCATCAGCAGCAGCCCGTCTGGGTCGAGCAGGCGGCGCATCTCGCGCAGCGTGCCCGGACGCACGTGGTGCAGGACGTCGACGGCGAGGATTCGATCGGCGTGCCGGTCGGGGAGCGGCACCTGGTCGCCGTCGATGAGCAGCGGCTCGGCGCGGGCGGTGTCGGCCAGCCGCCCCGACAGCAGCTGGAACATCTCGCTGCTGTCCTCGATCGCGATGACACGGCCTTCCGGGCCGAGTCTCGCGGCGACGGCGAGCGCGAGCCGACCGGTCCCTGCGCCGTAGTCGATGATCGTCTCGCTTCCCGTGAACGCGAGCAGGTCGGCGACCTGCTCGGCTGGCATGTCGCGCTCGCGCTCAGGCGCGTCGAGAACGCCGGCCTTGCCTGCATCCCACTCCGTGGCTTCCCTTTCGGTCATGGCTTCACGAGTGTCCGAAGCGGACGTCGGGAAGGATTCGCCTTGCCCACCTGGGCAGATACCAGGCGCGGGCGCCCATCAGGCGCAGGAGCACGGGTAGCAGCAACAGGCGCACGAGTGCTGCGTCGAGCAGCACGGCGACACCCAGGATGATCCCCATCTCCTTGGGCGGCAGCGGGCCCGAGAGCGCGAACGTGAAGAAGACGGCGACCATGACCGCGGCGGCGGCGAAGATCACGCGCCCTGAGTGCGCCATCCCGCCGACCATCGCTTCCTTGGCGTTATGGGTGTGATCCCAGTGCTCCTTGGCGGAGGAGAGCAGGAACATCGTGTAGTCCATCGAGATCGCGAAGATCATCGCGAAGAAGAACACCGGCCCCCACGCATCAAGGAACCCCTGTGGCTGGAAGCCCAGCAGCGAGTGCAGGTCGCCATCCTGGAAGACCCACTTGGACACGCCGAACGCCGCTCCGGTCGCTAGCAGGTTTGTGAGCACCCCGGCGGCCGCGAGCAATGGCGCCTGCAGGGCGAACAGCAGCAGCAGGAACCCGAGTACCAGCACGACGCCGATCACGATGGACGTCTTGGAGGAAAGAAGACTCTGCAAATCGTGGTTTTCGGCGACCGCACCACCCACAAGCGCGCCAGCGGGGAGCTCGCCCCTGAGCCGCACGATGGTCGCCCCGACCGCGGGGTTGGAGGGGTCCTGGCGCGGGATGGCCGTGACCACCGCGAGCCCGCCCGAGCCTGGCTGGGTGGGCATGACCTGGGCTACGCCGGGATCGCTGTTGGCGATCCTGGCGACGGCGGAGGCCTCCGCGGCCGGGACGACGATCTGCAGTGGCCCGGTTGCGCCGGGCCCCATCGCGGCCTGCACCTGGTTGTAGCCGATCCGCGAGGAGTCACTCGTAGGGACCACCTTGATGGACGGCATCGAGGTCTTCAGCTGCGTGACGGGGAACGCGAGCGCGAGCAGCACCACGAGCGCTGGGACGCCGTAGCGGAACGGGTGGTGCCAGAGGCGTTCGCCCCAGGCGGCGAACCGCGGGGAGCGGTGCTCTCCGGAGTGCGCCCACGGCAGGGAGAGATTGTCGACCTTGGGTCCGAGCTTGGCCAGCACCGCGGGCAGCAGCGTCAGCGTGGCAGCGAGCACGAAGATGACGGCGAGCATGATCCCCAGGCTCATGCTGCGGAACGCGGGGCTCGGGACGAGCATCACCGCGGTCAGCGAGATCAGGACGGTCACGCCGCTGAACAGGACGGCCTTGCCGGCGGTATCCATCGTGACCGCCGTCGCCTCCACCGCGTCGAGCTTCGAGCCGAAGAACGCGCCGCGGAAGCGCATCACGATGAACAGCGCGTAGTCGATGCCGAGCGCGAGCGCGAACATGAGCGCGAAGTTCATCGCCCAGATCGAGATCGGCATGATGAGCGTGCCGAGGTAGAGCGAGCCGGCGGCAGCGAGTAGGCCGACCATCGTCAGCATCAACGGCAGGCCCGCTGCGACGAGCGACCCGAACGCCAGCAGCATGATGCCGAGCGTCACCGGCCAGGAGATGACCTCGGATTTGAGCATCGCCGAGCGGTTGGCAGCATTGAAGTCAGACCACATCCCCGCCGCGCCCGTGAGGTTGACGACGGCCGCGCTCGTGGAGAGCCCATGCAGCGTCCCCTTCAGTTTGTCTGCCGCGGCGACCATTTCATTAGGGTTCCGCGCGGCGCCGGCCTGGACGATCGCGGTGTGACCGTCGCGGGAAATGGAAAGGCCGGACGCAGGCGCAACCACTGTCCGGACTGCGCTGTTCGCACGCAGCGTCGCTTCGACCCGCGATATGATCGATCTGAACGCGGGAGAGCTGACCGTTTCGCTCGGCGAATACACGACGGTCATCAGTCCGTAGCTGCCGAGGCCCTTGAAGTCGCGTTCGACGAGCTTGCGGGCCTGCACCGACTGAGATCCGCTCGCTTCCCAGCCCGCTCCCGAGAGAGCGCTCTCAACCCGCGGCGCGAAGAAGCCCAGCACGACGGCAAGCGCGATCCATCCAACCAGCACCTTGCGGAAATGCGTCGCGGTGTAGCGACCGAGGCGGCCGATCGGGCCCACGGCAATGTGGTGCTCGGCAGGCGTCTTGGACATCGACACGGGCACAGGCGCGGTGGTGGTGCTCATGAGCTTGCCTCCTGGCGGGGGTAGAGAACGGAACGCAGCGAGAACAGGCGGCGCAGGACAAGCGAGGCCGGGCACGCGCCGAGGAGCACATACAGCCACTGGTTGACGCCCCCGAACGCGGTCAGCAGCAGGAACCAAGGTGAGACCAGCGCGGCAAGTGCCGCGCTGAGCAGAGTCATGCTCCCCGCGAGCGCGAACAGGACACGCTCCAGCGGCCAGGGGTCAGCGCGGCCGTCGGTGTCGCCTGACGGACGGACGCATGCGGTCGTGCTCATCGGTTGGTTCCTCCCTGTAGTAGGGCGTCGAGCTCCTCTGTGCGGCGGCGCATACCGCCGCACACTTGGTCGCACAGATCGAACACGCCCTCGTCGGCTATCGCGTAGAGCGAGAAGTTGCCCTCCTTGCGCCGGCTGACCAGCCCGCTGCGCAGAAGCACGCCGAGATGCTTGGAGACGTTCTGCTGCGAGGCACCGGTCGCGTGCTGCAGTTCCTGGACGCTCGCCGGAGCCTCGCGGAGGGCATCGAGGAGCCGGATGCGCATCGGCTCGCCTAGAACGCGGAAGCGGTCGGCGATCAGGTCAGCCAGTCCCAGTGGGAGCGGGACAGGAACCGTGGGTGATGCCTCCATGTCGGATACCATATCACAACTACATCGTTGTGTGCCGTGACAGTTGTTATTCCGGGCCGACAGCTAACCTCCGTCGACACGACCGGGGCCGGCTCAAGCGGGCCGACCACGTCCCGCGGCCGGCTGACCCTACCGCCGTGTTGGCCCGGCTCCAGCGCGCGGCAGCCGCGAGCACGCCCTACACCGAGCCACGGCCGTCCGCAGCGGAATCGCGCCGGGCTGCGGGTGGGCCGCATGCGCGTTACGCGCCGCTCGCGGTCGGCGTTCAGCGTGCGCCCTCGACGAGCGCAGTCAGCTCGGCCAGCTGCATCTGCAGACCGCTGCAAACCTGTTCGCAGAGCTCATACACGCCAGGGTCGGCGATGCTGTAGATCGCGCTGTTCCCCTCCTTGCGCCGCGCGACGATGCCCGCTTGGAGCAGCATGCCGAGGTGCTTGGAGGTGTTCTGCTGGCTGGTGCCCAGGCGTTCGGTGATCTCCGTGACCGTCAGCTCGTCCTCACGCAGGAGGTCGAGGATGCGGATACGATTCGGGTCGCCGATAACGCGCAGGCGCGCCGCGATCATCTCGGCTAGGTCAACGGGTATGGGGCTGGGAAGCTTCATGCTCGCCTCTCCTTTGGACTCGTCGTCTCTAGCGGGCCGAGCAGCTGTTGCCGCCCGTCTCAAGGTCGGTGTCGCACGGCCGGGTGCCGGCGTTGACGGCGATTATCGCCTCGTAGTTGGCAGGGCGTGGAGGCGTTGCGCTCAGCAGCTCCGCCGCGAACTGGTCGGCATCGTCGATCGCCAGCTTTGGAACCGCGGCGCGCACGTCCCCGAGGGGTGCGACGACGGCATCCGGGTTCACTCCGGGGTGTGCGTGCCCCGGAAGCAGCAAGACCTCCTCGCCGAGGGCGAGCACCCGCTCGCGCAGGGTGCCGTGAAGGAGACGGGCCATGCGGTGGGCGCCTTCGGGGTCGCTCTGCTGCAGGTCCGGCCGGGCTATCCCGTCGAGGAACAGCGAGTCACCTGCGACCAGCGCCCGATCGGCGATCAGCAGTCCCGTCATGTCGGTCGTTTGGCCCGGCAGGGAAATCGCATTCACACTGACCGCGCCGAGCTGGATCGTGTCGCTGTCGTGCAACGGCTCGACGTGCTCGGCGTAGGCGACCCCGCGCTCGAGAGCCAGCGCCGGCAGGCGCAACGTGGCGCCGGTCTGCTCGCTGAGCATCCGTGCCCCCGAGATGTGGTCCGCGTGCAGATGGGTGTCGACGATGTTGGTGATCCGAGCGCCGAGCTCCGCGGCGAGCGCCACATAGAAGCCGGCATCCGGCGCCGGATCGACCACCAGCGCATTGCCTCCGGCGGCGAGCAGGTAGGACAGGCACCCGCGCCCGGGCCGCTGGATCTGCCGCACCAGCACTCCCTGGACGCCGAGCTCGACGGGCCGCGCTTGCAGCGCCATGATCCATCCGCGCATTCCGTCCTCGACCGCCATGGCGTCGACGCCGACCCCGCGCAGGGCCTGCGCGACCGGCTGCGCGGTGATTCCCCGGTTGCAGACGACGACTACCGGGCCGTCAAGTTCCCTCGCAAGCCCAGCGAGGTCAGCGGACACCGCGGAGGACGACATTTGACGGGAGATAACCCCTGGTGCCTCTATCCCCCACTCGGGGTCCTCGCGGACGTCGAGCACAGTGATGCGCTCGCCGTGCGCGAGTCGATCGGCGAGCGGTCCTGCGGCAATCGACGATTTGGGGGAGATGGCGACGGTCATAGGGCGCTTCTGGGCGCGGCCCGAGGCGGAGTGACGATCACCAGCAAGACCGCCAGTCCAGTGTACAAGCTTGTGGTTGTCGCCAGGGCCATCACCGCAAGGCTGAGCTAGACGCTGACCCCAGCAACCGAGGCGCCGACAACGCCCAGCGCGACAAGCACCACAAGAAGCGCGAATCCGCGTCCCAGCGTTTCAGTTGGGATGTGGTCCGCAATACCTGGGCCCGCATAGGCGCCGGCCATCGCTGCGCCGCCCATCGCGAGGGTGACCGGGACGTCGAGGCTGTTGCCGACGGCGAGATGTGAGATCAGGCCGCAGAGCGAGACAATCGCAACGATGACGATCGAGGTGGCGATCGCCTCCCGCATCCCGAAGCTCAGGCCGACCGTAAGCGTCGGAACAACGACGAAGCCGCCGCCGACGCCGACGAGCCCCGTGAGCGCGCCAACACCGAGCCCGACGGGGATCAGCACGGCCGCGCGGGCCGGCGGGCATCCGCTGCCCTTCACCACGGCCGACCCCGCGCGCGTCCAGGTGGCGCGTGCCGCGACGAGCATCACGCCGCTGAATAGGAGAAGCAGGACCTCGCCCCCGAGCGCTCGGTTGGCAAGCGTCCCGAGAATGCTTCCGAGCGCTGCGGCGAGCGCGAACCAGCCCGCGGACGCCCAGCAGACCGCCCCCCGGCGTGCCTGACCCACTGCGCCAGTCGCAGCTCCAAGCGAGACGACAGCCAAGCTGACCGTGGTCGCCTCATGGACGCCGAGCCCGACGGCGTAGACGAGAACGGGGACCGCCAGCACGGCGCCTCCACCGCCGACCATCCCTACCGCCAGACCGATGACCAGGCCGAAACCGAGCGCGCTGATCATCGATCAGAGAACGCCTGGCGAGGTCTCAAGCGGCGCGGTCCAGCGCCGCGACGAGATCGTCGGCTGCTGCCACGCCCGCGGCGGTGCCCATCAGGGTGCCGTCGCGAATGACGGCGAGCGTCGGGATCGAGCGCACGCTGAAGCGCGCCGCGAGCTCGGGCTGCTCATCGACGTTGACCTTCGCGAACCGGTACTGCGGACGTAGGCGTGCTGCGCGCTCGAACTGCGGCGCCATCGCGCGACACGGCGCGCACCAAGGCGCCCAGAAGTCCACGACCGTCAGCCCGTCGCTGACCTGCCCGTCGAACGTGCCCGCGGTCAGCTCCTCGACCGCCGACGCGTTCGGGTCCGCTGTCGTGTCTGTGTCTTTGCTCATGGCGATTACCCGTCTTGAGGGAAACCAAAACGCGGTTGCGGCTGGCCGGGACGTGGCGCTCGAAGTCAACTCCGCCTACGCGATCGGAGGCTTCGGTGACTCTATCCTTCCAAACAAGGGTAGAGTTGTAAAGATAGCGCACGTCCCTTGTGCTTTCAACTGCGCTTGCGTAGCCGTTGGCTGTCGAGGCCTTGTGACGGCGGGCGCGCCTTCTCGGCTTCTCCGACGAGCCTTCGGCGGGCTGGGCGATTCGGGTTCTGCCCAGCCTCGCCTCCGAAGCGGCTATTTCGGGCTGTCTCCGTGGTGGCTGCGGCGGATGATGTCGATCATTTTCAGGTTAATCGCGGCGAATCGCCAGGCCTGCCAGGGCAGGAAGGTGCGCAGGAACAGGGTGAACCCGGTGGGCTTCGTGACGTACTGGGTCTTCTCGTCGTCCATCTGGCTACTCGGGGATCCGGCGCCAGCCGGGGCGCAGCCGCGCCTTGTAGAGGAACAGGTGGTGCAACAGGATCTTGATCCAGTGGCCGGCGAGTCCGATCTCCCCGAAGGTGCGGTCCTGGTCGCGCCCATAGTCGGGGTAGCGCTCGAAGTCTGGCACGATCGGATACACGGTCATCGAGGCAGCCGTGCCCGTGAAGGGGTTGGCGCCCGCGGAGGCAACACACGCTGCTCCCATCTCGGCCATTGAGGCGGTGTGGGTAGGTGCCTTGGCGCCGCCGATCATGTCGACGATGCTGCTGGCGACCGCCTTGCCGATCATCGCGGACGGCATGCCGGTACGCGGCGGCGCCGGGGCGATCACCGTGCCACCTGGACTCTTGTGCGGGACCGAGATCGCGTGCGGCGGCGCGAACGCGATCCCGGCCGCGAAGATGTTGCCGTAATCCGGCGACTGGTAGGTGCGCGGCCAGTCCGATGCCTTCCACTCGTCATAGGGCTTGGCTGTGTAGTCGGCGTCCACGCGCATGAATTCGTTGGGGAGGAAGAGGCGCTCTGTGATCTCGGCGCCGTCGCGGTCGAACGCCTTCAGGCCGACGCCCGAGAAGGGGGGCAACAGCATCGCGAAGTCGAACTCCTTCTCTCCCTCTTTGCCGTCGAGCGTCTCGTATAGGACGCGGTCGGGCTCGACCCTCTGGACGTGGGCGCGGGTGATCCAGTCGATCCCGCGCTCGGCGAACAGGGAGGCGTTGAAGATGCTGCTCGGGGTGACATAGCCGGCGCGCTTGAGGTGCATCCCGCCCATGCCGAAGTCGCCAAGCTCGTACTCGTTCGTGATCCACGTGATCTCCGCGCGATCGCGCACGCCGCGGTGGCGCAACTCGAACTCGAGGTTGACGATGTACTCAAACGCAGCGCCCTCGCAGGTACAGGTGCCGTGACCGACGCCGACCAGGAAGCGCCGCCGCTCGCCTTTGCGCATCCTCTCGACCTCCTCGGCGAGGGCCGCCGCGGCCTGCGCCGCATGCTGCGGGAGGCAGACCGACAGGCTATTGCCGCCCTCCGGGCCAAGCCCCTCGGTCTTGTCAAAGCGCAGCGCCGGACCGGTCGCGTTGATCAGGAAGTCGTACGGCACCCTCCTGGACGCGCCGTCTGCGGACTCGGCGGTGACGTATGGGGTCGGGTTTTCACGGTCGCCATCCGGGTGGATCTCCCTCGCTGCCGCCTGCACGAACTCGATCCCTGCCCGCTCGTAGACAGGTGCCAGCGGAAACGTCACCTGCGCCGGCTTCATCAGCCCGACACCGACCCAGATGTTGGACGGAACCCAGTTGTAGTCGGGCCTGGGAGAGACGACCGTCACCATGTGGCCGCGTCCGAGCCAGCTACGCGCGAACGCGGCAGCGGTGTGCCCCGCGATGCCCGCGCCGAGCACAACGATCCGGCTCACCGCGGCTCCCACCCGGTCGTGCCGATCGCGATGACCGTGGCGATGGTCACCCCCAAAGCACCTCGCTCTGAGCCAATCGGTATACGCATGGTGCGCACAACGCTAAGTCGGGAGGATCACAGCGCCATGCGGGAAAACTACGTTTCGGTTTCAGGATTTCCACGCCCGCCACATCGCTCCCGGCTCCACGCCGCGGCGCCGCTGAAACGCCGCCGGCGCGACGTCCCTGGGCTCCCGATGAGAATCAGGGTGCCTCGTCGGCCTCACGGACGAGCTCGTCGAGCCGAACCCGCAGCGGGCCCGGAATCGGGGCCGCCTGGCCCTTCACTCGCAAAGCGGCCAGCACGCCGGCGGCCGCCTGCAGAGAGGCCGGACAGCTCGGACAGCTGTCGAGGTGATGCTGAACGGCGATGCTCGTCGCCGGGTCGAGGGTTTCCTCGAGCAGCTCATGGACGTGGGCGCGAGCATCACGGCATGCCTCCGCAGGTCGCCGCGCGGGACTGTGCGGCTCCGCTAGCGCGGCTACGAGGCGAGCGCGTGCGCGCTGAACACGCTTGTGTGCGGCCTCGGTGCCGACACCGAGCAGGCGTCCGACCTCGGCCGCAGGCCATCCCTCGGCGTCGTGGAACACGATCGCGATCCGATCCGCAGGGACTAGCTCGCGCAGCGCCGCCCGCAGGGCTAGCTCATCCTCGGCGG
The DNA here is from genome assembly GCA_049512215.1 of Solirubrobacteraceae bacterium. Classification (GTDB taxonomy): domain Bacteria; phylum Actinomycetota; class Thermoleophilia; order Solirubrobacterales; family Solirubrobacteraceae; genus Palsa-744. The sequence goes on from JBEKXJ010000043.1 coordinate 19,361, forward strand.
CGACGAGCACCGCCACTGGATCGTCGACGTCCGGAATCAGGCTGTCGAGCTCCTCCGGGGTGCCCATGGGGAGATCAGCGCGGCGGCGGTGCGCATCGACTATCCCCCGCGCGAGGATGCGGCGCAGCCATCCACCAGCGGCGTCCGGATCGCGGATCTGCCCGCGTGCCCGCCAGGCGCTCGCAAGCGCATCTTGCACCGCATCCTCGGCGTCGTGCTCCTCGCGCGTGAGACGGCGTGCCAGTGCCAGGAGCGAGGGCAGCTCCCGTTCGATCCGCTCCTGCAGGCGACGGTCAGCCCTAACGCCATCGGAATCGGATGTCCAGTCTCGCGATCCCATCACGACCTAGTCGCCGGAGAGCTCGACCATCTCGACCCGCGGAGCCGCGCCGCCATCTCCATCTCCTACGTCGTCGAGCGCGCCGAGCGTCGCTTCGCAGGATCAGCATCCCCTGAGGTAGAGAAGTCCGCGCGAGAGCATCTGAGTGTCCGCGAGCTCAACGAGGTCGACGCCATCGTCAGAGCGATGGCTCTCGCGAACCTCTCCCTGAACACGCTGTCCGCCCTCAAGCTGCCCTCAGGGACAGGAGCCGGCCAGCATCCTGTGTTCGCGAGAGTGTGGTCTCACATGTCTGGGAGGGTGGGATCTGACGGGCAGCGCTCGGAGCTGCTCGCGGGTCTGCGCGGGCGGGTGCTCGAGGTAGGGGCGGGCGACGGCCGCTGCAAGGCATCCGTCAACCCGTTCAAGCTCAGCAGCGAGGACTTCATCCCCCAGGTCAAGGAAATCATCGCGGTCGGAGAGTTCTACGCCCTCGCGGGCGGCGGACAGATCGTCTTCACCTGAGACGAGCATCGCCGCGCCGCGGCGAGAGATCACACGAGCGCTGGCGTCCGCGCACCGGCACTGCACGGCTCGATGCGCCCGTGCTGAACGCGCAGCACGCTGTCAAAGCCCTCGAGCAACGCGGCGTCGTGGGTGATCACGAGCAGGCCTCGATCCGCGCAGAGGCTCAGGACGCTCTGCATCACGCGCAGAGCCAGGTCCGCGTCCAGATGTGCGGTCGGCTCGTCGAGAATCAGAAAGCGACAGTCGGCGAGCAGCGCGCGGGCGAGAGCGATGCGTGTCCGTTGCCCGCCGGAGATCAGCTCGCCGTCCTGGCCGACGAGCGTGTCCAGCCCATCCGGCAGGCCGGCGGCCCAATCGTCCAGCTGGACCGCGGCGAGCGCCCGCACGATCTGCCGCTCGCTGGCGTCACGGCATGCGAGCAGGAGGTTCTCGCGGATGGTCGTGTTGAAGACGTGGCAGTCTTGCGCGCACAGCACGACCGCATCGCGTATCTGGCGCTGGGTCAGTTCGCGCATGTCTATCCCGTCGATGCATACGTGGCCGCTGAGAGGATCGCGGAAGCGGACCAGCAGCTCGGCGATCGTGCTCTTGCCGGCGCCGCTTGGCCCGAGGAGAGCTACATGCTCGCGCGGTGCAATCCGCAGCTCGGCGTCGTCGAGCACCCATGGCTGGCGCGCCTCATAACGGAAGCAGACACCCTCCGCGCTGAGCCCGCCGGACCCGGTCAGCGCTCTCGCAGAGACGGGGTCCGCAACGGCCGGCGGGCTCAGCGTGAGCTCGTCAAGCCGACCAGCCGCCGTGGTGCACAGACGCAGGCTGCGGGCGGCGGCCGATAGCGGCAGGATGCTTTCGTAGGCGGCGAGGAGCATGAACACGAGCGCGGCGAGGAGCACGCCGCTGAGCGCCCCTGAGTGAACGGCCGGGATCGCGACGAGGAGAACAGCGAGTACCCCGACTGCGGCCAGGATCTCGCCGGCGGCGGCCGCCGTGGCGGCGGCGAGCGCGTCGCCGCGCGCGATGCGCGCGAGCCGGCTGTCGCTGACCTTCAGGCGGCGCGCGTGCTCGGCTGCACGACCCGACAGGGCCAGCTCGGTCGCGCCGTCGATGGCCTCCACGAGCTCTGTCGTCAGCCAGCCCCGCGCCGGCGCCTGGCGGCGGGCAGCGCGTGAGGAGACGATCGAGCTCAGCGACGGAAGCACAACGACGGCGAGGATCAGCGACGCGAGCACCACGATGCCGGCCGCGGGCAGCATGATCCAGGCGCCCAGCGCGACTCCGGCGATCACGAGCACAGCGACCAGGCCAGGGATCAGAACGCGTAGGTTCAGGTCCTTGAGCGCGTCCACGTCAGCGGCGAACCTGCTCAGCAGATCGCCGCTGCGACCGGCCAGAGTGCCGGGAACGAGCGGCACGAGGCTGCGGTAGAAGCGTACTCGCAGCCGGGTCAGCTGGCGCAGCGCGAGGTCGTGCGAGACCAGCCGTTCGGCGTAGCGCAGGACGGCGCGGGCGATCCCGAAGGCGCGGACGGCCACGATCGCGACGATCAGCAGCAAGATCTCCGGGCGCTGGGCCGCGCGCGAGATCAGATAGCCGGAGGTCGCGAGCAGGGCTATCGCCGCCGCTGCCGCGCCGGTGGCGAGCGCCACGCTGAGCGTGAGGCGAGCGCGCTCACCCGGCTCTGCTCGTGCGATGCGCAAGAGGGTGCGGGTCTCCGTCCGGCTCAAGCCGCCACCCCGCTCGGCAGTGTGAGTGCCGCCGAGCCCGCTGCCCGGTAGTCAACGTCAACGCCCGGGAGTTCCAGGCGGCCGTCGCGGATGACGTGCACCTGGTGGGCAAGGTCGCTGAGGCTCGGATGGTGGACGATCAGCAGGGTCGTGCGCCCGTGCGCGAGATGCTCGATCGCGTCGGTCAGCTCGACGGCGCTGTCCTCGTCGAGATGAGCGCTGGGCTCGTCCATCAGCAGCAGCGGCCGGTCTGCAAGGAATGCGCGCGCGATCGCGATGCGCTGCGCCTGGCCGGCTGAAAGGCGCCGCGCGCCCTCGCCTACGGGCGTCTCGAGCCCGGCGGGCAGCCGCCGGATGAACTGCAGGGCTCCCGCGGCGCTCGCCGCGTCCTCAATCCGCGTGAGCCCCGCGTCCGGCGCGTACAGGGCGATGTTCTGCGCGATCGTCCCCGTGAACACGGTCGGACGCTGCGGCACCCATGCGATCTGGGCGCGCCAGAGCTCGAGATCGAGCTCGCATAGGTCGACGCCCCCGCAGGTGATCCGCCCCTTCACCGGGTCGGCCAGGCGCATCAGCAGCCTCGCCAAAGTGCTCTTGCCGGCGCCGCTCGGTCCGATCAGCGCGGTGACCCGCCCGGGCTCCAGCTCCAGGTCGACGCCGTCGAGCACCATCCCCGCACGCTGCGGATACTCATAGGAGACGCCCTCGAAGCGGACCGCTGCCAGCGCCGGGTTCGGAGGCTGCCGCGGGTTGCTCGACCTCTTGATCGCCTCAGGGCTCCCGAGCGCCTGGAAGATCCTCTCCGACGCGGTGCTCGCGTCGGTGCTGGCGTGGAACTGCTGGCCGACCATCCGCAGCGGCGAGTAGAGCTCGGGCGCGAGCAGCAGCACCGTCAGTCCGGCCTGCAGGCCGAGCACCCCGGCGACGAGCTGAACGCCGATCGTTGCAGCCACGAGGGCCGTGCCGATCATCGCGCACAGCTCGAGCACGAGTGCGGACAGAAACGCGATTCGCAGCGTGGCCATTGTCTCGGCCCGGTAGCGCTCTCCGACGTCGGCGAGCGTGTCCCGTTGGGCGTCCTCGCGGCCGTAAGCGCGCAGCGTCGCCAGTCCCTGCACCACGTCCAGGAAGTGGGCGCCCAGCAGAGACAGCGCCCTCCAGCGGCCCTGCGCCTGGGCCCGGGCGCCCTTGCCTATCAGCACCATGAAGAGGACCAGGATCGGCACCGTCAGCGCGAGGATGCCAGCGGTCACCGGGTCGATCGTCATGACCCAGGCGATCACCGCGAGCGGGACCGTGGCGGCCAGGATGAGCTGGGGCAGGTAGCCGGCGAAGTACGCTTCGAGCGCGTCGACGCCCTGCACGGCCGTGCTCGCGAGCTCGCCGGTGCGGCCGCTGCCTAGGCGCTGCCCGGGGCTAACCAGCAGCAGCCGCTGCACGAGCCGGTTGCGAAGCTCGGACATCACACGGACCGCGCCCCACCGCCCCGAGAGCTCGAATGCGCCGCCGGTGAGGGCACGCGCGCAGAGCACGGCCGCCAGCGCGATCAGCGCCGTCTGCAGCGAGGCGAGCGAGGCGTGGCGCATCGCGGCGCGGTCGATGACGTAGGCCAACAGTGCGGCCTGAGCCACGATTAGAACCGCAGACAGCATCCCGAGCGCTGCGGCGATCGTCAGGTGGATGCGCGCGATCCGGCTCTCGCGCACCAGCCTGCGGTCCACGGGCGAGGCCATGCTCAGGGGGAGGAGCCCGCGGGCCCCGAGGCGGGCGGAAGGTTGCCCGGCGACCCGTCGGAGCCTCCGCCGCGGCTCCTGCCCCCGATGCTCTCAAGGACGGCGAGCGGCGTCGGCCTCCCCTCGAAGTCGTCGCGGCCGAGCCGGTGACGGAACACCCAGTAGGTCCAGCCCTGGTAGAGCAGCACGATCGGTACGAAGATCACGGCGACGACCGCCATCACGGTCTGCGTGTAGTGGGTCGAGGAGGCCGCGGTGAGCGACAGGTTGAAGAGGTGGCTGGTGCTCGAAGGCAGCGCGAGCGGGTAGAGGCTTACGAACAGGCTCGTGAACAGCAGGGCGATGGCGCCGGCGCTGAGCGTGAACGCGCGGCCGTCACGCTCGGACGAGAGCGCCGCGGGCACCATTGCCGCGAGCGCCACGGCGAGCACCGCGATGAGCAGCGCGGAGATCTTCACGCCGCCCGGGCTGGACTGGTCGATCGTCGTCCACAGCAGGAAGGCCCCCATCAACAGGGCGGCCGCGGCTGACGCCCGCAGCGCGACCGTACGGGCGCGCTGCACAAGGTCGCCGGTGGTCCGCAGCGAGAGGAATACGGCGCCGTGGCTGAGGAAGAGGGCAAGGGTCGTCAGGCCGCCGAGCAACGCGTACGGATGCAGCAGGTCCCAGAGGGTCGCGGTGACGTTGTGGGCCGCGTTCATCGGGACGCCACGCACGATGTCCGCCCAGCCAACGCCCCAAAGCAGGGCCGCCAAGAAGCTGCCGACCACGGCCGTCCACTCCCACGTGGCGCGCCAGCGCGGCGAGTCGTCCTTGCCCCAGAACTCGAAGGAGACGCCGCGGATGATCAGCGCAACGAGGATCAGGAACAGCGCCAGGTAGAAACCTGAGAACAGACTCGCATACCAGCCCGGGAAGGCGGCGAACGTCGCTCCGCCGGCGGTGATCAGCCACACCTCGTTGCCGTCCCAGACCGGTCCGATCGTGTGGATGATCAGGCGCTTCTCGGTCTGGTCGCGGCCGAGGATGCGGATCAGCATCCCGACGCCGAAGTCAAAGCCCTCCAGCACGAAGTAGCCGATCCACAGCACTCCGATCAGAAGGAACCAGAGCGTCTGCAGGAAGTTGGGGTCGCGCACGCTCGACTCCTCAGTAGGCCAGGACTAGATCGGGGCGGGTCGGGGCGACGGGGCGCACGCCCGGCTCGCCGGAGGGGTCGGCCTCGGGGCCGTGCGCGATCTCGCGCAGGAACAGCCGCCCCCCGACGATCAGCAGGATGCCGTACAGCAGCGTGTAGCCGACGACGCTGATGATGATGTCGCCTGAGCTCACCAGCGGCGAGCGGGCGTCGCTCGTCTTCAGCAGGCCGTAGACGACCCACGGCTGACGTCCCATCTCCGTGAAGATCCAGCCGGTCAGGTTTGCGAGCGGCGGCAGGAACGTGCCCACCACGGCCGCGCGCAGGAACCAGCGCTTCTTCTCGAACAGCCCGCGGCGCATCAGCAGCAGCCCGATGATCGGGATCAGCAAGAGCAGCACGCCGACGCCGGCCATCAGGCGGAACGTCCAATACGTCACGCCGAGGATCGGCACGTAGTCGCCCGGCCCGAATTCCTTGACGTCTTCGGCCTGGAGCTGGTTCACGCCCTTGACTTCGCCGTTCCAGGAGGCGGTTCCGAGGAGCGACAGCAGGTGCGGGATGCGGATGTCCGTTTCAAGGCGCTTGGGGAAGTGTTCGAACGGCCCGACAGCGAAGATCGACAGGCTGGCGCCCTTCTCGGTCTTGTAGAGCGCCTCGGCCGCGGCCATCTTCATCGGCTGCTGTTCCTCCATCAGCATCCCCTGCGTGTGCCCGAACAGGCCGGTTAGGAAAGCCGCCACGACGGCCAGCGGCAGGACCATGCGGATCGAGCGCCTGTACACCTCGTTGCTCCGGTTGCGCAAGAGCCCGAACGCCGAGATGCCGAGCACGAGGAACGCGCCGGTGCACATGGCGCCAAAGATCGTGTGCGGGAAAGCGAGCAGCAGGGTCGAGTTGGTGAGCACCTTGAAGATGCTCGTCAGCTCCGCGCGGTGCGTGGCGTGGTTGATCACGTAGCCCACCGGGTGCTGCATCCAGGAGTTCGCGGCGAGGATGAAGTACGCGGACAGCACCGTCCCGAATGCCGTCAGCCACGCGGTCGCGAGATGGACGCGCGGCGACAGACGCCCCCAGCCGAACAGCCACAGGCCGACGAACGTGGACTCGAGGAAGAAGGCCATAAGGCCCTCCATCGCCAGCGGTGCGCCGAATATGTCGCCAACGTAGCGAGAGTATTCAGACCAGTTCATCCCGAACTGGAACTCCTGGACCAGCCCGGTGACGACACCGATCGCCAGCGAGATCAGCATGAACTTGCCCCAGAAGCGGGTCATGCGCAGGTAGACCTCATCGCCGGTGCGCTGCCAGCGGGTCTGGCAGTAGGCGACCCACACCGCCAGCCCGATCGACATCGGCACGAAGATGAAGTGGAAGATCGTCGTGACGCCGAACTGCAGGCGGGCGAGTTCCAGGGTGTTCACGGATGAGAACCTACTCATGTGCGGGGGCGGCTCAGATCCGGCTTCTCGCACACAGATCCTGCGGATTTCTACTGCCCAAGGGTCACGACATGGGGGCGCCGCCAGCCGGTGGGAAAGGGCGATCGCCTCTGCCCTGTGGAGACCGGCGGGGCACCGCACCCGTCAGCAGGCGACGCGCGGGGGAAGATCGTCGGGGATGTCCGTGAGGCCTACGAACTCCCCGGCGAAGGCCATGAACCGGTGGATGTCGGGGAAGTTGGTGGCAAGCCCGAGCGACGCCCGGATCGCACCGCCCGACGGCAGCCCGATCGCGCGGACGTAGTCGTCGAGGACCATGCCCTCCCCGAACTCGCCGCCCACCAGGGTCTCCTGTGAGATCGTGAACGCGATCTCGCCCGCGCCAGGATTGCAGAAGCAACCCGTGCGCAGCGAGACGTTGTGTCGACCGGCGACGCGCTCGACATAGCGCTCATCGATGATGCGCCCATCTGGGTGCAAGAAGTTGAATGCGATCGTCGCGCCTCGTCGGTCGAACGATCGCGGCCCGTAAATCGTCGCCGCCGGCGAGCCGTCGGAGTGTCTCAGCGCGCCGAGGGCGTCCAGCAGGCATGTGCCGAGCGCGGCGACCCGACTATGGATTGTCTCGAGGCCGACGCGGTCCAGGAGGTCCAGGCCGATCTCGACCGCTGGCAGGCTCAGATAGTTGACGGTGCCGTCCTCGAAGTGCGCGGCGCCTGGAGCAGACTGGTAGTACTGGCGCTGGACGAACGCGGCGACGATCGTGCCGCCCGAGAACCACGGGCGCTCGAGCTTGGCGAGCGCGTCGCGGCGGGCCAGCAGGAAGCCGACGCCGGTCGGCCACCCGAACATCTTGTAGAACGAGCCCGCAACGAAGTCCGGCTGCCAGCGACCCAGGTCCAGCCGGTTCGTGGGGACGTATGCTGCGGCGTCCAGCAGCACGTCCCAGCCGTGCGCGTGGGCGCGCTCGATCCAGTCCAGCGGGTGATGGGCACCCGAGAAGTTGGATTGAGCCGGGTAGGCGAAGAGGTTGTGATGATTCCCGGGGGTATCGGCGAGGTATCGCGGCGGCAGGCTCTCATCGACGCGCAGATCGGGCGCGACGCTCGGGACGTAGCTCGTCTCGGCGCCACGGGCACGAGCGAACTCGCGGATGCCGTTGACCGAGTTGTGGTTGTCGAACGTCAGCAGGAAGCGATCGCCGGGGCAGAACGGGTAAGACTCGCCGACGAGGCGCAGCGCACCGGTCGCATTGGGGGTGAAGATCGCAACGTACTCCTCGGGGGAGGCTCTGAAGAACTCGAGCACGCGCGCTCGGGCGCGCTCGAGCAGCTCGGTGCTGAGCGCCGAGGTCGGGTTGACCGAGTGCGGGTTGCCGAACACGCCCTCTCGCAACAACGCCATGTGCTCGAGAAGCTGCGAGTCGGCGTACAGCCCTCCGCCGGTGTAGTCGAGGTACACGTGGGCGCCTCGATCCAGACGCGCGAAATCGCTGCGGCGCAGCTCATCGAGCACGGCCGTGTCGGCGTACCGGGGATACACATCCCGAAAGGCGGCTTCAGCCGCTCCGAGCGACTCTGGCTCGGCATGGGCGACGCTCACATCACCCGCTCATCCCTGACCGACTCCACGGCGACACAGCCATCGACGGTACACCGTCGCGACAGATCAGCACGCTGCCGCTCTCTAGCGTGCCTTCCAGGCTCCCTTACGGCGCGTAATCGCGAGCACGTCCCTCGGCAGTCGGCCAGCGGCGACGTCGGCCACGGTAGTGCGCTCGAGCACCAGGCGCAGGTTCGCCCGCACGGCGATCCACGCCTGGTTCAACGTCCCGGCCGATCCCAGGTACATGAGCTCCTCCGGGCGTTCACCCCGCACGCCGACGAACGGCCCTTGACCGTGCGGATCACGTCCGCGAGATTCATCTCATCGGGCCGGTAGGCGCATCGAGCTCGGTCTCACCGGAAGGCCGGACGTCCGCCCGACTGAAGCACCGGGCTCGCTGGTCTGGACAATCCCACCACCCATCTGGCGACCTCGCGCTCTGTTGCTGACGATTGCATTGCCACAGAAGCAGTCGCAATCCCGTTCACAATCGAGGCTCTCGAGTTGGACGAGTGCGCCGGGACTGCTCTGGCGCCATGAGGAGAAGGAGGACCACATGACGTAGGAGCGACAAGTTCAGGGCGGCCTGCCGGTGTGAGTCCGGTCCGGGGAGACGCCTGG
>JBEKXJ010000044.1:0-28152 GCA_049512215.1 Solirubrobacteraceae bacterium
CTTCGCCAGAGCGCGCCTGAGTGTCAGCTCCCGGCCCATCTTGCCGCCGAGCATCAGCTCGGCCTCGGCGAGGCTCAGGTTGGCGGGCATCAGGTCGGCGTGAATTGCCTCGGCGGCAAGGGCCCGGCCCGCGAGCACGTCGGCGATCGTGGGCTCGACGTCGGTGGGGAGGTCGAAGTAGTCGGACAGGTTTCCCTGCGGATCGAGATCGATCGCCAGCGTGGGCACGCCGCTGCGGCGAAATGCGTCTGCGAGGGTGCGAACGGCGGTCGTCTTGCCGGTGCCGCCCTTCTGTGAGAGGACGGCGATCGTGTGAGCCATGGGCGCGATACTACGCGCCACGGCCGCGGGCGGTGCGGTGGTCCTCAGCGCAGCGACTGCAGCGAGCCTTGCTCGGCCTGCTCGCCCGTCTCAGCCCCCGCCGCGACCGTGAGGAAATGGAGGCGATAGCGCCCGACGATGATCTCATCGCCGTCTTTGAGCGTCTTGCCTTCGACCCGCGCTCCGTTCACGAACACGCCGTTGAGGCTGCGGTCGTCGAGCACGCGCACGCCGTCGGGCTGGCGGACGATCAAGGCGTGTCGGCGTGAGACCGTTGGATCATCGAAGCGAACATCGGCCGCGAGACTGCGCCCGATCCTGGTCCACTCGCGTTTGAGCGCAACCGTCCTCAGCTGGCCGCCGTCCTCATAGCAGAGGTAGTCGCCGGGCTGCTCGATGCTTTCTCTCGCCTTCGTCAGCTGCCAATCGTGCTCGGACGACGCATCCTGCAAGAGCGTCGCGGCCTCCCCCTCCTGCTCCGGGGAGATGCGCTCGGTGCTGAACAGCGAGGCCCGCACGAACTCACGGCCACCGCAGCTCGGGCAGTCGCTGAGCATGTCCGAGCCGCCGAGAGTCAGCATGTAGCCACAGCCGAGGCAGCGGAAAGAACCTGCGCCGGCGAAGGTACCCGAAGTCAGTGAGTCCATGCTCTGCTGCTCCCTCTTCTAGCTCCTACGGGGGCGCTCCATGCCGACAAGAGATCGTAGCAATTATAACAAGTCGGTCAAGATATTTGCAGGTTCTCACACGGCGGCATCGGCCGCAAATTCCGGGGCAATGCGACCCCCTGCCCGCGCCGTCGTCGCGGGAGCAGCACGCCCGCCCCCCACCGGCGCCGCCGTGGGGACCGGCAGGAGCCGAGCGCACAGCGTCGAAATCCGCCGGTGAGCGTGCTTTCCAGCGTGACCCATGTCGAGCAGTTCGAACGCCTGCTCCTGCGCCGCGGCGTCGGCGCCCTGGAGGCCGATCGCAACCGCTGCGCGCGTTGCGGGAGGACGCCCTTGACGGGCGAGCGAATCCACCTCTACAGCGAGCGCAAGCACGGGATCCTCTGTGAGCTGTGCCGTCCCGCGCGCCGCGATGCACCGGTGGCGAGCGAGATCGTGCGCCATTCAGAGCGCGGCCAGGCCGTGCGGCTGACCGCGCGTGCGGCGTAGCGGCTCTCGGCCCGCGGACATTAGACTTGGGGTCGCCCGTGGACCCCGTGACCGTTTCAATCGTTGTCTCAGCCCCGCGCGAGCAGGTCTTCGACTACCTGCAGGACATCGCCAACCATCCCGAGTTCACCGACCATTACCTCGTCGACTGGCATCTGACGCGAATCGACTCCGTCGGACGTGGCGCGGGGGCTCGCTTTCGCGCGAAGGTACCGGGCAACCGCTTCAGCTGGGGGGACATGACGTTCGCCGAGGTCGAACGGCCGCACAGGATCGTCGAGGTCGGGCGAACCGGCAAGAACAACCGCATTCGCATGCTCGGCGTCTACGAGCTCTCGCCCGGGGAGTCCGGGACCACCCGCGTGAGGTTCACGCTCGAGACGACCCCCGCCACGCTCTCGGACCGCCTGATGGAGGGGTTCGGCGCGCGGAGCTGGACGAGGCGCAAGAACGGCCGCGCGATGCGCCGGCTGCGGTCGATCCTCGAGCGCGGGGAAGACCGCGGTCGGCGGGTCACCGTGGCCGGCGGGTAGACTGGCGCGTCGCATGTCCAGCCGTCCGCGCAAGTCCCTGCTCGCCATGCTCGCCTTGCTCGCTGTCCTTGGCCTCGGCGCGTGTGGCGACTCCCACACCAGGGTGACGACCGGCACCTACGCCGGGGAGTCGGGGGCCAACGCTCCCTATCTCGACGTCGGCCCGCTGATCTATGAGGTTCAGCTCTCGCGCGAGTTGAACCCCTACGACACGGAGGACGCCAACTACCTGCAGGGTCTGACTCCTGCCGAGCGCCAGCTGGAACCCGGTCAGGAGTGGTTCGCGGTCTTCATCCAGGTCTACAACAACACCTCCCAGGAACTGCAGGCGGCAAGCAGCCTGACGATCACCGATACGCAGGGCAACAGCTACACACCGCTCGTGCCCGATCAGAGCAACCAGTTCGCCTACCGCGCCGGCCTGGTCCCGGCCAAGGGGCAACTGCCGACCCCGGACTCGGTCGCCTACGCCGGTCCGACCCAGGGAGCTCTTCTGCTCTACAAGATCCAGATCGCCTCGCTCGACAACCGCCCGCTCAAGCTGAAGATCATCGATCCGAGCGACCCCACGCAGACGGCCTCGGCCGAGCTCGACGTCTGAGCGCCCCTTCGCTCACTGATCAGCGGATCGCGGTCAACTCGGCTTCGAGGACCTGCCGGGCCACAGGGGCCGCGGTCGCTCCGCCAGCGCCGTCTTTCACGAGCAGCACCGCGACGACGATGCGCGGGTGGAGCGCCGGGGCGAAGGCGGCGAACCAGGCGTCGGTGTTGCTCGCTTCGCTGCCGGTTCCCTGGCATCCCGGCGACCCGGATTCCTTCGGAGCGGTTTCGGCCGCGCTCGGTTCGCTGCTCGTGGAGCATGCCGTGTTCAGTTCTGCCGTTCCGGTCTTGCCGGCGACGATGACTCCCGGGATCGCGGCTGAGGTTCCGGTGCCGTCGCGCACCACGGCGATCATCAGATCTCGCACGGTCCGCGCCACCGACGCGCTCATCACCGGGACGCCGGCCGCGCGGGGGGCCCCGAGCTCGAAGGTGGGGCTCGGCCGCCGCCCCCCGTCGGCGACCGTCGCGGCGACGATCGCCATCTCCAATGGACTCGCGAGTACCTGACCCTGGCCGATCGCAGTCGATCCGAGGTCGAGTTCGCCCTGGATCTGCCCCGCCGCTGGCAACGTGCTCTGCGCCGCGCCGGTAATGCCGGGGTCATGGTTGAAGCCAAAGCGTTCTGCGGTGGCCACCAGGCGCGCGGAGCCGAGCTTGACTCCGAGCGGGGCAAACACCGAGTTGCAGGACACCGCGAAGGCGAGTTCCAGCGTGCCCCCGCATTCCTCGCCGTTGGCGTTGTTCAGCTTGACGCCGTCGAGCCTTGCGTAGGTCGCGTAGGGAAAGACGCTGTGGGGGTTGGCGACCGCGGCGGCAAGGACGCCCGTGAGGGTCACGATCTTGAACGTCGAGCCAGGCGGCTGCAGCCCGTCCAGCCCGATCCCCGCCACGGCCAGGATCTGCCCCGTGGCGGGCTCCATCGCGACGATCCCGCCGAGCTGCCCGCCGAGCGCGGTGACCGCGGCTCGCTGGAGCGTCGGGGACACGGTGCTGAGAACGGCGGGGGCCGGACGGGCGGACACCGAGGCGAGTATGCGCCGGCCCGCGAGGAGCTCCCCGCCCGGCCTACCCCGCAGGCTGTCATCGAGCGCGAGCTCAACCCCGCTGAGCCCGACCGTCGCTCCAGCGGGCACGCCCTGCGCCTCGAGCGCGGGACGGCGTTCCGGCGGGACCGGGCCGACGCTACCGAGGACCGCGCTCGCCACTTCCCCGAGCGGTGAGCTTCGGGTCACCGGCCCCGACAGCGTGGCCTCAGAGGCGCCTGGGGCGCTTTCGGCGAGGACCGTCCTGTCGCGGGCCAGCAACGTCGCCCGCCGAGGCAGCGTGAGGTTGCGGCTGAGAAGCTCGCCGGGATACATGCCGGGAAAGGACAGCGAGCGCGACCATGCGATGGCGGCGCTTTCACCACCGGCTTCGGTGATCCTCAGCCTGAAGCTGAGCGCGAGCGCGCCGAACAGGCTGGTATTGACGCGAACGGGCACCGCCAAGAGGCTGTCGCCGGCGGTACGGGGCTTGCCGGCGACCTGCAGGCTGGTGGCCGTCGCGGTGGTCAGTGCGTTCTGGTAGGTCTCGGCGAACTCGCTCGCTGAGACGCTCCGCCGGGAGGAGGCGCTGATGTCGGAATACATCTTCGCGTAGTCGCCCTTCGCCCAGGCCGCGACAAAACCGGACGCCAGCCCATATGCCGGGGAGCCGCCCTGGTTCGCGCCAACCAGGGCGCCGGTCGCGAAGGCCACGCCCGCCAACGCGAGCACCGGGCGCGCCCGGTGCAGCCGCCGGGTTCGCTCGTCAGTCAAAGAGCGGTAGAACATGGCTAGTGACGCAGGTCGACTGGATCATTGTCGCGTTCGCGGCCATCCTCGCCTGTTTCGGCTTTCGGCAGGGCTTCATCGTCGGCGTGCTCTCCTTCGGAGGGTTCGCGATCGGGGCCTTCATCGGCACTCGTCTCGGTCCGCTCCTGCTTCCCCAAGGCTCCTCCTCGCCCTACGCTCCCGCGTTCGGGCTGCTCGGGGCGCTGCTCGCCGGCGCGATTCTCGCGAGCGGGCTGGAGGGCGTCGGCTTCAGGCTGCGCCGCATGCTGATGATCCCGGGCATCGGCCTTCTCGACGGCCTGCTCGGAGCGGCGCTCGGCGTCGCGCTCGGTCTGGGCATCGTCTGGATCGCCGCCGCGGTGGCTGCCCAGACGCCGGGGCAGAACCAGCTGCGGGCCGACATCCAGAACTCGGTGATCCTGCGCAAACTCAACGAGATCCTGCCGCCGTCCGGCCCGATCCTGAACGCGCTCGCGCGCTTGGATCCCCTGCCTTCGATCAGCGGTCCCTCGCCGGACGTCGCGGCGCCCGAACCGAGGATTGCGAGCTCGCCTTCCGTGAGGGGAGCCTCGCGCAGCGTCGTGCGCGTTCTGGGCACGGCCTGCGGGCTGGCGATCGAGGGCTCGGGATGGGTGGCCGGACCGGAACTCGTCGTTACGAACGCCCACGTCGTCGCCGGCGAGCAGGATACGACCGTGCAGGTAGGCGGCGTTTCGCCCGGCCGGCCCGCGCAGCCACTCGAGTTCGATCCCACCGACGACATCGCCGTGCTCCGCGTCCCCGAACTCGGGGTAGCGGCGCTGGGCCTGGCGGCGGACACCGCTGCGGGTCGCGCAGGGGCGATTCTCGGCTATCCGGAGGACGGGCCGCTGAACGTGCAGCCGGGGCGGATCGGGCGCACGCAGACCGTCCTGACCCAGAACGCCTACGGCCAGGGCCGGGTGCTGCGGCTGCTCACCCCGCTGCGCGGCCTCGTGCGACCCGGGAACTCGGGTGGTCCTTTGGTGGACGAGGAAGGGCACGTCCTGACAACCGTATTCGCCGGCACCGTCGGGGCGCAGACTCCTGGTGGCTACGGGGTCGCCGACGCGACCGTCGCGAGCGCCCTGAAGCGGGCGCAAGCCGAGGCGAGCGCGGGTGGCACGGTCGGCACGGGTCCGTGCGCGGCCGGCTGAGCGCGCCTGCCCCGGGACGGCAGGCGTCTGGGCGGGTCCGCCTTGGGGGCGGCACTCGGGCCGCAGGCCCGATCCCGCCCGACCCTCACCCGCTACGCTGACCGCGATGTCCAAGACGCTCGTGATCGCCGAGAAGCCCTCCGTGGGAGCAGATCTGGCGCGCGTGCTTCCCGGCCCGTTCCAGAAGCAGGAGGGCTGGCTCGAGGGTCCCGAGCACGTGATCACGTGGGCGGTGGGGCACCTGGTGCAGCTCGCCGAACCGGATGCCTATGACGCGAAATACAAGAGCTGGCGGATGCCCGACCTGCCGATCGTGCCCGAGCACTTCAAACTGGTCGTGCGCGACGAGCGCTCGCGCAAGCAGATGAACGTGGTCACCAGGCAGCTCGGCCGCGACGACGTCGAAGAGGTCATAAACGCCTGCGACGCCGGTCGCGAGGGCGAGCTGATCTTCGCCTATCTATACGAGAAGGCGAAAGCGAAGAAGCCCGTGAAACGGCTGTGGCTGAACTCGATGACGAGCGCCGCGATGAAGCAGGCACTGACGGCCTTGCGTCCCGCCGAGGAGTTCGCCCAGCTCGAGCAGGCCGCGCGCTCGCGCTCGGAGGCGGACTGGATCGTCGGGATGAACGCGACCCGCGCGGCGACAATCCGCTTGCGGAGCTCCTTCGACGGCGCGGTCTCGCTCGGGCGCGTGCAGACGCCGACGCTCGCGATCATCGCCCGCCGGGAGGAGGAGATCAGGGCCTTCACGCCCGAGCCCTACTGGCTGGTGGACGCGACCTTCGCGGCCGCCCCCCTGGAGGGCGAGCAGGCGGCGGGCGAGCGCATCTACATGGGGCGCTTCCACGCGGGCTCCAAGCCACGGATCGCGAGCGAGCAGGAGGCACTTGAGGTCGTCGCGGCGTGCGAGGGCAGGATCGGGACGATCACGAAGCTCGAGAAGAAGGAGCAGCGCGAGAAAGCTCCGATGCTCTACGACCTGACGACCTTGCAGCGTGAGGCGAACAACCGCTACGGCTTCTCCGCGAAGAGGACGCTCGCCGCCGCCCAGCGCTGTTATGAGGAGCACAAGGCGCTCACCTATCCGCGCACGAACTCGCGTTACCTGCCGAGCGACATGGTCGAGGAGATCAAGCCGATCGCCGAGCTGGTCGGTGGTCGCCCCGAGTACAGCAAGGCGGCGGAGTACGTGACCGGGCTCGACCTGCTCCCGCTGGGACGGGTCGTCAACGACGAGAAGGTGACCGACCACCACGCGATCATCCCCACACGATCCGAGCACAAGCTCGAGAAGATGGGCTCCGACGACAAACGCATCTTCGACATGGTCGCCAGACGCTTTCTGGCGGTCTTCCACCCAGAGGCGGTGTTCGAGAACACGCGCGTGGAGACGACCATCGAAGCCCAAGAGGCGGGGAAGAGGGACGGCGGCTACGTGTTCCGGACCCGTGGGAGGCTCCTGCTCATCCCCGGTTGGCGAGGGGTCTACGACGAGGTGGCGACGACGGACGCCAAGAGCGAAGGCGAGGCACGGGAGGAGGACGAGGACACCGATCAGCAGCTGCCGCGACTGGTCGCTGAGGAGCAGGTCCAGACTCAGAAGATCGAGAGCGCGCGCAAGGAAACCAAGCCGCCGCGCCGCTACAGCGACGCATCGCTGTTGGGGGCGATGGAGACGGCCGGCAAGCTGGTGGACGACGACGAGCTGCGCGAGGCGATGAAGGACTCGGGGATCGGAACGCCGGCCACCCGCTCGGCGATCATCGAGCGGCTGATCGCTGTGGGTTACGTGGAGCGCGACGGGCGGGCCCTCGTGGCCACCGAGAAGGGGTTGAGCGTGATCAGGCTGCTGAACGAGCACGCGCTGACCTCTCCGGGGCTCACGGGCAGCTGGGAGCAGCGCCTCGGGAAGATCGAGCGGGGAGAGGACTCGCGCACGAAGTTCATGAGCGACATCGCGGGCTTTGCGCTGGAGACGGTCAAGGAGCTCGACGAGACGCTCAAGGACGTGCGGATCCCCCGCGCGAGGCTGGGACCGTGCCCCATCTGCGGGCACGAGATCGTTGAGAATCGCAAGGGCTACTCGTGCTGGGCGCGCGAGGACTCCGGCTGCGGGTTCGTGATCTGGAAGTTGAAAGCGGGCAAGCAGCTGCCGATCGCGGTCGCACGCGAATTGATCAGGACGGGATACACCGCCCGGCCGGTCACGGGCTTTCGCGGGCGCAGCGGCCGCAGCTTCAGGGCGCGGCTCGCGATGAGCCAGACCGAGGAGGGCAAATGGCGCGTCGAGTTCGACGAGCCGTGGGCGCGAGAGGGCGCGAAGCCCCCGGAGGCCGAGGTAGACGCGTCGGAGAGCGGCACGGCGACCCTCACGGCGCGTAGCGCCGCCTAGCAACTGGCCTTGGGCGGGCCTCGCCTGGCCGCCGCCCGAAGCCTCCAAGAGCTTCGCCCGCATTCCCCGCGCTGAAGGCTCGGGAGCTCGTGATCAAGCTGCGTCGGACCCGTGCGCCAGTATGGACGGCGGTGCCGATCACCCTGATAACCGGACCCGCCAACGCCGGCAAGGCCCGAGTCGTGATGGACGCCGTGCGCGGGCACCTGGCCCACGGCGAGGAGCCGTTGCTGGTCGTGCCCACGCTCGCCGACGCCGACCTCTACCGGCGCGAGCTCGCCGGAGAGGGCGCGGTGATGGGTGTCGATGTGGAGCGCTTCGACGGGTTGATCAGCGAGGCAGTGCGTCGCGCCGGCGTGGGGATGCCCGTGCTCGCGGGGCTCGCCCGCGAGCGGGCGCTCGCGGGCATCGCAGCGCGCGAGGCTCCTGCTTCGGCGATCGGGACCGGGCGGGCTCCGGGCGGGAGGGGAGCGGATGGCGTGCCCGGCGCCGAGGATGACGCCGGCATAGGCTTCGTGCGGGCGCTCGCCGCCTTCCTCGCCGAGCTACAGGTGCGTCGCGTCACGCCGGGGAGGCTGAGCGGTGCGCTGGCGCGATGGGCGGATGCCGACGGTGCCGGCGCCTTTGCAGGCCAGGTGGGCAGGCTGTTTGAGGCCTATCACCGCACCCTCAGCGAGCTCGGGCTCCTCGACGAGGAGCAGCGCGCGGTGCGGGCGCTCGACGCGCTGCGCCGCAGCCCGGCGCTGTGGGGAGCCACGCCGGTGCTCTTCTACGGGTTCGACGACTTCACGCGACTGCAGCTCGACGCGATCGAGACGCTGGGCGTGGTGGTGGGCGCGAAGGTGACGGTCTCGCTGACCTACGAGCCGGGGCGGGTGGCGTTCGCCGGACGCGCCGGCACTTTCCAGGCGCTCGCCCCCCTGGCGGCGGAGCACCGCCAGCTGCCGGCGAACGCCGAGTACTACGCCCCCGGTGCGCGCGCGGCGCTCAGCCATCTGGAGCGCTCCCTGTTCGAGCCTGAGGCGGCTCGTGTCGAGGCCGGGGGAGCGGTGCGCCTGCTCGAGGGCGGCGGCGAGCGCGCGGAGCTCGAGCTGGTGGCGCGGGAGATCGCAGCGCTGCTCGATCAGGGCATGACGCCGGGTGAGATCGCGGTGGTGCTGCGGGCGCCGGCTGTGGCCGCGGACCTTCTCGAAGAGGTCCTCTCCGCGGCAAGGATCCCCTACGCGCTGCAGCGGCGCAGGCGGTTTGCCGACACGGCGACAGGCAGAGCGCTGATCGGACTGCTCCGCTGCGTGCCCGCCCCGACCGGTGGCGGTGAGGCGGGAGATCTGCTGGCGTGGCTGCGCGCCCCGGGGCTGCTCGAGCACCCCGAGCTGGCCGACCGGCTGGAGGCGAGCGTTCGCCGCAGGGGCATCTTGAGCGCAGAGCAGGCCAGGGCGCTGTGGGAGCAGAAGCACTGGCCGCTCGACACGATCGACCATCTGCGCGATGCGGCCGAGCGGGGGGCGGCCGCGCTGATCGACCGTGCCGGACGCGAGCTCGAATGGCTCCTCACCGCGCCCAGGCGCGGGCAGGCGAGCGTGTTCGAGCGCGAGGAGCTCGATGAGGCCCGTGCGCTCGCCGCCGGCCGGCGGGCGCTTGCTGAGCTTGCCGAGCTCGCCCGCGCAGCCCCGGCGCTCGCGCCGGGCGACGCGAGCGGGCTGGCAAAGGTCCTCGCGGAGGTGGAGTTCCTCAGCGGTGAGCCTCCCGGCCCCGGGTCGGTTGCGGTCCTCGACCCGCTGGCACTGCGCGCGCGGCGGGTGCGGGCGCTGTTCTTGTGCAGGCTGCAGGAAGGCGCGTTTCCCGCGCCTGCAAGGCCGGCGCCCTTCCTGGCCGAGGAGGAGCGGCGGCGGCTCGCGGAGCTGTCGGGTCTGAGGTTGATCGAGCAAGAGGATGCGCTCGCTGCGGAGCGCTACCTCCTGTATGCCGCGGTCTCGCGCCCGGAGGAACTGCTCGTGCTGAGCTGGCACACCTCGAGCGACGACGGCATGGCCGCGACGGCGTCGCTGTTCGTGGAGGACGTGTCTGACCTGTTCGATGGGAGCCTGAGCGAGGAACGCGTGCGTCGGGAGCTCGGAGCGGTCGGATGGACGGGGTGCGCAGGGGCCCTCCCAGCGCCGCCGCGGACGGGCCCGGCGGCGACGGGCTCCCCGCCGGCTCCCGAGCGGCTTGGCCCGCTGCACGACGAGGAGCTGCTGGCCGACCTGCGCGCTCACACCTGGTCGGCCTCCTCGCTTGAGGTGTGGATGAGCTGTCCTGTGCGCTGGCTGGTGGAGAGGATGCTGCGGGCTGAGGGCCTCGATCCCGACCCCGAGCCGCTCGCGCGGGGCGGCCTCGCGCACGCTGCGCTGAAGGACACCTTCGAGGGTCTCAGGCGCGAGACCGGTGCGGCCACGCTGATCCCGCGCAAGCTGGCGCTCGCGCGCGAGCTGCTGGGAAACGCGCTGCGCGAGAATGCGCCCGACTTTCCGCTCTCCGCGGCTCCCGAGCGCCGGCCGGGCTTGCGCCGGCGCCTGGAAGCGGACCTCGAACGCTACCTGGAGCACGCGGCCGCGGCCGCAGCCCAGGGGTGCGATGGGGTCCGCCCGCTCGAGCCGACCCATCTGGAGCTGGGGTTCGGGTTCGCGGCGCAGGAGGAGCTCGCGGCCGGGGCCGATCTGCCGGCATTCGACCTCGGCGGAGGCGTGATGCTGCGGGGGCGAATCGACCGCGTCGACGTCGGGGAGGGGGGCGAGGCGGTCGTCTACGACTACAAGGGCAGGAGCGCCTCCCCGGCCGCGAAGTGGATCGGGGAGAGCGATCTGCAGGTCGCGCTGTACATGCGCGCGATCGAGGACCTGCTCGGGCTGCGGGCTGTCGGGGGCTTCTACCAGCCGCTCGCCGGCAGGGACCTGCGCGCCCGCGGCGTGCTCGACGGCGACAGCGGCGTGCAGATCGACTGCGTCGGGGCGGACCTGCGCGAGCGCGAGGAGGTGCGGGCGCTCCTTGATCAAGCGTGCGCGGCGGCGCGCGAGGCCGCGGCTCAGGCGGGCCGCGGGGAGATCCGCGCGCGCCCGCAGACCTGTGCCTTCAAGGGCGGCTGCATGTATCCCACGATCTGCGGATGTGAGCGCTGATGGCGGCCCCGAGCCAGGCCCCGGGTCGCGGGCGGGACGCCGCCGCCGGCGCCGGCCTTGAGCCGGTGAGGGCGCTCACGGACGAGCAGGAGCAGGCGATCGCACGCCGGCGGGGGCCGCTGCTGCTCGCTGCCGGGGCGGGCAGCGGCAAGACCTCGGTGCTCGTCGAGCGCTTCGTCAGGGCGGTGCTCGAGGATGGGATCGCCCCCGGGAGGATCCTTGCGATCACGTTCACCGACCGCGCCGCGGGGGAGCTGCGCGAGCGTGTCAGGGAGCGTTTCCTCGAGCTCTCAGAGCGCGAGGCCGCGCGGGACACCGAGGCCGCGTTCGTGAGCACCTTCCACGGGTTCTGTGC
Source organism: Solirubrobacteraceae bacterium (assembly GCA_049512215.1). GTDB lineage: Bacteria > Actinomycetota > Thermoleophilia > Solirubrobacterales > Solirubrobacteraceae > Palsa-744. The sequence continues at coordinate 11,506 of JBEKXJ010000044.1, forward strand.
CCGCCTGCTGCGCGCGCATCCGCTGATGGCAGGCCTCGACCCGGAGTTCACGATTCTCGAGGAGCACCTGGTTGGGAGGCTGCGCGAACTGGCGTTCAGCGCCGCGCTGGGAGATTTCCTGGCCGGCGAGCGGCCCGAGGCCGTCGACCTGCTCGCGGCCTACGGCGCCGATCGGGTTCGAGCGATGGTGGAGGGCGTCTACGGCGAGCTGCGCAGCCGCGGTCTGCAGCAGCCGCGGCTGCCGGCGTCCGAGCTGCAGCTGGCTATGTATTATGAGCGCCCGCCCGACGGCGATGCGCGCCCGGCCGATGCTGAGGGCGTCAGGACCTCGGTGCTGCTGGACGAGCTGCTGCAGCGCTTCGGGGGCTCCTATGGGGCGCTCAAGCGCCGGCGCCGCGCTGTCGACTTCGACGATCTCGAGCTGCGCGCCCGCGCGCTCTTGCAGGAGCAGGAGACCGTCCGCACGGCCTGGTCTGAGCGCTTCGAGCTCTTGATGGTGGACGAGTTCCAGGACACAAACCCCCGCCAGCTGGCGATCCTCGCCGCGCTGGAGCGCGGCAACCTTTTCACGGTCGGAGACGAGCTGCAGTCCATCTACGGGTTCCGCCACGCGGACGTGAGGCTGTTCCGCGCCCGCCGCGCCGAGCTGGCCGCGAGCGGCGCGAGCCTGGAGCTGGTGCGCAACTTCCGCAGCCGCGCACCGCTCATCGACGTGGTCAATGCGGTCTTCACGAGGCGCCTCGGCGCGGGCTATACGCCGCTCGTGGTCGGGCGCGAAGACGGCGGCGATGCCGGCGAGGCGGACGCCGGCGAGCCGCTCGTGGAGCTGCTGCTGACCAGCCGGCGCGACTGGGAGGACGATCGTGAGTCTCCGCAGCAGGCCGCGCTCGGCGCGCCGCGCTGGCGCCAGGCAGAGGCGCGAATGCTGGCCGAGCGCGTGGCAGAGCTCGTGCAGAGCGGGCGGGCCGGGGCAGGGGAGGTGGTCGTGCTGCTGCGGGCGCTCGGTGACCTCGAGGTCTACGAGCGGGCGCTGGTCGAGCGCGGCCTGCGCACGCTCGCCGTGGTCGGTGGATTCTGGGGTCAGCAGCAGGTGGGCGATCTGCTGGCATACCTGCGCGCGCTGGCCAACCCACTCGATGAGCTCGCGCTCTATGAAACGCTCGCCTCTCCCCTGGTCGGGCTCTCGAGCGACGGGCTTGCGCTACTCGCGCGCGCCGCCCGCCCACGCGGGCGGGGTCAGGTCTGGGCCACCGTGCAGGGTGCTCTTGAGCAACTCGCCGTCCGCCTGCCGGCCCGCGATCACGCGGCGCTCGCAGAGTTCCGTGAGCGTTTTGAGTACGAGCGGCGGACGGCGCCCCTGCGCCCGATCGCCCAGCTGATCGAGCGCGCCGTCGAGCAGAGCGGCTACCGGGCGCACCTGCTCGCGCTCGACTGGGGAGCGCGGCGCCTGGCGAACGTTCACAAGCTGCTCCGCCTTGCCCGCCGCTTCGAAGCGAGCGAGGGACGCGACCTGCGTGGCTTTTTGGACTTCGTCGCCCACCAGCTCGAAGCGACGAAGGGCGGCGAGCCGGACGCGCCCGTGGCCGGCGCCGAGCCCGATGCCGTTCGCCTGATGAGCATTCATGCCGCCAAGGGCCTCGAGTTCCCGGTTGTGTGCGTCGCCGATCTGGGTCGAGCCCAGAACATGAGCGTGCCCGACCTGCTCGTGGACGGCGATCGGGTGGGGCTGCGCCTGGTTGGCCTCGACGGGGGGGACGCGACCCCTTCGCTGGACTTCGAGCGGCTCTGCGAGGAGCGCATGCAGGCGCAGGCCGCCGAGGAGGACAGGCTTCTCTACGTCGCGATGACGCGCGCCCGCGAGCGGTTGCTGCTGAGCGGTGCGGTGGACTTCGGGCGCTGGCCCGAGCCGCGGCCGCGAGCGCCCGCGATCTCCTGGCTCGGCCCGGCGCTTTCGCCGGATCTGCCGAGGATCGTGGCGGGCCTGGCAACGGCCGAGCGGCCGGTGTTCGATCTCGCCGTGGGCGGCGGGGGAGAGGGGAGGGTCCGCTGCCGCGTGAACACGCCGCAGTCGCGAACCCCCGAACCCATCGTTCAGGCCGGCGGTCGGGCTCCCGAGGCTTCCGCTGCTCTGACGGGCCCCCCCGCGAGCGGCCGCGGGAGAGACATCTCGGGCGCTCGAGCCGCGCACGTGCGGGGGGAGTCCGCAAACGGGCCGGCGGGCGACGCCGGGCCGCTCGATCTGCTCGGCTCGATCAGCTATACGACCCTGAGCGAGCTCGAGCGCTGCGGCTACCGCTACTACCTCGAACGGGTGCTGGGGCTCGCGGAGGATCGCTCCCCCGCGCTGCGGGCATTCCCGGCGCGCGAGGGGCTCCGAGCGGCCGAACGCGGCACGCTCCTGCACAGGCTGCTCGAGTCGGTCGACTTCAGAAGACCCAGCCCTCCTTCGCCCGAGGCCGTGGAGCGAACCGCGCGTGAGCTCGGGCAGCATGTCGGGCGCGGCGAGCGAGAGCAGCTCGCGGGGCTCCTCGGCGCCGCGTGTGGCTCGCCGCTCGCTGCACGCCTGGCCGCGTCACTGAGCCTGCGCCGTGAGCATCCATTCGCGTTCTCGCTCGGGGCCGGCGAGCCGCTCGTGACGGGCGTCATCGACCTGCTCGCAAGCGAAGCCGACCGCGGTCTGCTGGTACTCGACTATAAGAGCGACCGGGTCGGCGCGGGCGAGGATCTCCGAGCGCTCGTGGAGAGCGACTACGGCGTTCAGCGCCTGCTCTACGCGCTCGCGGTCCTGCGCGGCGGAGCGGCGCGAGTTGAGGTCGTGCACTGGTTCCTTGAGCGGCCGCAAGAGCCGATCGGCGCTCAGTTCACGGCGGCCGATCGTGGAGACCTCGAAGAGCGCCTCGGCGAGCGCCTGCGCAGGGCGCGCGAGCACGCGTTCAGCGTCAGCCGGCGTCCCTACCGGGGGCTCTGTGAGACCTGTCCCGGGCGGGCGGGAATGTGCTCCTGGGGGGATGAGGAGACTCTCCGTGAAATCCCGCAGCCCTGACCCGATGCCGGCGCGCGTCGGGCGAGCCCCCCGGGGTGGCGCAGATCGGGAGATCAGCGCGGGCCCGCGGGGCGTCCGAGGTCACTCGCGCGGCTGGTTTTCGCCATCTCCGCGCTGCTACGCTTCCTTGCTCCGCCTCAGGTGCCCGCCTGTCTGCGCCACCGGTGGGTATGCCCGCAGGGGGTCCCAGGGCCTCGCGCGCGACGTACCACCCAACCGAGCACTTCCATGACTTCGCCCATCAAGCAGCCGCCAAAGGCCGTCGGACTCTACGACCCCCGCTTCGAGCACGACGCTTGCGGTGTGGGCATGGTCGCGCGCCTTGACAACAGGCCCACCCACGAGGTGATCACAAGGGCGATCACCGCGCTCGAGAACCTCGAGCATCGCGGCGCCAACGGAGCGGACCCGAACACCGGCGACGGCGCGGGGATCCTGATGCAGATGCCTGACGAGCTGCTGCGCGCGGTGGTCGACTTCGAGCTGCCGCCGCTCGGCGCCTACGGGGTGCTGATGTGCTTCCTGCCCACCGACCCGGCAGCGCGGGAGAGGCTTCAGGGGATCTTGGAGCGGACGGTCCGCGCGGAGGGCCAGCGCATGCTCGGGTGGCGGGACGTGCCCATCCGCGAGCAGGAGACAGGTGAGGTCGCCGCCGCCTGCCGTCCGGTGATACGCCAGCTGTTCGTGGGCGCCGGGCCGGCGCAGCTCCGCGACGGGGAGGCCTTCGAGCGCAAGCTGTATGTGATCCGCCGCGTCTGTGAGCTACAGGCCGAGGAGCCCGGCCTGTACGTCTGCTCGAGCTCCTCGCGCACGATCAACTACAAGGGCATGCTGATCAGCTACCAGCTGGCGGCCTTCTACGCAGACCTCCGCGACGAGCGCGCCAAGAGCGCGCTCGCGCTCGTGCACTCACGCTTCTCCACCAACACGTTCCCCAGCTGGGAGCTCGCACACCCCTACCGGGTGATCTGCCACAACGGCGAGATCAACACCGTCATGGGCAACGTCAACTGGATGCGCGCGCGCGAGAGCAACCTGCGCAGCGAGCTCTTTGGAGAGGACCTCGAGAAGATCCTGCCGGTCGTCGGTCCCGGCAACTCGGACTCGGCGACCTTCGACAACGTGTTGGAGCTGCTCATGCTCGCAGGGCGCACGCTCCCGCACGCGGCGATGATGATGATCCCCGAGGCCTGGCGCGAGCGCGAGGACCTGCCGGATTACCTGAAGGGGTTCTACGCCTTTCACTCCTGCCTGATGGAGCCCTGGGACGGGCCGGCGTCGGTCGCCTTCACCGATGGCCGCGTGGTCGGCGCGACGCTCGACCGCAACGGCCTGCGCCCGGGCCGCTGGGTGGAGACGACCGACGGGCACGTCGTGCTCGGCTCGGAGTCCGGTCTGCTCGACATCCCCCCTGAGCAGGTGCGGCGCCTCGGCCGCCTGCAGCCGGGCAAGCTGTTCCTCGTCGACCTCGAGCGGGGCCGCATCGTGGAGGACGAGGAGGTCAAGCGCGAGGTGGCCGGCCGGCGTCCCTACGGGGAGTGGTATGCCCGCAACGGCGTGCACTTCTCCGAACTGCCGCCCTCCAGCCAGGTCACGCTCTCAGACCAGCCGCTGCCCCTGCGCCAGCGCGGGTTCGGCTACTCCCAGGAGGACCTGCGCGTGCTGCTCGCGCCGATGGCGATCGACGGGGCCGAGCCGGTCGGGTCGATGGGCAACGACCTCTCGCTGGCGGTCCTCTCCGACCAGGCGCCGCCGCTGTTCTCCTACTTCAAGCAGCTGTTCGCCCAGGTCACGAACCCGCCGATCGACCCGATCCGCGAGGAAATCGTGATGAGCCTGGCAACGAGCCTCGGCAACGAGCGCAACCTCTTCGAGGAGACGCCCGAGCACGCCCACAAGCTCCTCTTGGAACAGCCGATTCTCCTGAACCGCGAGCTCGAGACACTGCGGCACGTCTCCCACGACGTCTATGCCGCGCGCACGATCGACATCACCTGGCCGGTCTCCGAGGGGCCCTCCGGGATGAGCGAGGCGATCGACCGGATCTGCCGCCAGGCGCGGGAGGCGATCGCCGAAAAGGTCAACATCATCATCCTCAACGACCGGCTGCTCGGGCCGCGCCGCGCCCCGGTCCCCTCGCTGCTGGCGGTCGCCGCTGTTCACCACCACCTCGTGCTCCAGCGCACGCGCCTGCGCGCCGGGATCATCGTCGAGTCCGGGGAGCCGCGCGAGGTGCACCACTTTGCGACCTTGATCGGCTACGGGGCGAGCGCGGTCAATCCCTACCTGATGCTCGAGACGCTGGACCAGATGGTCTTCGACGGGCGCATCGTGAAGGTCCGAGCAGATGGAACGCAGACGTCGCTGAGTTCCGAGCAGGCCGCCCAGAACGTCGTCAAAGCGATCGGGAAAGGGCTGCTCAAGACGATCTCCAAGATGGGCATCTCGACGATCCAGTCCTATCGCGGCGCCCAGATCTTCGAGGCCGTCGGCCTCGAGAAGGAGCTGGTCGACACGCACTTCACCGGCACCGCCTCGCGCATCGGCGGGGTCGGCCTGGAGGTGCTCGCGGCCGAGGCGCTCGAGCGCCACGCCCGCGCATATCCGGCCCCCCACGACGAGCTGCTGCCCGTCGGCGGCGTCTACGCCTGGCGGCGCGACGGCGAGCACCACATGTGGAACCCCGAGACGATCGCCCTCGTCCAGCACGCGGTGCGGGCGGCGAACGGTGACGTGGACGCGGCCCTGAAGGGGGACCGCCGGGCGCACGAGGCCGTGCGCGAGAGCCCCGCGTTCGAGAAGTACCGGGAGTACGCCCGCCGTGTCAACGAGGACGCCGCGCGCAAGGCAACGCTGCGCGGCCTGCTCGAGATCGGCACCGGCGAGCGCGGGCCGATCTCCGATCAGTCGATCCCGCTGGAGGAGGTGGAGCCGACGAGCGAGATCGTCAAGCGCTTCTGCACCGGGGCGATGAGCCTGGGGTCGATCTCCCGCGAGGCGCATGAGACGCTCGCGATCGCCATGAACCGTCTCGGCGGGCGCTCGAACACGGGCGAGGGCGGGGAGGACCCCTCCCGCTTCGCGCCTGATGCCAACGGCGACAGGCGCCGCTCGGCGATCAAGCAGGTTGCCTCCGGTCGCTTCGGGGTGACGATCCACTACCTCGTGAACGCGGATGAGCTGCAGATCAAGATGGCCCAGGGCGCCAAGCCGGGCGAGGGCGGCCAGCTACCGGGACACAAGGTCGACTCCTACATCGGCTCGATCCGCCACACGATGCCCGGCGTCGGGTTGATCTCGCCCCCACCCCACCACGACATCTACTCGATCGAGGACCTCAAGCAGCTGATCTACGACCTGCGCTGCGCCAACCCGCAGGCGCAGGTGTCGGTGAAGCTCGTGTCCGAGGTCGGGGTCGGCACGGTGGCGGCGGGCGTCTCGAAGGCGAACGCCGATCGCGTGCTGATCTCAGGCCACGACGGCGGCACCGGCGCCTCGCCGCTGTCATCGATCCAGGCGGCGGGCGTCCCCTGGGAGATCGGCCTCGCCGAGACACAGCAGACGCTTCTGCTGAACGACCTGCGCTCGCGCATCGTCGTGCAGACGGACGGCCAGCTGAAGACCGGCCGGGACGTCGTGATCGCCGCGCTGCTGGGCGCCGATGAGATGGGGTTCTCCACCGCGCCGCTGATCGCCACGGGCTGCATCATGATGCGAGCCTGCCACCTGAACACCTGTCCGGTGGGGATCGCCACGCAGGACCCGGAGCTGCGCCGGCGCTTCGAGGGCACGCCGGAGCACGTGGTCAACTTCTTCTTCTTCGTCGCCGAGGAGGTGCGCGAGATCCTCGCCTCGCTCGGGTTGCGCTCGCTCGATGAGGCGATCGGCCGTGTCGATCTGCTGGGCGTGAGAAGGGCGATCGACCACTGGAAGGCGCGCGGGGTCGACCTCACCCACCTGCTGAGGGGAATCGAGGAGCGCGAGGGCGCCCCCCGCCGTCGCGTCGAACCACCGCCTGAGGTGCTCAAGGACGCGCTCGACTGGCAGCTGCTCGAGCGCTCGCAAGCGGCGCTCGAGCGGCGCGAGCCGGTGAGGATGGCCCTCGAGATCCGCAACCGCAACCGCTGCGTCGGTGGCATTCTCTCGAGCCACATCGCCCGGCGCCATGGCGCCGGGGGCCTGCCCGAGGACTCGATCATCGTCGACTTCGAGGGCTCGGCCGGACAGAGCTTCGCCGGCTGGCTGGCGCCCGGGGTGACGTTCAGCCTGCGCGGCGACGCCAACGACTACGCCGGAAAGGGGCTCTCGGGCGGGGTCTTCGCGCTGCGCCCGCGCGAGGGCATGGGCGAGCACTTCAAGGCCGAGCAGAACGTGATCGTGGGCAACACCGTGCTCTACGGCGCGACGGCGGGGAGGGCCTTCTTCCGCGGCCTGGCCGGCGAGCGCTTCGCCGTGCGCAACTCGGGCGCCTGGGCCGTCGTGGAGGGCGTCGGCGACCACGGCTGCGAGTACATGACCGGTGGACGCGTCGTCGTGCTCGGAGAAACTGGACGCAACTTTGCCGCCGGGATGAGCGGTGGCGTGGCCTACGTGCTCGACGAACGGGGCACCTTCCCGGAGCGCTGCAACATGGGAATGGTCGGCTTCGACGAGCTCTCCCTCCCCGACGCGATCGAGCTGCGCGGAATGGTCGAAGAGCACCTGCGGCGGACCGATTCCCCGGTGGCGGCGCGTGTGCTGGGCGAGTGGGAGGAGCTGCTCGGCGGGGGAGCCTTCGTGAAGGTGATGCCCCACGATTACAAGCGGGTGCTGCGCGAGCTCGCCGAGGCAGAGGCGCTGGCGGCGCGCGCAGCCGGCAACGGCGCCCTGGCGGTGCCCCGGCCGCTGGGCGCGGTCGCCGAGACGGGCCCCTGATGGGCAAGCTCGGGGGCTTTCTGCGGATCGAGCGCCACGGCATCCCCCAGCGGGATCCCGCCGAGCGAGCGCAGGACTACCGCGAGTTCCAGCTCCAGCGGCCGGTGGCGGAGCTGCGCGAGCAGGGCGCCCGCTGCATGGACTGCGGAGTGCCCTTCTGTCACAACGGCTGCCCGCTGGGGAACCTCATTCCCGACTGGAACGACCTCGTCTACCGCGACCGCTTCAAGGACGCGATCGCCCAGCTGCACGCGACGAACAACTTCCCCGAGTTCACCGGGCGCCTGTGCCCGGCGCCGTGTGAGGCGGCGTGCGTGCTCGAGATCCGCGAGGGTGACGCGGTCACGATCAAACAGATCGAGAATGCCATCATCAACCGCGCTTGGGCGGATGGCTGGGTCACCCCCCAGCCCCCGCACCCACGACGCGAGACCGGCCAGGCGGTGGCCGTGGTCGGCTCGGGCCCCGCGGGCATGGCCGCAGCCCAGCAGCTGCGCCGGGCGGGCCACCGCGTGACGCTGTTCGAGCGCGACGAGGCGATCGGTGGGCTCGTGCGCTTCGGCGTCCCCGACTTCAAGATCGAGAAGACGCTCGTGCAGCGGCGCGCCGAGCAGCTGGTCGCCGAGGGTGTGGAGGTTCGCTGTGGTGTCGAGGTCGGGCGCGATCTGAGCGTGGAGGATCTGCTCGCGGGCTTTCAGGCGGTCGTGCTCGCGACCGGCTCGCGCGTGCCGCGCGAGCTGCCGGTTCCCGGCCGGGAGCTCGCGGGCGTGCATCTCGCTATGGACTACCTCTACCAGCGAAACCGCTGGGTGGCGCGCGAGTTCGGGCCCGCGCCGAGCGTGCCCCAGCCGCCGATCGAGGTGGAGATCACCGCGCGGGGCAAGGACGTCGTGGTGATCGGCGGCGGGGACACCGGAGCAGACTGCGTGGGCAACTCGCTGCGCGAGGAAGCCCGCTCGGTGACCCAGCTCGAGCTGCTCTCCGAGCCGCCGCATCAGCGTCCCGACGATCGCACGCCGTGGCCGCAGTGGCCGCTGAAGTACAGGCTCAGCTACGCGATGGAGGAGGCCGAGCGCCTGGGCATCGGCGAGCAGGACTACTCGATCACCACCACGAGCTTCGCTGACGACGGCCACGGCGCGGTCGCAGCTCTGAACGTCGCCCAGGCCGGCCCGCAGCCGCCGTTTGGGGCGCTGCCGGGCACCGAGCGCGAGCTGCCGGCGCAGCTCGTGCTGCTGGCGATGGGCTTTCTGCATCCTGAGCAGGAGCTGCTCGACCGGCTCGGGGTCGAGAAGGATCCGCGCGGGAACATCAAGGCGGTGCGGCCCTACACGACCTCGCGGGAGGGAGTCTTCGCGGCCGGCGATGCCCGCCGCGGCCAGTCGCTGATCGTGTGGGCGATCAACGAGGGACGCCAGTGCGCGCGCATGGTCGATCGCTTTCTCGCGGCGCGGCGCGACGGAGTCGCCGCCGCTGCCACGCTCGGGCTCAAGGACGAGGGGCTGGCCGGGCATGCCGACGCCGATGAGGGCCCGGAGGGTCCTCCGCAGCATGTCGGTCCCGGCATCGGCGCCGCCTAGCGGGGCTCACGGCGCCCACCGGCGGCCCTGAGCCCTGAGGATCCGGGCCGCGACGTTCGGCGCCCTCGTGCAGGCGTTTCTTCTAGGCTTGCGCTCCATGGATCAGCTGGTTGAGAACGGCGCTCGCGCGCCCACCCGGCCCGCGCCGGGAAGGGTCTGTCTGATCGGCGCGGGCTCCTCCGGGATCGCGGCGGCGAAGGCGCTGCACGAGCGGGGAATCCCCTTCGACTGCTTCGAGAAGTCCGACCGTGTCGGCGGGAACTGGGTGTTCGAGAACAAGAACGGGATGTCTGCCGCCTACCGCGACCTGTTCATCAACACCTCGCGCCCGCGGATGGAGTACTCGGACTTCCCGATGTCCGATTCCTATCCCGACTTTCCCCACCACACCCAGATCGCGGCCTACTTCGAGGACTACGTCGATCACTTCGGCTTCCGCGAGCAGATCAGCTTCGAGACCGGCGTGAAGCACGCGGCCCGCGATCCGGGGGGCTCCTGGACGATCGAGCTGGACACGGGCGAGACGCGCACCTATGACGCGCTGATCGTCGCCAACGGCCATCACTGGCAGCCGCGCTGGCCCGAACCGCCCTTTCCCGGCTCAGACTCCTTCCCCGGGGAGCAGCTGCACGCCCACTCCTATCTGGATAACTCGATCTTCGCCGGCAAGCGGGTCCTCGTCCTGGGCATGGGCAACTCCGCGATGGATATCGCGGTCGAGTCCTCCTATGTCGCCGAGCGCACCTATCTCGCGGCTCGCCAGGGGGTCTGGATCGTCCCCAAGTACGTGTTCGGCAAACCGGTCGACCAGATCCGCAACGACCCGCGCGTTCCCTTCAAGGTCCGCCAGCGGCTGATCCAGCAGATGATCCGCAGCTATTCCGGCCCACCGGAGCGCTACGGGCTGCCGAAGCCCAACCACAGGTTCGGCGAGGCCCACCCCACGATCTCCGGGCGCATCCTCGACCGCATCCAGCACGGCACGATCACGCCCAAGCCCAACATCTCTAGTTTCGAGGGCTCGCGTGTGTGTTTCACCGATCAGAGCAGCGCCGAGGTGGACGTTGTCGTCTACTGCACGGGCTACAAGATCAGCTTCCCATTCTTCGACGAGGACTTCATCTCGGCTCCTGATAACCACATCGAGCTGTTCCGGCGCGTCTTTCATCCGGAGATCCCCAACGTGTTCTTCATCGGCCTGCTCCAGCCGCTCGGCGCGATCATGCCGCTGGCCGAGGCGCAGGGGGCGTGGGTGGGCGATTACCTGCTCGGCGACTACGCGCTGCCCTCTGCGCAGGAGCTGCGCGCCGACATCGCGGCCGACCAGGCGGCGATGCGCGCGCGCTACGTGGCCTCCAAGCGCCACACGATCCAGGTCGACTTCGACGACTACCTGTATGCCCTCGCGAAGGAGCGCCGTGCGGGCGCCGCGCGGGCGCGCGCGAACGGATATCTCCCACCGGCGTCGTGCCGACCTTCTGCCGCCATAACCGCTTCATAGAGCGCTGCCCGATCTGCAGCAAGACGCTGCCGGGGCGCTCTGCGGACGCGAGATCCTCGCGTGGCGGGCGTTCCGAGCGCGCCCGCTCTGAGCGGGCCGCCTCGAGCGAGGGCCCGCCGCGGCGTCGTCGCGGCCAGGGCGAGAGCCTGCGGGTGCGCCACGAGGGCCGCGCGCAGGACGACGGCTATCGCTCGTCACTGGTGCCCGGTCTGCGCGCCTTTGCCGACGCGCGGCGCCTGGCCGAGGAGATCGCGTTCTCGTGCGGGCGGCTGCTCGTGCTTGCCGCCGAGCCACCCGGCCTCTACGGCGAGGTCCGCGCGCTCGCCGGGGAGGATCTGGAGCAGGCGACCTGGGCCTGCTTTCTGATCGCCTATCTCTCTCCGCTCGAGCAGGGCGACCAATTCGCCGGCATCCGCGCGGCGCTCGAGGCGAGCGGCGCCGGTCCCCCCGTGGCGATCGCGGGTCATCCGCCGGCGCGAGCGCTCCCCGAGCTGGATGAGATCCCGCTCGGCCCGCGCACCTCCCACGATCGGGCCCGCGGCGGTGAGACGCTGCTCGCCTACTGGCAATGGGCCGAGCACGCCGGCCAGGCGGGAGTGGGGCAGGCGCAATCGCCTGGAGCGCGGGCCGAGCCCGCGGCGAGCGGGCCCCTCGCCGCGCGCGCGGGCGTCCAGGCGCTCGCCTTCCGGGGCGATGGGAGCTGGAGCCCCGAGCGGCGCTTCGAGCGGCTCTTCGAGCGGCTCGCGCTTCCCGGCTTCGCGAGGATGGGCCGCTATGAGCTGCTCGTCACGCTGGGACGGCTGGGCCTCTATGAGCTGCGCCCGGACTCGCTGCACCTCGCCGCGATCCGCGGCCTCTCGAGCGACCTCACGACGCTCGCCGCCAAGCGCGTCTTCGCGATCGGCGATCCGCTGCTGCTCGAGCGCCGCGCCCAGGCGCTCGCGGGAGAGATCTCCGTGCCGGTGGAGGCGCTCGACCTCGCGCTCGCCAACTGGAACTCGCCGCAACGGGCGACGCTCGGCGTCCGCGCCGACACGACAGACGAGGGTGCCCTCGAGCGCGCCGAACGGGCGCTCGGGCTCTGAGCGACGGCCGGTTCGCGGGCGGCTCGCGCGGGCGCTCGGGCTCTTTGGCGCCGGGCGGCCCGTGACCCGCTCGGGGCCCGCGTGGAGCTTTCCCGGCGTGAGGGAAAATGCCGTCCACACCGCCGCCTACAGTCCTGAGTGTCACTGTCCCCTCTCGCCCGGGAGTCGCAATGCCACTCTGCTTCATCGAGCCTCAAGACGCGATTCGTGTCATCGCCGAGTCGGTCGGCCGCGAGGCACGCCGGCAGCTTGTGGGGGAGATCGTGCGCGCCTGGGTCGACGACATCCCCGACCAGGAGCTCTCGGTCCACTACGCCAAGGCCATCGCCGATCTCGACGAGGACGATCTGCACCTGCTCGCCGCGTGGCACGCCTCGCTCGAGGTGGGCCAGCCGATCCCCAACACCGACTTCCTCGTCGGCGTGTTCCCGAGCCTCGGGGAGAACCGGCGCGAGGCGCTCAAGATCGCGGCGGGCTTCCGTGGCGAGGAGGCCTTTCAGGCCGGGGTCTCTGAGGATCAGGCCCTCGACACGGTGCTCCCGCGCCTTTCGAGCGAGCGGGCGATGGAGCTCGCCAACGAGTGCATCGAACTCTACATCTGGGACCGGCTCGGCTGCGATAATTAGCTCGCCGGCGCGGCCCGGGAGCAGCTGCTAGCGGGCCGTTGCCGCGAAGCTCGCGACGCCGCCGCATTCGGCGGCCTGCGTGTGGATCGTGCCCCTCACGCTGCGTCCGGAGAACTGGCCCGTGACGACCTGGACGATCGCCGGCGCACCCGGCCCTGCCGCGAAGCGCTCGTCGATCGTGGCCCTGAACGTGCCGCCCCTCGAGATCGACGCAGGTTTTGTGGACTGGACGTGCAGGTGCTGCTGAGTGCTGCAGTAGAGGACCGGAGAGGAGGAAGAGAAGCGAACGCTCACCGACCTGCCGTTGGCGGCGACCCTAATGATGATGTTCCCGGTCGCGTGCGTGCGCTGCCGGTGGCCTTCGCTGTTGACGCCTGAGGACGGGGCGCCGCCTTCGTAGGTCTTTCCGTTCAACGGCCCCGCTGCGAGCGCCTCCGCCGAGCCGGCGAGCGTGAGCGCGAGCGCGATGGCAAAGGTGCGATGTGCCCTATTCGTCATGAATCCTTCCCGGCGTAGTTTGCGTCCGCGACCTCTATCACAGAAGGTGTGAGCCGCCACGCGGCGACAGAGATCTTGCAGCGGTCGCTTACCCGCTTCGCGCGGGGCGTTTCCGTCTAACCTGGACCGATGGGGTCGTGCAGGTGAAATCGCGGTCAAGTGCGCGCAGAGTCTACCTGGGGGTGATTCTGGCGATCCCGCTCGCGCTCGGAATGGCCCCCGTCGCGCACGCATCGAACGTCCTCTTGATGGAACCCCTTCCGGGTGGCCCCGCGACGGTCACCAGGATGCCCACATTCAGCGGCAGCACCGAAGACTACCTCGACCCGGTCACGGTCAACATCTACGAAGGTAGAACGGCCACGGGAAGACTTCTACAGACGCTGACAGGCTCTCCGTCCATGTCCGGGAGCTGGAGCGCGGCGGTCACCGCACCGCTCGAAGACGGCACATACACCGCCGTGGCCGAACAGAGCGAAGTGGGCGGCATGGGCCAGACGAGCGTGACTGAACCCTATACGTTCACGGTGAACCTGCCGCCGAAGGTGACCCTGAACTCGCCGGCTCTGCGCTCTAACGACACGACGCCGTCCTTCAGCGGGACCGCGAGCGACAGCACGCGCGTCACCGTGTACGTCTACGCGGGGGCGAGCGCCAATGGCAACCTGATCGCAACCCTCAAAGCCCAGGGCAGCGGCAGCACCTGGGCCTCGGCAAACGTGAGCCCGCCGCTGGCGAGCGGCAACTACACGGCGGTAGCGACACAGCCGAGCTCTCTCGGCAGCCCGACCGGGGAAAGCAGTCCCGTGAGCTTCGAAGTCGACACGGAAGCTCCCACCGTGACGCTGGAATCCCCGCCATCCCGGTCGAGCGAAAGGACGCCGTCGTTCTCCGGGACGGCGAGCGAAGCCACGCAGGTCACGGTCGAGATCTTCGAAGGGCCGAAGCCAGAAGGGAACCTGGTCGCGACGGTCGCCGCGCAGGGCACTCGCGGAAGCTGGACCTCGAGCCAGGTCACGCCGGCTCTGCCGAGCGGGAAACATACCTTCACAGCGTTCGCAACCCAAACGAGCGAAATCAAAAATGAAGCGGGGAAGAGCGCCCCGGTCACGTTCGAAGTCGACACGCAACCGCCCACGGTGACGCTGATGAGGCCCGCGTCTGTCTCTAACGACACGACGCCGTCGTTCTCGGGGACGGCGAGCGAAATGGCGCAGGTGACCGTCGAGATCTTTGAAGGGCCGACGGCAGAAGGGGAAGCGGTGGCGAGGGCGACGGCAACCGGGACCGGCGGGAGCTGGGCCTCGGGCGACGCCACGCCGGCTTTGCCGAGCGGGAGGCATACCTTCACGGCGCTCGCAGTCCAAGAAAGCGAAATCAAGAATGCCGAAGGGAAGAAGAACGCCGAAGGAAAGAGCGCCCTCGTCACGTTCGAAGTCGACACGGAACCGCCCACGGTGACGCTGAACGTGCTGCCCTCGCCGTCGGGCGACAGGGCTCCCTTCTTCTCCGGGACCGCCAGCGACCACACTCCGCTCACGGTCGAGATCTACAAGGGAGCAACTGCCGAGGGCCCGGTCGTCGCCTCGGCCACCGCGGAAGCGGGCAGCGGCGAATGGGTTTCGGCTACAGCGAGCCCCTCCCTCCCATGGGGCGAATACACGGCCGTGGCGAGTCAGCCGAGCTCCATCGGCAACCCGAGCGGGGCGAGCCCGCCGATGACGTTCGCGGTGGAGCCGATTGCGCCGGCAGTGGCCACCGAAGCAGCATCTGCGGTGACACGAACCTCGGCCGCCCTGTATGCGGCGGTCGATCCTCAGGGCGGTAGCGTGAGCGCCTGCTACTTCGAATACGGCACCACCCCCTCCTACGGCAAGAGCATCGAATGTGGCTTCGTGTCCGAAGCCAGCGCTTTCCCGCCGCACAGCACCGTTGCCGTGCCGGTGTTCGTGCGCATATACGGCATGAGTCCCAGCACCACCTACCACTTCCGTATCGTCGCCGTAGGCGAAGGCGGCACCGGCGTGGGGGCGGATGAGACGTTTACCACGCTGGCTCCTTACATCTTCGACGAAGGAGGCTCAAGCGCATCCGCCGCGGCGCTCTCGGCGCCAAGCGCGAGTGCGGGCGGGATGCCCGCCGGTGCGCTTGCGGCGCTGATCGCCAGGCAGCTCGCTGTCCCCTGGCGAACGGCGCGGATCGCCGCGCTGCTCAGGAGTGGAGCGTTCAAAGGGCCGTTCAAGGCGCCCGAGGCCGGGAGAGCCCTGATCGACTGGTACTACCTGCCGCCAGCTGCCCGGCGCGCCGGGAAGACTGCGCGCTCGCCGGTGCTTGTCGCCTCCGGTGGGCTGACGTTCCGCGCTGCCGGGACAGCTTCATTGAAGCTCCGCCTGACGGGGGCGGGCAAGCGTCTCTTGAAGGCTTCGAGGCGGATCCGGCTCACCGCGACGTGTGTCTTCACCCCGGTCGGCGCGGCGTCGGTGAGGACGTCCGCGACGTTCGAACTGAGGCGATGAGCCGGCTGGCGCCGGAGCCTTCGCCGCGCGTTCAGGGGTAGTCGCGCCGGACGCCGAGGCAGACTAGTTGTAAGACCCGAGGAGGTTGTTCAGCTCGTGGAGGCGAGTTCCGGGCGGCTTGTGGGGTGGCTTGGACACCCCCAGCCTCAAGGAGGCTCGGATGAACAACGTCCTGCGGATCTACAGCTGGCCCGCCTTCTAGGCCTGCCCCAGCCGCCACTGGCCGGGGCTTCGCAGCAAAAGCGCAGCCTGGGCGCCTGAGCGCCCGAGGGGGTGGGGATTATGTTCCCCACGGACTGCAAAAACTCCTGCAAATCGAGAAAAACCGCTCCCTAAAAACCCGCAATTTGCGAGTTTTTGGGCGTCCCGCTGACTTTTGCGTTGTCACGCGGCCCTGACTGTGTTATTCACCGTATCTCATTAACTTCCCGCAGGGGGGTATCGCCCGTCATTGGGGGGGGTCCTCTTTGAACCAACCAAGCGGGTGCAACGCAAATAAACGTCTCCTTGGAGGGAGCCATGAATAACCGCAATCTATGCGCGGGACTCGTCGTCCTGGCCAGCAGCATGTTCTTGCTGGCCGGAACCGCCTCGGCCGCCCCAGGGACGGACCCTGGGACGTGCGTGGTCCACTCACTGACCAATTTCGTCGCCCAGGGTGAGTTCGGCACGACATCGACGGCGGGCGACATCATCGAAGTCGAGTGCAACCCGAACATCTACGGGACCGGGTCAAAAATCAAAATCACGGCGAGCCAGCTAAAGAGTCGCTGCGAAAAACTGATCTGGTACGTGCCGAACGAATTCAAATCAAACGAATTCCGCAGGGTCGAAGCAGCGGGTGTCTCGGTGGGACTCGACGCCGACGGTAACGCGACGGTCGC
>JBEKXJ010000045.1:0-32380 GCA_049512215.1 Solirubrobacteraceae bacterium
CGTGTAGTAGAGGATGCGCTCGGTCGTCGTCGTCTTGCCGGCGTCGATGTGCGCCATGATCCCGATGTTTCGGGTGTTCTTGAGTGCGAACTTGCGGGGCATGGATCGGGTGGGGTCTCTCGCTGCTGGTATTCGTGGTAAAAAAAATGGGCCCCTCGGGCCCACGCGCGCTACTGGTCTTATCTGGACCGGTTCGCGTCGTTATCTGCTCGAGGTCTCCATCTTGGGTCGCGGCTGCGCGGGGAGGTGTGCTCTGGAAAGACCGGTAAGTCCACCACGTGCCGCGCCTGCGACTATAGCAGAGCGATTCCGGGCTTTCCCCCTTATCGCGGCGGCTGAAAGGCCGCCTGCGCGCCCTCCTCGGGGGCCTCGCAGGAGACCCCCGGCGGCACGTCCTCGAAGACCGCGCCGAGACGCTCGAGCACGCGCGTGGCCGCCTTCAGCTCCTTTGTCGCCACGCCCTCCAGGGCCTGCTCCCAGCGGCTCTGCCAGGCGATCCGCTTGGCCTCGATGCTGCACCGCCCCTGGGCGGTCAGCCGGGAGACCACGACACGCCGGTCGGTGTCTGAGCGGATGCGTTCGACGTGGCCGCAGGCGGCGAGGTGGTCGAGCATCTGGGTGACGGTCGCGGGCGTCAGGCGCGCCGCGGCCGCGAGCTCCCCGGCGGGCAGCTCGCCGCGCTCCTCGAGCTCGATCAAGAGCTCGAACTGGGCGTGGCTGAGCTCCGAGCCGCCGAGGTGGGTGTCGCGCCCGCGCAGGCGGTTGAGCGTCCGGAATACCCGCCGAAAGGCGTTGCCGAGCTCGGCCAGCTCGGCGGCCCTCGCCTCCGAGGGCTCGACCGCGCTCTTCAGGGCCGTGGCGGATGCCATCGCTCCAGCGCTCCTAGACCCCGAGCGGCTCGACGGCCGACTCGGCGTTGGCCGCGGCCCGACTGAGCCGCGCGCGTGGATTCTCCGCGCGCAGCAGCACCAGGCAGGGAACGAGCGAGATCACCGAGATCCCCAGCGACCACCAGTAGGCGCTGTCGAAGGCGCCCGCCAGCTTGCTCAGAGACGGGGCATGTCCGCTCGCGCGCTGGAGCACCACGGCGAGCACCGCCGTCCCGATCGCTCCCCCCACACGCTGAAGCACGTTCAGCTGGGGGGTCGCGTCTGAGAGCTGCTCGTGGCGCAGCGAGGCGAAGGCGACACTCATCGCCGGGACGAAGGCCAGACCGATGCCCACGCCCCGCAGCACGAGCACAAGCGAGATCTCAAGGATCGAGGTGCTCGTGCCGATCAACGCGAGCGGGATCGTGCCCAGGCACAGGATCGAGACGCCAACCAACGCGACGCGACCACCCCCGAAGCGTTCGGTGAGACGCCCGTTGAAGGGCATCACGAGCAGCATGCCGAGGCCCTGAGGACCGACCAGGAGCCCGGTGACGATCACGCTCTCGTGACGAACCTCCTGGTAGTAGTAGGGCACGAGGATCATCGCCCCGAAGAGGGCCGCGCCGAGGCCGAAGGTCGTCAGCGAGGCCGCGCCGAAGATCCTGTTCGCGTACAGGCGGACGTCGAGTAGCGGGCGCTCGACCCGCAGCGCGTGCAGACAGAAGACGACCGTCAGCGCGAGCCCGGCGAGGAGCGGCCAGACGACGGTGGGCGCCGTCAGGCTACTGTGCGAGCCGAGCTCGCTGAGCCCGTAGACGACCGCGGTCGCGCCGGTCGAGAGCAGCCCGAGGCCGACCACGTCAAGGCGCCCCGCCTCGCCCGATTCGGTGTCGGGGATCGTGCGCCAGCCGGCGATGAAGGCAATCAGCCCGATCGGGACGTTCACAAGGAAGATCCAGGACCAGTGCAGGTTCTGCAGGATCGTCCCCCCGACCACCGGGCCGAGGATCGGAGCGAGCATCGCGGGCATAGAGACGATCCCCATCACCCGCCCCATTCGCTTGGGGCCGGCGACCTGGGCCATGATCAGCTGCGCGACCGGCATGATCATCCCGCCGCCCGCCCCCTGCAGCACGCGGAAGAAGACGAGCGAGGTGGTCGAGTCCGCCACGGCGCAGAGGGCCGAGCCGGCCGTGAAGAGCACGAGCGAGGTCATGTACACGCGCTTGGCCCCGAAGCGCCGCGCTGCCCAGCCGGTGACCGGGATGACGGCGGCGAGCGAGAGCAGGTAGCCGGTCACGACCCACTGGATCTGGGTGATCGAGCTGTGCAGGTCGTGACCGAGCGTGCGCAGCGCGACGTTGACGATCGTCGTGTCGAGGATCGACATGATCATTCCGAGGATCACGACCCCGGCGATCTTCCAGACATGTGGCTCTATGCGGTCGGACGCCGCCGGGCTGAAGCCGGGTTCAGATGCAGCTGCGGAAGACATTCGGTACCGAAAGTTTAGGTACCAAAGCTTTCCTCTTCAAGCCTCTGTGCGAGACCTCACAAGCCTCCGGCCCGCGCCGGGCGCGGTCCCCGTCTACCAGCGGTAGTGGGCGAAGGCCTTGTTGGCCTGGGCCATGCGGTAGATGTCGTCCTTGCGCTTATAGGCGCCGCCCTGCTGGGACTGCGCGTCGCTGAGCTCGTTCGCGAGGCGTTGGGCCATCGTCCTCTCGCGCCTCTGCCTGGCGAACTCGACCAGCCAGCGCACCGCCAGCGTGCGGGCGCGCCTGCTCGGCACCTCCACCGGCACCTGGTAGGTGGCCCCTCCGACACGCCGCGAGCGGACCTCGAGCGCGGGCGTGAGTGCCCTAATCGAGGCCTCGAGCTGCTCCACCGGGTCTTTGTCGCTGCGCTCGCCGAGCAGCGCGAGCGCGTCGTAGACGATCCGCTCGGCAGTCGACTTCTTACCGTCGAGCATGACCTTGTTGATGACCTGCTGAACCAGCTTGGAGCGGTGGATCGGGTCCGCCTCCACGGGACGGATCTGGGCCGCAGCGCGACGGGGCATTCAGGCTACTTCCTCTTCACGCCGTACTGCGAGCGGGCCTTCTTGCGATCGCTCACCCCGGCGGCGTCGAGCGTGCCGCGCACTACCTTGTAGCGCACGCCCGGCAGGTCCTTGACGCGGCCTCCACGGACGAGTACGACCGAGTGCTCCTGCAGGTTGTGGCCCTCGCCGGGGATATAGGCCGTGACCTCGATCGACCCCGAGATGCGCACGCGCGCGACCTTGCGCAGCGCTGAGTTAGGCTTCTTCGGTGTGGTCGTGTACACGCGCGTGCAGACACCACGCCGCTGCGGCGCGGCGACCTTTTTCTTGCGCCCCTTGCCAGACTTCAGGCCGGGGGTCGCGAGCTTCTTCTTGGGGGTCACGCGCCCCTTGCGCACGAGTTGAGAGGTTGTCGGCATCGCGCGGAGATGCTAGCAGCGCTAGGCGGCCTGGGCCACGCCCGCGGAGCGGACGGGCGCCGGCATCATCGCCGAGGCGACCACCACGAGCACGAAGGCGAGCCCCTGGAGCACTACGCCGAGCGTGCTCGCCGCCATCGGGTCGCCGAAGACGACGATCCCGCCGGCGATCCCGGCGATGTTCGCCGCGGTCCCGGTGACCGCGATCACGGGGACGGCCTCGCCGTCCTGCAGTCCGCGGGCCGAGGCGTAGAAGGCGACGATCGAAGCGAGCACCGCGACCGCCAGCCAGGGGCTCAGCAGTAGGCCCATCAGCCCGTGCGCGCCGGTGATCCCAGTGAGCGCCTTGATCGCGGTGTCAGAGACGCCGAAGAGGATCCCCGCCGCGGCCCCGAGCATGATGCCGTGGTGATGGGCGGGCCCTCCCATGCGCGGCCCCATCAGCAGCAGGCCGCCGAGCCCGAACAGGCCGGCCTCGAAGGGAATCATCGCCACGTCTGAGAAGCGCGAGTGCGAGCCGTGCATCGCCGGCAGCGTGAGCCCGAGCAGCACGAGTCCCGCGGCGGTGAGCATCAAGCCGATCCACTGACGGCGCCCGACCTGGAACCCGAACAGGCGGTCGGCCATCACCGCGATGAAGACCACGCCGGCGGCAAGCGAGACCTGGATAACCGACATCGGCGCGAGCGAGAGCGCGGCTACGTGAAGGCCCCAGCTCGCGGTCGCGATGATCATGCCGAGCGCGAACCACTTCGAGGAGTAGAGCGCCCTGGCCGAGCGCAGCGGGTGCAGCGGCTGCACCTTCGACACGGCGTTCGCGCCCCGGTACTTGAAGAAGAAGCCGAGGTTCGCCACGAAGGCGCAAGCGAGTGCGAGCAGTATGCCTAGATCTAGATTCATGATTGGGAAGGGAGGAAGGACTGACCCATCGACCACGGCCACCGGGTGCTTTACTGATCGAAGGCAGCCTCAGCGGATCAATTCGCCTCTACAGGGTACCTGGCTGAACCTGTGCGCAAGCTAAAGACCGCCCGCACCCCTTTCTAAAGATCGGTAAGAGCTTGCCAAGAGGGCCCCTGCTGATGGTCGACATCGACGGCGTGCTCTCGCTGTTCGGCTTCGCCGGAGCGCCGGCCGATGCGGGGCTCGAGGGGTCCTTCCATTCAATCGAAGGCATACCCCACTTCCTTTCGTCCACCGCCGCCGGTCACCTGCTGGCGCTCTCGGAGATGTTCGAGCCGGTCTGGGCGAGCGGCTGGGAGGAGAAGGCCAACGAACACCTTCCCCACCTGCTCGGGCTGCCCGCGCCGCTCCCCTTCCTTCGTTTCTCCCGCGCGGTCGGCCGCGCGAACGCGCACTGGAAGCTCGAGGCAATCGAGGCCTACGCCGACGGGCGGGCGCTGGCCTGGATCGACGACGCCTTCAACCCCGCCTGCCACGCGTGGGCGAGCACGCGGGAGGCCCCGACGCTGCTCGTCCAGACCGCCCCCGAGCAGGGGCTCACGAGCACCCAAGCGCAGCGGCTGCTGGCTTGGGCGAGGGAGCTTCAGACACGCTGAGGGCGCAATCACGACGGGTGGGGCCGCGCCCAGGGGCAGCGCTTCGGAGACCGTCACCTCGACGCCGCTCCCGCCGGGGCAGAGCGCCCGCAAGCATGTTCCGGGCCCCGCGGCGGGGGCGGAGAAGCTCACTGGCAGCGTGAACTTGCCTTCCGCGCCACAAGGCCGGCGGTGCGGCGAGCAGCGATCGGCCGTGATCTGCCCCGGGTCATCAACCCTCAAGACACCGCAGGCGGGCGATCGTCGCGCCCGGCGCTGATGAGAATCCTGTTAGCCGGTGCCCGAACCACCGCGGCCGCGACCGGCGGCCGGCCCGGGCGGATGTTGTTTTGTTTTTCGAAGGGTGTGTATCGCAATTGCGATACACACCCTTCGAAATGAGACATAGTCCCCCGACCGGAGACCCCTTCCCCTGACCGCTGGGGGCGCTGGACCGCCCGGGACGCGCCGACGCCCGGGGCGCCGAACGCACTGTGTGTCCATCCTGCGCAAACGGGCAGAGGCGCAGCCCGCGGGCGAAGGGCGCCCGGGGCGCCCGCCCGGATTTACTCCTCGCCCTCCAACGGGTCATCGGGGATCGCCAGGTCCGCCAACTCCTCGACGAACCCGGGATCGCCCCCACCGGCGCCGATGCGCTCGAGCGAGGCGAGATCGGCGTCGAACTCCTGCCCATAGACGCCGTTCAGGCCATCGCCAGCTCCGAGGCCGAGCTCCGCTGCGATCTCATCCTGGTCGAGCAGCCCGACGTCGTCGATCGCGCGGGGCAGCGGCTCGGCGGGTTCGATCTCGATCCGCCGGTAGCGCTTCAGTCCCGTCGCCGCGGGAATCAGCTTGCCGATAATCACGTTCTCCTTGAGCCCGTTCAGGCGGTCGATCTTGCCCTCCAGAGCCGCGTCGGTGAGGACCTTCGTCGTCTCCTGGAAGGAGGCCGCCGAGAGGAAGGAATCCGTGTTCAGGGAGGCCTTCGTGATGCCGAGGATGATGTCCTCGAACTGGGCCGCTTCGTCGCCCTTCGCGCTCACGGCGTTGTTCACCTTCGCGAATTCGAAGCGGTCGACGAACTGGCCGGGAAGGTAGTCGGTGTCGCCCTTCTGGTCAACCCGGACCTTCTTGAGCATCTGGCGCACGATCAGCTCGATGTGCTTGTCGTTGATGTCGACTCCTTGGGACTTGTAGACCTCCTGGACCTCCTTGACCAGGTACTGCTCGGTCTCGGTGCGCCCGCGGATCGCGAGCAGCTCGTGCGGGTATACCGACCCCTCGTTGAGCTGGCGACCCGCCGTGATCTTCTCGCCGGCGCCGACGAACAGGCGCGTGCGGCGCGGGAAGGCGTGGCGGTGCTCCTCACCCGCATCGTCGGTGATTGTCACCGTGAGCGCCTTCTCGGTCTCCTCGATCGAGACGGTGCCGTCCTGCTCTGCGATCTGCGCGAGGCCCTTCGGCCGGCGCGCCTCGAAGAGCTCGACCACGCGCGGGAGGCCGTGGGTGATGTCCGCGCCGGCGACTCCGCCGGTGTGGAAGGTCCGCATCGTCAGCTGCGTTCCGGGCTCGCCGATCGACTGGGCCGCGATGATGCCGACCGCGTCGCCGATCTGCGCGAGCGCTCCCGTGGCCATCGCGCGTCCGTAGCAGGCCTGGCAGACCCCGCTCTGGGCCTCGCACTTGAGCACCGAGCGCACCGGGACGGTGACCTCGACGCCCTTCTCGTGATTGTCCGTGAACGCCTGCACGATTTCGGCGAACTCGGCGCGGCCGATCTCGGCTCCCTGTTCGGCGAGCATGCGGTTGCGCTTGGTCGTAATCGGCTGGGCGGCGACCCTTCCGACGAGGCCGTCGTTCGGGTCCCCGCCTGACTTGAACACCGCCATCTCGATGTGCTCCTCGGTGCCGCAGTCGGCCTCGCGGATGATCACGTCCTGGGCGACATCAACCAGGCGCCGCGTCAGATAGCCCGAGTCGGCGGTCCGCAGCGCGGTGTCGGCGAGGCCCTTTCGCGCGCCGTGGGTGGAGATGAAGTACTCGAGCACCGACAGACCCTCCATGAAGTTGGCCTTGATCGGGCGCTCGATGATTTCGCCCTTCGGGTTGGCCATCAGGCCGCGCATGCCCGCCAGCTGGCGGATCTGCTTGAAGGAGCCACGAGCACCCGAGTTGGCCATCATGAAGATCGGGTTCAGCGTGTCGAGGTTCTTGACCATCGCCTCGGCGACCTCGTCGGTGGCCGCGTTCCACTGCTCGACGACGGCCTCGTGGCGCTCCTCCTGGGTGATCAGTCCGTCCTCGTACTGGCCAGTGATGTCGCCCACGAGCTTTTCGTACTTGTCGAGGATCGCCTGCTTCTGGGGCGGCACGACGACGTCGTTCTTGGAGATCGTGATCCCGGCCTGGGTGGCGTACTTGAAGCCGAGGTCCTTGAACGCGTCGAGCACCAGCGAGATGGTCGTCGCGCCGTAGGTCTGCACGAGCATGTCGATCAGCCGGGTCGTGTCACGCTTCTTCATCGACTGGTTGACGAACGTGTACTTGGATGCGTCGAACTCATCGCCCAGCGCCTCGGCGAGCGCCCGCTCGATGCGGTCGTTGTAGATGATCCGCCCGATCGTCGTCAGCACGTGCCCGCCCTCGCGGCCGTAGGGACGGAACTCCGCGATGTCGTGGAGCTTGACGACGCCGCCCTCGTAGGAGAGCTCTGCCTCCTGCGCGGTGCGGAAGACGTGCGGGCGCGGCTCGTGGGTCGCACGGTCGATCTTGGCGAGATCCTCGGCTTCGGGCCCGTAGGTCAGGTAGTAGGCCCCCAGGATCATGTCCTGGGTCGGCGTCGCCAGCGGCGCGCCGTGGGCGGGGCTGAGGATGTTGTTCGATGAGAGCATCAGGATCCGGGCCTCCGCCTGGGCCTCTGCCGAGAGCGGGAGGTGCACGGCCATCTGGTCGCCGTCGAAGTCGGCGTTAAAGGCGTGACAGACGAGCGGGTGGACCTGGATCGCCTTGCCCTCCACGAGCAGCGGCTCGAACGCCTGGATGCCGAGCCTGTGCAGCGTCGGCGCGCGGTTGAGCAGCACCGGGTGCTCGTGGATGACCTCCTCGAGCACGTCCCAGACCTCGCCGATCATCGAGTCGACCATCTTCTTGGCCGCCTTGATGTTCTGCGCGGACTTGCGCTCGACGAGCCGGGCCATGATGAACGGCTTGAATAGCTCGAGCGCCATGATCTTCGGCAGGCCGCACTGGTGCAGCTTCAGGTAGGGGCCGGCGACGATCACCGAGCGCCCGGAGTAGTCCACGCGCTTGCCGAGCAGGTTCTGGCGAAAGCGGCCCTGCTTGCCCTTGAGCATGTCCGAGAGCGACTTCAGCGGGCGGTTGCCGGGGCCCGTGACCGGGCGCCCGCGACGGCCGTTGTCGAACAGCGCGTCGACGGCCTCCTGCAGCATGCGCTTCTCGTTGTTGACGATGATCTCGGGCGCGCCGAGGTCGAGCAGCCGCTTGAGGCGATTGTTGCGGTTGATCACCCGCCGGTAGAGGTCGTTGAGGTCGGAGGTCGCGAAGCGGCCACCGTCGAGCTGCACCATCGGGCGAAGCTCAGGCGGGATCACGGGCACGGCGTCGAGAACCATCATCTCGGGCTTGTTCCCGGACTGGATGAAGGCGGAGACCACCTTCAGGCGCTTGACCGCGCGGGCCTGCTTCTGGCCTTTCCCGGTCTTGACCTGGTCCTCGAGCTCGACGCGTTCGGCCTGCAGGTCGACCTGCTGGAGCAGGTCGCGGACCGCCTCGGCGCCCATGCCGCCGCGGAAGTACTCACCGAAGCCGTATGAGGAGCCGAAGCGTTCCTTCAGCTCGCGGAAGGTCGTCTCGTCGTGCTCGATCTGCTTGGGCTCCATAGTCTTGAAGAGCTCCCAGACGTTGCGCATCCGCTCGGCGGCGTCCTCGATGTAGGCTTCGGTGTCGGCGATGTCGGCCTCGAAGGCCTTCGTCAGGTCTTTGGTCTGCTTCTCGCGCTCCTCGTCAGAGAGCTTCGCGAGGTTGATGTCGAGCGAGTCCGCCCACAGGTGGTCTTCGTCGTTGAAGTTCGTCTGTTTGCCGGTCTGGAGGTACTTTTCGCGGCGCTTGAGCGACTCGCGCAACTCGAGCACGCGCTCCTCGCGCTCGGCGGTGTAGCCGTCGAGGACCTTGTTGACCTCCTTCTCGAGCGTGTCGAGATCCTTCGTCCGCGCCTCCTCGTCGACCCAGGTGACGATCGACGCCGCGAAGTAGAGGACCTTCTCGAGTTCCTTCGGCGCCATGTCGAGCAGGTAGCCGATGCGGCTCGGCACGCCCTTGAAGAACCAGATGTGGCTGACCGGGGCGGCCAGGTCGACGTGGCCCATGCGCTCGCGGCGAACCTTCGAGCGCGTGACCTCGACGCCGCAGCGCTCGCACACGATGCCCTTGTAGCGGACGCGCTTGTACTTGCCGCAGTAGCACTCCCAGTCCTTCGTGGGACCGAAGATGCGCTCGCAGAAGAGACCGTCCTTCTCGGGCTTCAGCGTGCGGTAGTTGATCGTCTCCGGCTTGGTCACCTCGCCCGAGCTCCAGCTGCGTATCTGCTTCGACGACGCGAGGCTGATCTCGATCGCGTCGAAGTTGTTGATGTCGATCATCGGCTTGTACTTTCGCTCGCGGGTGAATCGGGCAACTCCTCGGCGGAGATCTCTCCGGTCAGGCTCTCCAGGTCGATCTCCTCGCTCGCATCGGGGTCGAGCAGGTCATCGACGCCCAGCGCGTCCCCCTCCTCGGCCTCCTCGCCGTCCCCGCCCGGCGCAGCTGCCTCGTCGCCGTCCAGCGACTCATCAGCCGCATCGCCCGCGAGAGCGCGCACGCCCGAGAGGTCGATGCCGAGCTCCTCGGCCGCGCGCAGGAGGTCATCGTCCTCGTCTCGCATCTCGGCGCGCTGGCCCTCCTCGGAGACAACGTTGACGTCGAGCGCCAGCGACTGCATCTCCTTCAGCAGGACCTTGAAGGACTCGGGGATCGACGGCTCGGCGATGTTCTCGCCCTTCACGATCGCCTCATAGGCCTTCACGCGCCCGACCGTGTCATCGGACTTGATCGTGAGCATCTCCTGCAGCGTGTAGGCGGCGCCGAACGCCTCGAGCGCCCAGACCTCCATCTCGCCGAAGCGCTGCCCGCCGAACTGCGCCTTGCCGCCCAGCGGCTGCTGGGTGACCAGCGAGTAGGGCCCGGTCGAGCGGGCGTGGATCTTGTCATCGACGAGGTGCAGGAGCTTCAGGATGTACATGTAGCCGACGGTCACCTGCTCCTCGAAGGGCTCGCCGCTGCGGCCGTTGAAGAGCGTCATCTTGCCCGAGGCCTGCTCGCCGTCGCGACGGGACTTGTCGATGTCCATGCGGATGCGGCCGGTGTGGGCGTCCTGCCACTTCACGAGCGCGTGGTCGACGTCGGCGACGGTCGCGCCGTCGAAGACGGGCGTCGCCACATAGACGCGGCCGTTGCCGCCGTCGGCGTAGGCTTCCTTGTAGGCGTCGGTGCCGTCGTCATACCAGCCCTGGGCCGCGGCCCAGCCGAGGTGGGTCTCCAGGATCTGCCCGACGTTCATACGCGAAGGCACGCCGAGCGGGTTGAGGATGACGTCGACAGGCGTGCCGTCCTCCAGGAACGGCATGTCCTGCTGGTCGACGATCTTCGAGATCACGCCCTTGTTCCCGTGGCGGCCCGCGAGCTTGTCGCCCTCGGAGATCTTGCGCTTCTTGGCCACGAACACGCGCACGAGGTCGTTGACCCCCGGTGGCAGGTCATCGCCCGCGTCGCGGCTGAAGGTCTTCACGTCGATCACGACGCCGCCCTCGCCGTGGGGGACCTTCAGCGAGGTGTCGCGCACCTCGCGAGCCTTCTCCTTGAAGATCGCCCGGATCAGCTTCTCCTCGGCGGTCAGCTCGGTCTCACCCTTGGGCGTGACCTTGCCGACGAGCAGATCGCCCGAGATGACCTCGGCGCCGACGCGCACGATCCCGCGGTCGTCGAGGTTGCGCAGGGACTCCTCCGAGCGGTTGGGGATGTCGCGGGTGATCTCCTCCTCGCCCAGCTTGGTCGTGCGGGCGTCAATCTCGTACTCCTCGATGTGGATCGAGGTCAGCTCGTCGTCCTGGACCAGGCGCTTGGAGAGGATGATCGCGTCCTCGAAGTTGTAGCCCTCCCAGGACATAAAGGCGACCATCAGGTTCTTGCCGAGCGCCATCTCACCGCGATCGGTCGAGGAGCCGTCGGCGAGCACGTCGCCGGCCTTGACCGTCTGACCGGTCCTCACGCGCGGCTTGTGGTGGATGAGCGTGCCCTGGTTTGAGCGCATGAACTTCTGCAGCTCGTACTCCTCCTTGCCGGCGGAGCCCTGCACCACGATCTGGTCGGCGTCGACGTATTCGACCGTGCCGGCCGCCCTGGAGAGCAGCACGTCGCCCGTGTCGAGCGCTGCGCGCCGCTCCATGCCGGTGCCGACGAGCGGAGCGTCGGCCTTCAGCAGGGGCACCGCCTGGCGCTGCATGTTCGAGCCCATCAGCGCCCGGTTGGCGTCGTCGTGCTCGAGGAAGGGGATCATCGCGGTCGCGACCGACCAGATCTGCTCGGGCGAGACGTCGACGAGGTCGACGTCCTTGGGCCCGACGGTCACGTACTGGCCTGCCTGTGTGCGGCAGAGGATCTCCGAGCCTTTCAGCCGTCCCGTCTTGGGGTCAACGGGCGTGTTCGCCTGCGCGATCACGAGTTCCTCTTCCTGGGTCGCGTCGAGCCGCACGACCTCGTCAGTCACGACGCCGTCCTTGACGACGCGGTAGGGGGTCGTCACGAAGCCGTACTCGGAGACCTCCGCGAAAGAGGACAGCGAGCCGATCAGGCCGATGTTCGGCCCCTCGGGGGTCTCGATCGGGCACATGCGCCCGTAGTGGGTCGGGTGCACGTCGCGCACCTCGATCGGCGCGCGCTCGCGCGTGAGGCCCCCGGCCCCCAGCGCGGAGAGGCGGCGCCGGTGGGTCAGCCCGGCCAGCGAGTTGGTCTGGTCCATGAACTGGCTGAGCTGGGAGGAGCCGAAGAACTCCTTCAGCGCCGCCACGACCGGGCGGATGTTGATGATCGTCTGCGGTGTGATCGTGTCGGCGTCCTCGGTCGTCAGGCGCTCGCGCACGACGCGCTCCATGCGGTAGAGCCCGATCCTGAAGGCCTCCTGGATCAGCTCCCCGACGGTGCGCAGGCGGCGGTTGCCGAAGTGCTCGTACTCGTCGAGGTGGTCGGCGACGGGCTCGCGCGGCATGCTCATCGCCTCCGCGGCGTAGTCTTTGATCTCGATCTCGCCGTCCTCGGGCAGGCCGAGGCGCTTGGGCAGCGAGACGAGCTCGCGCACGAGCGCGAGGATGTCGTCGTGGGTGAGCGTGCGCGTCTCGATGTCGACATCGACACCGAGACGCGAGTTGAGCTTGTAGCGCCCGACCCGCGTGAGGTCGTATCGCTTGGGGTCGAAAAAGAGCTGGTTGAGCAGCGCCTTGGCGTTGTCGACGCTCGGCGGCTCGCCGGGCCGCTGCTTCTTGAAGAGCTCGATCAGCGCGCCGTCTTCGGTCCGGGTCGCCTCGGTGTCCGACTCGATCGTGTTACGGATGTAGAGCGAGTTCTCAAACAGCCGCAGGATCTCCTCGTCGCTCGCGTAACCCATCGCGCGCAGGAGCACCGTCACGGGCAGCTTGCGCTTGCGGTCGATGCGGACGAAGACCTTGCCCTTCTTGTCTATCTCGAGCTCCAGCCAGGAGCCGCGGGCGGGCATGAGGTTGGCGATGAAGACCTGCTTCTCGCGGTCCTTCGGCTCCATCAGATAGGCCCCCGGGGAGCGCACGAGCTGCGTCACCACGACGCGCTCGGTTCCGTTGATGACGAAGGTGCCGCGCTCGGTCATCCAGGGGAAGTCGCCCATGAAGACCGACTGCTCGCGTATCTCTCCGGTCTCACGGTTGATGAAGGCGACCGTGACGGTCAGCGGGCGGGCGTAGGTCAGGTCCTTCTCGCGGCACTGCTCGAGCGAGGCGACGGGCTCATCAAAGGTGAACTCGCCGAACTGGACGGCGAGGTTGCCGGTGTAGTCCTCGATCGGCGAGATGTCGTCGATCGTCTCGCGCAGGCCACCCTTCTCGCGGTCGGTCAGCCAGGCGAATGAGCGGCGCTGAATGTCAATCAGGTTGGGGACATCGACGGTCTTGTTGAGGCGCGCGAAGCTTCGGCGCGTGCGGAGGGCATCTACAGCAGCCAAGAAACGACTCCTTCGGAGGGCGACAAACGGGGCAGAGGAGGGGCGCACGAAGCGCGACCAGCAAAGATAGCACAGACCATCGTCGCCCCCAAGGGCCACCAGCGCTCACGGACCCCGCCCCAGAAGATCGCGTATGTGGCGCGACCTCACACTCCTGGGCGGCTACGGCTATCGGCCAGCGGCTGAGACTTTAGCGGAAAACGCGGGAAATTGTTAGGGCTGCATAAAGAGGGGCCCCGCGGCGGCGGGGCCCCTCTCAAAACGAGCGCGATCTCGGCAGACCAGGCTACTTCAACTCGACGGTCGCGCCGGCCTCCTCCAGTTCCTGCTTGAGCTTGTCGGCCTCCTCACGGTCGATGCCCTCTTTGACCGGCTTGGGCGCCTCGTCGACGAGCGCCTTGGCCTCTTTCAGGCCGAGGCCGGTGGCCGCCCGGACGACCTTGATCACCTGGATCTTCTTGTCGCCGGCCCCGGTGAGGACCACGTCGACGGTGCTTGAGACTTCCTCCTCGGCGCCCCCGCCGTCGCCTGCGCCCGGGGCGGCCGCCGCCGGGGCCGCCACGGCAGCCGCCGAAACGCCGAACTCCTCCTCGAGCGCTTTGATCCGCTCGGCGAGCTCGAGCACGGAAATGCCCTTGAGCTCCTCGATCCAGTCCTGTGTGCTGGTAGCCATCTTCGTCAGTCCTCCTTGGTGGGATTCGCCTCGGCGTCCTCGGACTGAACCTCAGCCGAAGCGTCCGCCTGTTTGTCGTCTTCTTCCGCCGGCTCATCCTTCTCCGGCTCAGCTTGTTGCTCGGGCGCGGGCTCCTCTGCTGCCTCGGCCTGCGGCGGCTCGGCCACGGGCTCCGCTGGCGCCTCGGCCTCCGGCGCCTCGGCCGGCGGCTCGGCCACGGGCTCCTCAGCCACCTCGGCCTGCGGCGGCTCGGCCACGGGCTCCTCTGGCGCCTCGGCCGGCGGCTCGGCCACGGGCTCCTCAGCCACCTGGGCCTCGGGCGACTCGGCGCCCACCTCGGCCTGCGGCGCCTCGGCCGCGGGAGCCTCCGGCGGCGCGGCCGCGGGCGGCTCGCCGGCGGGGATCTCGCCGGAGTCCTTCTTCTCGCGGACCTGGCCGAGCGCGACCGCGAGGCCGCCGAGGAGCGCGAAGAGGGTGCGGACGAGTCCGCTCACGGGCGAGGCCACGACGCCGACGAGCTGGCCGTAGAGGACTTCGCGGGAGGGCAGGCGGGAAAGCGTGCGGATCGTCTCGACGTCGAGCGGGGCGCCTTCCATGAGCCCCCCCTTGAAGGGCAGGAGCTGGCTGAGCCGGCCGTAGTCGGCGATGGTTTTCGCGGCCGTCGCAACATCGCCACGGACGAAGGTAAGGGCAGTCGGCCCTGAGAGGAAGGGCTTCAGCGTCTCGGCACCGACCTCCTCAGCGGCGCGTTCGGTGAGCGAGTTCTTGACGACCTTGAAGGTGGCGTCGGCCTCGCGCAGCTTGGTGCGCAGCTCGGCCGCCTGAGCCACCGAGATGCCGCGGTAGTCGACGGCGAAGATCGCGCTGGACTCGTCTATGTGGGTGGCGATCTCGGCGATCGCCACGGCCTTCTGCTCTCGGTTCATTTGGCTCCTGTCCCGGTCCTACACAAGACGGCCGTGCCGCTGCCGCCGGGGGTCTCTGGTGGCCTGTGGGTGACGCTAGGCGGCGATCGTAGCCGCGTGCGCCTCCTCGATGATGTCACGTGTGCGGCTCGGGTCGACCTTCACGCCCGGACCCATGGTCGAGGCGATCGTGATCGAGCGCAGATAGCGGCCTTTCGCGGCTGAGGGTTTCGCGCGGATCAGCTCTTCGATCACGGCCGCGTAGTTCTCAAGCAGCTGCCTGTCGGGGAAGCTCGACTTGCCGATCACCAAGTGCACTATCGCGGTGCGGTCGGTGCGGTACTCGACCTTTCCCGACTTGGACTCCTCGACGGCCTTGGCGACGTCCATCGTCACGGTCCCGACCTTGGGGTTGGGCATCTTGCCGGAGGGCCCGAGCACGCGCCCGAGGCGGCCCACCACCGACATCATGTCGGGAGTCGCGATCGCCACGTCGAAGTCGTCGAAGCCCTCCTCGATGCGTTTGGCCAGATCCTCGCCGCCGACGACATCGGCGCCGGCCTGCTCGGCCTCGCGGGCCTTCTCGCCCTGGGCGAAGACGGCGATCTTCACGTCCTTGCCGAGGCCGTTGGGCAGGGCGATCGTGCCGCGCAGCTGCTCATCGGCGTGGCGAACGTTGAGGCCTGTGCGCACGTGGACCTCGACCGACTCGTCGAACTTCGCGCTCGAGAGGCTACGCACGAGCGCCACGGCCTCGCCGGGCTCATACTCGCGCTCGCGCTCGACCTTCTGCAGGGCATCGGCATGGCGGCGGCCGTGTGCGCTCATGAGGCCACCTCCACGCCCATCGAGCGTGCGGTGCCGGCGATGATCTTCGCGGCCTGGTCGATGTCGTGGGCGTTTAGGTCGTCGAGCTTGCGCTCAGCGATCTCGCGCAGCTGCTCCTGGGTGATCGTGCCGACCTTGATGCGGTTCGGCTCGCCCGAGCCCTTGCCGATGCGCAGCGCCTGGCGGATGAGGACGGCGGCTGGGGGCGTCTTGGTGACGAAGGTGAACGAGCGGTCCTCATAGACGGTGATCACGACCGGTATGACGGTTCCCGTCTCGCTCTGCGTCTGGGCGTTGAAGGCCTTGCAGAACTCCATGATGTTGATCCCGTGCTGGCCCAGCGCGGGGCCGACCGGCGGAGCGGGGCTCGCCTGCCCGGCGTTCGCCTGGAGCTTGATCGTCGTGAGTACCTTCTTGGCCATCTTCTTCTTTCAGTCCTTCTGGTCTCTGGTTCTATAAGGGGGGCCGGCGACCTTAGAGCTTCTTCACCTGGTCGAAGCCTACCTCGACAGGTGTCTCGCGACCGAAGATGGACACCAGCACCTTGAGCCGGCCCGCGTCGTCGTTGATCTCGGAGATCTCCCCGGAGAAGTCCGAGAGCGGACCGGAGACGACCTTCACGGACTCGCCGATCGTGAACTGGGCGCGGGTGCGGGCAGCGGTCGCGACCTCCTTGTGCAGCAGGCGATCGACCTCGACCTGGCTCAGCGCCACCGGCTCCTGGGAGGCGCCGACGAAGCCGGTCACCCCGGGGGTCCCCTTGACCACGCCCCAGGAGTCCTCGTTGAGCTCCATGTTGACGAGCACGTAGCCGGGCATCGTGCGCTTCTCCACGGTGACCTTCTGGTTGTCCTTCATCTCGGAGACCGATTCGGTCGGGACGACTACGTTGCGAACCGCGCGCTGTTGGCCGAGGGACACGACGCGGTGCTCGAGGTTGTGCTTGACCTTGTTCTCATGGCCAGAGTATGTGTTGACGACGTACCAGCGAAACATTTGAGGATCCTTGAGTGGGTTCAGTGACTGGTGGGAAGGGCCGGGCAGAGCTGCAGGGCGTGAGTGCTGGGCGACAGTCCGGCGGCTCTAGAGGATGAATTCGACGATTTCTTTGGCGACGTAGTCGGCGAGGCCCAGGTAGAGGCCCGCGACCGCCACGAAGCCGAGCACGACCGCCGTGGCCTGGGTGACCTGACGGCGATCGGGCCACTGCACGCGCTGGAGCTCGGCCCAGCTGGCGCGGATGAAGCCGACCGCGCGGTTGCCCCCGCGCAGGGGCGAGCCGGACGGGAGCGCGCGATCGCCGGCGCCCGCTCCGCCGGCGCCGCCGCCGCCGGAGCGCCCCGCTCCGCCGTCCCCGGCTCGGCCTGAGCCGAGCCCCTCGGTGGGCTGGATTGCGTCCTCGGCCGCGCCGGGCAGTTCGGGCTCGGGTGGCGCGACGACGCCCTCCGCTCCGCGCACGAGCGCGGCGTCGAACTCGTCGACGTCGCTCGAGGCGTGGTCGAGCGACCCGGGGAGATCGGCTCGGACAGGCGGACTCGCGGGCTCCGGGTGGGTGCCCGTCCCGGCAGCGGGCCCCGGCTTCGCAGGCGGCGCCCCGGCGCGGCGGCCGCGTCGCTGCTTTGCGCGTTTGCGGTCACGGGCCACAGCAGCGCTCCCGCG
Source organism: Solirubrobacteraceae bacterium (assembly GCA_049512215.1). Taxonomy (GTDB): domain Bacteria; phylum Actinomycetota; class Thermoleophilia; order Solirubrobacterales; family Solirubrobacteraceae; genus Palsa-744. The sequence continues at coordinate 17,238 of JBEKXJ010000045.1, forward strand.
CTAACGGGTCTCCCGATGACTGGTGTGCTTGCGGCACCAGCGGCAGTACTTGCGCAGCGTGACCCGATCGGGGTTGTTGCGCTTGCTCTTGTTGGTCTGGTAGTTGCGATGCTTGCAGTCCTCGCAGGCGAGGGTGATAGCGATTCGGACGTCTCCGCGGGCCATTTGGGAATTCCCTGCGTAGTTGTGGACAAGCGGCCTTGGGCGAAGAAAAACCCCGCCCAGGCGCGAGGTCCAAGCAGTCTAGCGCGCTTGCGCTCGAGCACGGCCATCGCCATGGCCCTGGCGGGAGCAAGGCGCCGATCGGCTTGACTGGGGGCCCGCCGGCCGCGAAGCTCAAAGCCCGCGCAAGCCTTCCAGGAAGCCCACTCGAAAGAAGGAGATCCACGCCATGCACCTGCCCGAGCCGATCCCCGCGAGCGTGAAGGATGAGACCTTCGCCGGGGTCACCTACCACATACGCGGCGAACTGGTCCCCGAGCTGCAGATCGAGATCGGCTCACAGGCGGTGATGTTCGAGCATCACGTGCTGCTCTGGAAGGAGACCCAGCTCGAGATCGAGATGAAGAAACTGCCGGGCGCGGTCAAGCGGAAGATCGCGGGCCTTGAGTTCTTCGTCACCCGCACATCGGGCTCCGGGCGGATCGCGTTCTCGAGGGACTCGCCGGGCCAGTGCGTGCCGATGCACCTGAGCCGGGGAGAGGGGCTGGACGTGCGCGAGCATCAGTTCATCGCCGCGACCGACAACCTCGACTACAGCTTCGAAAGGATCAAGGGCATCCAGAGCATGCTGCTCGGGGGCTCGGGCTTCTTCATGGACAAGTTCCGCGCGAGCGACGGCGATGCGCTCGTGTGGCTGCATGGGCATGGGAACGTGTTCCTCGTCAACCTCGACGAGGGCGAGCAGCTCGACGTGGAGGCTGGAGCCTGGCTCTACAAGGACCCCTCGGTGCGGCTGGAGGCAGTCACTATGGGGTTGAAGACGGGGATCTTCAGCGGCGCCGGCAAGCTCACCTGGAACCGCTTCACGGGGCCCGGCCGGCTGGCGATCCAGACGCTCTTCATCGCCCCGCTGGAGGCCGTCGAGAGCCCCGCCACGGCGGCGGGAGCCGGGGGCATCGCAGGCGCGCTGATCGGAGGGCTCGGGCGCGGGTGAGCCGACAGGCGGGCGGAGCGGCGGGGCGGCTGTTGTCTCCTTTAGATGGCCCCCTCAGGGGGGCCCGCCCCCCTCTCGCCTGAGCTCTGAGAGAGAGCGCCCGGTGAGGGTTACTCATAGAGGGTCAGGCTCGCGAGGATGAGGTAGAGGGCGACGAGCGCCCAGCCCTCGAAGGCGGCGGCCTCGCCGTCGCTGGTGACCTGTGAGAGCGCAAGCGCGGTCAGCGCGAGCGCGCCGATGTAGACGGGGGCAAGCGCGAAGGTGAGCGTGGTGTTCAGGGCGAAGGAGATGAGCACGAGCAGCGGGAAGAGGAAGGCCGCGATCTGGGCTACCGAGTTCTTGACGACCGAGATCGCGAGGTCCGAACGGCCCTTGTAGGACAGCACGAGCCCGGCCGTGTTCTCGACGGCGTTGCCGGCGATCGCGACGATCACGAGGCCAGCGAAGGCCTGGGAGATGTGCAGGATCAAGATCGCCGGGGCCAGGCCGTTCACGAACCAATCAGATACGAAGGCTGAGGCCGTGCCAGCGGAGAAGAGCAGCACCAGCGTCAGCCCGAGCGACAAGCGGGGCGTGCGCGGCGGGATAACTTGCGCGGGGGCTCCGCCCTGCCACGCGGGGGCCGGCGCGGGCGCGGCGCACAGGCCCCTCGCCGACTCCACGGGCGCGGCGCCCAGGCCCTTCGCCGGCTCCGCGGGCGCCCCGGGAGCGCGGTCGGAGCGCAGGTAGGGGATGACCCAGGTCATGTAGACGACGAGCAGGCAGATCGCACCGACGATGGAGATCGCCTTCACGTGACGGCTCGCGGGATCGTGTGAGCCCAGCGAGAGGCCGAGCAGCACGATGATGAAGACCGTGACCTGAAGCAGGGTCGCGGTGTCCTTGGGAAGGCGCTTGGAGAAGCGCATCACGCCGTCCGGCGCGCGCAGGGCGCCGACGACGATCACGAGGCCGAGGACGAGCAGCGCGTTGGCGAGCACCGATCCGACGATCGCGGTCTGGGCGACGACGAGCTCGCCCTTCTGCAGGGCGAAGATCACGACGAAGAGCTCCGGCAGGTTGCCGAGCGTCGACTGGAGCATCCCGGTGATGGCGGGACCGGAGCGCTCGCCGAGCTGCTCGGTCGCGAAGGAGACGACCCAGGCGAGGCCGGCGAGGGCGAGCGTGGCGAGCGCGAAGCGGGGCACCGCCGCCCACGCCTGGTAGTTGCCGATCCCGGCCAGCGCAGTGAAGAGGACGATCAAAAGGAGCGCAATGCGCTCCTTTGGGGTCAATGCCGACATCGCCCGCGCGAGGTCTGTTCCTCTAGGCGTTCAGTGGCTCTCGAGCACGCGGTCGATCAGCCCGTACTCGAGCGCCTGCTCGGCCGAGAAGAAGCGGTCGCGCTCCATGTCGGCGCTGACCTCGGCGGTCGACCTGCCGGTGTGCTCGGCGTAGATTTCGTCGATCCGATTACGCACGTTGAGGATCTCGCGGGCGTGGATCTCGATGTCGGTCGACTGCCCCTGATAGCCCGCCGAGGGCTGGTGGATGAGGATCCTCGAGTTCGGGAGCGAGGCGCGCTTGCCCTTCGTGCCGGCGGCGAGCAGGAGCGAGCCCATGGACATCGCCACACCCACGCACATCGTCGCTATGTCCGGCTTGACGAAGTTCATCGTGTCGTAGATGGCCAGGCCCGAGTAGATGCTGCCGCCGGGCGAGTTGATGTAGATCGAGATGTCCTTCTCTGCGTCCTGGCTCTCGAGGTGCAGGAGCTGGGCGACCACGAGGTTCGCGACCTGATCGTCGATCGGGGTCCCGAGGAAGATGATGCGCTCGTTGAGCAGCCGCGAGTAGATGTCGAACTCGCGCTCGCCACGGGCGGTCCGCTCTATGACCATCGGGATCAGGGGCATCCCCGCACCCTAGCGATCGTGCCGCCGCGAGCACGGAATGGGCGCTCGCGGCGCCCCCTCCCGCCGGCCCTGGGCGCGACCCGCGCGAAGACCCGGCGAGGACCCGCGCGAAGACCCGGCGGGGACCCGCACGAAGACCCGGCGAGACCCCGCACGAAGACCCGACGGTGGCGATGAAGGCCCGGCGGCGGCCGAGGCGAGGCCCAGCGGGGGCCGGCTCGAAGGCCCCGGGGCCGCCGCGGATGGCCGCATGTTCGAGTTGAGACGCCGATGCGCGTGGCGCAAGCTCCGCCGACGATACATTCGGCGGATGCGCCGCCTGGCAGCCATGCGCTCGTCTACCGCCGCCGGTCTGCGAGCCCCCGTCCGCACGCACCCGCCCGCCGCGGCTGCGCCGGCGCGTCCGGCGGGGCGGGCCCGGAGGGCCTCGCCGATAATCGTCTGGCTCGGGGGGTGCGCGCTCGCCGCATTCGCGCTCGCGGGGCCCGCGGCGGCGATGACCTCTCATGCGGGCTGGCCCTCCGATCAGCATCTGGTCATGGACAAGGGCTCGGCCGGGGAACATCACGTGCTCGATGGGATGCCCGGCGTGCACAACTATCTGCTCGGCGGCTACGGAAGCGACACGATCTACGGCGGGGATTCGGGGGATGTGATCTGGGCGGATTTCCAGCCCTCGGGCTGGCCCTCCTTCCAGACGGCGGTCATCCATGCCGGCCCGGGCAAGAACTTCATCTATGCCAACGACACGATCAACCGCGTCTGGACGGGGACGAACCCGGAAACCGTCGTGCACGCGCACGAGGGCTCGGGGGTCATCCATTGCGAAAACCCGGGCATCGTCGTCTTCACGAGCCACATGGCGCTGCCCCACTACAAGCTCGACGGCTGCCGGCACATCAGCTTCTACTCGGTCGGCTACTAATCCTCGCGGCCGGCCGGCCGGGCGGCGGGCTCAGGCTTTTCAGAGGTTGAGCGAGCGCATCCCCTGCTCGTCGTAGCGCTCGCCGGTGGCCGGCGGGACGGCCTCGGTGATCTGCTCGACCTCCTGCTCGCTCAGCGAGATCTCGGCCGCGGCGAGGTTCTCCTCCAGGTAGGAGACGCGCTTGGTGCCCGGGATCGGGACGATGTGATCACCGCGGTGGAGCACCCACGCGAGCGCGAGCTGCCCGGGGGTGATCTTCCGCTCGGCCGCGAGCTCCCGGACGCACTCTGCGAGCTTCAGGTTCTTGTGGAGGTTCTCGCCGGTGAAGCGCGGGCCGTAGCGGCGGAAGTCGCCCTCGTCGAGCTCATCCGGTGAGCTGAAGCGCCCGGAGAGAAAGCCCCGTCCGAGCGGCGAGTAGGCGACGAGGGCGATCCCGAGCTCGTTCAGGGTCGGGAGTATCTCGGGCTCGACATCGCGGGTCCAGAGCGAGTACTCGGTCTGGACAGCCGTGATCGGGTGCACGGCGTGGGCGCGGCGGATCGTCTCGGCGCTCGCCTCGGAGAGGCCGATGTGGCAGACCTTGCCCTGGGCGACGAGCTCGGCCATCGCAGCGACGGTCTCCTCGATCGGCGTGTTCGGGTCGACGCGATGCTGGTAGTAGAGGTCGATGTGCTCGACCTCCAGGCGACCAAGGGAGGCCTCGCAGGCGGCGCGCACGTAGTCGGGGCTGCCGTCGACCGAGCGGCGCGGGGGATCCTGCTCCAGCTTGATGCCGAACTTGGTCGCGAGGAAGACCTCCTCGCGGCGCCCCTTGATCGCCTTTGCGAGCAGGCGCTCGTTCGTGTGGGGGCCGTACATGTCGGAGGTGTCCAGGAAGTTGCAGCCGAGATCGAGGGCGCGGTTGATCGTGCGCAGCGCTTCCTCCTCGTCGGTGGCGCCATAGAAGGCCGACATCCCCATGCAGCCCAGGCCGATCGCGGAGACCTCAGGTCCCCTTGGGCCAAGCGTGCGTTTCCTCATGAGGCCTTCCTTCTCGTTCGCGGAGATAATGTCTGAGCGGCGTGTTCCCCCTGAACCTACCCAATGTGCTGACGGTCATGAGGATCATGCTCGTGCCCGTGCTCGTGGTCGCGCTGCTCGGGAACACGCCGGTCGGGGACGTGCTCGCGGCTGTGGTGTTCGCGCTGGCCTCGCTGACGGACTTCGTCGACGGCTACCTCGCGCGGGCGCGGGACTCGATCACGACCTTCGGCAAGCTGATGGATCCACTGGCGGACAAGCTGTTGATCGTGGCCGCGCTGATCTCGCTCGTCTCGCTTCACCGGCTCGCGGCGTGGGTGGCGATGGTGATCATCACGCGGGAGCTCGCCGTGACGGTGCTGCGCCTGGGCGCCACCCAGGCGGGCGTCGTGATGGGGGCGAGCATGCTCGGCAAAATCAAGACCTGCCTGCAGATCGCGGCGGTGCTCGCGGTGATCTCGGTTCACGGACAGCCCCCCTGGCTCGCGGCGCTGCTCTACCTGACGGTGCTCATCACGGTGCTCTCGGGCCTTGACTACTTCTTCGGGATCCGCCGGCGCATCGCCCAGGCGCAGGCTCGCGGGCTCAGCGGCTAAGAGGCGGCGAGAGTCTCCTCAGGCGTCGGCGGCGCGCCGGCCGGCGTCGAGCCACTGCTCGAGGCTCGTCTGGTGATCGGCGGGCCGGCCGGTGTCGATCTCCGCGCGCAGCTCTCTGAGCAGGCCATGACGCTCGGCCACGACGTTGTGCTGGTGGATCGTCTCGAGGTTCTCCTGGCGCGCGGAGACGAAGCTCTCGCCCTCGAGATCGGGAAAGGCGCGGACGAGCCCGGCGATCATCTCGCGCACGCAGTCCTCGACGAAGCGGGGACGGCGGTGGGCCTGTTCCACGACCTCGACCTCATCAGAGCGCTTCATCAGCTCGAAGATCTCCGAGGACATGCTCCCCTCGGCGATCGCGAGCAGCGCCGCCGCGTCGATTTCGGCGGCGCAGGCCTCGATGCAGCCGATGTGCAGCGTGGCGAGGCCCCGCTGGTTGTGGGTCGCGACGGGCACGCGCTCGAGGATGCGCTCGATCTGCTCGGCCGAGAAGCCATCCTCGGCGAGCCGCCCGCGGGCTCGCGCTGCCACGAGCTCCTGGGCGCAGGGGCAGGCGGTCATGCCCGTCGCGGACACCCCCACGGTGCGGCGCGTGCCGTGCTCGTAGGCAACGGCGCGGCCGTGGAGCGTGTAGATCTCTTGGGTCATCACGCCGGAGACGGGCGCAGGCCTGTGCTCGGGATAGCGGGCGGCGATCGTGACCTCGGCGCGCTCGGCTCCCTGACGGGTGCGCACGAGCTCGGCGATGTGCTGCGCGAGCGTCTCGGCGCGGAAGGGCGACTCGCTGAGGACGACCTCGCCGATCGCCTCGTTGACGACCTCCTCAAAGCGCGACATGTGGGCGCCCTTCTGATCGCGGTTCAGGTCCACGAAGCACTCCAAGCGCGCGAAGAAGGGCTCATCGTGGATGCGCACGACCTTCTCGACTCCGGTCACCCCGACACGCGAGAGACCGACGGAAACTTCAGGGCGGCGCGCCTGGACGTCGTCCTCGAGAGCCGGGATCGCAGACAGTGGAGAGCTGGAACCTGTCGCCTGCACCGCGGCGAAGCCTAGCGTGCCCAGCCAGGTGTCCCGGGACGGGCGCCGGACGGGCTACTCGACCGTCGATTCTGGTATCAATCCGCTCTCGTCGCGAGGAGCACGCGGTCGGGCGCAAGAGCGCGATCGCCGGTCGATTGGAGACGTGCAGCGCATATGTCGGAGGGCAACACACAGGAGGCTTAGCCGGGCCAGGCAGGTCGGAGCGGATCGCCGCTTCGATAGGGAATTCCGATGGTGCTTGGGGGGTTCTGGAGTTGAGCGAGAAGCTTGAGGGTCTGGTGGTCGCCGCGGATCCGACCGTGGTCGAGATGGAGGAGCTTCAGGCCATGCTCGGCGAGGGCCGGGAGCACGGGTTCCTGACCGCCGCGAGCGTCGCGATCACGCTCGAGGAGGTCGAGCTCGGCAGTCAGCAGACCCAGGATCTGCTCAGCTATCTGGAGGAGCACGGGATCGAGCTCATCGGCTCGAGCGATTCCCTCGCAGAGCTGCATCACGCCGCCGAGCGCCGCGACGGGCGTGATGGGAGCGGCGAGGAAGACTCGCTCGGCGAGCGAGCGAGCGATCCCGCGCTCACGAGCCTCGGAGCAGGCGAGGAGGCAGCGCGCGAGCAGGCCCAGAGGCTTCAGGGACGTCTCGAGGATCTCAAGCGGCCCGAGGTGGACCTCACGGTCGAGCCCAGCCTCGACTCGCTGCGGCTGTACCTGCACTCGATCGGCCGTGTGCCGCTGCTGAGCGCCGAGGAGGAGGTAGCGCTGGCCAAGCGGATCGAGCGAGGGGACATCGCGGCGAAGGAGCACATGGTCGAGGCGAACCTGCGGCTGGTCGTGTCGATCGCCAAGGCCTACGTCGGACGGGGGCTGACGCTGCTGGATCTGATCCAGGAGGGCTCGCTCGGGCTGATCCGGGCGGTCGAGAAGTTCGACTACCGGCGGGGATACAAGTTCTCGACCTACGCGACCTGGTGGATCCGCCAGGCCGTGACCCGGTCGCTGGCCGACAAGGGAAGGACAATCCGGATACCCGTGCATATGGTCGAGCGGCTGAACAAGCTGATCCACGCCGAGCGCCGCTTGATACAGGAGCTCGGGCGCGAACCGAGCCCGGGCGAGATCGCCGCAGAGCTCGAGTGCTCGGTGCGGGAGGTGCGGGAGGTCATGCGGATGGCCCAGCAGCCGGTCTCCCTGGAGAAGCCGGTGGGCGAGGAGGAGGACTCGGCGCTCGGGGACTTCGTCGAGGACGTCTCCGCGGAATCCCCCTTCGAGGTCGCCTCACAGGCGCTGCGGCGGGAGAAGCTCGCGCGGGTGCTCGCCTCGCTGCCGCGCCGGGAGCGAGAGGTGATCGAGATGCGTTACGGCATCGTCGGCGAGCGGGCGCGCACGCTCGAGGAGGTCGGGCGCGCCTTCAACATCACCAGGGAGCGCGTCCGCCAGATCGAGAATCGCACGCTGAAGAGGCTGCAGACGCTCCCGGAAGCCCAGCAGCTGCGAGAGGCCTCCTAGCGCGATAGCTCCCTGCCGCCGCCGCGGTCTGCGTGGGGCAGGCCGATGGCCCTAAACTGACGAGCCCCGGCGGGGTTCCCGAGCGGTCAAAGGGGACGCGCTGTAAACGCGTTGGCTCTGCCTTCGCAGGTTCGAATCCTGCCCCCGCCACTCGAAAAGGCCCCGCTCCGGCGGGGCCTTTTGGCGATTTGGTGCGCAGGCAACCCATCGGCTTATACTCGCCCGATGGGCGCCCTTGCGAGGCTCGCAGCCGGGACCTTCGGTCGCCATCGGCACATCGACGAGGCGGCCGGAATCCTGGCGCAGAGCGGGCGGGCAATGATGATCGTCGATGGCGAGAAGGGCAAGATCATCCAGGCCAACCCCGCCGCCTATGAACTATTTGCGCCACCGCTGGTTGGTGCCACCCTGGAGATAGCCGAGCACCGGTAACGGCTGATCGGAAAGACCCTTCGCAACCGGGTGATCGATCCGGCCGCGGAGGTCACGGCGGCTCCCGCCGTGCAGGCCTCGCCGTTGGCTTCAGGCAGCGCCCAGCCGGCGCGCGATCGCGGCGGCGTCGGGCGTGCTGACGAGGACCCTCTTGAGGGACCCCTCGTTGCCGACGGCGAACGACAGGGCAGGTACGCCGCGGCGCACCAGAAAGGCTTCATCGAGGCGGATCGTGCGGGCCACGTAGTAGAACCAGGGCAGGCGCAACCCGGACTTCAGGCCGGATGTCTGCATCACCCGGCGAACCGGGTTCTCGACGATCTCGACCTCGCTGACATCGGCGAGCGGGACGCTGATGTTCCCGAGCAGGCCGAGGGCTTTCTCCCAGGGCGAGAGGAGCACCTCGATCGAGTCATCAGTCAGGCGGACGCGCATGCGCGCAAGCCTAGCCGCGCCGCGCCGCGCCGGGACGACCGGCGCCGCGACGAGCCACGGGGCGCGATTGTTCCCCGGGGCGACGGCGGAGGCGAAAGTGCGTGCTCCGGCACTCTGCTTCGAGTGGGATCATCCAGGCAAGCAACCAGAAGGGAGTCGCCATCATGGAGTCCTCACAGGCGCCCGCCCGAGTGCTCGTGGTCGCGCACAAGACGGCCGCCACCCAACCACTGCTCGACGCGGTGCGCGAGCGAGCCGAGCGCGGACCGGCGAGGTTCACGCTGCTGGTCCCCAACCCGGCGCACGGGCTGCACAAGGTCGTCGACCCCGAGGACCAGGGGGCGAGCGAGGCCAAAGCAGTGATCGATCATGCGACGCCGCTGCTCAGCGAAGCCGCCGGGGCGCCCGTCGAGGGCATGATCGGCGATGCCGATCCAGCGGCCGCGGTGCAGGACGCGCTCAACCTCCATGGCTTCGACGAGGTGATCATCTCCACCCTCTCCGCCCGGCTCTCGCGATGGCTGAAACTGGACCTCCCCAGCAAGATCTCCGGGACGGGCCTGCCCGTCACGACGGTGACCCCGAGCGACTAGCAGCCCGTCCAGCGCACCCCGGCAGAGCAAGCCGCCCGCGGCGGCTCCGACGCCCCCGCGGGCGCGATAAAGTCCCCCCTCTCGCTGCCCAGCTAGCTCAGTTGGTAGAGCACTTCCATGGTAAGGAAGGGGTCATCGGTTCGAGTCCGATGCTGGGCTCTAAAGTCCCTGCAAATTGATGGTTTTGCTTTCGCCGCTGACCCCTCTGTACTTGGGAAGGGTTCACCTGAGCGAGCCCCCGAGCTGGGCGCTAAAAAGCCCGCAGCGACTGGGTAGTTCGCTCGCTGGTGGCCGATCGATGCCGAGCCGAGCTCCTTGGAACAGGCAGAGGGAACTCAGAGGGAACATGCGCTGGGTTGACGTTCCCGAAAAGGGAAGTCGTCATCGAGTATTCGGTGGGGCTCTCGCCCTCGAGGCGCACCGTCACATTCCACGCATTGCGAGACAACGCGGTCGCGGCCGCTTCCAGCTTATGAGACTCGCTTTCCGCGGTGGCTGTTGCACAAAGCCCTCTACGAAAACCTGGGCCGCGCTCGCTGTGGCGGTCGCTGAGGGGGCTGGCAGCGCCGGAGCCGGGCTGGGCGCGCCGAGGGCGAGCGAGGACTTGCAGCTTTTTCGAGCCCGCCCTTAGAAAGGCTCCAGTGAGCCCGCCGGGGGTTTGTGCATTGTCGCGGCCGTTGTCGATTTCGGCCGAGCCTGTTCGTGTAGGGGGTGAGAGGCCGGGATGGGCCCGGCCCGAGACCCTCTAAAGGAGGACGGTTAAATGAAGCAGTATCTACTCAGCGTGTACCACGCCGAGGGTGCGGATTACGCGCCGCCGGCGGACGAGATCCAGCAGATCATGAGCGGCGTCGAGGCGTTCAACACCGAGCTCCGGAGCACTGGGGCGTGGGTGTTCGCCGGTGGGCTTCATCCCTCGAGCACGGCCACCGTGGTGCGGCTCGAGGGCGATGACGTGCTCACGACCGACGGTCCGTTCCTCGAGGGCAAGGAGCACATCGGTGGGTTCTGGGCGATCAAGGCAGCGGACTTGGACGCGGCGCTGGAGTGGGGTCGCAAGGCGACGCGGGCGGCGCGGGTGCCGGTGGAGGTTCGCCCGCTTCAGGAGGAGGCGCAGGACTGAGCCCTCCGGTCACCTCAGCGGTGATCGCGCGTGTGTTCCGGGAGGAGCACGGACGGGCGGTGGCGGTCCTGGTCCGGGCTTTCGGCGATATCGATCTCGCCGAGGACGCGGTCCAGGACGCCTTCGCCGCTGCCTCGGAGCGCTGGCCGTCCTCCGGCCTGCCTCCGAGTCCCGCGGGATGGATCATTACCACCGCCCGCAACCGCGCGATCGACCGGCTGCGGCGCGAGTCCTCCCGTGGCGACCGCCACGCCCAAGCGGCGATTCTGCACTTCCAAGAACCACCGCGTGAGGAGGGCCCGGTGCAAGACGACCGCCTCCGGTTGATCTTTACTTGCTGTCACCCGGCGCTCGGGGTGGGCGCCCGGGTGGCGTTGACCCTGCGGCTGCTCGGCGGTCTCAGCACCCCTGAGATTGCACGCGCGTTTCTCGTCAGCGACACGACCATGGCTCAGCGACTGGTTCGCGCCAAGAGCAAGATCCGAGACGCCGGCATCCCATACTGCGTCCCCTTCGAGGCCGATCTCCCTGAACGCGTGCGAGCGGTCCTATCGGTGATCTATTTGATCTTCAACGAGGGCTACGCGGCCAGCTCAGGCGAGCGGCTCACTCGCGAGGACCTCTGCATCGAGGCGATCCGCTTCGGATGGTTGCTGGCTCGGCTGATGCCTGACGAACCAGAGGCCAAAGGGCTGCTGGCGCTCATGCTGCTCATCCACGCCCGCCACCCTGCCCGCACCACTCCTGACGGCGAACTCGCACTCCTCGCCGACCAAGACCGCCGGAGCTGGGATCGTCGGCTGATCGCCGAAGGTCAAGCGCTCGTGCGGGAATGTCTGCGGCGCGACCAGCCAGGGCCCTATCAGATCCAGGCGGCGATCAACGCTGTCCACAGCGACGCACCTACCTTCGAGGCCACCGACTGGGCACAGATCCTGCAGCTCTACGACCAGCTGCTAGCCGCCGCTCCCGGTCCGATCGTGTCGCTACACCGTGCGGTCGCCGTCGCCGAGGTGCACGGCCCCAGCGCCGCGCTCCCGCTCGTCGATGAGCTGAAACTCGAGCGCTACTACTTGTTTCACGCAATCCGCGGCGACCTGCTCAGCCGCCTTCGCCGCCACGCCGAAGCCGACCAGGCATACCGTGACGCGCTAACGCTCACCCAGAACAAGACCGAGCGCGCTCTCCTCACCCGCAGGATCGAAGAGCTCCGAGCAGCCCGCTGAGCGATCGGCAAACGGGACACCTGCTTCCGGCACCGGACGCGCATCGAAGCACGGGGAATGGCGACCCCGGCTTGCGCGGATCGGAGCAGTCTCAAGACTCGTCCGATGACGGCTGGCGGCGGCATTGTTACGATTGGCGGCGGTCGTGACCCCAGCTCTCGAGGACACCGAGGCTGTGCGCCGTGTCTATGAGCGGGAGGCGGGCAACTACGACCGCAACGTCAAGATCCCGGAGCGGCTGTTGTTCGCCGGTGGGCGCGAGTGGGTCTGCGCCCAGGCGGAGGGTGAGGTGCTGGAGATTGCCGTGGGAACGGGACGCAACCTTCCCCACTACCCTGATGGCGTCCGACTCACGGGAATCGACTTCGTGCCCGCGATGCTCGACGTTGCCCGCCGGCGCGCTGTCGAGCTGGGTCGGCCGGTCGAGTTGCGGCTGGGGGACGCGCAGGCGCTCGAGTTCGAGGACGCCACGTTTGACACGGTGGTGTGCACGCTGTCGTTGTGCACGATCCCGGACGATCGCGCCGCCGTGGCCGAGGTCAGGCGGGTGCTCCGTCCGGGCGGGCGCTTCGTGCTGCTCGAGCACGTACGCAGTCCGGTCCGACCGGTCCGGGGCGTCCAGCGGCTGCTCGCGCCGGCGTTCGTTCGCTTCGGAGCCGACCATGTGCTGCGCGAGCCGCTCGAGCACGGGCAGGCCGAGGGCTTCTCGATCGAGTTGCTCGAGCGCTCCAAGCTCGGGCTTGTCGAGCGGCTGCTCGCGCGCAAGCCCGGCCCGGGCTGAGCGAGGAGACAGCTCGAGCCGCCCTCAATTCGCGTGCGCGTGCCGGAGCGTCTCGGGTTCGTGGGTGGCGATCGGATGGTGCATTGCTCGTAGCATTCACTGGCTGCCAATGCGCCCGAAGCGCCATACGAGAACGGCCGCGAGGGCGACGAACACGACGTTGAGCACCGTCGTGTAGTCAAGCGACTCAAAGCCGCTGGCTCGCGTACGGTGACACGGTGGCCGAGGCCGGCGGGGCGGAGACCTCCCTTCGCAATACGGCGGGCATCCGAACCTCCCAGGCGATCAACCTGCTCCGCGCGGACAGCAGGGGATCTCGACGGGAGTCTCGCTCGCGCCGGGGTGGGCATCGTTGCCGGTGACGCCGAGGGTCGTCCTCAGCTGTCGTGGATGGCAGTCCCCTCGGCGAGTCCATCCCAAGACCAGTGCGGGAGCTCCAAACCGTCCGGCACATCATCTGGCGACCGGTGGTAGCGGGACATCGTGGTAGTGGTCGCCCAGCTGAAGTAGTCGTGGAGCACCTGGCGCAACCGGTCGTCCCCAGCGAGGCCGATGTCTTCCAGTGCCTGATCGAAACACGTGATCGCCCGGCGGTCCATCTCCTCGTGAGGGCCGTTGCCGCTGTGGATCCGCACTACCGAGGTCTCGTCGCCGTACGCGGCCGAAAATGTGGTCGGCCCTCCAAGCGCCTCCGCCCAGTATGCGGCGAGCCGCTCGCTGTGCTCGGGGTGAAAGCCGTGGCTGAACGCGTGGCTCACCACCTCGTCCGCCATCACTCTGGCATGCCAGGCTCGGGCTAGGCGAAGCAAGCCCTCATAACCACCAGCCGCCTCGTAGACCGTCCGCACCTTCCGAGGATCGTATTGGACGGGGCGCCATTGGACTCTCGCTCGGCCGCGCGGAACCACTCGCCCGGAGACCTGCTCTTCCGTCGCCGCGTGCATTTCGCCGCTTGTGTCCCCAGCCTCGCCTTGCGCGGCAAGCAGGCTCAGGAGTGCGACCGGGCAACCCCTCGAGGTGGGCGGCGACTCTGCGGTGATCCGATAGCGTCGGGGCGATGGCAGACGAGACCCCCACGATCTATGAGTGGGCCGGCGGTCGGGAGGCGTTCGCGCGGTGGCTGAACCGGTTCTATGACCTAGTCGAAGGAGAGGCTCCAGAGATCGCGGCAATGTTTGGCGGGCGCGTGAGCGACGAGCACCGTGCCCACGTGACCGACTGGTGGGTTGAGGTGATGGGCGGGCCCTCCGCTTACACCGAGCGGCGCGGCGGCTACGAGCACATGCTCGCCCGCCACCGTGACCTCGCGATTACGGCCGAGCAGCGTCTGGCGTTCGTGACCCTGCTCAGCCGCGCGGCCGACGATGCCGGCCTTCCAGCCGATCCTGAGTTTCGCGCCGCGATCATGGGCTATGCCGAGTGGGGCACCCGCCTGGCGGTGCACAACTCTCAGCCGGGCGCGCAGACCGTCGCCCATGCACCGGTGCCGCGATGGGGATGGGGGGTCGCACAGCCGTACGAGTCGCCTGCGGGCGGATCCTGAACGCCGCGGTCCCGCAGCGTGGGCCGCAGTCCGGCTGGCGAGCTTGCCGCCCGGCCGGGCATCACGATGTCCGACGTTTGCCACCTGCCTTGCGCGGATACGAAGGCATGGACCCGCCGGTTCCCGCTGACGGCGGCACCCGACGCGAGGTTGGCGAATCCAAGGGCCAGCCGGAGGAGCCGAGACGGCGATGCTGATGCCCAATCGGGTATTACCCTGCGGGACGATCTCGACCCGGAAGGAGCGTCAGATGGACTGGAGCCTGGAGGTTGTTGTGCTCCCCGTCAGCGACATTGATCGCTCGATTGCGTTCTATCGCGACCAGGTCGGCTTCCACCTCGATCACGACACGCACAACGAGCACATGCACGTCACGCAACTAACCCCACCTGGCTCGGGTTGCTCGATCGTGTTTGGCGACCTGCCCCCGCAAAGAGCGATGGAGCCGGGCTCGATGAAGAACCTTCAGCTCGTGGTGCCCGACGCGACAGCCGCACGCCAGGAGCTGCTCGATCGCGGTGTCGAGGTCAGCGAGCTGACGGTCATCATCGACGCGGACGGCGGCACGTTCTTCGGCTTCCGGGACCCAGACGGAAACTCATGGGCCGTGCAGGAGATCAAGGCGCGAGCTCGCAAGCCACTCATCCCGAAGGATCACGTCGGTCTCAGCGAATGGGCTGGCCGTTGAGTGGATGACATGCCGATCCACGCGGGTCAGCCCCGCGACAGGATCGGCCCATTTCGCCGCACGTTCTAGCTACTTCCCCCGGAAATAGCCGGCTTTCCGTCCGCCTCGATTAAGAGAATTGGCCCTGCAAATGGGCCTGTTTCTGATCGAGGAGGCTATGAATGTTGACGCTGGCTGCTGGTCAGGT
>JBEKXJ010000046.1:0-27658 GCA_049512215.1 Solirubrobacteraceae bacterium
GGGCGCCGACGGCTCGCAAGCGCAGTCGCGGCACTCGCGCTGAGTGCCGGGATCCAGGCGTTCCCGCCGCGCGCGCTGGCCGCGGCCGCGAGCCCACCCACCCCTCCAGCGGCAGTGCTGTCGCTCTATCACCCGGGTGTGAGCTCCTATTACGGCTTCCTCGAAACGCCCGTCGTGGTCCGCTCGCAACCCGAGCCGACCGCGCCGGCGGTGCAGCGCTTGGGCATCAGCACCGCCGATGGCACGAGCATGCTCGTTGAGGTGATCGCGCAGAGCACGGGCCCGGATGGCAGCTGGGTTCAGGTCCACATGCCGGTGCTGCCCGACTCACGCACCGGCTGGCTGCCGCGCTCGGACCTCAGCGGGCTCATCGCGGTTCACACTTGGCTCATCGTCGACACCGAGCGGTTGCGCGCGACGCTGATCGACAACGGGCGCACGATCTTCACTGCGCCGATCGGCGTCGGCAAGGCCTCGACGCCCACCCCGCACGGAAGCTTCTACGTAATCGACCGCCTCACCAACCTCGAAGAAGGCGGCTTCTACGGCCCACTGGCGTTCGGCACCAGCGCCAAGTCCGGGGTGCTCACCGACTGGCCGGGCGGAGGAGTCGTGGGCATACACGGCACCGACGAACCGCAGCTGATCCCCGGGCGCCCTTCTCATGGCTGTATCAGGATGCGCAATCAGGACATCCTGCGCCTCGGCAGGCTCATGCCTGTGGGCACGCCCGTCACGATCAAGTGACGCCTACCGCGTGAGAGCGCGCTTGCACTCGTCTTGCTCGCGACGCTTGTTGCATGCCCAGGCGGAGGTGTCACCGCTTTGACTAGCTTTGGTGAAAGTTGTATATGGGGAGTGGTTTTCGAGGCTTGACTAGCTCCTCCCTGAGCAGGAACGCGGTCGAGCGGCTTGTTGGCCTGCTGGACCTCTGATAGGACGGCGAGGACCTCTGAGAGGACGGCGAGCTGATCGACCGACTGCTTGGACGGAGCCTGGAAAGCCCTGCTCACGCGCACCAAGCCGTGGTTCTTCACCCCCAAGACGAGAGGAGACCCGCTTCTACACGAACACGGCGACCGACACCGGCACGCCGACCGAAGGCACGCCAATCACGACCACGTCCAACAAGGTCGTCGTGAACGTGGCCACTCCAAGCACACCGAACACTTCAAGCACACCGGCGAGCACACCAACAAGCACACCACCGGCGAAAAGCCAGGTCCTCGCAACGCAGACCGAGAAGAAGAAGAAGAAGAAGAAGCGCGTGCATCACACGACCGCGCGCAAGCGCCCTCGATTAACCGGTGGTATGACATCGACGGCCGGCGGCGCTCGCCTTGGAGAGGCGTCGCCGGCGCGGTTCCAGTCCGGGTACCCGGGCGCGCGTACGGTAGTCTCCGCCCATGAGCCCGAGCAAGGCGGCTCAGCCGCCCAAAGGTGAGGCTGCTCCTCGGCAGGTAGCTCCTGAGGAGGCGGCTGCCAAGCAAGACGCACTTTTCGCCGACGTGCTTTGCGCCGTCGATGAAGGGCCCGAGAGTCTTGCCGCGGTCGAGCAAGCCGCGGGGCTCGCCGGCCCGAACGGACACGTGACCCTGCTCGCGGTCACATCCTTCAGGTTCGAGGGAGCTCATAGGGGCCCGGCGATCGGGCCCATGCGGGCCAAGGGAATACTCGACCGCGCCATGCAGCTCATGGATGCGGCGCAGGTGCCATACAGCGTCGAGGTTGATCCGGCCGGCCCCCCCTCGCGGGTCATCCTCGACTGGGCCAACGAGCGCGACCTGCTGGCTATCGGTGCGCCGGCTACGTCTTGGCTGGAGGGAATGTTCACGGGAGGGGTTGCGGCCAGCGCCGAGAGCTCTTTCACCACGCCCCTGCTCGTCGGCCGCTCAAGGCCGAAAGACCAGCCCTCAGACCGTCGCATCCTGATCGCAAGCGACGGCCTCCCGGGCTCCGAGCAGCTCGTCGAGTGGGCGGGAAGGCTCGCCCAAGTCCAAGGGGCCGAGGCGATCCTGCTGCACGCGATCGGCTTGGAGTCGAGCGCTCGACGCCAGCGCTTCGGCGAACAGGCAGAGCGGCTCGAGGCAGCCTTTGACGGCAAGACCGATGTGCGGATCCAGAGCGGTAGCGCCCGCACCGTGATCGTCGAGACCGCCCGCGCCGTCGGGGCGTCGCTGATCGTGATGAGCAGCCGAAGGCTGAAAGGCGTGCGGGCGATCGGGAGCGTCAGCAGGCGCGTCGTGCACGAGGGCCACTGCTCGGTTCTGCTCCTGCCGCCGGAGCGCCTTCTGCGGCGCACGGTGTAGGTTTCCCGCCCGCCGCGCTTTTCGAGCAGGCGCCTTAGAGCAGGCGCCCGAGCAGCCTCAGGTAGTCGAGCAGGGACCGCGGCCCGAGGAACTCGTCGCGCACGCGCTCGCGCGCGGCTATGCCCATCGCGCCCGCCCCGTCGGCGTCGTCGAGCAGGCGGCGGACCGCCGCTCCGAACGGGACGAGATCCCTCGGTTCGTCGAGCAGCAGACCGCTGCGGCCGTCCTCGATCTGATCCTGAATCCCGCCGATGCGACTCGCGGCAACCGGGCGGGACTTCCACATCGCCTCGGCGACGGTCAGGCCAAAGCCCTCGGCGAGGCTCTTCTGGACGACGACCGTCGCCGCGCGCTGGAGAGCATTCACGATGGCAGCATTCTCCTGCGGGTCGGCCATCGGGAGCTCGGCGAGATGAATGCGTTCGCGTAGCTCGAGCGGGAGTCGTGCCCACTGTGCGCGCACTTCCTCGAGCACGTGCGCGCCCTCGGGATCGTCGCTGACCCCCTGGACGTCCGGCCCCGCGTAGATGAGGTGGGCATCGCAATGCGGCGCGACGTACTCGGCGAAGCCCTCGACCACGCCGCTGGGGTCCTTCAGCGCATCCCAGCGTGAGACCTGCAGCACGCAGCTCTCACCGGCGCGCAGCGGGCGCCCCTCGGTCAGCGTCACCCGCCGTGAGACGAGGCTGACGGTGCCGTCCATGCGCGTGTAAGCCGGCGGAGCGGTGGGGCGCTCCTGGCGCAGGCCGCTCGCGGCGAGGATCGCCGTGACCGTCGGCTCGTCCAGCAGCTGGTTCTTCGGCGCAAAAGCGTCAAGCGACGGCGTGATGATCGCAACCCTTGCCGGGTCAAGCCCCTCCCAGGCAAATGTCGTGCGCGAGAACACAGTCGCGTCGGCCTGAGCGACGTACGGCTCAAGAAAGCGCCAGGTTTCACGCACCAGCTCGTTCGGCTCGTCGACGCCCACATGACAGCGCCACACGGCTGGCACGCCGCTCGCGCGCACGGCCGGCACGAGGCCGGCGGTCTGCGGATCGTGGAGAATGACGACGTCGCCACTGCGAACCATCCGCGAGAGGACCTCGCCGCTCGGCGCAAGGGCCGCCTCGTAGATGGCACGCTCGGCCTCGCCGAGCGGACCACCGTCGCCGATGAACCCGTGCAGGCGGTTGTGGATCCGCTTGGTGATCGCAAAGAAGGCCGCGTCCCCGCCGATCACCTCCCAGCGCGCGTCGACATCGATCCCACGGGCATAGGCGAGCAACGTCGTAAGCATCTCGGCGACCCCTCCCCCGCGGGCCGTGGAGCTGACGTTCCAGATCGTTCGACCCGCGAAGATGCTGCGCGCTTGGAGGATTCCCGCCTGCAGGTCATCGAGTTTCTCCGGGCGCAGCACGCTTGCGAACCGCTCGAGCGCCATTGTCCCGACGTTCACGCTGGTGAGGGGAGCGACCGCCATTCAACTCGCCCTCGGCCGGCCGAGCCGTTGGAGAGTGCCGACTCGGAGCACGAACGCCGCCATCAGCCGGCGATCCGCTCGCACGAAACCACGCACCGGGTGTCCTCGTTGAGCGGTGGTCACTGGGGGTCTTTGCGTAGCGCTGGTCACTGGGCGTGCTCGGTCACTGGGCGTGCTCGTCGAGCGCCGGTCAGAGGTCTGCGATCCTCAAGTCCCCGGTCGCTGTCCATCCAACACGTGCACCTCAGGGGCCACCACGTGCACCTCAGGGCACGAGCATATGCCTCGAGCGACATCCCCGCATCGGCGCTCACTACGGTAACGCGCGCGGACCTTAATTACGGACCTATCTTCTGCGTCATTACGGACCCATCTTCTGCGGCATCGCGTGTAACGATGCCGTGTGTCGCGAAGCGCGGGTGCTGATCGCGGGCGCCTGGGGCCGGCGCATGGGGGCTACTACGGAGTGCCCTCGGGGTAGCTCCCCGATGTACGCGGGCTCATTGCGGCGTAGATTTGCTCGCGCCTATTCGATACGAGCAAGAGGAGAAAGTCATGGCTTCAGGACTGACCCGTTGGGAACCCTTTGCCGAGCTCAGCGAGCTACGCCACCGCTTTGACCGCATGTTCGACGACCTGAGCGCCGGCGGCGAGCGCGAGTGGACGCCGGCGATCGATGTCGTGCGCGAGGACGACAGCCTCGTGCTGCGCGCCGACATCCCGGGGATCAAGCCCGAGGAGGTCAAGATCGAGGTGGAGGACGACGTCCTCACGGTCTCCGGCGCGCACGAGGAGCGCAAAGAGGAGAAGGACAAGCACTTCCTGCGGCGCGAGCGCCGCTACGGATCCTTCTCGCGATCGATGGCGTTGCCGGCCGGGGTCGACGCCAAGAAGATCAAGGCCAAGACACGCGACGGCGTCGTCGAGGTGACGGTGCCGCTTCCCAAGGAGGCCAAAAAGGAGGCTGTCACGATCACGCCGACCTCCGCCTGACACCAACCGCCGCCTGGCGGGCGCGGGTAAGCCGAGGCCGAGAGCCGATCGCGACGTTTCAGCGTCGGGCTCGGTCTCGTCCGCGTGGCTCGAGGACCGAGATCGACGTAGCCTTCCGCCTATGCGCCGGATCATGATCCGAGACGGCCTCTGGCGCTGGACGGTACCCCACCCCGACTGGCAGCCAAGCGCGAGGAAGGACAGCTCCGCCGACTGGCCGCGCGAGGTCGGCTGCCTGCTCTACGAGACCGCCGGGAGCGCGATCTTCATCGACCCTCTCGAAACCCCTGAGCCGACGGCGTTCTGGCGGTGGGTCGACGGACGCTGCGCGGGCCGGCGGGTCGTCGTGCTCACGACCAACAGATTTCACCGCCGCAGCCGCGACGCCTTCGTCGAGCGCTACGGAGCCTCGACATCGCGGGCGCGGGCGAGCTTGCCGCGCGCTGTCCGGAGCATCCCGGTCCGCGGCGCCGGGGAGACGATGTTCTGGCTGCCCGAGCATCGCGCGCTCATCAGCGGCGACCGCGTCATCGGGGGTGAAGACGGCAGCCTGCGGCTGTGTCCCGCATCCTGGCTTCGATACCTGCCGAGCGCCATCACGGTCGCGCAGCTGCGCGAGCTGCTGCGCCCTCTGCTCGAGCTTCCGATCGAGCTCGTGCTCGTCTCACACGGAGAGCCCGTGCTCGCCGACGGACATCGTGCCCTCGCGCGGGCCCTGGCGTGAGCGGCCGCCGAGACGCCGAGCTCACGCGAAGCGCTCGAGCACGCGTCCGATGGCGTTGCTGCCGAACTCCATAGCCTCAGCCGGAAGCCGCTCGTTCTCTGCGTGGATCAGGTCCATAAACGGCAGGTCCTGCGCGAGCTTCATAGGCAGGAACCCGTAGGTCTGGATCCCCAGCCGGGCGAAGAAGCGACCGTCGGTCATAGCCGGCAGCAGCAGCGGGACCGGCTTGGCCGCGGGATCGAGCTCGCGCAGGGTCTCGGCCAGCGTGGCGAAGAGCCCGAGGTCGGGCTCCGCCGCTCCCGGGTCGTGGCGCACCACCTCGAGCTCCATCTCGATGCCGGCATGGGCGCGGAGCTCGGCGAAGAGCTCAGCAGGCCCGAACCCCGGCAGCAGGCGGCAGTCGAGGTCGACCGAGACCTGATCGGGAATCACGTTGATCTTCTCACCCCCTCCCACGATGGTGGCGCTCGCCGTGTTGTGGAGGATCGGATCGAAGGTCTTGCCCCGCTCACCGAGCACGTCGAGCAAGTGGTCGGTCACGCTCGGCACGAGCAGCCAGCGCAAGGGAAGCGCGAGAGGGGTTGGGAGCTCCTGCGCAATCGACTCGACCATCGAGCGGGCGACGGGTGTCACGTGGACCGGCAGCCGCTGCCGGTCCAGCCTGCTGAGCAGCCGGCCGAGCTTTGCCATCGCGCCGCCTCTGAGGGGAAGCGAGCCGTGACCGGCGCGTCCACGAATGGTCGCTCGACTCCAGCACACCTGCTTCTCGGCGACCATGACCGGATAGAAGCGCCGGCCGGCGAGATGCATCGTGAAGCCGCCGAACTCGCCGATCGCGTAGCGAACGTCCTTGAAGAGCTCAGGATGCTCGCTCACCAGGTAGTTAGCCCCATAGTCACTGCCGGCCTCCTCGTCGGCCAGCAGGCAGAGGATCACATCGCCCGGCGGCTGCATCCCGCTGGCCTTCGCGCGCATGAAGGCGGCGAGCATCATCGCCACCCCTCCCTTCATGTCGAGCGCGCCGCGCCCCCAGACATAGCCTCCGTCGAGCTCTCCCGCAAATGGCTGATGACACCACTCCCCTCGCGCCGCGACCACATCGACGTGACCCTGAAGCAGCAGCGGCCCGCAGTCGCCGCGACCGGGCAGCCGCGCAACGAGGTTGGGCCGAGCCGGCTCACGCGCCAGGATGCGAACCTCGCAGCCGAGATCCTCGAGCAGCCCTTGAACCCATCGAATGCACTCGCCCTCGTTGCCGGGCGGGTTACTCGTGTCAAAGCGAAGCAGCCGCTGCAGGAGCTCGACGGGACGATCCTGGAGAGCGACAGAGCCGCCGGCCACGCTCATCAGCGCTGAGGGTGGAGGAACGTTCGGCCTGTGATGTCCGCGATTCTTTCACAGCTCTGAGCGCTCGCGGCAGAGCCCGTGCACCGCCCTGGAGCCAGCGCACCCGCCCTCGAGCTCGCCGGCCGACCGGTGCGGGTGCATGGGGCCTTTGCAGGGATGGTCGTGCCAGGCGCTAAGTGCTAGTACTTCCCAGATGCCCCGCGCGATCTGGACCGGCGCGATCAGCTTCGGGCTCGTCACGGTGCCCGTGAAGCTCTATAGCGCGCTCGACCGCAAGACAGTCCGCTTTCACCAGCTCTCGGGCAAGACGGGCGTACGGCTGACGCAGAAGCGCATCGATCCCCAGACGAGCGAGGAGGTCCCCTACGCAGACATCGTCAAGGGCTATGAGATAGCGCCCGACCGCTACGTCGTGATCGAGCCGGAGGAGCTCGATGCGCTTGAGCCTAAGAAGACCAAGACGATCGAGATCGAGGACTTCGTCGAGCTCGAGCAGATCGACCCGATCTTCTACGACCATCCCTACTACCTGGTGCCGGGGCCTGGGGGCGCGAAGCCCTACCGGCTGCTGCTCGAGGCGATGAGGGAGACGGGCAAGGTCGCGATCGCGCGTGTCGTCATCCGCGCCAAGGAGCAGCTCGTGGCGATCCGCCCGATCGGCGATGTCCTGGGGATGGCGACGATGCTGTTCGGGGACGAAGTCGTGCCACCCGAGAAGCTCGAGGAGGTGCCCGACGCCGCTGAGGTCAAGGCAACCAAGCGCGAGCTCGATATCGCCAAGCAGCTCGTGGGTTCGCTTGCCGGTGACTTCAAGCCCGAGAAGTACAGCGACACCTATCGCGAGCAGGTGCTCGCGCTGATCGAGCGCAAGGCCGAAGGCAAGGAGATCGCGGTGCAGCCCCCGGCGGAGGAGGTCCGCCCGCCGGCGGCTGACCTCATGAGCGCGCTGAAGGCGAGCCTCGACGCGGTGCGAGCGCGCGGCCAGGAGGCGCCCTCCGGGCACCCGAGCCCAAAGCGGCGCAAGGCCCCCGCGAAGCAAGCCGCCGCCAAGAGAGGAGCCGCAAAGAAACCGGGGGGCTCGCGAGCCCCCGCCAAGCGGTAGGTGTCGCCCGGGCAGGGGAGCGGGCCCTCCGACGAGCAGGGCGGGCCCTCGCCCGAGCAGGGCGGTGGAAGAACCGGCAAGAAGGCGGCTCGTGCGCGCCTGGCGCGCTACCGCGCGAAGCGCGACTTCGCCCTCACGCCCGAGCCACCGAGCAGTGATCGCGCACCAGCGGGCGCGCCTCGCTTCGTCATCCACGAGCACCACTCAAGGCGCCTGCACTGGGACCTGCGCCTGGAGCGCGACGGCGTGCTCGCCTGCTGGGCGATACCGAAGGGGCTGCCACAGGCGCCGGCGGAAAACCACTTCGCAGCCGCGACCGAGGACCATCCGCTCGAGTACCTCTACTTCGAGGGCGATATCCCACGAGGGCAGTACGGTGCCGGCGCGGTCAGGATTTGGGATCGCGGCACTTATGAGTGCCTGAAGTGGGAGCCGCGCAAGGTCGAGGTGGCGCTCCACGGCGAACGCCTCGACGCCCGCTACGCGCTGTTCCCGATCGCCGCCGAGCCGGAGCCGAAGGAGTGGATGATTCACCGCATGGACCCACCCGCCGACAGCGGGCGCGAGCCCATGCCCGAACGTCTCGCGCCGATGCTCGCCCGCACCGGCTCGCTGCCTTCAGAGGACTCGCGCTGGGCCTATGAGATCAAGTGGGATGGGGTGCGCGCGATCGCCTACTCAAAGCCCGGCGAGCTGCGCCTGCGGGGCCGAAACCTCAACGACATCACGAGCCGTTATCCCGAGCTCAGCTCGCTGCCCCGCGCTCTGAGCTCCCACAGCGCCGTCCTCGACGGTGAGATCGTCGCCTTCGACAGCGAAGGCCGGCCGAGCTTTGCCGCGTTGCAGCGCCGCATGCACGTCTCCTCCCGCGCCCAGGCAAGGCGGCTGGCGAGCGAAGTGTCGGTCAGGTTCATGATCTTCGACCTGCTCTGGCTGGATGGCCACTCGCTCATGGACCTGCCCTATCTCGAGCGGCGTGAGCGCCTGCTCGCCCTGGCGCTAAACGGCGAGCACTGGCAGACGCCCGAGCACGTGGCCGGGCACGGCTCGGCGGTGCTCAAGGCCAGCGCCGCACAGGGCCTCGAGGGGATCGTCGCCAAGCGAATCGACGCCCCCTACCGACCGGGCCAGCGAGCCGGGACATGGCTGAAGATCAAGAACTTCCAACGCCAAGAGTTCGTCATCGGCGGCTGGATGCCGGGCCGGGGGAAGCGCAAAGAGGGAATCGGCGCGCTCCTTGTGGGCGTCAACGACGAGCAAGGAGCGCTGCGCTACGCCGGACGGGTCGGCACCGGATTCAGCGGCGAGGAGCTCGAGCACCTCGCCGGCCTGCTGCTCGGGCTCGAGCTCGGCAGCTCGCCCTTCGCAGAGGGCGAGACGCGGCCCCCGCGGGGCGCCGTGTTCTGCGAGCCGGCGCTCGTCGCGGAGATCGAGTTCAGCGAGTGGACCAAGAGCGGGAGCCTGCGACACCCCTCCTACAAGGGACTGCGCGACGACAAGCCGGCCAGGATGGTCGTGCGGGAGGACGGGGCCGGCGCAGCTGTCGAGGGCACGCTGCGGCAAGGCGCGCTCGATATCCGCGAGAAGACCTCCAAGACGGCCTCACTGACGGTTGATGGGCGCGAGCTGAAGCTCTCCAACCTCGCGAAGGTGCTCTATCCGGAGACCGGCTTCACGAAGCGGGAGGTGATCGAGTACTACGCCGCGATCGCGCCCGTCTTGATCGCTCACCTCGACGGGCGGCCGCTCACCGTGACGCGCTGGCCGGACGGCGTGCAGGGGAAGTCCTTCTTTCAGAAGCAGGCGCCGGCCCACCGCCCCGACTGGGTGCGGACGGTCTCACTGCCCAGCGCCCGCAAGCCGATCGCCTACACGCTCGTTTCAGAGGAGTCGACCCTGGTCTGGCTGGCGAACCTGGCGGCACTCGAGCTGCACGCACCGCTCCACCGCGCCGATGGCGCCGAGCGTCCGACGACGCTCGTCTTCGACCTCGACCCGGGCGCGCCCGCCGGCGTCATCGAGTGCTGCCGGGTCGGGCTGCTGCTGCAGGGGATGTTCGAGAACCTCGGCCTTGAGAGCTTCGCCAAGACATCGGGCTCCAAGGGGCTCCAGGTCTACGTCCCGCTCAACTCGGCGAAGGCCACCTACGAGCACACCAAGCCGTTTGCGAAGGCGGTCGCCGAGACGTTCGAGCGCGCCGAACCGGCCCTCGTCGTCTCGCAGATGACCAAGGCCCTGCGTCGGGGCAAGGTCCTCATCGACTGGAGCCAGAACGACCGCAACAAGACGACGGTGTGCGTCTATTCGCTGCGGGCCACCCCCCGCCCGAGCGTATCGACGCCGATCGAATGGGATGAGGTGCGCTCAGCGCTCGAGTCCGGTGAGCCGGCCGCCCTGACGTTCGAGCCGCGCCAGGTGCTCGAGCGCGTGGCCGCGCGCGGGGATCTGTTCGCGCCGGTCCTCTCACTCATCCAGGAGCTCCCCGCGCTCTAAAGACCCGCCGGCCGCCCGCCTTGCGGGCCCCGGCGCGGAGTGACGGCGCGAAGTGACGGCACGGAGCGAGCTACTCGAACTCGGGCGCGGTCCATCCCGGCATGATCTCGGGCAGCCCTTCGCTGACACGGTCGGGGAACCGCGCCGGGCGCTTGTGAAGGAACGCCGTGATCCCCTCCACAGCGTCGGCAGACCGCCCGCGAGCAGCCATGCCGCGGGAGTCGGCCCGGTGGGCGAGCATCGGATGCTCGGCGCCGAGCATCCGCCACATCAGCTGCCGGGCGAGGGCGACCGAGACGGGAGCCGTGTTCTCGACGATCTCGCGCGCCAGCGCGCCTGCCGCGTCGAGCAGTTCTCCGGAGGGATGCAGGCTGCGCAGGAGCCCACCCTTCAGACCCTCCTGCGCCGAGAACACGCGGCCCGTCGCGACCCACTCCATCGCCCGGCTGATTCCGACAAGGCGGGGAAGGAACCAGCTCGAGCAGGCCTCCGGGATGATCCCCCGGCGGGCGAACACGAAGCCCATGCGGGCATCCTCGGCGGCGAGCCGAACGTCCATCGCCAGCGTCATGGTCGCGCCGACCCCAACGGCCGGCCCGTTGATCGCGGCGATGACCGGCTTCTGCGAGCGGAAGATCCGGAGCGTAAGTTCGCCGCCGTTGTCGCGCGGTGGCTCACCTGCGCGCTCGCGCTTGCCGTAGTCGAAGGTCTCACCCCCGGCTGCGAGGTCGGCGCCGGCGCAGAAGCCCCGACCGGCTCCGGTCACGATGACCACCCGGACCTCGTCATCGGCGTCCGCGCGGTCGAACGCCTCGATCAGCTCGCGGCCCATCCTCGCCGTCCAAGCATTCAGGCGCTCCGGGCGGTTCAGCGTGATGGTGAGGACGCCCCCGTCCAGCCCGGTTGTGATCTGCTCGAAGTCCATCCCAGCTGCTCCCTTCTTGCTCTGTTGCCGCTCAAGCCAGGCGCTTCGCCGGCTTTGAGGCGTCCTCGCGGGAGCCCCGGCCCTTGAAACCGCTTGGAGGTCAAGCCTACGGGTCTTGCTCGAGCTCCTGCCCCGTCAGCTGGCGCCCGTAGGGTCCCCTTCCGCACAGGCACGCCGCGCCGCAGCGGGCCGCGAGGGCGAGCGCCTCAGGGACCGCGAGGCCGGCGCCCAGACCGAAAGCGAGACCCGCCGCGAACGAGTCGCCCAAGCCGTAGGCGTCCACCGGCTCGGAGGGCAACGGCGCGGGCGCCCACGTTCCCGACTCACCGCGCCGGGTCCGATAGGTTCCCCCGTGCGCGCCCGCGGTCAGCACGACGAGCTCGGCGTCATTCTCGGCACGGGCGGCCTCGCGGCGCTCGATCGTGTCGCCGGCGCTCATCACCAGCGCGTCGAGTGCCACCCCCCGCCCGAGGGCGTCGGCCGCCCGCGGGCTTGCCACGAGCACCCGCGCCGCTCGCCGCGCCGCTCGCAGCGCGCCGAGGTCACCGGCGGTGAAGTAGACGCAGTCGAGGGCGCCAAGGCGACCCCAGCCCAGCTCCCCGTCATCCCCCCGCGGTTCAAGGCGCGGCCCGAGCGTGATGATCGTTCGCTCGCCGCCGTCATCGAGCAGCGTGAGCGCCCTGCGGGTGGCGGCCTCGCGGCGGGCGGCGCGCACGTCGACGCCGAGCTCCCGAAGGCGTGTCAGCGAGCGGCGGGCGTACTCATCCTCGCCCAGCGCGGTGATCAGCGTGGCCTCCCCGGCGAGACGGGCGAGCTGCACGGCGGCGACGGCTCCGCCTCCAGCCGGCTCCTCGAAAGGGTCGCGCGCGTGGAGGACCTCACCTCTCGACGGCACATGAGGCACCCGCGAGAACTGGACCCACTCGACGTGACCCACCACCGCCACTCTCGCCCGGCTGGAGCGCATGCGTGCCAGTCTCACACACGCTCTCGGTGGGACACCGCGGGGCCCGGCGAACATCGCCGCCGCTGCGAGCGGCGAACCATCGCTCCTCACCGCTCCGGGCAAGCCATCGGCGTGGCTGCACTTGAGGAATAGGATGCGCCGATGGCCGCGCTGCTGCTGAGTGATGAGCCCGCACCCCACGTGCGCCGGCTGACGCTGAACCGTCCTGAAGAGCTCAACGCGATGACCTCGGAGCTGTGCCAGGCGCTGCATGATGAGCTGCTCGCCCTCGCGGGCGAGCGCGCGTGCCGGGCCGTGATCCTGACCGGCGCCGGTCGTGGCTTCTGCGCCGGCCTCGATCTCCACGGCTACGGAGAGGCGCCCGGCAACGCCGGCAACGATGAAGCGCGCGATCGCCTGGCAAATCAGGAGCACATGTCGAGGCTCATCCTCGAGCTCCGCGCCCTGCCGCAACCGGTGATCGCGGCCGTCAACGGTCCGGCCGCGGGATTCGGCCTGGCGCTGGCCCTCGCCAGCGACATCCGCTACGCCAGCCCCGAGGCGGTGTTCCGTGCAGCCTTCATCAACATCGGGGTCTCCAACTGCGACATGGGTACGAGCTGGCTGCTTCCCCGCCTGATCGGCGCCTCACGCTCGCACGAGCTGATGCTCACAGGGCGTAGGGTCGATGCGCAGGAGGCGCTGCGTATCGGTCTCCTCACAGACGTCGTCGGCGAGGGGCGGCTGCTCGAGCGGGCTCTGCAGGCCGCCGAGCAGATCGCCGCACTCGCACCCTGGGGCGTTCGCCTGACCAAGCGCGGTATCTGGGCCGCGCTCGAGATCCCCTCCGAGCAGGCGGCGATCGAATACGAGGACCGTCAGCAGATCATGAGCACCTTCGGCCAGGCGGTGCCCGAGGCGATCGGGGCCTTCCTTCAGAAGCGTCCCGCCGAGTTCGCCGACTAGCGATGAACGACCTCTTCGACGTCTCCGGCAAGACCGCGCTCGTGACGGGCGGCTCGCGCGGTATCGGCCTGATGATCGCCCGCGGGCTCGTCCGGGCAGGGGCGCGGGTGATCGTCTCCTCGCGCAAGGGCTACGAGGTCGAGGCCGCGGCGCAGGAGCTCGCCGGCCTCGGCGAGTGCCATGCGATCCCCGGCGACGTCTCGACCCCGGAGGGGGCAGCCGAGCTGGCTGCGAGCACGGCAGAGCGATTCCCCGCGCTCGACATCCTCGTCAACAACGCCGGAGCTACATGGGGGGCGACACTCGAGGACTTTCCGGCAATCGGCTGGGAGAAGGTCCTGCACACGAACGTCGAGGGCGTATTTCACCTAACCGTCGCGCTGCTCGGAGCGCTGCGCGCCGCGGCGGAGCTCAACGCCCCCTCGCGAGTCATCAACATCGGCTCGATCGACGGGCTGCGCACACCGGGTGTCGAGAACTACAGCTACAGCGCGAGCAAGGCGGCGGTACACATGCTCACCCGTCACCTCGCAAAGCGCCTGGCATCCGAGCAGATCACCGTCAACGCGATCGCGCCGGGGCCATTTGAAAGCAAGATGATGGCGTTCCTGCTCGACGATCCAGAGAGCCGTGAGCTCGTCGAGAGCGCGGTGCCGCTGGGGCGCATAGGGGATCCTGAGGATGTCGCCGGGCTCACGCTGATGCTCTGCTCGCGCGCCGGCTCCTACCTCACCGGGACGGTCATCCCGCTCGACGGGGGCATCACGGGCTGCGCTTAGCGCCTGGAGCAGACGTGGACTTCCTCACAGCCAAGGATGACCTGCATCGCTGACCTCCTGGAGGGTCGCATCGACCCGGTCAAGGGCCACGTGCTCTTGCTGGTCGATTGAGGAGGGCACAGAAACGCGCGCTGAAAAGCGCCCGCCCTTAGCCCTTGGGCTCTAGAGCTCTTGCTCCTCGGCGACCCTGAGCACGAGCTTGCCCGTGTTCTCGCCCCGGAACAGGCGCAGGAGCGTGTCGGGGAAGTTCTCAAAGCCCTCCGCGACGTCCTCGCGTGACTTGAGCCTCCCTGCCGCCAGCCATGCGGCCATCTCGCGGGCGCCCTCGGCGTAGCGGTCGCCGTAGTCGGAGACGACGAAGCCGGTCATGCTCGCATGGTTGACCAGGAGCGAGAGGTAGTTGGAGGGCCCCTTCACCGGGCCGCTGGCGTTGTACTGGGAGATCGCGCCGCAGATGATGACGCGTGCCCGGCGCGCGAGGCGGGCGAGCGCCCCGTCGAGTATGTCTCCGCCGACGTTGTCGAAGTAGATGTGGATGCCGTCCGGGCAGCGCTCAGCGAGGGCCGCGCTGAGGTCCTCGGCCTTGTAGTCGATCGCGGCGTCGAAGCCGAGCTCCTGGGATATGTAGCTGCACTTCTCGCTCCCGCCGGCGATCCCGACGACGCGGCAGCCCTTCAGCTTGGCGATCTGACCGACGACGCCGCCGACTGCTCCGGCGGCGCCCGAGACGACGACGGTCTCGCCCTCGGCGGGCCTGCCGATGTCGAGCAGCCCGAAGTATGCGGTCATGCCGGGCATCCCGAGCGTGCCGAGGTACACGGGCAGGGCAGCGAGCCCGGGGTCGACCTTCATCAGGGCGTTGCCGCGGGCGAGCGCATATTCCTGCACGCCGAGAAGGCCGGTCACGTGGTCGCCGACCGCCAGACCGGGATGCTTTGAGGCGATCACCCGGCCCGCGGCGAGCGCGCGCATCACCTCGCCCACGCCTACCGGAGCGATGTAAGACCTGCTGTCGTTCATCCAGCCGCGCATGGCCGGGTCCAGCGAAAGGTAGAGGACCTTGACGAGCACCTCGCCGTCGCCCGGCTCGGGCACCGGCTCCTCGGTTTGACTCCAATCCGTCGGCTTGGGGAGCCCCACGGGACGGGCCGCCAGTCGGAACTGCCGGTTTACGCCATCCATTTGCTCAGCGACGGCGGCCCTTGGCCGGCCTGGCCGGCCGCTGGGGAAAGCGCTTGCGCTCTTGCGCGGTCATCTTGCGGATCGTCAGCGAGCCTTCCTTGATCTGTCGCTGAACATCCTCGAGCTTTACGCGGCGGCGCTCAGCCGCACGATCTGCCTGGGTCGTCATTAGAAGAGGTTAGCGTGCCCAGGTGCGCCCTCGGTGCTAGAGCTCGGGCGGATCCCGCGGCGCATGCAAGTATTGCGGCGCCACGGCAGCGTGCCGGCACACCCATTCACAACAAGGACCCGAGGAGCCAAACATGCCTGACATCGAGTTCCCGACGAGCGCCGGCGTCGCGCCCGGCTATCTGGCCGTCCCCGCCGAGGAGCATGGCCCGGCGACGATCGTCCTGCAGGAGTGGTGGGGCGTCGATGAGCACATCCGCTCGGTCTGCGACCGTTTCGCAGCCGAGGGCTTCTACGCGCTGGCGCCCGACCTCTATCGCGGCGAGACGACCACGCAGCCGAGCGAGGCCCAACAGAAGATGATGGCACTCTCGATGGACCACGCCGAGCAGGAAATGTGCGGCGCGGCCGACTTCCTCGCCTCCCAGGCGGGGGTCGAGGGATCAGGCGTGGGCTCGGTCGGGTTCTGCCTCGGTGGAGGGCTCTCGCTGTGGGCCGCCGCCACCTGTCCCCAGATCAAGGCCACGGTGAGCTACTACTACGTCATGCCCCACGGCAAGCCCGACTTCACCGCGATCAAGGGCCCCGTCCTCGGCCATTTCGGCACCGCTGATGAATTCATTGCGCTCGAGGAAGCAAAGGCGCTCGAGTCAGAGCTGCGCCAGGCAGGGGCCGAGGTCACCTTCCACTACTACGAGGGCGCAGGCCACGCGTTCTTCAACGACACCAACCGGCTCGGAACCTACAACGAGCAGGCCGCCCGCAGCTCATGGGAGCGCACGGTCAGCTTCCTGCGGGGCGCGCTCGCGCCGTCGGGGTCCTGAGGTCCGGGGCAAAGCCCGACTTGGAGGATCCCTGCGGTTGCTGAAGGGCCTGTGCGTGGCATTCGGGGCCGCGCTGCTCGCGCTGCTCGCGCCGGTGCCCGCTGCTCGCGAGCGCACCGGCGCTCCGAGCAGTCCCGCCGTGGCCAGGACGGACGGGAGGACCTGGTCGCAGCCTGCTTTCTTGGGCGGCTGCCCGGCGAGGGGAGCGCCACGGGTGCTGTTCCCGAGCGACGCCCCCGATCACGCGAGCGGTCCGGGCGCGGTCCTCTGGGACGCATCGCCGGGATGCCCTGGAGGCGAAGGTGCGCGCGTCTCGGCGATCGGGCCGCGCGACGTCCCCGCAGCCGCGGCGCTCCCCCGCACGCCGGCGGGTCATCGGCTGTCGCTCTTCGGTCCGCTCGCGCTCGCGGGCGCTCCGCACGGGGAAATCGTGATCGCGGGGGCGCGCGCGCCGGGCATGACGGCTCCCCAGGAGATCGTCCAGGGGCCGGCGAGCGGGGCCTTCTCCCCACTCACGGCCACGCAGGGCTCGACCGCATCGATCGCTCTCGCGACCGCGTATCTCGGTGACGTTGCGAGCGCCTCGCTCGCGGGCGGCTCCGGAACGCAGGAGGTGATCCGGCTGCAGGTCGAGCGCCACTTCGCGCATCGCTTCGCCGCCGCGCTGCCGGTGAGCCGACCCGGCGCGGGGCGGGTCGAAGCGCTGACCGTCGCCCTGGACTATCGCAGCGACGCTCTCGCGGTCTGGTCGCAAGCGGGAGCCATCTACGCGCGCGATCTGCCCGCCGCGGGCGCCCGGCCCGCGAGCCAGCGGCTCGCGGGCACAGGCCCCCACCCGGTGATCGCCGCGCTGCTCAGCGACGATAACCGCGCGATCGTCGCCTGGGCCGAGCAGCAGGGTGGACAGACGAGCGTCTACCTCGACCGCTCGGGCGCAGGTGTGCGCTTCGGCGCGCCCAAGCTGCTCGAGCGCTTCTTCGATCCGACCGGCCTGGCGCCCCCGAGCAGCTCACCGCGCCTGGTGCGGCTGAGCTCTGAGAGCGTGATGATGGCCTGGGCGGGCGCGGCCGGCGGGCATTGGGTCGTGCGCAGCGCCGCTATCGACCTTCGAGGGGTGGGGCCCGCGAGCACGATCTCGATGCCGGGAGGCGACGCGTTGCTCGCCGACCTGGCTCCCGGGCCCGACGGCGAGGCGCTACTGCTGTGGACCGAGCCAGCGCAGACACCGAGTGGCCTTCCCGATTCCGCCCGGGAGGCGATCTTCGCCGCACGCGGGACAGACGACCACCCCGACCGCACGCGCTTCGGGGCGCCCGAGGAGATCGCCGCACCCGCGGAGAACAGCTACGCGACCGTCGCCTTTGATCCCGACTCAGACCGCGCGCTGGCGGTTTGGCAGGGAGAAGGCGGGCAAATCGCCTACTCGATCCGCACCCCGTCGGCCCGTGAGCCCGCGCGACGCTGAGGCGTGAGCGGCGTGGGCGACGCGGCTCACGCTCGCTGGGCTTCAGCGAGCGCACCGCGCCGAGGAGGCGTTTTAGGAAAGGATTGGCGCGGATGGACCGCGACTACGAGCTGCAGACCCACCAGGCAGAGGACCGCCACTGGTGGTATCGGGGGCGGCGCAAGGTGATCGAGCGGGTGCTTGAGGATCTGCGCCTGCCCGCGCGTGCGCGGATCCTCGACGCCGGCTGCGGAAGCGGGCGCAACATGATCGAGCTCGCCCGCCACGGGACCGTGACCGGCATCGAGCTCTCGCAGACGAGCGTCGCGCTGGCCCGCTCCCGGGGGGTCGGCGAGGTGATCGAAGGATCGGTGCTCGAACTGCCGTTTGCGAGCGACAGCTTCGACCTGGTGGTGTGCCTCGATGTGATCGAGCATCTGGAGGACGACCTCGGATGCCTGCGCGAATTGCGCCGCACGGTCGTGCCCGGCGGGTCGCTGCTCGTGACCGTGCCGGCCTATCAATGGCTGTGGAGCGGGCATGATGAGATCAACCACCACCACCGCCGCTACACGCGCGGCCGCCTGAAGCGCGTGGCCGAGCAGGCCGGCTGGGAGCAGGTGCGCACGACCTATTTCAACTCGCTTCTGCTGCCGGTCGCGATCCTCCTGCGCTTGCTCGACCGGCTGAGCACCAAGACGACCGAGTCGAGCCTCGACCTGTGGGTCCCCCCGGCGCCACTCAACTGGCTGCTCGAACAACCGATCGCCGCCGAGGCGGCGCTGATCGGGCGCGGCGGGCGGATCCCAGCGGGCCTCTCGCTCCTGGCCGTGTTTCGCTAGGCCCCCGCGAGCTCGCGGGCAATTCTGGCGTGCGGGGCGTCCTTTAGGTGTCGGCGTCGGCCGCGGCCATCCGCGGGTGCATGCGGAAGGTCCAGGCGCGATTGGCGAAGAACGTGCTCACGGTCACCACCACGGTTGCGAACGCCTGTGCGAGCAGCTTGTCCAGCCGGGCGTCGTGCACGAAGAGGAAGAGCAGGCCCTCGTTGACGGCGAGGCCGCACCCCTGCACGATCGCCCATCGCACCGGGGTGAGGGCGTCACCGACGTGTTCGCGGAAGGTCCAGCGCCGGTTGAGCAGAAAACCATTGGTGGCGCCCACGGTGAAGCCGATCGCCGACGCCGCCAGGTACCACACGCCGAAGACCTTCAACAACAGCGTGTAGACGAGGAAAGTGAGCAGCGTGTTGGCTACGCCGACGATCCCGAACTTCACGAACTGCACCACCACATGCGCGCGCAGAGAGCGTGAAGAGCCCGCTGGGCCGGGGTATCGTCCCTTAGGTCCGCGCAGCTTCGAAGACATCCACAGACAGGATGAACGATAAATTCATAAGACGCTTAAGGCGAGCGCCCAAGATGGACGCATGCCGGACCTCACCACAGGTGCTCTCTTGACGAGAACGATCATGACGGATACCCCCCTTCGCACCCCCAGACTCCTTAGCCTGGTGGCGCCCGTCTACGACGAGCAAGAGCTCGTCGAGGAGTTCGTTGCGCGCGCGACAGCCGCCCTCGCGGACTACGAGTTCGAGCTGGTGCTCGTAAACGACGGGAGCAGCGACCGCACGCCTGAGCTGCTCGACCGCATCGCAGCGCGCGATCGGCGCGTGCGCGTGATCCACCTGTCGCGCAACTTCGGCCATCAGGCGGCCCTGACAGCGGGGCTTGAGCACGCGAGCGGCGATCTGGTCGCGATGATCGATGCGGACCTGCAGGACCCACCCGAGCTGATCGGCGAGATGATCGCCAAGTGGAGCCAAGGCGCGGACGTCGTCTACGCCGTGCGCAAGCAGCGCGAGGGCGAGACCGCCTTCAAGCTCGCCACCGCCTCCTGGTTCTACAAGCTCTTCAACAAGCTCGCCCAGGTCGACCTCGAGCCGAACTCCGGCGACTTCCGCCTGCTCGACCGCCGTGCCCTGGACGCGCTGCTGGCGATGACCGAGCGCTCGCGCTTCTTGCGCGGGATGACCGTCTGGGTGGGCTTCACCCAAACGGCCGTCTCCTACGAGCGAGACGCACGCCAGGCCGGTGAGACGAAGTACACGCTGCGCAAGATGCTTCGCTTCTCGCTCGACGCGATCGCCTCGTTCTCACACTTGCCGCTGCAGCTCGCGACCTACGCGGGCCTGCTCTGCGCCGGCCTGGCGTTCATCGCGATCCCCGTGGTGATCGGCCTGCGCTTCGCCGGCTCCTACCTGCCCGGCTTCGGCTCGATCACGATCGCGATCCTCCTGCTCGGCGGGATCCAGCTGATCGCCCTCGGCGTGATCGGCGAGTACGTCGGGCGCATCTACGACGAGGTCAAGCATCGCCCGCTCTACATAGTCCGCGAGGAGCGCAACAGCCCCGCGGCACATCTCGAGCGCGCCGTGTCTTCCGCCGCGCCGGCGGGACTCCCGGCCCGCACACCCGAGCGCATCGGTTAGCCCGGCCGCTCCTCGGCGCGAGCGCTCCGGCAGGCGGGCGGACGTGTTCTAGAGAGGACATATGGCTGCTGCTATGAGATGGCGATGACGCTCGCGCGCGCACACCGTCACTCGACGCTGCTCTCGACTGCGCTCCTCTGCATCGTGCTCGCGCTCCTCGGCGCGGCGCTCAGGACTGATCGCGCGCTCGCCGAAGTCTGCGCAGGCTCTGAAGGATCCTGCCCTTACAGCGCGGCCCAGATCATCGGGCAGCGCGCCGAGGGCGTGCTTCGCTTCCCCGAGGCGGTCGCCGTGGACACGCAGGGCGACGTCTACGTCGCCGATCAGCTGAGCTATGTGGTGCAGAAGTTCTCCGCGGCCGGCTCGTTTGAGACCGAGTGGGGCTCCTTCGGCGGAGGCCACGGCCAGTTCGGGCCGATCGGCGGGCTCGCGACAGACGCCGCCGGCGACGTGTACGTCCTCGACTCCGCTCACAACCGGATCGAGAAGTTCGACTCGAACGGGAACTTCATCAGGGCTTGGGGCCACACGGGCAGCGAACTCGGCCAGTTCCGCTTCTACTCCTCGGAGAGCCCCACCCAGCCACCCGGCGGGGGAATCGCCGTCAGCGGAAACTACGTGTTCGTCGCCGACTCCGGCAACGACCGCATCGAGCGCTTCAACCTCGAAGGCGGTGAACCTTTCCAATGGGGCTCACAGGGGGCCGGCGCCGGCCAGTTCTCCTATCCGCGCGGCGTCGCGGCGAACGAAACCGAGGTGATCGTCTCAGACGACGACAACCACCGCGTCGAGAAATTCGATCTGAACGGGGACTTCCAGGGGGCCGCGGGCTCATACGGCACGGGCCCCGGGCAGTTCGGCTTCCCCTACGGCGTCGCGCTCGACGCCGCGGGAAACGTGTATGTCGCCGACGACATCAACGACCGCGTGATCAAGCTCGGCCCGGAACTCGGCTTCCTTGAGGCGTGGGGTGGCTTTGGATCCAAACCCGGCCAGCTCGCCTTCCCGCGCGCCCTCGCAAGCGACCCGGCGGGCGACACCTACGTCGCCGATACCGCCAACGACCGCGTCGAGGTGTTCGACGCCAACGGCGACTACCTGCGCACACTGGGCCTCTCAGCGCGTACCCCGGGATATCTGACCGCGCCGCGCGGCGTCGCGAGCGATCCGACCGGTCGGCTGCTCGTCTCCGACACGGTTGCCGGCACCGCCTCGGGGCGCATCGAGGCGTTCGCGCCGGGCACCGGCGCGTTCGCCGACTCATGGACGGTGGCCGGCGGGCACAACAGTGGCTTCATCGGACCCGCCGGCATCGCGGTGGACCCGCGCGGCTCGGTGTACGTCGCCGATCAGGGAAACGAACGGCTCGTGCGCCTGTGGGGCGACGGGACATTCCTCTCTGAACTTGGGGGCCCCGCGGATATCGGCGGAGCGCAGCTCAGCGGCGCAGGCTCGGTCGCGGTGGCCGCAGGTTCGGGCGAGATCTACGTCGCCGACACGGGCCACAACCGTGTGCTCGTGTACAGCCCGCAGGGGTCCCTGCTGGCCAGGTGGGGGGCCGGCGGCGGCGAAGGCGCCTCCGGGAGCGGTCAGGGTGAATTCGACCACCCGGCTGCGGTCGCGCTCGACGATCAGGGAAACGTGTATGTCGCTGACACCGGCAACGACCGTGTCGTGGAGCTCTCCACCGGGGGAAGCCAGCTGACCGAATGGGGATCACGCGGCACCGGCGACGGGCGCTTTCGCTCGCCGCGCGGGATCGCCGTCGACGCGGCCGGGCGGGTGTACGTCCTCGACAGCGAAAACAACCGCGTCGAGGTGTTCGACTCGAGCGGGCGCTTCATCGAGAAGTGGGGTGTGCGCGGAGTCGGCCTCGGCGAGTTCTCACAGCCGAGCGCCATCGAGGTGGACTGCGAAGGAGATGTCCTCGTCGCGGACACGAACAACAACCGCGTCGAGCGCTTCACGCCCGTCTCCCCCGCCGCCACCGGCTGTGAGGCGCCCGGCAGCTGGCCGCCGCCTCTCGACGTCGCGCCGGTGCTGAGCGTGAGGCTCGTGCGCTCCGGCAGGGTGCTCGCCCGGCGGGCCCTGGTCCTCGACTTGAGCTGTGAAAGGGGCTGCACGGTGCTCGTGACCGCGGCCCTCTCCCCCCGCCAGGGGCACGGCTCGGTGCTCCTTCTCGCCGCCGCCCGCCCCCTCGCGCCCGCGCAAAGTGGTCTCGTTCGCCTGCGCCTCAGTCCCTCCGCCCTGCGCCGCCTGCGCAGCGAGCTCGGGCGCCACCGGGAGATGACCGCGCACGTACAGATCATCGCCGCCGGGCCTACGGGCCGGCGGATCACCGCCACCCGGACCTACACCGTGACGCGTTGAGGTCGATAATGAGCAGATGAGCGCCGAAGAGGAGCTTCCCCCCGACGACGATACCCCCGGGATCGACCATCGCAAGGAGCGGATCAGGATCGAGACCGAGAGACATCGGATCGAAGGCGTCATCACGCTCGCGCGCGACGGCTACCGTAGCCGCGTCTCGGACGTCTTGAACGCCTCAGAGCGTGACTTCCTCACGCTCACCGAGGTCACGGTCGCACCGCTCGAGGGAGGGCCGATCGAACTTCACCCCTACCTGACGCTCGCCCGCCGGCACATCGTCTTCGCGGTCGCGGCCTCGGACGCACCTTAGGGTGCGGGCATGCTGCCCGACGGCGGGTGCTTTCCGACCGTGTCCCAGACCGACGCTTCGGCGCCCGCGCTCGAGGTCGTCCAGGTGGCCATGAGCGAAGGCCCCGCACGCCCCCGAAGTCCGGGCGCTGAGAGCGGCGGTGACGCTCGCGCCGTCCACGGCCACGGGAGCCGCGAATCAGTCCATCGAGACGAGAGGGACCGCCATCAAGACCGTGATGCAGGAGCAGCTCGCCAGCAGCGAGCTGGCGTTGCCGGCGGGCGTGGCTAGGTCAGAGAGAAACTGCCAGCGGCGGCGACGGTTCCAACCGGCGCCAGCGTGTTGGTCACGGTGATCGGCCCTGTGCCAGCGCCGAGGGGGGCGGTTGCCTTGAGCTTGGTTGAGGATACGTGGGTCACGCCGCTCGCGGCCACGCCGTCGAAGCTCACGCTCGAGCTGCTGTTGAAACCGACTCCCTTGATCGTGACGAGCTTTCCGACGACGCCGCTCTTGGGTGCGAAGGCTGTCAGCGAGAGCGTAGGCCTGAACTTGTCTGAGCTCGTGAGGGTTCCGAGCGGGGTGCTCACCGAGATCTTTCCCGCCCGCGCCCCGTTGGGCACGGTCGCTTCGATCTGCGTCGGCGAGAGCACGCTGAAGTTCGCCGCGCTCGCACCGAAATAGACTCCGCTCGCCCCGCCCAGGCCCGAGCCGTTGATCGTCACCGAGCCCCCAGTGATCGCGGAGCTTGGCGTGAAGCCGCTGAGGCTGGGCACGTTCGAGACCACGGTGGCGGTCTGAGTCGAGTCCGTCGGCGCACCGCTGCCGCCGGCAGCGTTGCTCGCGATCTCCTGGACGCGGATCGTCGAGCCGACATCGCTCGCCGCCAGCGCGTAGGTCTGCCCCGTCGCACCCGCTATCGCCGAGCAGCCCGAGCCGGAGGGGTTGCAGTCCTCCCACTGATCGCCGATCGATGCTGGGCTGTTGGCCCATTCGCCGGGGGTGAGCGTCAGCGTCTGGCCCTGTTCGGCGATGCCCGAGACGGTTGGCCGGGAGATGCTCACGGGGCTCCCCAACGTTGAGAATGCGCCCAGCCCGATCGGGCTGCCGACCCCCGAGGGCCCGTCATAGCCGATAGCCGCCTGGCAGGAGGTGGCGCCGGCACAAAAGCCGTTCTTCCCTGATCGGACGTCGTAGAGAGCATCGCTTTCGCCGAGATGGGAGTACAGCGTCGCCGCCGGATATGGAACAGCATGCGAGCCACCTGCAAGAGCGAACTCGCCTGCGACGATCGGTGACGCCACGGATGTGCCTCCCCAGACCCCCCAGCCGGTGGGATAGCCTTCACCGCTGGGAGTGCTGTCGTAGACGTCGACTCCAGTGTTCGGATCACCGATCGCGGCCACGTCTGCGATCGAACGGCCGCTACCGCAGGCGGTGGCGGAGAAGTTGACTACGTCGCTCTGCCAAAGCGGGGCTGTGAAGAGCCGGCTGCAGCCGCTGCCGCCGTCTTCCCAAACCGTGCTGCTCCAGGTTTCCCCGGCACTGGTCAGGGTGGTTCCGCCAACGGCGACTACATCCGGTGAGTCTGCCGGGAAGTTGGCACTGCCGGCTTCCCCCAGCAGGCACGCTTCGTTGAGATAGCCACAGTCGCCGGACGCCACAGTGAGAACCACACCCGGGTGATCGTAGTAGTCGCTGTTGTAAGCGGAGTCCGGCGCTTCCTCAGCGCCGGCGTAGGAGTTGCTGATCTCGGTCGCCCCCGCTGCCACGGCGGCATTGACGGCCGTGCCCAGGTCAGTGACTTGCTCGCTGTTGGCCTCGACGAGGAGCACGCGGCAGCTCCGGCAGATCGCGTGAGCCATCTGCACGTCAAGCGAGATCTCCACCGCCCATCCGCCATCTCTGGGCGGGAGCGGGCCGGCGCGCCCTTCCTGGTTGATCTTCCTAAAGCAGCCGTTGGCAGCCGTGCACGCGGGCAGGCCAAACTGCGTGTCGTACACGCCCAGATCCGCTTCCGCCTTCGGATCGTCGTAGGCATCTACGACCGCGATCGTCTGCAGGGACGAGGACGGCGTTTCGCTCGGCAGCGCATAGGCCGTGTGCAGGCCTTCAGGAGTCAGGTACCCCGGAACGGGAGATCTTTCGCTCACGGCGGGGCTCGCGCCTGCGGCCGCTTCACTGGCCTGCCTGGTGGCGTTGGCGCGGAGGTCCGCCGTCGTAAGCGACTTGGGGACAAGCCTCAGGGCGAGACACGCGGCAGCGCCCGGACGGGGCGTTCGGCATGCGCGCTGAACCCTGAAGCCCGAGCGAGCGGACGCCCCGGATGCGGGCGGGCTCGCCGCCAGCGCCAGCGTTCCGGCAGCGAGCAGAGCCATTGCGATCTGCGCCCACCCACCTCTGGTCGGCTGCACCCAAGATGACCGAGGCGTTAGGTTCACCTCAAGCAGCGTACCGGCACGAATGCCCCCGGTCTAGCGTTCCGCGCGAGGTGACTGGAGGAGAACGGAGAGGGCGGGATTCGAACCCGCGATGGAGTTTAACCCCCATACTCGCTTAGCAGGCGAGTGCCTTCAGCCGCTCGGCCACCTCTCCTGGAACGGTTGTGAGTGTAAAGGCTCGCCGCCCGCCGCTAGCATCCGGGCCACGCCTTGAGCCGGCAGGGGCGAGCGCCTGGCAAGCGAGGGCTCGCGCAGTGCGCGCGGGCCGGGCCGGCTGCGTAGCATCCAGCGGGGCCTCATGATGTGGGGAAGGGTGGCAGAGCGGTTGAATGCGGCGGTCTTGAAAACCGTTAGGCGGGCAACCCCCGTCTCGGGGGTTCGAATCCCCCCCCTTCCGTCTGTAGAGCCAAATCTCGGGCGTTTGCGGGCAGTTCTGACGTCGCAAGCGAAGCGGCTGTGCCCGGGAACGGAGGTCCATCTACCTGAGTGAGGCGTCCCAGCCGAGTACGCCACCGGGAGTGCCGTTTCGCCGCCTTATGGCTGGGGTCCCCTCAGCCGGGTTGATCACCTCATGGAGCTGCGCGCGCTGCTGACCGTCTGCGTGGTCGTGATCGGCGTCGCGTTCGGGCTCTGCATGCGGCAGAACCATGCCCTGCTGCATTTCATGAATAGGCCATACACCCAGCAGACCTAGGGGCAGGCCCGCCCCCGAGCGCGTGGCCGCTTCCCGTAGGCCAGCCTCGTACGTAGGCCAGCCTCGTACCATCAGGGAATGTCGACGGCGGAAAGTGCCGCTGGTTCCCCGGCGGGTTCTGTGCGCCGCGACAGCCAGCACTCCCGGTCGCGGGGACGGAGCTTCCGCAGGCGCCAGGCCTGCGCGACGCTCGTCATCGGCCTGGTTGCCCTCGGCGGCCTGATCGCGGCCAGTCCGGCAATAGCGCTCGGCCCCGACAACTTCTCGATTCCGTCCTCCGCGGACCAGCTAATCGTGGTCTCGAGCCCTACCTATCACGCGCCCGGCTACCTCGCGACCTTCCAGACCTTCCAGCGAGCGAACGCGTCCTCGCCCTGGGAGTCGGTGTTCGCAACCTGGCGGGCCGAGATCGGCTACGGCGACCTCATAGACGTCCGCCACTTCGGTGACGGCGCGACGCCGACGGGCGTCTTCATGATCGGTGCGAGGATCTACGGCAACGAGCCGAACCCAGGGGGGCTTCACTACGCATACCACTATCTGGTGTGCGGCGACTGGTGGGATGAGGATCCCTACAGCCCCCAATACAACCGGCTCGTGCACGTCCCCTGCGGGACCACGCCGTCCTTTGCCTCCTGGTCGGAGGCGCTTTGGGCCGAGACACGCGCCTACCCCTACTTCGCGGTGCTCGAGACCAACAACAATCCGACGATCAGTGGCCCGAGCGCACCTGGCGCGGGGATCTTCCTGCATCACTGGATGAGCGCCCCCACCGAAGGGTGCGTTGCGCTACCGCTCGCGGACCTCTTGAACGTGTTGCGCTGGCTCGACCCCACCGAGCACCCAGTGATCGAGATCGGTACCGATGCCGAGGTCGGCGAGGTGCCGCCCCGGGAAGCCGACCTCACCCACGGACCGTTCAGATCTACAGCCAAGGCACGATCCGCGTGATGACCCATATGGTCTGCCGATCGTGGTGCGCTGGTGCTGGGTGCAGACGGGCGACCGCGCGCTCGCGGCGGACCTGTCGGCTGAGGTGTTCGCCGCGGCGCACTGACCGCCATCACCTACAGCTACGCGGGCAGACCATGCGTCGATACGGGCAGTGGGCCACGTCTCGCCTCATGCGGACTGTCCGAAATCCCCCCTCCGCGACGCGGTTGTATTGGCGAGCCTCAGTCGATCTGGATCGCCTGATTCCCGAGCTCGACCACATCTCCGGTGTGCAGGGTCGTGCGACCGACGCGCTCGCCGTTCACGGCAGTCCCGTTCGTCGAAGCGAGGTCCTGGAGCACCCATACGCCGTCGCGAAACGTGAGCTGTGCGTGCCGACGCGACACGCTGGGATCGGCAACAACCACATCGCATGCGGGATGGCGCCCGACGAGCAGCCGGTCGCTCTCGGCTCGGTCCAGCGCAAGCAACAGAGGAGTCGATACGAGTGTGTCTGCTCGCTCAGCAGACCCTCGGCGAACGCCGAGTTCAAGACCCCCGCAAGACGCTGGCGTGAACGACCGAGCGCAGACACCACGCGAGTATCCCGCGCACAGGCCCATGTGTCCATGCCGCCTATCCATGCGGTGGCCATCCGGGCGGGAGAGGGCGTCCGATTTTCTGTGTAGGCGCTGTTGGTGAATTATATCAGTGAGGTCGAGTGGTGAATGTGTGACTGTCAGTTTGCGGTATCGGGTAGCCGCTCGCCGAAGTGGATCTTGAAC
>JBEKXJ010000047.1:0-27343 GCA_049512215.1 Solirubrobacteraceae bacterium
GTTTCTTTGCCTCAGCTACCTGGCTGGTCATGTAGTGTGCCTCTCGGCCGGGGCCAGGGAGCCTTAAACCTCCCTGACCTGGTTTGCATTCGCGGGGCCCCTCGGGGCCCCGCGCCCTTTAACGAAGACCGTAGCAGCTTTGCACAGCTTTTGCACCATGGTGGTTGACGCGAGCACGTAATGTGCATATAGTGAGAAAAAGCCCTGCCAGGAGGACGCTATGCCACTTGCACTTCCAGACCAACCTCGCCGCTTCTATCGAACCAACCCGCTACGTCTCGTCGTCTGCCAGGTGCGGTTCCCGGTCCTGCACCGTTTCGACGAGCCCGGCACGCTCGCCCGATTCCAGGATGTCCTGAAGGACCGCTATCCCAGGTCTGCCCCCGAGCAGCAGCTCGCCATCACCGTAGGGCCCTCGGGGCCCGTCTCGGGCCCGCCTGCCACCAGTCTCTGGCGCTTCCAGGGCATGGAAGATGGCTGGAGCGTCGCGATCTCGCGCGACTTCGTGTCTCTCGAGACGACCGCGTATGAGCGCTACGAGGACCTTCGCGATCGCCTCGCCGAGGTGCTCGACGCCACGCTTGCACTTGGTGTTACCGTGCGCGAGCGGCTAGGCCTTCGCTACGTCGATGAGATCCGCCATCCCGACGCGAAGCGGCCGGGTGACTGGCGGAGGCTCATCGAGGAGAAGCTTCTCGGAATGGTCGGCGGCGAGGAGCTCGGCGACGACGTAGTTCAGGCGCTGCAAGAGATACGCCTGCGCGAGCAGGACGGCACGGTTGCAATTCGCCACGGCTATCTCGGCAGAGAGGCGACGGGTCAAGATCCCTTCTACCTGCTCGACGTTGACTACTTCGATGAGCGCTCGGTTCCGCTGCTCGCCGACCAAGTACTTGGGCAGATCGACAGCTATCACCGCACGATTCACAACCTCTTTGAGACCGCGATAACTGAAGAGTTGCGCGGACATCTCGGCGTCAAGGAGCAAGCGCATGCCTGATACTCGCACCGCCTTGCCGGTCAAGTGCCTCGGTGCCGCCGGCGACTGGACACGCGCACCATACGCTCGGGAATGGTGGCTTGGCTGTTTGCATCGCAACCCCTTCGCTCCGCCTCAAACGCCGCTGCTCGGGTTCGAGGAGCAGCTGCCTCAGCCTTGCAACGTGACGTCGGTCTACCTCACTAACGTGGCCAGCGGAATCTACGGACTGGGGACGGTGACGACCCGCCCCGATGATCTTGGCCCTCGGCTCGCGGGTCTCGAGCTTGGTCTTACCCACCTCTGCTCGCCGATAGCTTGGCGGCCCTTCGGCAGTGGCCGCGACGACGAACTAGCCCTGATGGCGGCGTCGCAGCGCGTCACAGCGGTCGAGTCGGTGCTGCCACCCGCGATGGTCCCGATGCGCGAGCTGCTGCGATGGATCGGCGGCTCCGCCGATGCGCTCGCCGGATTGCTCGGAGCCTCTCGTCGCTCGATCTATAACTGGCTGAATGGAAAGCCAGTGCGGGGCGAGTTCGCTGTCAGGACGATGCGTCTGCGCACGGTGCTGGCACCACTCGGCGAAGAGTGGCACCCGGAGGCGTTGGCGGAGTGGCTGAAGAGTGGATCGCCTGCTCGTGACGAGTTCGCCCGT
The DNA here is from genome assembly GCA_049512215.1 of Solirubrobacteraceae bacterium. Classification (GTDB taxonomy): domain Bacteria; phylum Actinomycetota; class Thermoleophilia; order Solirubrobacterales; family Solirubrobacteraceae; genus Palsa-744. Next base: position 1,635 of record JBEKXJ010000047.1, read on the forward strand.
CAGGAACGCTGGCTGGAGCTCGAGGAAGAGGTTCGCGGTGCGCTGACGGCGCTGCTACCGCAGTCCGAGCCCGATCAGCTGAGCGCTTCGCCGGGGCCGCCTGAGCCACTGTCGTCCGCGACGTTGATCGCGGTACTCGAGGAATTTGGGTCACCCCCACCCGTGGCTGCGCGCCCACGAGGAAACTGGCGCCCGCGTGAGCTTACGGGGTCTACGCCGGGGCCGGACGAGGGGTGATGCAAGGCGTCACAGACTTTCTACTATCGCCCGTCGTCGAAGAACCTGCGCCAAGGGGATATCGCGGTGTGCGAGTTCCACCAGCTGCGCGCGCGAAGCGGCGAGGCGCGAGGGCCGGGTCCACCTGAGCTCGCGACCGTCGACCTGCCGTATCTCGGTCGCTACGAGACCTACCCCCTCGAGATCCCCGGCTCCGATGGCTCGAACGTGCAGAGGCAGCTGCGAGTGTGGCGCGGCCCAGTGCTCGTTCTTCACCAGAACTGCGAGATCGAGTACGCGAGCCAAGACGATTCGCGGCTAACGATTGCGCCTGTGGTCAGCCGCGTCGGATGGCCAGCGGGCCCTTGGGAGCTGATATCGGCGGGAGAGCTGCCCGGCTACATGCATCTGCCGGGACTGCCGCTTGAAGAGGCGCAGGAGCTGGGACTCGAGCGGGAGTGGCCGGAGTCGGCGGTCGCGCTCGCCAGCATGACTGCGTCCTCGCGCGGCATCGTTAAGCCGAATCGCATCCTCGCGCTCGCACCCCACGCGATCCCCCAACTTCAGGAATGCCTCGTGCGCTTCAGTAGCGTGCGCGGCTGGGGCTCGATCGAAAGCGCCAAGCCATTGATCGGCGCGCGCATAGTTTCCGTCAGCGAGACCGCCGAGACTGTGCCAGGGCCAGCGCGGCTCGCAAAGGTTGTGGTGCAGGCTGACGATGACGTCGACGAGATCACCGTTGCGTGGGGGCTGCGCCGCAGTGGCACGCCGCTCTAACGCCAGCCGCTAGAGGCCATTCGCTGTCCGAGCGTCCCGTCCCAAGCGACTGGTACACCAGACGACATGCCTTCTCACCTCGTCGTCCCGCTCGCCTCGCCCGGCCCGCTCGCCGGCGCGATCGGTGTCCTCGGCTTCCTCACGATGGTTGCCTGGATTGGCTGGCGCTTCGGGCCGACGCTGACTCGCGTGACCGGCTGGTGCTCGTGGTGGGTGGCGTGGGCATGCGGCAGCCAAGGAGGCTATGGCTACTGCGCCGCGTTCCTTGTGCTCGGCGGGCTGGCATGGGCAGGCGGGACGATCTGGTACGCCAGGCGTCGCGGGCGCTGGCCGTCAGCGATGTCGGCGCGGCTGTTCGCGCGCCTGCTCGGCAGACGCAATCCGGTCACCCACGTCGAGTTCCCGGCCACCGTAATCGTTCCGCGCCGCCACCGATAGCCCCGAGTCGCACGCAAGCCAGAGGCTCTCGCGGCACACCCACAACGCGCGCATACCACCCCGACAGCACTCCAACGGCCAGCCCTCCTGGCTGTCTGCGAAGGAATCCCAGCCGCTCAGCGTCGCTGCGCTCCGCTTCGCAGCACACAGTTGCACTAAAAGTGCTGTCTTTGCTATTTTGGGGTTTAGGGATGCTCTCGATCGGCAAGATCGCGCTCGGCCAGCACCGCTACTACGAGCAGCAGGTCGCCCGTGGTGGCGACGACTACTACTCGGGCCGGGGCGAGGCGCCCGGCGAGTGGGTCGGTTCAGGCGCCCAGGCGCTCGGACTCTCCGGGCGCGTGAGCGCACGGCAGTTCGGAGCCTTGATCGCGGGACGCGATCCGCGGAAGCCCAGCGTGCGCTTGCGGGCCTCGGCACGGGACCCGAAGGTGGCGGCGCTTGACCTGACCTTCTCGGCGCCGAAGTCCGTCAGTGTCCTGTTCGCCGTCGCGCCGGAGCAGGCCTCGGGTGAGCTGGTGGCCTGCCACGAGGAGGCCGTCCACGCCGCATTGGGGTATCTGGAGGAGGAGGCCGTGATGATCCGCCGTGGCGAGGGAGGCGAGCACGTCGAGCCGGCTGGCGGTCTGATCGCGGCGGCCTACCGCCACCGGATGAGCCGCGCCCTTGACCCCCAGCTGCACACCCACGTCGTCGCCGCGAACCTGGCCCGCGGGTCAGACGGTCGCTACACGGCGCTTCACGGCGCGCCGCTGTATCGAGCCGCGAAGACCGCCGGAATCCTTTACCAGTCCCACCTACGTGCGCTCATAACCGAGCGTCTGGGCTGGGAGTGGGGGGAGGTGCGCAATGGGGCGGCCGAGCTCTCGGGCGTACAGCGGCCGGTGATCGCGCACTTCTCAAAGCGCCGCCATGAGATGCTGGCAGAGGCCGAGCGTGGCGGGATCGGCCTGGACACAAAGGCCGGGGCGGAAAGCGCGGCGCTCGCAACGCGCGAGCGCAAGCAGTACGGGGTGGAGACCCACACGTGGCGCGAGGAGGTGCGGGCGCGCGCCGGCGAGCTGGGACTCGGCAAAGACGAGCTGACCGAGCTGTTCGATGACGGCAGGGAGCGTGTCGAGATCCGTACGCGAGACGCAGTGGACGAGCAGACCATCGGCGATCAGATGGCGAGCCCGGCGGGGCTGACTGCACGCAGCAACACCTTCGATGAACGTCAGCTGCTCCAGGAGTTCGCCGCCGCTGCGGTCCAGGGTGCCCTCGTGTACGAGGTCCGCGGCCAGGCCGTGAGGTTCGCTGGCCGCGAGGACGTCCTCGCTACCACCCATGGGGAGATGACGACCGCCGAGCTTGTGGACTGCGAGCGCCGGCTGATTGCGGCTGCGGTGGGCCGTGCCGGCGAGGGTGCCGGCGTGGTCCGTTCCACCCACGTCGAACGAGCGATCGCCGCGGCCGACCGTCCGCTGACCGCCGAGCAGGCGATGGCCGTACGCGCGACGGTGAGCAGCGGGCACGGGGTCACGGTCATTCAAGCGCTCGCCGGGACGGGCAAGACCTACACCGCGGGCGTGCTGCGCCACGTGTATGAGAGCGCGGGCTTCCAGGTGCTCGGGGTGGCGCCGACGGGGCGCGCCGCCCGCGAGCTCACGGAGGAGGCCGGGGTTCCCGCGCGCACGCTTGACCGGTTGTTGATTGACATTGAGCAGCTCGGCGATGGGCTGCCACAGGGATGCGTGCTCATTCTCGACGAGGCAGGGATGGCCGCCACCCGCAGCAGCTCGCGAGTACTCCAGGCAGTCGAGCATGCGGGCGCGAAGATGATCGCGATCGGCGACCCCGGCCAGCTCGCCTCGGTGCAGGCCGGTGGCTGGCTCGGCGCCGTTGGCCGCGAGCTCGGGGTCCTTCGCCTCACCGAGGTGATGCGTCAGCGCGACGCGGTCGAGCGCCGCGCGCTCGGCGCCCTGCACGACCGTGCGCCACGGTACTACTTGGATTGGGCTGAGCAGGCTGGGCGCATCCGGACGTTCAGCGACCCCGCCGGAGCGTGCGAGCAGGCACTCAGCGAATGGGCACGGGCGGCGGCGACCGTTGGACCGGCGCAGGTCGTGATGATCGCCAGGGACAACGACACCCGCGAGCAGCTGAACCGTGGAGCGCGGGATCTTCAGAGAAGTCTTGGTGCGCTAGGGAAGGAGCGCTCCTACGGTCCCGTCGCGGTGGCGGTCGGCGACCGTGTGATCTGCCGACGCAACGACCGGCTCATCGACGTGGACAACGGGATGCGCGGGACAGTGCGCCACCTCGAGGCCGATCGTGTCGTGATCGACACCGACTCGGGGCTCGTGCGCGAGCTACCCGCCGGCTACGTCGCAGAGCACCTCGAGCACGCCTACTCCTTGACCGGCCACGGGATGCAGGGCGGTACCGTCGAGCGGGCGCTGGTGGTCGCCTCTCCCCGAGACCTCACCGCGGGGTGGAGCTACACAGCGCTGTCCCGCGCGCGAGGACAGACGCGGCTCTTGATCTACGACCACCGGCCCGCAGCGGAGCGCAGCGAGTTCGCGCCCGCAGATCAGACCCCGACAGCCGCACAGGACGATCTCCTGGCACGGGTGCAGCGACACATGGTGGAGCGCGACGATGAGGACCTCGCGATCGACCAGCTGCCCGGCTCGGGTCGCGCACACGACCCCGAGCTGGCCACTTCGCGGGAGCTCGCGGCCGAGCCCGCGCAGGAGCGCGCGGCCGCACTCGCAGAGCCCACGCCGCCGCCCGCGCTGACCCCGGCGCGGCTGCTGGAGCTGCGCGAGCGCATCGAGCAGCTACAGGGACAGCTCGAGGTGCTACCGACGAGCCAGCTCCGGCGCATCGAGAACCTCGACGCACGCGCGCTCACGCTCAGCAGCCAGCGCGAGCAGCTCGCCGAGCGGCTCGCGGCGCTGCCCCAGCCGCGACGGCGATTCGGGCGCGAGCAGGACCTCCACGCCGGCGAGTGCTCATATCTGACCAGCATCCTGCGGGCCAGCGAGCGTGACCTTGACGCCGTGCTCACGCAGCGCAGCCGTCTCGAGCGCGAGCTGGGCGATCCAGTCGAGATCCGTGCTGAGCGCGACGGGATCAAACACGCAATCACCCAGCTCGCCCATGAACAGACCCAGGTCCGCAACGAGCTCGCCGAGCGCGAGCTTCGCGCCCCCGCCGCATGGGTGCAAGACACCTTCGGCGAGCGCCCCGATGGGTCGCGACCCTGCGAGATCTGGGAGAAAGGTGTGCGGCAGGCCGCGCGCTACCGGCTGGACCACGACATCACCGATCTCGGCAGTGCTCTCGGGCCGCGGCCCGAGCACCGCGAGGAGCAGCGCGACTGGGAGCGCACTCGCAAGGCGCTCGCGCGGGACCAGCGGCGACTCGGCCGTGATGTGGGAACCGAGCTTGAGGTCGACATCGGGATCGGGCTCTGACGACCTCGGACCAGACACATCGACTTGCCGATTCTCGCGCGGCCGGTCTCCGCGGATACAGAGATCCGGCGTGGTGGACACACCTATCCTCGCCGTGAAGGCTGGCTAGGGCCGGTCGCAGGTCCGGATGGTAGGAGGGGCGCTCGCCTAGTGTCTCGGGGCCGCTGTCAAGATGGCGCCGCGTCCTATAGCCTCGCCGGTTCCGCTTGCCACTATCCGCAACACCACTATCGGTCTCCGTCATGCCCCGCAAGGATGTCCTTGAGGGCGCGCTCATCGACGCCGTGTTTGCAGCCAATCTCGACGAGGTCGTGAGCGGATCGGCTCCAGACGTCTACCAAGATGCCGGGCGGTTCTTCTCGCAGACATACCCGTCGCAAGGACTGCGCCAGATGCTTGACGCGGTGTTCGGCCGCCTGTCTGGCAAGCGGGCAGACGAGGCGCCGATTTTGCGTTTGGAGACCAGCCTTGGTGGCGGTAAGACACATAATCTCATCGCGCTGTACCACGCGGCCTGCGGGGAGTTGCCCGCGGGCGATGCCGGTCGCTTTCTCGAACCCGACCTGCTACTCGACGAAGTGCCAGCGATCGGGGTTTTCGTCGGAACCAGCGTGGGCGCGACCTCGTTTCCCGAGACAGCTGGCATTACGCCCCATACCGTCTGGGGACACCTGGCGCTCAAGCTCGCCGATGCCGCAGGCTATGAGGATCTGCGGGCTGACGATGAGGCCCTCAGTGCCCCAGGAAGCAACAAGCTCGCGAAGCTCTTGGATCGCTCCGAGCGCAACCTCATTCTCATCGATGAGCTCGCTCGATATCTCGAAACGTCCTCGGCACAGACCGTCGGTGGCTCGACGCTCTCCCGGCAGACCGTGAGCTTCCTAATGGCGCTCATGGAGGCGGTCGCCGGCCGGGACGACTCCTGCCTTGTGCTCACCACGACCGGGATGACCGATGTCTTCGGAGAGCAGACGTCGGAGGTCGTCGCTGCCCTTCAGGGAGCCTCGGATCTCGTGAGCCGCCGGGCAAGGACGCTACGCCCGAGCGAGGAGACTGACCTTCCGCATATTCTCGCGGCGCGCCTGTTCGAGTCCGTCGACAGAGATCTCGCTGAGGGAGTGGCAAACGCCTACGCGCAGGCCGTCGAGGCAGCTGGTGACGCGGGTTTGCCGCTTCCCGAGCGCCTCACTTCGTCAGCTTGGCGCGGCGAGATACGAGAAAGCTTCCCATTCCATCCCGACCTCATAACGGTGCTCGACCGGCGCCTGGCGACGATCCCGCAGTTTCATCGCACGCGCGGAGCGCTGCGCCTGCTTGCCCGCTCGGTCCGTGGGGCTTGGGAGCGCGGCGATGCGCAGAGTTCAGCGCTGCTTCATCCCTACCACTTGTCGCTGCGCGACAAAGACACCGTTGAGGAGCTCACGAGCCGCCTTGACCGGCCACGGTTTGAGAACGTGGTCCGAGCAGACATCTTTAGCGACCCAGGCGCGGCGCCATCCAACGCCCAGGCGATCGATACAGGCGGGTCTGGTAGCCCGCTCGCTGAGCGTCTCGCGACGACTGTGTTCCTCTACTCGCTGACGAAAGACACTCCAGGGGTTTCCGAGGGCGGCGCGTTGGGAGCGGTGCTTGCCCCAGGAGACGACCCCAACCGCCTGCTGAAGGCACTCGAGGATCTGCGCGAGCGGGCATGGTTCATGCACGACACGGCGGGCGGGCTTCGCTTCACCGAAGAGGTGACGCTCAAGCGGATCATTGCCCAGCACGAGCTTGAGGTTACGGGTAGCCAGATCGAGCAGCGGGCGCAGGAGCTGCTGCAGGAGTGCTTCAAGCCCGCTGCGTTCCAGGTGCACGCTACCTGGGCCGATGCGAAGGTCGTCGACAAGAGTGACCGGGCGACGCTCGTGCTCTTTCACTGGAACCGCTTCGGAGAGAGTCACGGCGTGGAGGATGCGACCGGCGCCGCACCTGCGTTTATCCGCGAGACATGGGAGAAAGCGCCGGACGGAGCTATTCGCCAGAACCGCAACCGTCTCGTCTTGCTCGCTCCGGCCGCAGAGCGGTTCGCACCGATGCAGCAGGCGGTAAGGCGGCTGGTTGCGCTCGAAGCGCTCGTCGAGGATGCGGGCGCGCTCGCCCACCTCGACACCGAGAAGCGGGAGCAAGCACACAAGCAGCGAACCGAGGCGGCCGTGTTGGCCCACATCGCAATCTGCTCGCTTATGAGCGTCCTTTACGTCCCGAGCGGGCAACCGCCTCGCCTGGAGCCGACGCTGCTGCCGGTCGTGACGCAGGCGTCGCTGAAGGCTAACCAGACGCAGGCGATCGAGGACCACCTCGCCAACGACCACAAGCTCCTGGCGAGCGGCGACCCCGTACCAGACCCAGAGCTCGTAGCCACGAAGCTCGGCAAGCAGCTCGAGAGCGGTATTGCTACCCAGAAGGTCCTCGACACGTTCGCCAGCCGCACTGACTTGCCGATTGTTCTGGATTCGGGGCGCGTGCGAGAAATGCTGCGAATGGGGGTCCTTAATGGCACCTGGGAGTATCACGATGCATCGCAGGACAGCGAGGGGTGGGCGACCAGGGAGCACGGCAGTGCGCGCAGCTATCGCATCGCAGCCGACACCTACCTTCATGCAGTCGGCTCCGCTCCCAAACCCGACGATGCCTCCGGCGGACGCGAGGATGACACTGAAATAGACTTCGGCGGGAGCAAGACGCCAACGCCACCAGGAGCGAGCACGATCACCGCAGATGGTGCCACTCAGTATGCGCTCGACCAGCTCCTTGTTCAGGCGGCTGAGATGCCGGAGGTTGTCGTTGCTGGCGTCGCAGTGTCCATTAACGAGAACGGCCCACAGGCCGGAACGGAGCTTGACCGCCTCCTTGCGTGCTTCACAAGCCCACCCCCCGCGGGGGCGGCGTTGCACGTCAACGCCACGATAGTGATACAGCTAGCCGGCGAAACGGACAGCGTCCGCATAGTGTTCCTGGGCAGCGCCGACGAGTGGCAGCCACTACGGCAAGCAGTTCACTCTCTCACGACGAGCAAAGCAGCTGGCATAGACGCGGAAGTCGTAGCGACCTTCTCCATGCCGGTGGCCGTAGACGACCCCCTCGTCCACGATCTCTCGGATCAAGCGGCGAACGTCGGCCCCGCCAAAGCGACTGTTCGCCTACGGCTGGAGCCAGCCAAATGAGCAAGGAAAACGGACGGCGCGAACACTTCCTGCTAACGCTCGAGCGCGACGATGACGGTCGCATCACTGCGCTTGAGGTCGTGACAACAGACCTGGCCGAGCAAGAGCGCAGCGTTCGACTGGCTGGCTTCCGCGTTCCGCGTGTTATTGGCCCGCTCCACGATCTAGTCAGTGAGAGGGGAGTCGCAAGCCGACAGTGGACTGGTAGCGTCGCCATCGAGCTCGACCAGGCTACGGGCGCCCAAGTCGAGCTTCTGGTGCGAGCGGCCAAACCCCTGCGTAGGCTGGATAGAATCGATCACATCGTTTCGGGAGTCACCCGAATGAGCCGGGACGAGGCAAGCTACTGGCATGTGCAGATGACGGAGCGCGCGGGTCTCCGCGCGCTCCGGCTGCTTCTGGGAGATAGAGGCTCATCACCGTCCCAGCACTAATCGAGAGGTGGTTTCCTGCGTCAGCCGTGGGCGCCGAGTCCATGCGCGAGCGTGGTGCCTCGAGCGCGCTGCCCCCGATAAATTTCCTACACGTCTGGTGGGCCCGTCGCCCGTTGACGTCTTGTCGCGCGACCGTAGTGGCTTCGCTGCTACCGGCATGGCCAACCGAGCAAGAGTCAAATGAGTCTAACGAGGCGGCGATGGTGCGCGCCTTGCTTGAGCGTGAGTTCCCGCTCGGCGAGCAACAGTACCGCGCATGGTTCTTAGAGCTGATTGGCATACTGGGAGATCCAGTCGCGGGGCGGGCGCGAATCGCAGCGGCAAAGTTGTCGGGGACCAAGCTCGCTGACAATGGGTACGGCTACAAGCGGGCATTCACTGTGTCTCCTGAGGATCGGCAGGTCGACCGCCTTCACCGCTTAGCTGCGTGTGGCCGTCATGACTACTCTCGCAAGGTGCTGGACCCCTTTGCTGGTGGAGGCTCGATCCCCTTTGAGGCCGTTCGATATGGCTGTGACTCTGTGGCCAACGAGCTCAATCCGGTCGCGAGCGCCGTCCTGACAGGTACGATCACACTTCCCTTGCAGTTCGGTTCGCGTCTCCCCCAACTAATCGATGAGTATGGGCGTGAATGGACGAAACTCCTGCGCGACTCATTGGGCACGTACTTTCCGCTCGCCGAGCGCGACACCGGAATCATCGGCTACGTCTGGGCGCACGCGATCCCCTGCCCTGAGACTGGATTCCCAACGCCGCTGATTCCTAATTTGTGGCTGGCTAACACGCAGAACAAGCGGGTTGCTGTTCGAATTACCGGTGACTCAGCTACCGGCGAAGTGCGCCGCGAGCTGGTAACTGGCGATGATGCCGCGGCAGTCGGACCAACGGGAACCTATAAGGGCGGCAAGGCGACGTCGATATTCACGGGCCAGGTCATTGAATCGAGCCAGATACAACAGCGGGCAAATGAGGGAGAACTTTCCGAGATTCTCCTTGCCGTCGTTGTCACTCGCCCCGGTGTTAAGGGGCGGGCCTATAGGCTGCCTACAGAGGACGACCTGGCGGCGGTCGACGCGGCCACGGTCGCTCTCAAAACCTCAGAAACGCAGCTCGAGCTAGAGGGCCTGCTCCCAACGGAGGAGGTACCTCGCGGTAAGGAGACGAAGCGCTGCCTAGATATGGGGATCACGACCTGGCGCGCCATGTTTACGCCCCGCCAGCAGCTAAGCCACGCTACTGCGCTGCGGTCCATGGCGCGGGTGGTCTCCGCTGCAAGTGAACGCGATGGGGCCGAGGCGGCGAATGCAGTCGCCCTGTGCCTTTACATGGCGATCGCAAAGGGGCTCAACTTCAACAGTCGCCTTGCGAGCTGGATCAACCAGCAAGAGAAGGTGCGCAGCACATTTGATCGCCACGACTTCGCTTTCAAGCATACCTTCGCGGAGTTTGACGCGGCACGCTCGCTCGGACCATGGGTCCTAGATCAGATCGAGGACTCTGAGCGCGGGATCACGCGTCTAATCGCACCCAGTTCTCAGCAGGATACCGACGGGAGCAGTCAGGGAGGTAGGTCGCGCGTAATCGGGGGCTCGGCCGCTGCGCTATCGACGATCGAGTCCCAAAGTATCGACGCGATAGTCACGGACCCGCCGTACTACGACAATGTGATGTATTCAGAGTGCTCAGACTACTTCTACGTTTGGATGAAGCGGGCTTTGCGCGAGAGCTGGCCTGAGTACTGCGCACTTGAGCTGACCGACAAGCAGGGCGAGGCGGTCGCAAACCCGTCGCTTTACACAGATCTGGCGACACATGCGGGTCGGGGTAAGCGCGGCGTTGGGACAAAGACAGCTGCGGACCTCGCCGAAGCACACTATGAACGGCTTCTCCGGGGAGCGTGGCGCGAGGCGCATCGGGTGCTTCGCGACGATGGGGTCATGACCGTCATGTTCACGCACAAGCGAGTAACCGCCTGGGACACGCTCGGTGCATCGCTACTGGATGCCGGATTCTCTGTGGAGTCATCATGGCCGGTGCGAACCGAGTTCGAGCACTCTCTTCATCAAGCGAAGAAAAACTCGGCATCGTCGACGATTCTCCTGACGTGCCGGAAGCGAGGTTCAACCGCGCCTGCCTTCTTTTCGGATCTGCGGCCAGAGATTCAACGGACTGCACGCGACGCGGCTACGCGGTTTGCGAGAGATGGGTTGTCAGGCATTGATTTGACGCTCGCTACGTATGGGCCGGTCCTCTCGGTCCTCTCCGCGAGCTGGCCTGTCTTTACCGGCCAGCTCGACACCGACGGAAACCGCGAGGTCATCCGACCCGAGGAAGCATTGATGCTGGCGTACGAGGAGGTGGCGCGGCTGAAGAAGCGAGCTCTTCTGGGAGGTAAGGACACGCCTTTCGATCCGCAGACCGACTGGTATCTGACTGCGTGGAACGACTTTCGTGCGGCGGAGTTTCCTGCCGGGGAGGCACTCAAGCTTTCGCTCGCGACCCACGTCGATCTTGATGATGTGGAGCGAGCGAGGCGCTTGATAGCGACAAAAGCTGGCTGGGCAGCATTGCAGACGCCTGCAGAGCGCGTGAGTGCTCGCAAGCTCGACCCAGACGACGATGTGTTCGATACTCAAGTTGACCGTCTCCACGCATTGATGTATGTCTACCAGCACGACGGAATGCAGGCGGCTCGGACGTGGCTGGCCCGCCGTGGTTGGCAAGACGATCGAACCTTGCAAGACCTCGTCCAAGCCGCGGCGAATGCGATTCCGAGAACACACGACGCTAAGGGCTTCGTGCGAGAGGAGGCGCGCGTGCTCGACGGTCTTGCGGCGACCCTTTTCCCGGACATTGAGCTCGTTCCGGTGAGCTCTACAGAGCGCGCCCAGCAGACGCTGGCGGTGTGATGGGCGAAGCGCCGCGTCCCTTCACCGAGCTGGCACTGGAATACGAGTACGAGACGCCGCGAGCGCTCCCAGCGTTTTACGTCCCAGTGCTTTCGCGGGCCGTGCGTTACGACCGTACCTGCGGCTATTTTCGCGCGTCGTCGCTGGCGATCGCCGCGCAAGGCGTCGCGCGATTTGTCGCGAACGGCGGACGGATGCGGCTCCTGTGTGGTGTCCAACTGCTTGAGGACGAGGTTCCGGCGCTGCAGGGCGACGCTCCGCTTCCGGAGGCGGTGGAGCAGCGGCTCAAGGACGCCCTGGTTACCTCGAGCGACATCGAGCACCATCGGCTTGGGGTTCTTGCCTGGCTTGTGCGCGAGGGGCGGCTCGAGGTGCAATTGGCTATTCCGAAGCCGGGCACGGGGGACGGGTATTTCCACGAGAAGCAGGCGCTGTTTGAGGATGCGCACGGAAACACGATCTGCATCAACGGCTCGAACAACGAGTCGGCGACAGGCTGGCACCACAACTTCGAGAGTTTCTGGGTTCACGCATCGTGGAAGACGCTGCCCGAGGAGATGCAAGCGTCAATTGCGTCGGTGGAGCGACGTTTTGATGGGGACCTCGGAACCTTTCGTCGCGTCCCGCTCTCGGACGCCGTCGTACGAGATTTCGTTGCGTTCGCTCCGGATGACGCACCCAGCAGGGATGCAGCCGAGCCTGAGCATCGGGCGGATCGCGGGACCATCGCGCGATTCTTGCGCGTCGCTCCAAAGCTCGCTAACGGAGCCGCGACGCTGGCGGCTACAAGTGCTGTAACGCAATTTCCGCATCAGCAGCGGAACGTCGAACGGCTGGCAGGCACTTACCCTCGCTCCTGGCTGCTCGCCGATGAGGTGGGGCTCGGGAAGACTATTAGTGCTGGCCTTGCCCTTCGCCAGTTGCTGCTGGGCGAGCGCCTGCGGCGGGCGCTGGTGCTCGCACCCGCCAATGTCTGTGTGCAGTGGCAGGACGAGCTATTTGAGAAGTTTGGGCTTTGGGTGCCGCGATTCGCTGGCCAAAGACTTCACGGCGCTCACCCTGATGATGTCAGGGCGGTTGCGCCGGGGGCGAACCCTTACGCAGAACACGATGTCCTTCTCGTATCCAGCCACCTCGCGCGACTCGACGCCCATCGAGAAAAACTGCTCGCCGCGCCTCCGTACGATTTGGTCGTCGTCGACGAGGCGCACCACGCTCGGCGGAAGGGAGGCAACCCCGAGAAGCGGGAGCCGAGCAAGCTGCTTCGGCTGCTCGACGGAATCCGCGACGCGGCACGGACGCGGGCACTGTGGCTCCTCACTGCGACTCCGATGCAGGTGGACCCAATCGAGCTCTACGACCTGCTCGTCCATGTGGCGGACGATCCGGAGGTTGTCGGAACGCATTACGTGCAGTTCGAACGCTTCTATAAGCACCTCAACCAGCCGCTGCGCTCCATAGCCTGGCCGTTTCTAGCAAACCGCGTCCGTGCGATGCCGACCCAACTTGATGAGGCCGAGGAAGCACAGTTGGCGCGGATTGAGCAGCGCGTAGGCGCCTACGCTGCCCACCAGGTTGAGACCTGGGCGCAGAGCGATGATCCACATGCCACTGCGCAGGGTCTGCCGGAGGACATTCAGGAGGAGCTTCGCGCCTTTATACGTCAGCGGGGTCCTATAGCCCGATATGTTCTGCGGCACGGACGCCAGACGCTCCGCCGATACCGCGACGAAGGCGTCTTGAAAGAGCCTATTGCTGAGCGCCATGTGGTCGTCCGTACTGTGAACTTCTCGGCCACGGAGATGGAGCTTTACACGGAGCTCGATGACCTGCTCGATCGGCTCAATGCGGCACATGGGTCGACGCAAGCGGCGGGCTTCATTCTCACGACCTATCGTCGTCGACTAACGAGTTCGTGGGCGGCGATCTATGCGACGCTACGCCGCCGTGTTGAGGCTGAGGCGATTTACGCCTCCGACGCAGCGGGAGACGATGCTGCGGCGGACGATGAGCTTGCCGACGACGCGCTTGATGAGGTGAGCGGCCAGAACGCAAATCCCAAGGACCTGATGCTCGCGCCATCCGAGATTGAGGAGATGCGGCTCTTTGTCGAGCGTCTCTCCGCGATGGCGAGCGATGACGCCAAGCTTGCAGCCCTCCGCGAGGACGTCGACGACGCACGGAAGACCGGCCGACCGATCATTGTGTTCACGCAGTACACCGACACGCTTCGGCACCTTCGCGATGCGCTAATCGGCTCTTACGGTCCTGAGCTCGCGGAATACACAGGCTCGGGTGGGCGGTGGTTCGCCAAGGAGGAGGGTGCCGAACGAGTGACAAAGCAAGAGCTCGTGGAAGCCGTCCGCACGGCGAAGGTCACGGTTCTGTTGTGCACCGACGCGGCGAGCGAGGGCCTTAATCTCCAGGCGGCCAGCAAGCTCATCAACTACGACCTGCCGTGGAACCCGATGCGCATGGAGCAGCGCATTGGCCGCATCGATCGCATTGGCCAAACTGCGCCTGTTGTGGAGATAATCAACTACACGATTCCAGGAACAGTGGAGGAGGACGTGTACAAGGCGCTCGCCAAACGCATTGACCTCTTCGACGGGCTCGTCGGTGAGCTTCAGCCCATCCTCGGGGCTGTTGAGAACAGCTTCAAGGCGATCTACCGCCAACCCCGCAGCGAGCGCGGGAAGATGGTTCGCGAGCAGCTCGAGGTGCTTGATGCCAGGCGCGAGCAGCTCAAGAGCGGCGGCGTGGCGTACGTGGAGGATGATCTGTGGCCGACGCTCGCCCCACTCGAGCCCGCGGTCGATCTGGCCGAACTCGCCTACGCCCTCATGGACGACCTTCAGATCGACCTCGACACCCTTCCCCATCGCTCTACGTCGAACCCGAGGCTCGCTAGCCGCGATCAAAGCGGATGGCGGGCCCTCGCGACCTTCGGGCACCCAGACATCGATGAGAGGCTCAACTCGCTCGCCAAGCACGCGAGCGGGTCGAGCGCCCTCGTGATCGCTGAGGAGCCGGGGGCGGCCGCGTCTGTCCGCGCCGATCGCTCACCACCAGAGCCAGTCGATACGCTCGCCGCGATCGCCGGCCTCCAAGACCCGGTTGCTACCGGCGATGCGGACGTGCAGGCAACGCAGGCATTGTCGGACCTGCTAGAAGCACACGAGGCAGCGCTGGACCGTTGGGACGTGCAACGGGCGCACCGCGAACGAGCTGCGCTGCGTAGTGAGCTCGAAGGACACGTGCACCGCATGCTTTCGCTCCAAGCTCTCGCGAGTGGCGCCTTGCCGGTGGACCAGCTTTGGTCCGACCTCATCAGCCGCCCCGCGCCGAAGGTCTGCAGACAACTCCCGACGCTCATCCAACAAGCCGGCATCCGTAGCGGACCTCTCTTGGCGCGGTACGCTCCCGAGCAGATGGAGCTTGGCGATGCTGACTGGCTCATGCCAAGGGAAGCGGAAGCTCTCCGAGCGTGGTGGGAGCGTTGGGTGGAGGCGGCGCGACACTAGCGACACATCTTGGGCACGACTGGCTCGCAGCGCAGGCCACGACCCCACTCGTCGCCGACATCTTCAGGTCTGTGGGCTCCATTCGCTCACGGCCCAGCCGGAGCCTACGCGTGCAGTTCGGGCCAAGGTCACGTGCGGCGCAGGCGGTAGGCCCGCAAAGGGTCCCGTGCCGCTGGTCTGTTCCTGTGTGACCACGACCCACTCTCCGTGGGCGGGTCCTTGGCCCGCGCCGATCGCCAGAACAACGCCCTTGTTTTCAACGTGGTTCGCGCCCAGCTGGGTGGCGGCGCTGTGAGAGGCGGCGGTCTGTTCAGCTGCGAGTCTTGCGGCACCGATCGCCAGTGAGGCGAGTTCTCGCTCGTGGGCGACCAGGCTGGTGGCTTGCCAGTTGGTGTAGGCGAGGGCGTACCGGGTTAGCGCGGCCTGTGCCGATGGCGCAATCGCACTGGGTTTGGGCTCGTTCTGGGCGACGCCCCGGCCATTCGGAACCGTGCCGTTGCGCTCCTCGGGCGGGTCGCCGGCGGGCGCGGGCGCTTGGCTTGCGACAGTGGACTCGGCGCCGAGCGATCGACCCAGCGGCGGCGAAGTGCTCGCGGTCGAGCGGCCGTTGCAGCCGCTGAGGTCCACAAGGGCGAGCAGAAGCATTGCCTGGGCGCGGGTCACAGGCCGGCCGGGTGCCGGGCGACGTACGCTGTGCCGTCGCCGAGGTTCGCCAGTGGTTCCGAGCGCCACCGGGGCCCCGAGCCGGTAGGGATCGGAGGGCCTCCGTAGCTCGCCGTGTCCAATGCGATCCCCGCCACGACGATCCACGCGTGGGCGCTGTTGGCATAGACGGTAATCCAGCGTCCGGGGCCGGGCAGCCCGTAGTTCTCAAGGCCCGTCGAGTCGAGCGCGCTTGAACCCATGAGCCCCGCTCCGTACAGCACGAACGAAGTGGCTCCGGAGCAGTCATAGGCGGGCCAGAGTCTCGCCAGCGTCCCGTAATGGACGTCGGGTTCCGGGTAGGGGCGCGCGTGGATGAGGTTGCCGGCGGCGATGGCGCGCTTGACGGCCGCAGGCGCTTCGGCCGGCGCGGCCGCGGTCCCGTCCGACAGGACGCGGGCCGTCTGGCCCGGCGTCAACCCGATCGAACCGTTGGTGAGTGCCGGCTGACAGCCGCCGGGGTCCGAGCTTTCTGCCGGCGGGGCGGGCGCGACGGCGCCGAGGAGGTTCCCGGCGCCGGGGTTCGGAGCCGGCGTCACCGACACAGCGCGCTCTCCCCAGGCGTTCTGGTCGGCGCGTCCGCGCCAGTCGTAGATGTCGACGTGCTTGCCGACGATCGCTCCGCCGGTGTCCCCGGCGTAGAAGGCGCTGCTTGTACCAAATGGGTTTGGCTCCACGTGGACGTAGCTGCGCAGCGGGATCACGCTCGGGTCGACCGCGACCTCAAGCGCGGGCGGCCCTGCCGCCAGGTTCATGCCCGTCGCCGTGACACCATCCCCCTGGATGCCGCCCCACGGAGGTCCGTAGGCGGTGGCAACCCATGACCCCTGCTGGGAGGAGGGCATCGCCGCTCCGGCGACGGCGAGTGAGCACGCACCGCCTGCCTGGCTCGCGCTCATGAGGACCGCGAGTACGGGCAGCCCCAACATCGCGGCGGCGAGGGCTCCGACCAGGGCCAGCAGCCCCTTCATGCGTCCCTCCGTATAGCCCTGCGCCTGTAGCTGTACCCAAACATCTAGCGATGTATAGCATTGTCTTTGCTAATTTGCTATACCGTTTCCCGCAGGAACGACCCACGGCAATGGAGGCGACTTGCACATGAAGACCCTGATCGCGGCGAGCAGCTTCACCTTCAAAGTGACCCCCGAACCCGGTCACGCTCCTGGCGCGAGCGGTATCCAGAGCGCGATCAACGTGATCGCCGTCTACACGCTCCTGGCCTGTCTGGCCGGATTCCTGATGGGCGGCGCGGTGTGGGCGATCGGAGGTCGCATCGGCAACGACCACACCGCGGTCGGCGGCAAGATCGGGATGGCTGTGTGCGTCGGCGTGGCGTTCCTCGTCGGCGCCTCCGCAGCGATCCTCCAGTTCGCCTACGGCCTCGGTTAGATGCGCGAGCGGGGCTTATCTGCGCTCGCCGCGGCTGCCGTCGCTCTCGGGCTCCTTGCGCTCGTCCTGGCATTGCTGGCGGCGGGTGTCCTCGGTCCCGACGCGGCCGGGCGTGGCTCTGCGCCCGGCGCGATCAAGCTCTCACACGGCGTTCCGGTCGGCGTCCAGGACACGCCCGCGGGCGCCCTGGCCGCGACCGATAACTACCTGGCGCTCGCCTCGCAGTCAGTCGAGCAGGACCCGGCCGTGTTCGCGGCGCTTGTGGCGCAGGTATACGCCCCCGCGGTGCGCAACCGCACGCTCGCCCAAGCGCAGAAGCTCCGTGGCGCCGACACGCAGAACATGACCAACTACCGACGGGGCGGTCACGGGATCGCGGTGATCGCCGCTCGGCGCCTCGACACCTACACCCCGATGGCCGCGACCGTGACGAGCTGGCTGGCTGGGTTCGTGTGGGGCCCCGCTCTCCCCCCGCGCCAAAGCTGGAACCTCGTCGACACCACGCTTCGCTGGCAGGCGGGCCGCTGGTTGGTGGTGTCCTCCGACACCGACCCAACCCCCGCGCCGGTCCCGTCAGTCGTCTACGTCAGCGCCGCGAATGATCAATCGCCGGCGTTCGGGCGTCTCGCCGGCATGACCGCGCCGTTCTACGGCACCGGGGGCTGAGCGTGGTCCGTCGGGCTCGTCCTCTCGCAGGCGCACTTGTGCCGATGGTCGCCGTCTGCGCGCTCTGCCCGCGCGCCTGCGCGCTCCCCCCGGCCGCAGGAACACAGGCGGGCCGCCCCGTGCAGGTCGCGGCGCGTGCTGCAAGCACCAAGCAGAGCGGTGGGTCGTGCAACGTCGAAGTCCCGGTGATCGGCGGGATCGTCGGTGGCGTCTGTGAAGCGGCGGGTGCCGCCGGCGGCGCCGTTGGCGGCCTCGTCAGCGAAGCCGCGAGCACCGTCGGCAACGGGATACTCGAACTCCTGGCGAAGTGGATGATCGGCGCCGCGACCGCGATCACATCCTTCGTCGCGCGCGAGATGCAACACACCAGCACGCCGCAGCTGCAGTCGGCGTGGTTTCAGGCGCAGTTCGCGCCGATGGCCGACCTCGGCGCTGCGCTGGGGTTGCTCGTGGCGCTCATCGGACTCGCGTCGGCGGCGATCCGCCGCAGCCCGGAGGCGCTCGCCGCGACGCTCGCCGGGATGGCACGCGCCGGGATCGGCACCGGCCTCGTCGTCGCGCTCACCGTGATCGGGCTCTCCGTCGCCGATCAGATCTCAAGCGCCGTGGTGGGGAGCTCCCCTGACGCCTTCTGGGCGACCGTGGCACACGCTTGGGGCTCGCGCGGCTTCGGCGGCTTCGGCTCCTCGGCGCTGGCGATGCTGATCGCGTTGATCGAGGTCTTCGCGGCGATCTTCGTGTGGCTCGAGCTGATCGTCCGGGATGCCGCGATCTACGTGGCCGTCCTGTTCTTCCCGGCCGCGCTTGCCGCGGCGATCTGGCCCGCGCTCGGGGCGTGGCCCGGGCGCCTCGGCCGGCTGCTGATGCTGTTCGTGATCCTCAAGCCGGTCGCGTTGATCGTGCTGTCCTTCGCCGGCAACGCTGCAGCCGCGGGCCTGTCGTTCAGCGGCGGTGTGTCGGGCTCGGTAGGGACGATCCTCGCAGCGACAGTGATCTTCGCGCTGGCGGCATTCGCACCGTGGGCGCTCATGTACCTGCTCGCGGCGGACGCCGAGAGCGCCTACGTGGCCGCGGGTGTGCGCGCGGCGGGCGCGGGCGCTGTCGCGGATTCGGACGGCCGCTCAATACGCAGCGCAGGCGGCCTGCGCAACCTCAGCACTGCAGGGAATGGGGGCGCATCCGGCGGCGGCTCCTCCGGCGGCGGCGGAAGCCCCGGCGGTGGCGGGGGCAGCCCGTCGAGCGGAGGTCCGTCGGCGAACGGCACGGGTGCGGCCGGCGGTGGTGCGGGTGCCGAGGACGGAACCCTGCCGGTGGGCGCTGAAAGTATCGGTGCCGGGAGCATCGGCGCGGCCGCCGGGATGAACGCACGAGGGGCCTCTGCCCTCACACCAAGCTCACAGACGGCGGGCGACGGCTCGCAGAGCGAGACCACGCCCGAACGTCCCGAAACCGCCGGGCCCGCCGGCGAGACGCCACCCCCGAGCGCTCTCGTCGCCGTGCCCGACGGGCCGCCAGGCGATGAACACGCCGGGCGGCCAACAGCTGCCGGCGGAGCCTCTACGGACGCCTCTCTCCAGCGCCGTGGCTCCGCCGGCACATCTAATCCCTCCGAGCAGGAGCCCACCTCGAGCGGCGAGCCTCCGTCGCCCGGCGCAGTAGCCACCCCGACACTCGCTCGCTCGCCACGGCGCCGCACCCCGCCACGCCGTACGGCGCTCGCGCGTGAATCCACGCGGCCTCGCCCGGCACTACACGCGGTCGAGGACGGAGAGGAGGAGTAGATGGGCGAGACGAGCTACCGCTTCGCGCCGCACCCGTCGAGCGGGTTTCTGCTCGGGCTGCGTATCCCGCAGCTGCTCGGGTTCGTCTTCGCCGGCGCTCTTGCGCTCGCGGCGCTCCGGTTCGGCGGACTCGGCGGGCTTGCGCTCGCGCTGGGGCTGCTCGCGCTCGCCGCGAGCGTGCTGCTCGTCCCGGTGCGTGGCCGCACGCTCGAGCAGTGGGCGCCGGTGGCCGTTCGCTTCCTCTTCGCCCGCTACAGCTCCCGCGCTCGCTTTCTCTCCCAGCGCGCACAGCTCGGTCACGTCGTCTCGCTTCCAACCGGAGAGCTTGACCCGCAGCGTCCCTCAGAGCCGTGGGCGATGCCAAGCGAGCTGTCCGCCCTCGAGTTCCTCGAGGGCCAGCTCGCGCAGTACGAAAACGCACGCTTCGGCGCCGTCAAGGATTCCCGGGCACGCACGTTCACCGCCGCACTGCACGTGCGCGGGCGGGCGTTCGCACTGCTCGGACCGGTCGAGCGCGAGCAGCGCCTGGCCGACTACGGAGCGGTGCTCGCCGCCCTCGCGCGCGATGACTCCGCTGTGCGCCGCATCGCCTGGGTCGAGCGCACGCTCCCCGGCGACGGAGATGAGCTCGGCGACTACCTGCTGCAGGCGAAGCGTTCAGACGCTCGCCTTGATGAGCCGCCGGAGGAGCTCGTCTCCTATCTGAAGCTCATCGGCCGCGCCGGCGACGTCGCCGAGGAACACGAGCTGACCTTCGCGCTCCAGGTCGACGCACAGCGCCCGGCCGCGCGCCGCGCGATCGCTCGAATGGGCGGTGGCGACCTGGGCGCACTCGCCGTGCTCGCCGGGGAAGTCGGTCAGCTCATCGAGCTACTCGACCGGGCAGGGATCGGGGTCACGGGCGTGCTGACCCGCCGAGGTACGGCCGCCGCCATCCGTGACGCATACGACCCGTGGGGCCGACGCGGTCGCCAGCGCCAGCTCGACCGAAGCCTTGTGGGCGACGGCGGCATCGCGCCACACAACGCGGGCCCGCTCGCTCGCCTAGAGAGCTGGTCGCATCTGGCGGCGGACGGCGCGCTTCACTGCACGCTGTGGGCGGCGGAGTGGCCGCGCGTGGACGTCCGCGCGCTGTTCCTTCAGCCGTTGCTGATGGATTCGCGGACGACGCGCACGATCGCGATGTGCATGGAGCTCGTCGGCCCGTCAAGGGCAATCCGCCAGGCCGAGCGCGCCGCCACCGAGACGGCGACCGAGCAGAGCCTCCGCGCCCGCGTCGGTCAGCGAACCAGCCAACGCCAGTCACAGCGCGATCGAGCGGCGAACCAGCGCGAGCGCGAGCTCGCCGAAGGCCACGCCGCAGTTCGCTATGCGGCCTATGTGACGGTCAGCGTGCCGTGGGGGGGAGCGGACGCGCTCTCGGAGCTCGAGTCAGACGTCTCGCGCATCGAGCTCGAGGCCAAGCGCGCTCCGCTTCGTCTGGAGCGGATGTGGGGTCAGCAGGCCGAGGCGTTCACCTACGGCCTGCCGATCTGCAGGGGCCTGCGGTGAAGGGCCTGCGCGAGCGGCGTGAGCTACGCGAGCAGCGCCTGAACCAACGCGCGGCCCGGTCGGAGCAGCGCGTCCGGCGCGGCTCTCTCGAGCGCAGCCTCTCCCAACGGCCCACCGGTCGGCTGGGCCGGCTGCTTCGCCCCGCCGAGCGCGCCGGGCACCAGGTCTCCACCGCGCACTTCCAGGCGGCCTACCCGGCGGTCGCCGAGGCGGGCCTCGGCGCCCAGGGCGTCTACATCGGCTCCGACCTGCACGGAGGGTCCTTCGTCTATGACCCGTGGCTGCTGTATGCGCGCGGGGTTCTGTCGATCGCCAACACGCTCGTGCTCGGCATGCCGGACTTCGGCAAGAGCTCGCTGACGAAGAGTTGGCTGTATCGCTCACGGGTGTTCGGCCGCCGCTGCGAGATCATCGACCCCAAGGGCGAGTACTCAGAGCTCGTGCACGCCCTCGGTGGGGTCGTGCTGCGCCTGAAGCCCGGCGGTGACACACGGTTGAACCCGCTGACTCGGATCGGGAGTGCGGAGATGCGCGAGGGCCTGTTGCAGGCGGTCGCGCACGCGATGCTCGGCCGACCGCTCGGCCAGGCCGAGGCCGTCGGCCTCGTGGAGGCTCTCGCCGCCGCCGACGAATCCCATCGCGGCGAGGTGTGTATCGGGCATGTGGTTGAGCAGCTGCGCGCTCCGGAAGAGCGCACCATCCAGGCGCTCGACCGAACACGCGAGGGTGCGCGTGCAGAGCTTCGCGAAGTCGCCCTTGCGCTCATGCGCCTCTGCCTCGGTCCGCTTCGCGGCATGTTCGACGCACCCACCAGCGCGGGCGATGAGCTGTGGGATGCCCCCGCAATCTCACTGGACATCTCTCACATCGCCGCCGGCAGCGCCTCCTCGGACCTGGCGCTCGCGATCACGATGGTCTGCGCCACCGCGTTCCTCGACGCGCACCGAATGAGGCGCACCGTTCAGGCGCGGCAGGCCGGGCAGGAGGGTGAAAAGACGATCCGCGTCAACGACGAGGCGTGGCGGGCCCTGCCGATCACAGGCCTCGGCGAGTACTACCAGGCGGCGTTCAAGCTTGGCCGCCAGACCGGGGTGCAGCACTGGATGGTGCTTCACCGCCTGTCAGACCTCGACGCTGCCGGCGACACCGGCTCACGCCAGCAGGCGCTCGCCAAGGGCCTCCTGGCGGAGACGGGGACAGTGATCATCTATCGCCAGCACCCCGACGAGGCCAGGCGCGCCACACCCATCCTCGGGCTCTCCCAAACGGAGTCGGAGCGGATCGCCCACTACCCGCAGGGCGTCGCGCTGTGGCGGATCGGCGGTCGCTCCTACGAGGTCCGCCACGCCCGTTCAGAGCGCGAGCGGGAGCTGACCGCGACCGACGCGGCGATGGCGCTGCGCGCTGGGGCGAGAGCTCCAGGCGACCACGCCGCGAGCGAGCTGGAAGGACCGGCGTGAACGGGCCACATACAGCCCAGTCGCACGTACCGATCTTTGCCGGCCCGCCACCGACCGTGCTCTACCTCCTGGCCGTGATGGCGCTGCTCGCGGCAGCGGCACTCCTAATCGCTCGCGCAGGTCGTCGCCCCACGCGCACCCGCGCCGCCAGGTTTGCCTCGCGCGGCGACCTGTCAGCGCTGCGCGTTCGCCGTCCCGAGCCGGGGCGCGTCACGCTCGGCGTCCACCACCGCGCGATGATCGCTTGCGAGCCGCGTGCCTCGGTGATGATCGTCGGGCCTTCGCAGTCGGGCAAGACCACGGGCATCGTGGTGCCCGCCGTCTTGGAGTGGGACGGCCCGGCGCTGTCCACGTCGATCAAGAGCGACGTCGTCCACGACACCCACCGCGCCCGGGAGGCACGGGGCGAGGTTGCCGTGTTCGATCCCACCGGGTCGACCGCGCTGCCTCACACGCCGTGGTCGCCGCTCGCCGCGGCGAGCTCCTGGGAGGGCGCGCGGCGCACAGCCGCGCGGCTTTTGGGCATCGGCGAGAACGGCGGGGCGCGCTCCGCCGATGAGAGCTTCTGGCGTCCTGCCGGAGCGCGCTTCCTCGCGCCACTGCTGCTCGCCGCAGCGCACGGCGATCTGACCATGAGCGAGGTCCTCTCCTGGATCGCGACCGTCAACGAAGACGAGCCGACGCACTTGCTTCAGGTCTGCCGTACGCCCGGCGTCGCGCCCGCGCTCGAGGCGCTGAAGTCCGTCTGGGAAGCAGAGGACCGCTTTCGCTCGAGTCTTCTGCAGACCGTCTCCACCGCGCTCGACCCCTGGCAGGAGCCGGCGATAGCCGAGGCCACGATGGGCGACAGCCAGATCAGTGCCGGCTGGCTCCTGCGCGGTCCCAACACCCTCTATCTGATCTCGCCGGCGGATGACCAGCGTCGCCTGCGCGGCCTGTTCGCCGCCCTGGTTGCCGACATCACTGCCGGGGCGTTCGAGCTCTCCGCGCGGCGCGGCAGGCCGATCGAGCCGGCGCTGCTGCTCGCGCTGGACGAGGCCGCGAACATCGTGCCGCTGCCGAACCTCGACGAGATCGCCTCGACCGGCCCGGGCCAGGGTGTCCAGCTGCTGACGGTCCTTCAGAACATGAGCCAGGCCGCCGACCGCTGGGGCCGCGACCGCGCCGAAACGATCCTCGCCAACCACCGCGCGAGACTCTTCTGCTCGGGGATCGGCGACCAGGCGACCCTCGACCATCTGCGCCACACCCTCGGGGAGGAGGAGATCGCCCGCTTCTCCACCCACCGTTCCGGCGCGCTGCAACCGGGCTCTCGCACAACCTCAAGCGACTTCCGCTCGCTCGCGCCCGCACACCGCGTACGCCAGTCCGATGCCGATGTCGCGCTGCTCGTCTACGGGCGTCTCGCACCCGCGTGGCTGCGGCTTCGCCTCTGGTACTCGACGCCGACGCTGCGTGCCCTCGTCTTCGACCAGCCCGAGCCGACCACACTCCCGGGCCGCGCCCGCCGTCTCCTTCATGCAGCACTCGGTCACCTGCGCCTGAGGCTGCGGCGGGCTCGATGAGCAAGCCGCCTCAGCGCACCCCACGCCCGCCAGCGACACAGACAGCTCCCAGTGCTCTGCGGCACGGCCGGTTCTCGTGCGGGCCCCTCCGGGTGGCTGGCGGCGTGTCTCTGTCTTGCCCGATTTTCACCGCCGCCGTCGGGGCTTCGGCCCCCCAAGGGGGCTCCCCTCGCAAGCTCGGCTCCGCTCCGCCGGTCGGCGGCGGTTCTGGGCTGCGTCAGACACACCACCAACCACCCTCAAGGAGGGATCCACATGAACAGCATCAACATCACCGGCCGTCTCACCTCAGACCCCGAGCTGCGCCCTCTGCCCAGCGGGGAGAAGGTGTGCAAGCTGCGCCTCGCCGTAGAGGGCCTCGCGCCCAGCCGTGAGACCGGCTACCTGAACGTGGCGTGCTTCGGCAAGCCCGGCGAGGCCGCCGCGCGAGTGCTCGCCAAGGGCTGGCTCGTCGGGGTCGCCGGACGTCTCTCTTACCACGAGTGGGAGACCGACGAGGGCTCAAAACGCCACGACTACGAGGTCGTGGGCAACGTCGAGTTCCTCGCCGCGCCGCGTGGCGAGAGCTCCGAGTCCTCTCAGCCTGAGAAGCAGGCCGCCGCTGCCTAACCCTCGCGCACGGGGGGTCGTCCCGCAAGTGGCGGGCGACCCTCCCGGCGTGCTTGGCGGAGAGCCCAACATGCAGCTCAAAGACACTCGTTCGATCGCACCGGAAAGGGCCTCCGCGCGGCACCTGCGGATGCTCAGCGCTTACGCGCCGCGCAATGGCCTGTTCGATGTTCGCTATCGCAACTGCGGGGGCGGGCTCGCGCGCTTCTTCCTCAGGGTCCACGCGCCCCGCGCCGCGAGCACGATCGTGCGAATCGGCCAGAGCACGGATGTGTATGTCGGCTGTGCGGTACGGATACGCCGTCGCGGGCGCCGCGAGGACATCGCGCCAACGGCGCTCCTCTGGGCCGACTGCGACGGCTCCGAGGCGTTCGCGGCGCTGCTCGCGTTCACCCCGGCCGCGAGTGCGATCATCGCCTCAGGCGGCGAGGACTGCGCCCACGCCTACTGGGCCCTCACCCGCCCCCTGGGTGTCGAGGAGCTCGAGCGCTGCAACCGGCGTCTCGCCGCGACGCTCGGCGCCGACCCGAGGTGTGCGGATGCCGCGCGCGTGCTGAGAATCCCGGGGACCCGGAACTTCAAGGAGCTCGCGCCGCGCCCCGTAGAGCTGCTCCAGTCCACCCACGCCCGCTACCGACCGGAGGACATCGTTGGTGCCCTGCCGCTCGCGCCGCGAGCGCCCGCGACGACCACACCGCGCCGCTCGCACAGCGGCCGTCGCCCCGATCCGCTCCTGACGATCGCGCCCGCCCGCTACGTCCAGGTGCTGACAGGGCGCGAGCCGACACGCGAGGGCAAGATCCGCTGCCCCTTTCATGACGACGGAACGCCGAGCCTTCACGTCTACCCCGATCCCGAGCGTGGCTGGACGTGCTTCGGCTGCACGGGCCAAGACGGCAGCCCGCTCGGTGGCGACATCTACACGCTCGCCTCGCTGCTGTGGGGTGTCCCCGCACGGGGTCGTCAGTTCCTCGAGGTGCGCGCGCAGCGCGACGCCCTGTTCGGGGTGCGCCGTGCCTGATGG
>JBEKXJ010000048.1:0-26674 GCA_049512215.1 Solirubrobacteraceae bacterium
AAGCGGCAACGGAGTGCCCCGCGTGCGGGGCACTCCGTTTATCCACCGCGAAGACACGGACATCGCCTCCCTGGACTCCTTCCGGGCGATCTTGTTCTCGCAGATGTCGCAGCGCCGTATCTGGGAGCTTGTCGCCAGGTGCCATCGGAGCCCGAGCTGGCGCTGCGCATCGTCGCCGAGGCACGCGCGTGATCGGTGCCACTAGAGCGACGAGAGCGCCCCGGGGCAAGGGCGCTCTCGCTCCAGTGAGGGGGGGACTGGAGACCTCCGTGTGCCGAGAACCTAAGCAGGCCGGTCGGTCAGAACCGTATCGAGCGAATCCCCGGGGCGAGAACGGCGACGTGCTCCAATGTTGCAGGGCGACGCCGACCAGCTCGAGTCCGAGGCTGCAGGATCGAAAGGCTCCGCGGCCGGTGGGATGATGCCGTCTCTCGCCGCGTACATTCGCCACGCGAGGCGGTTGGCGCTGCGGGAGCTGTAATACCCGACGGGGGCCGGTCCGGTGACAGTCCGAGCCGACCCCCGCGAGCTGCAATCAGAATGCGGCTAGTCGGATCAGCTGGTTCCGAGATAGACGGGTTCGAGGCCAAAGGGTGTGATAAGGCTCCAAGTGGCGTTCATTTGACCCTCGTTCGGGCACGCCCGGGGAGCAGGCTTCTTCAGCTTGCCCTCCTGGTCGATCGTTGCCAGAGTGATGGGACTCCCATTGGTGTTGAACGTGCCCTTGAGCTTTTTGGCTTCAAAGACGCATGTAACGCCGTTGTAACCCCCAATGGCGTACGGGAACGTAAAGGTGAACGTCAGGTTGCCCTTGGTTTCATACTTGCCCCCGGTCGTGAACGTGGTCTGCAGTGGGAAGACCCCCATGGTGACTTCCGCCGGTCCCGCTTCGGGCCAGGTCGACGGGCAGAGGGTTCCATCCTCGGTTCCAGTGAAGCTCCCTTTAGTGGTCGAAGCTTTGTCCTTCCTGGCACCGTTGGTCGTCAGCGTCGCGTCGAGGGCGCTTTTCGAGCATTCGACGTTACCTGCTGGGCTCATAAACAAGACATTCGTGCTGGTGGCGATGAGTACCGCGCCCGGTGCGAGCGCGGCTTTCGTTACCTCATTCCTCAACGACGGGATGGGACTCCTCGCCGAGGCGTTCGACATGACGACCGCACCCATCGCCAGCACGGCAACGAGGGCGACGCCCGTGATCTTGAGACGGAGCATACTGTCCACCTCCCGCTCGGTGTGTCCTGCGAACCGCATGACGATATGGGACGGCAGCCTGCGATACATCCGTATAAGCCCGTGCGATCCCGGTGGAAAGAGTGCCCTCGCAACCCCGCTGCTCGGCGTTTTTGGGACGCCTGCGCTGGCTTGCTCGCTGGTGTTCGAGATGCCGTCGCGACGGGTAGAATCAGAGCATCTACAAAGCGCCCCCGCACCGTTGGCTCGGCCGGGGGCATGGCACAGGAGGTTGCAGCTCCCATGCAATACCCAAACTACACGAGGGCCGTCTGATGGCCCGCCGAACCTCGCTGACCTCGCAGCTCTACAAAGTCGCCCGTCTGAGCGCGACCGGCCGCTCTGTCCGCGAGGGGAAGGCTCCGCGCCGGGCCAAGAACGTCGCTCTAGGCAGGACGCTCGGCAAAGCTGGCGTGTGGCGGAGGCTGTGGAAATGAGCGGCCCTGGCGACATCTTTGGCTGCGTCGCGATCAAAGAGCAGTGCGGCAAGTGTGACCAGCGCCCGGTCGCCGTCGCGTCGGTCGCCGCTTCTCCGACCGAGATGGACATGCTGTGGGCGTGCGACGACCACATCGGGGATCTCGTCGCAGTCGTTCGCGCGCAGGGCATGGACCCTGATCAGCACGTGTTCGAGGTTTCGAGGACGTGCAGAGCAACGGGCGCGGACGGCGCGCCATGTGGGGCGGCTGGCGATTATCTCGTGGTCAAGCACGGCGGCGAGGCGGTGGTGACCATCTGCGAGCGGCACATGCGGGCATGGCAGCCAGATTCGCGGGCAGGGACGGGCGGCGGTGCGTGATGGCCGCGAAGCTCACCAGTCCGGTCTGTGCCGACTGCGGCGTCAACACGACGCCATACACTGGCAAGCGCGGCTGCCGACACATAGGGCGTTGGGAGGACTACATGGTGCGTGACGAGATATGGACCGCGGCCGGGGTGGGGGAGGGGTTTCTGTGTGTCGGCTGTCTTGAGCTGCGTCTTGGCCGCAGGCTGGAGTCCGGCGACTTCGTAGACGTGCCGATCAACGAGCCCGACGATCCGTGGCACACGCCGCGGCTTGCGTCGAGACTCAGGCCGTCGTGATCGCGATGCGCTCCGGGCCTCGGCCCGGCACGATGGTGACCTGCTCGACGGTCGCCGTTAGCGGTATTCGACGGCCACGGCAATGTCCCTCACGTCGAGAGCCTGTGCAAGCTGCTGCACGGCGTAAACGACGGTCCCGAACACCGCGACGAGGCGGCGCCTCATTGTCCTGATGCGTCTCATGTCTCTCCCTTTTCTCCTTGTTTTCGGCCCCTCTAATCGAATCTTCCTAGGTAGCCCGGACGCTACCCCTCGGCGTCGCGCGGTCGTGGTTAGGCGGTCGTGATGGTGATGCGCTCGGCGCCTCGGCCGGGGTTGACGGTCGCTGTCTCGATCGTGGCGCGGATCAACGCACGCTGCTCATCGACGGTCAGTAGGTCCCAGTCGCGGTCGCCGCTGACGCTGAGGCTCGCACCCGCTCCGCCCAACTGGTCGACGCGGGCCTGCGCCCCGTCCACCGCCGCCCGAAGCTCCCGCAGGCGCTCTCGGGCTGACTCCACGTCGCCCAGCACGTCGAAGGCACGCACAGCAGCGTCTAGGGCTCCCTGGGCGGCTGCTAACTCCTGCTCAGACTTCCCGGGCGCCATCTTCGGCGGATGCCCTTCCCTCCACGTCGGCGAGCGCCCCACGGACGTACTCGACCACGGCCTGCTCCGCGATCACGGCTGAGATGGTCATGTGGTGGTCGCAGTCGCTTGAGCTGGGGCAGCGGTAGATCGGATAGTCGCCCTGCTTGGGCAGCTTCATAGTGCTGAGCCGTGCGCCGCAGGACCCGCAGCGCAGAATCCCGAGGCGGGACAGCAGGCGCTTCGATGTCGGCTGGGGGCCACGCGGGATGACCATCCGCTGAACGCGATTCCATAGCTCGCGGTCGATGATCGGCTCGCAGGCGGCGAGGTTGACCAGCTTTCCGAAGTGGAGCTCGCCGAGGTAGATACGGTTGGCGAGCATGACCTGCACACCGCGATGAGAGCGCTCGACGCCGTGGGCCTTGAGCATCTTCCGAATCGTCATCATGGACTCGCCATCGGCGCGCATCTTGAACGCCCGCCGGACGATCCGAACCTCCCTCGGATTGGGGCTCAGTGTGCCGTTGTTGCGGCTGTAGCCGAGCGGGACTCGCGCCCACGGCGTTGCACCGCGAGCAACTGCACGGGCCTGCGCTCCGGCGGTGCGTTCGGTCGTGGTGCGGCGCTGGTACTCGTTGACGGCGCCGAGCAGCGTCCCGGAAAGCCACTGGCCGGCGCTGCCATTAGTGACCTGGCCGACATCGACCGCGAGCACCTGGCCGCCGGCAGCCTCGACGCGCTCGATCAGCTCGCCTTGGACTTTCAGGCTGCGACAAAGCCTGTCGAAGTAGGCGGCCACGACGACCTGGGCCTCCCCGGCCTCGACACGCTCGACGGCCGTCCGCAAGCCCTCCCGCTTGGCTAGCGGGGTGCCGCCGCTCACGTCCATCTCGGGGATGACGTCCAGCAGGGCTAGGCCGTCGCGCTCGCACTCGGCTTCGATGCGCTGGCGCTGCTCATCGGGACTGGCGAAGCTCTCGCCCTCACGGCCCGACACGCGGGACACGCGGACGATGCCGATCGCCCGGCGCTGCGGTATGCGATTCTTGGTTGCCATGCCGACTCCCTTGCGGTTGACTATGCAGAAGCGATACCACCTGACGACCTTCGGGTGCCAGATGAACGAGCACGATTCCGAGCGCATGAAGGGCATGCTCGAGTCGCTCGGCTACAGCGAGGCGGCGGAGCCTGGCGAGGCCGATCTGATCCTCTTCAATACGTGCTCGATCCGCGACTCGGCCGACCGGCGCTTCATCTCTCACCTCGGCGAGGCAAGGCGCCTGAAGCGAGAAGCGCCCGGGCGAATCGTCGGGGTAGGCGGCTGCTGGGCACAGTCGCTCAAGCAGGAGGTGTTCGAGCGCTTTCCATTCGTCGATGTGGCCTTCGGTCCCGGCCAGGTGCACAAGCTCGCCGATTTCCTGGTGAGCGACTCGCTCACCGCCCAGGGCTTCTTCGAGTTCGAGGGCTTCACGGGGCACCTGCCGGCGCGGCGCGAGAGACCCTTCCAGGGCTGGCTGCAGATCAGCGTCGGGTGCAACTGCGCCTGCTCCTACTGCATCGTGCCCTCGACACGCGGGCGCGAGGTCAGCCGTCCGCCGGCGGAGCTCGTGGCGGAGGTCGAGGCGATGGTGGCCGAGGGCGTGCGCGAGGTGACGCTGCTCGGGCAGAACGTGAACTCCTACGGCCGTGATCTGGCGGGCGCCGGCGGAGCGCGCGGAGCGTCCCCCGGGGCCCGGCCCAAGCCCCCCTCCTTCGCGGAGCTCTTGAGGCAACTCGACGGCATCGAGGGGATCGAGCGCATCCGCTACACGAGCCCCCATCCGAAGGACATGCGCGAGGATGTGGTTCGCGCGCACGTGGAGCTGGCGAGCCTGTGCGAGCACATCCACCTGCCGCTGCAGTCCGGCTCCTCGCGCATCCTCAAGGCGATGCGGCGAACCTATGACCGCCGGCGCTACATGGACCGGGTGGCGCTCATCCGCGAGCACGTCCCCGATGCCGCGCTCACGACGGACATCATCGTCGGCTTCCCCGGGGAGACCGAGGAGGACTTCTCACAGACGCTCGCGGTGGTCGCAGAGGTCGGCTACGACGGCGCCTTCACGTTCATCTTCTCGCCGCGGCGCGGCACCGAGGCGGCGGAGCTCCGCGAGGGACTCGTGCCTCACCCGGTCAAGGTCGAGCGGATGCAGCGGCTCGTCGAGCTCGTCCAGCGCACCGCGCGCGAACGCGCCCAGCGGTTCGTCGGGCGCACGCTCGAGGTCCTCGTGGAAGGTCCCTCGCGCACCGATCCCGAGAGGCTTCGCGGACGCACTTCCCACAACAAGGCCGTGAACTTCACCGGCCTGGCCGCGCCCGGCGAGCTGGCCGCCGTGGAGATCCTCTCCGCCAGCAGCCAGACGCTGTCCGGGCAGGAGTGCCTGCGCGCGCGTTCGCGCCCGAGCGAGGCGCTGCTGTAGGGGAGAGCAGGAGCGCCATCCCAGCCGGCCACCGCGACTCTTGGTTTGGAGCTCGCCGGTGTGGCCGACTGGGTGTGAGCGCCTACTGGTAAGTCGCCCCGGCGCCGGCCCCGGGGTAGCCCGCGCCGGAGTTCGCCCCCGCTTCATAGCTTGCGCCTGAGCCTGAGCCGGAGCCCATGTTCGGGCATGGACGTTTGCTCGATGATTTCGAGCTCGGCGCCGGCGTTTGCTGCGACGGCGTGGAAGGCGTCGTCGGCGTCGTTGGGGTCGTTGACTGGGTGCTCGCGGTGGAAGCTGCAGACGCGCCGCTGATGCCGGCGAGCGCTCCGCCGGTCACGAGCGCGCCCGCGACCATCGTGGCCCCGAGCAGCTTGGATATTCTCATGGGGTAGGACCTCCTGGGGTGGGTCTGTTGTTTCATTGCCCATCCATCATGGACGCTGAGGCTAAGTCGGCCCCTACGGCCGCCTAAGACGTGCGTAGGGTTAGTGTGAGAGGACGCTGAGATCATGCTGGGCGCCGTGTGGGGATCGTGGCCCGGGGCGGGAAGGATCGCGACCCCGCCGCCGGCCGGGCGGCGCTCCGCCGCCGCTCATGCGAACATGTGTTCGTGCGCTGGAGCAACCTCAGCTTGGAGCGCGACGAGCAGCGCCGGCTCCCTGGCTATCGCGACGAGGCGGTTGTGCGCCGCTTCGACGCTCCCGAGGCCCTGCAGACACGCTTCTACGAGGTGCGTGCGCGCTCGGTCCTGAATCGCGTGACGGAGCGCTCGCGGATGCCCTTTCGCTGGACGGTCAACCCGTACAGAGGTTGCAGTCATGCCTGCGCCTACTGCTTCGCCAGGCCCACTCACAAGTACCTCGGCTTCGACGCCGGCCGTGACTTCGAGCGGGAGATCGTGGTCAAGGTGAACGCACCCGAGGTGCTGCGCGCCGAGCTCGCACGTCCGGCGTGGTCGCACGAGCATGTCGCGCTCGGCACGAACACCGACCCATACCAGTGGGTCGAGGGGCGATACCGGCTGATGGAGGGAATCTGGGAGGCACTCCGCGACGCGGCCAACCCCTGCTCGGTGCTGACCAAGTCCCCGCTCCTGCTGCGGGACCTGGCGCTCATGCTCGAGATCGCCGAGCGGGCGAGCTTCAGCGCGTGCCTGTCAATCCCGACGCTCGACGAGAAGGCCTGGCGGGCGACCGAGCCCCACACCCCCAGCCCGCGTGCGCGCCTTGAGGCGGTGGCCGAGCTGAACCGCGCGGGAATTCCCACGGGTGTGCTGATCGCGCCGCTGATGCCCGGGATCAACGACGCCCCGCAGCAGGTCGAGCGCCTGCTCGAGCTCGCGGCACAGGCCGGCGCGAGCAGCGTCGGCGGCGTGGCCCTGCACCTGCGCGGCGAGGTGCGCCAGGTGTTCATGGACTGGCTGCGCTCAGAGCGCCCGGATCTCGTGAGCCGCTATGAAGAGCTCTACCGGCGCGGCGCCTACGCCCCCGTGGAGGAACGCAAGCGCCTCGCGCGGACGGTGCGCGGGGGCGGCGTGCCGCGGGGCTTCCGATCAGCGGCGAGCTTCCGCTCGCTCGAACCGCTGCCCCGGGAGCCGGCGCACGTGGCGGCCACGGCACCGGTGGGTCGGCAGGAGCGGCTGTTCTGAGCTGAGGGGCTCAGCGCTTCTCGCGTTGTGCATCGGCGAACTGGCGCGCGATGTCATCCGCCTGCAGCTTGCGCGCCACGCCGGCCGCGAGCTCCGGTGCGAGGCCAGCGACGACGGCACCCGCGCGCATCGTCATCGGCACGACGTCGACCTCGGCGCGGTTGCGCTCGATCGCGCTCACCACGGCTCGCACCACGTCCTGCGGCGAGCGCGTACCGACGCCCGGCGGAAGCGAGACCCCGGCATCGGCGTACATGCCGACGTCGCGAATGAAGCCCGGGAAGACCGCCGAGACGCCCACGCCGCTGGCGTGCAGGTCCGCACGCAGCGCCAGGGAGAAGCCGCGCAGGCCGAACTTCGACGCGCTGTAGAGCGCGGTGCCAGACGATGCCGCCTTGCCGGAGATCGAGGACATGAACAGCAAGTGCCCGCGAGCGCGCGCGACCATCGCGGGCGCGAGCGCGTGAGCGAGGATGATGGGGGCGCGCAGGTTGACGTCGAGCGCCCGGTCGATCTCCCTCACCGAGAAGGACTCGAGCCTCCCCGAGGCGGGCAGCGCGGCGTTCGCGATCAGGATGTCGACCTCGCTGGCCTCCCCGATCAGGCGATCGACCTCCGCACGCTCGCTCAGATCGACGCTCAGCGCGCGCGCGTCGAGCTCGCCGGCCAGCGGCTCGAGGATCTCGGTGCGCCGCCCGGTGAGGATCAGGCGGGCGCCGCGGGCCGCGAGCCCCCGGGCGATGGCCTGCCCGAGCCCGCCGGTTGCGCCGGTGAGCAGCACGGTAGCTCCGCGGATCTGCACGAGCTGTGAGCCTATCCCCATGCGGATCATCGCGCTGTTCGGCCCGACCGGGGTCGGCAAGACGGCCATCGCGGTCGCCCTGGCCGAACTTCTGCGTGGGCGTGGGGAGGACCCTGTGGCCGTGTCGGCCGACGCGCTGCAGGTGTACGTGGGCCTCGAGACCCTCACGGGCGTGGCCTCGGCGGCCGAGCGGGCGGCGCTCGAACACCGCCTTGTGTCGTTTCTTCCGCTCGACGCCACCTTCAGCGCGGGCCAGTACGCCGAGCTCGCGCACGCCGAGATCGACGACCTGCTAGCCGCGGGACGGCGCCCGATCGTCGTGGGAGGCACGGGCCTGTACCTGCGTGCGGCGCTAACCGAGCTCGACCTGCTGCCACCTGCGCCCGAGGGTGTTCGTGCGCGCTGGACCGCCGAGCTCGAACGGCGCGGGGCACCTGCCCTGCACGCGTCGCTTGCTCGCCGCGCGCCATGGGCGGCCGAGGGCATCGACCCGAACGACCGCCAGCGCGTGGTGCGGGCGCTTGAGCTGCTCGATGCCGGCGAGCTGGAGCCTCCCGAGGGGCCCTCGCAGCTGTGGAGCGCAGATCTGTGCCACCCGACGCTGCTGGCCGGCCTGACGATGGAGCGCGAGGCGCTCTACGAGCGAATCGACGCCCGCGTGGAGGCGATGCTCGCAGCGGGCGCGCGCGAGGAGGTCCTTCGCGCCCAGCGGGCGGGAGCCTCAGAGACGGCGCGCAAGGCGCTCGGCTTCGACGAGCTACTCGCGGGCGACGTCGAGAGGATGAAGCGACGCACGCGCAACTATGCGCGCCGGCAGCTCACATGGATGCGCAAGCTCGCGGGCGCGCAGCCGATCGACGTCACCGGCCGCGACCCCCGCGAGGTGGCCCGGGAGATACTTGACGACTTGCACCTAGACTGCGAGCGCCCATGAGATTCGAGAAGTGGCAGGCGCTCGGCAACGACTATCTGGTCCTCGAGCGGCAAGAGCTCCCGTTCGAGCTCACGCCTGCGCGCGTTCGCAGGCTGTGCGAGGCGCACTTCGGCGTGTTCGCCGACGGCGTGCTGCTGATCAGCCCGCCGAGCGACCCGTCGAACGTCGCCGACCTGCGCATCTTCAACCCCGACGGCTCGGAGGCCGAGCTCTCGGGCAACGGCGCGCGCGAGGCGATTCTCTACCTGCGCCGGCGGGGTTGGACCGACCAGGACAGCTTCTCGATCCACACGCTCGCCGGGGATATCCGTCCGACGATCATCGCTTTGGACACGTGCACGATGGACATGGGCACGGCGAAGCTGAGCTCTGAGGACTTTCCCGCCGGCCCCCCCGACGGGATCGGAGAGGTGCGCTCGGCGAACCGCCGGTGGGCGTTTCGCCACGTCTCGATCGGCAACCCGCAGTGCGCGATCCACGTCGCCTCGCAGGCACAGCTCGCCGAGCTCGACCTGGAGGCGATCGGCCCGGGGATAGAAGGCGACGCACAGTTTCCCAACCGCACGAACGTGTCCTGGTACACCGAGACGGGGGAGGACCGCATCCGGGCGCGGATCTTCGAGCGCGGCGTCGGGGAGACGCTGTCCTCGGGCACCGGCGCGACTGGGGCGGCCATCGCACATCTGACCGAACGCGCCGGCCGCCCGGCCCGGGCGAAGGTGAGGGTCCAGCTCGACGGAGGCGAGCTGGAGGTCGAGATCGGGGAGGATCTGCGCGTCAACCTGACAGGCTGGGCCAGACCCGTGTTCGAGGGTAGCCTCAGCGAGGATTTCGAAAAGGAGCTGCATGAGACCCAGTAAGCGCCTCGAGCGCATCCCGCCGTATGCATTCGCGCAACTTGAGCGCAAGATCAGCGAGAAGCGCGCGGCCGGGGTGGACGTGATCAGCCTCGGCATCGGCGACCCCGATCGCCCGACGGCGCCACTGATCGTCGAGGCAATGCAGGAGGCGGTCAGCGAGCCGGAGACCCACCGCTATCCGTCCAATCGCGGCAGGAAGGACTTCCGCGTGGCCGTGAGCGACTTCTACGCGCGTCGCTTCGACGTGACGCTGGATCCCGAGCGCGAGGTCATCCCGGCGATCGGCGCCAAGGAGGCGATCTTCAACCTGAACCTGGCGTTTCTCGACCCCGGTGACTACGCGCTCGCCGCCGACCCCGGCTATCCGGTCTACACCGCCGGGCCGCGGCTCGCAGGGGCCGAGCCCGTGCTGATGGCGCTCGCGCCCGATCGCGGCTTCGTGCCGGACCTCGACGCGATCGGACAGGACGTCGCTCGCAGGGCGAAGCTCATGTACCTGAACTACCCCAACAACCCCACCGGCGCGGTCGTGCCCGAGGGCTTCTTCGAGCGGGTCGTCGACTTCGCTCGCAGCAACGAGATCCTCGTCGTCCACGACAACGCCTACTCGGAGATCGTCTACGACGGCTACCGCGCCCCCTCGTTCCTCGCGACAGACGGGGCGAAGGACGTCGGGGTCGAGGTCTTCTCGCTGTCGAAGGGCTACAACATGACCGGCTGGCGCTGCGCGGTCGTGGTCGGCAACGCAGAGGCGCTCGAGATCTACTGGCGACTGAAGACGAACATCGACTCCGGCCTGTTCGAGGCAGTTCAGCTCGCGGGTATAGCCGCGCTGTCGCCGGACACCGACGCGGAGGTCGCCTCGATGAACGCGCTCTACCTGCGCCGTCGCGACCTCGTCTGCGAGGCGCTGCGCAAGATCGGAGTGGACGTGCGAGCGCCGCATGGCACGATCTATGTCTGGGCGCCCGTGCCGGAGGGGTTCGCGAGCTCGGAGGCCTACTGCGAGCACGTCCTCGAGCAGGCGGCGGTCGTGCTCTCACCCGGCGCGATCTACGGCCCGGCGGGGGAGGGATGGTTCCGGATCTCGCTCACGACGCCCGATGAGCGCCTGCTCGAGGCGCTTCGCCGGCTCGGCGCGGTCGCTCCCTGAACGCTTGCCGGTGCCCTCTAGACTGAAGGCAGATGCAAAGAAGCCGCAACGGCCGTGCCGCCGTCACCTCCAGCCGATCGGAGGCTCCGCGCTTCGGGTCCCAGCCCGCCCAGCGCGCTCGCCAACGTGCGTTCTGCGTCGCGGCGCTCAGCGAGGGAGAGGATCTCTCCGAGCTCGAGGAGCTCCTGCGCACCGCGGGCGTGGCCGTCGTCGGTGAGATGGTCCAGCATCGCGAGCTCGCGCATCCGAACACCTATCTCGGGCCGGGGAAGGTAGCCGAGGCCAAGGCCGCCGCAGAGGCCTGCGACGCGAACCTGATCGCCTGCGACGACGAGCTGAGCGCGCGCCAGGAGCGCAACCTGGAGGAGGCGATCGGCCTCCCGGTCGTCGACCGCACGACGGTGATCCTCGACATCTTCGCGCTGCACGCCGACAGCGCGGAGGGCAAGCTGCAGGTGGAGCTGGCCCAGCTCGAATACAACCTCGCGCGAATGCGCGGCCTGTGGAGCCACCTCGAGCGCCTGGGCGGTGGGATCGGGACGAGGGGCCCGGGTGAGACCCAGATCGAGACCGACCGCCGTCTCGCGCGTGACCGGATCGCCGCTCTGCGCCGCCGCCTGGAGCACGTCAAGGGGACCCGTGCTGTCCAGCGCGCCGAGCGCGAGCGGGCGGCCCTGCCGACGATCGCGCTGGTGGGCTACACCAACGCCGGCAAGTCGACCCTGCTGAATGCGCTCACCGGCGCCGAGGTGGGCGTGGGCGACCGGCTCTTCCACACGCTGGACCCGACCACCCGAACGCCGCGGCCAATCGGCGAGAAGCCACGGGGCTTGCCTTACCTGCTGACCGACACCGTCGGTTTCATCAGCAAGCTGCCCCACCAGCTCGTCGACGCGTTCGGGGCCACGCTCGAGGAGACGAACCGCGCCGAGCTGCTCGTGCACGTGCTCGACGCCTCGGCGCCCGAGGCGAAGGCTGCGCTCATGCAGCACTCGGTCGAGCAGACGCTCGAGCAGATCGGAGCCGGGGAGCGCCCGCGGCTGCTGGTGGCGAACAAGATCGACCTGCTGGGGCAGGTCGCGCGCGACGAGCTCAGGCTGCGCTACCCCGACGCGGTGCTCGTCAGCGCCATCACAGGCGAGGGCCTCGAGGAGCTGAACGAGAGGATCGAGCGCGAGCTGCTGCACACGCTGCGCTCGGTCGAGCTGCTGGTTCCCTACGCCGAGGGCGGCAGCCTCGCCGAGCTGCACAAGGTTGCCGGTGAGATCAGCCGCAGCGACACGCCGGACGGGGTCAGGATCCGCGCGCTCC
Organism: Solirubrobacteraceae bacterium; assembly: GCA_049512215.1. GTDB lineage: Bacteria > Actinomycetota > Thermoleophilia > Solirubrobacterales > Solirubrobacteraceae > Palsa-744. The sequence continues at coordinate 12,050 of JBEKXJ010000048.1, forward strand.
TGCCCGAGCGCCAGGTCGAGCGCTTCACCCGCTTCGCCGTGGCATCCTAGCCGGCGCGGCAGGTCGCGGGTCGCCTCCGAGCGCGCGCGCAGGGCTCTGTCTTCAGCGCTCGTCGCCGCTGCCCGAGAGCACGCCGCGGCGCTGGCGGGAGAGGAGCTTCTCGAGGTTGGCCTCGGCGATCTGATCGAGCTCGAGCCCGAGCTCGCTCGCGAGCTGGGCAACATACCAGAGCACATCGCCGAGCTCCTTGGCCATCGCGGCACGCCGCGCACCGCTGACGGTCCCCGCGTCGTCGCGGATCGCCTTCTTGGCGTGCTCTGCCACCTCGCCCGCCTCGCCCGCGAGGCCGAGCGCCGGGTATGCGAGCCATGCCTCGCGCGGGTAGGCGGCGGTTCGTCGCGACAGGCGCTGGTACTCCGAGAGCTCCATGCCTCGATCTTAGGAGCCCGCGCCCTCATACGGTCGCCCGTGACTTGCGAATTTGCGGCGATCCAGGCCGGGAAGCCGCTCACACGCCCGCGGCACGCCGGGCGCTCAGATGCGCGGCCTGCTCGAGGCGATCGTCGAGCGGCTGCAGCTCAGCCGGGTCGATCTGCAGGGCGCGGGCGATCAGCCAGTCGCCGAACCAGACGTTCTTAGGCAGCAGCGGGCCGTGCAGGTAGGTGCCGATCGTGTTTCCGCGCCTGACCCCCTCAAAGCCGCTGGCGCCGTCGTTTCCGTAGCCCTGGAGCACGCGGCCGAGCGGCTGCTCGCCCTCGCCGAGGTATGTACGCCCGCCGTGGTTCTCAAAACCCGCGAGCACGCGCGCAGCCTCCTCGCCGGGCAGCGAGACCTCGATGGCGACGTTGCCGATCAGTCGAGGCCCCGGCTCGCGCACGGTGCGCACATCGAGCAGCCCGACGCCGGGGATCTGCTCCTGGCCGAGCGTGTAGGAGCGCCCGAGCAGCTGATAGCCGCCGCAGACTCCGAGCACGACCGCGCCGCGGGCGCCCGCCGCATGCAGCGCGTCGCGCTTGGTCTCGATCAGGTCCTCCGCGCAGAGGCGCTGGTCGCGATCCTGCCCGCCGCCCAGGTAGAAGAGGTCGTGGCGGTCGGGATCGAGCGGCTCGCCCAGCCCGCTGCCGGAAAGCTCGAACCCGATCCCGCGCCAGGAGCAGCGCCGTGCGAGCACGAGCAGGTTGCCGCGGTCGGCGTAGATGTTCATCAGGTCCGGGTAGAGCGCGCAGACGCGCAGCGCGCGGGGGGGAGGGGCGGCAGCGGTCCGGTCAGGCACGGAACATCACCACCGTGCTGCCCACGTGATCCGCGGTTGCCGCGACCGCTCGTGCGGGAATGGGCTGGAGGCCCGCCTGCACACCCTCGCGCTCGAGCTCGGAACTACTCACGCGGTCGAGCTCGACGATCTCGCGCGCGGCCACCACGCCGCGATCGGCCGTGGCGGGCGCGCACGTGTGAGCGTGCGGGAAGAGGATCCGGCGTTCGCGTTCGAGCAGGATCTTCCGCTCGCGCACCCGCACCGCGCGGGCGCGACTGACATAGAGGACGCCCTCCACGCGAACGGCCTCCGGCGATGGCCCGGGCTCCCCCTCGGCGCAGTCGAACGGCTCGAGCGCCGTGACGATCGCGCAGGCGAGCAGCGCGCCCGGGCGCAGGTGCGCCCGCGCACTGCGAAGGAACGCGACGCGCGCATCGGAGCCCCCGAGGAGCTGAACCGTCTGCATCGGCGCCAGGCACAGCCCGAGGTCCTGCCGTCCCAGGGCGAACGAGCGTGCGTCCGCGTGGACCGTCTGGAGTTCAAGGCCGCCGGCACGCGCCTGCAGGGCAGCGAGCAGCCCGGGGTCGACGTCGAGAGCGATCACGCGATGACCGGCTCGCGCGAGATCCAGCGCGACGCGCCCGCTGCCCGCTCCAACGTCGAGGATCGTGCAGGGGCCCGACCGACGCGCCGAGAGCTCCGCCAGCTCACGCCACAGGGGCAGGTCCGCGCGGTATGAGCCGCACTCGAGGTCGTGCCAGATGACCGCCGCCGGATCTCCCGGCGGGAGCGGATGCGCGGGCGGCGGATCTGGAGAGCCCCCTAGGACCACGCGCTGCTCGCCTCCCCGCGCGCCACCAGGAGCTCGCGCAGCGACAGCATCGCGGTGTAGGTGGGCAGCGCATACAGGGGCGCGAGCGGGTCGGGACGGTCGCGGGCAGATTCGCCCAGCGCCAGTGCGAGATCGGGCTGCACGCTGATGAGGGCGGGGTCGATCCCTGCGTACTTCAGGCGCACCGCGAGCTCGGACGCGCGCGTTCCGCTGCATGTGACGCGCCTGATGCGTCCGGCGAGCAGCTCGAAGTCGGCGTCCCAGATCCAGGAGACGTCACGGCCGTCGGCGATCTTGTCGTTGAGGACCCCGAGCAGGTCGTGCTCGCCGGGCTCGAGCGCGAGCGTGCGCAGAACCTCGTTGGTCCCCGCCGGGTTCTTGACGAGCATGATCCGCAGCTCGCGCTCGGCGCCCCCTGCCGGCTCGGCGCTCGTGGGCGAGAGGGACAGCTTGACCGTCTCTGCGCGCCCGAACGCGGCCCGGCTCGTCTGGAGCCCGGCTACGATGCTCGCGAGCGGCACCTCCAGCGCGCTCGCGAGCGCTGCGGCGGCAAGCGCGTTGTAGACGTTGTAGAGGCCGGGCAGCTGCAGCTCGACCTCCGCCTCTCCGGCGGGGGTGCTGAGCGTGAAGCGGGCGGCGCGCACGCCTTCCAGCCTCACCCGTGTGGCGGTCACGGCCGGCTCGGGCCTTGCCTGGCCGCAGCTCAGGCAGCGGTAATGGCCGAGATGCCCCAGATAGACGGCGGCGAACTCATAAGGGGCGCCGCAGCGGCTGCAGTGCTTCGCGTCGGCGGCATGCGCCATCCCCGCGAGCGCCAGCGAGTCGTCCTGAACGCCGAAATAGAGGACTCCCGGGCGCCCGCGCCCGAGATCCGCGATCTGCGGATCGTCGGCGTTCAGGACGAGCTTTGCGCCGGCGTCGCGCAGCGCATGCGCCCAGCTCTCAGCGATCGTCTCGAGCTCCCCGTAGCGGTCGAGCTGGTCGCGGAACAGGTTCGCCAGGAGGATCGCGCGAGGGTGCAGCTGCTCGGCAAGGGGGGCGAGCCACAGCTCGTCGACCTCGAACAGCCCGAGCTCGCCTGCGATCTGCCCGTGTGCGCGCGCGGCTCCGAGCAGACTCGTCGCGATCCCGCCCGCCATGTTCGCGCCTGCCTGGTTGTGCACGAGGGTCACGCCCGCGTGTTCAAGGACGGCCGCCGCCATCGCCGTCGTGGTCGTCTTGCCGTTGGTCGCCGAGACGAGCGCGCTCCCGCGCCGCAGGCGCGACCCGAGGGCCGCGATCGCACCCGGGTCCAGGCGCATCAGGACCTTCCCCGGCATGCTCGTGGCACCACCACCGTTCAGGCGCGAGAGCAGACCCACGGCCCGCGCCAGCGCGAGCTTGGGGGCGAGCGTGTTCGCCATCAGGCGCTCGTCAAGGACCCGCCCGCCGGCGGGGCCGGCGCTGCGGGCGCTGCGGCCTGGGACGGCTGAACGGCTGGTGGAGGGGGTGCCCCGAAGGCGGATCCGGTCGCGCTCTGCGGGGGGACGAGCATCCTCACCGCGGCGGGCAGGGCGCGCACGCGCACGGGCAACTCGCCGATGGGATCTCCGTCGGCGTACATCGTGAACGGGCGCTCGGAGCGGACCTCCACCTCGGCCGCGCGGAAGACACGCACCGAAGGCAGGCGCACGTGGGTCCCCTTGAAGACCTTCGGCAGGTTCGCAAGGAAACGCAGCTTGCTCACTCGCTCGGTCACGACGACATCGAGCAGGCCGTCGTCGAGGAGCGCTTCAGGAGCGAGGAGCATCCCCCCACCGTAGGCCTTGGAGTTGGCGACCGCGACGGAGTAGCCACTGAACGTCCTGGTCTCGCCGGGCGGATCGAGCTCTATCTCGAAGCGGGCGGGGCGCCAGGAGAGCAGCGCGCGCAGAGCACCGTAGGCGTAGACGAGCCCACCGAGTCGCGGCGAGGCTTCGTTGGCGATGCGGTTCGCGTCGCTGTCGAAGCCCGCCGAGGCGATCCCGACGAAAGCCTGGGCAGCACCGTGCTCACCCGCCCCGGCGACCGCGCCGAGATCGACCGCGCGGGCGACGCCGTGGGCGATCGTCGCGCACGCCTGCACGGGGTCATCGGGGATGCCAAGGACACGTGCGAGGTCGTTGCCGCGGCCGCCGGGGAGCACTCCGAGCAGCGCGCCGGGAACGGCTCTGAGGACATCGGCGACGACGCCGATGAGTCCGTCCCCGCCGAGCACGACCACCGTCTCGCCGCGGGCCGCGGCTGCGAGCGCGATCTCGCGGGCATGATCGAGATCACGCGTGTCGACCCGGCGCACGGTCAGCCCGTATCCGCTCAGCGCCGCCTGCGCCTGTGGGGCCACGCGCGCCGCCTTGCCGCCTCCGGCGGCGGGGTTCACAATCAGCAGTACGGCGCAGGCCATCGCTCAAGCGTATTCGCCTGGCGCACCGTAAAGCGCCCGGCAGACCGCGGGCAGACCGCGAGAAACCAGCGCTCGTCTAACGGGCACGCTCTCGCCGGCGCCGCCCGACGGCCGCGATCACCCCGAGCACGACGATCACCGCGAACAGCCCGAGCAGGATCCCGGGCGCGAGCCCGAGCCCCCCGAAGGGCAGCGAGATGAGCTCGACGACCCCCAGGCCGAGGGCGAGCAGCACGACGACCAGCACCAGGATCAAGAGGATGCCGCGCAGACGAGCGAGGATCCCTGCGGACGCCGGCGGGACCAGCAGGCCCATCGCGCGCAGGGCGAACATCTGGCGGCCGCTCGGAGGAGCCTGCCCGAGGCGCTCAACGGCGCTCTTCAGATCGCCCGCCCGCCGTTCGGCGAGCGCGAGCGAAGCGTCGGCCATGCGCCTGATCTGCATCCGCTCCTGCGGGCGCGCGGCGGCGAGAGCGCGCTGGAAGTAGCTACGCGCACTGTCGGCGTCGAAGCGCTCCGAGGCGCGCGCCCCGAGGATCGCGAGCGCGGCAGCCTTGTATTTTGTCTCGGCCTCCAGCTCCTCGTCGCTGCGCTTCTCGAGCGCCTGGATCGCATCGAGGGCGCCGCGCTGCTCGAGGCGGACCTGGCGTTGTTTGGGAGCCATCGCCGCCATTCTATGGTTTGAGGACTCCCGCGCGGGAGCGTGAGCGCTTCGCGCGAGCGCCCGCTCGCCGCGGCTCGCGCAGACGCTATGCTCGCGCACGTGAGGAGCCTTCCATTGCCGTCGCCAGCTCGCCGCGCCGCGGCCCTGTGCCTGAGTTCGCTCATCGCCCTCTCGCTCGCCGGCGTGCTGGCCCCGCCCGCGATGTCCACCTCGCTCAGCAGCGGCCCGCTGAGCGAACTGACCGAAGCCCAGCAGGAAACCACGCCCACGCAGACGGCCTCGACGACCAATTCGGCCACCCAGGCGTCCTCGAACTCCTCGACCGTCGTCGTGCTCGTGTTGGGTGCGGCCGTGCTGCTGCTGATCGGGATCGCGTTCGTGATCGTGCGCGACGCGCGGCGGGTCGCCCCGGCGGGCGACCCTCAGTTGGCCGAAGCGACTGCCTCGCACGGCGCGGCGGTCAGGCTGCGCAAGCGGCGGGCGAAGGCCAAGGCCGCAAGGCACCAGCGCAAGCGCAACCGCTAGCGCAAGCTCGGCGTTCGCGTCCGCATCAGCGGCGCAGATGCTTGCGGGCGGCCGGCTGGTCGGTGGGAGAAGTCAGTCTGAGACCTTGACGGGGGTCTTCTTCAGAACGCTGCGAACGCGCCGTGGAGCAGGCGGCGCAGGGGAGCCGTGCGGGCCGCGGCGGGGCAGGCGGGGCAGGGGAGTGCGCGGATGGGGGTCCAGCGGGCCGCCGGGAAGCGCCCTGGAGCCGCCGTCCTCTTCGGAGGAACCGGGCACATCCGGCGAGCGCATCGCCTCGTCGTTGCGGAAGGGGATCCACAGCAGGAGTCCCGCGATCGGGAGCTTGATCAGCGCGGCGAGCATCAAGAACCACACCCATAGCGGCATCTCGCCCCTGATGGTACTACTGCCCTGTGAAATCTTTCAGCTGGGCGGGGCGGCCGTGAGCGATGCAGCCGAAATGGCCCCCGCGGCGAAGGATCTCGCGGCGCTGGCCGCGGGGGTCGTGCGCTGCAGGCGCTGTCCGCGCCTTGTCGCCTGGCGCGAGCAGGTCGCGCGTGAGCGCCGTGCCGCCTTCGCAGATGAGGAGTACTGGGGCCGTCCCCTTCCGGGCTTCGGCGATCCATCGGCCCGCTTGCTCATCATGGGACTCGCGCCGGCCGCGCACGGGGCCAACCGGACCGGGCGCATCTTCACGGGAGATCGCTCGGGCGACTTCCTCTTCGCCTCGCTCTTCCGCACCGGTTTCGCCAATCAGCCGGTATCGGAGAGCCGCCGGGACGGCCTGCAGCTGCGAGAGGTGCGGATCACCGCAGCCGTTCGCTGCGCACCGCCGGCGAACCGACCGACGCCGAGCGAGCGCGATGCGTGCCTGCCCTGGAGCGCGGATGAACTGAGGCTCCTGCGTAGGGTCAGAGTGCTCGTGTGCCTCGGCGCCTTCGCCTGGGATGCGGCGCTGCGTCTGACGGCATCGATCGCCGCGCCCGGAACCCCGTCGCGACGCCCGCGTCCACGCTTCGGGCATGGCCTGGAGTTGCGCGGCGAGCACCACTCGCTGATCGGTTGCTACCACCCGAGCCAGCAGAACACGTTCACCGGCAGGCTGACGGCGCCGATGCTCGATGCCGTCCTTGAGCGTGCACGCGAGCTCGCGTCCGCTCGAGGGTGATGAGCGGTCGCGCCCGACGCGCGCTGCCCCGCGAGGCTCTCTCGCGCGTGGCCCCTGTATAGGCTGGAGTGAGTGACCTACAGCACCGCAGAGGCCAGACAGCAGGTGCTCGACGCGCTGGCGCGGGCGATCGAACAGCTCGGATTGGCACTCGCTTTGCTGAGCGAGGCCTATGAGCATCTCGACGAGCACAGCGCCGAGACGCTCGAAGAGGAACTCTTCCGGCCCGTGCAGACGGCCTACGGCCGAGCGAAGCGCATCCACGGCGAGTTCGCCGCCCGTCATGAGCTCCCCGGCGCCGGCTTCGAGCCGGTCGCTCCGCGGGCCCCTTCGGCGGGCGTGAGAGGCTATCTCGACAGCGCCGTGGAGGCAGCCGGAGAGGCGGACGCCACGCTCGCGGCGCTTCAGGACTCGATGCTGCCGGTGGAGGTCGGAGACGCACAGCTCAGAGCCGGGCTCGCCGAGGTGCGGACCCTCCTCGGCGCGCTGCGCGGGCGGGCCCGGGAGCTCATGCGCACGCTCGGCCGCTGAGCCGCCGCCCAGGCCGGGCAGCCGGTGACGGCGTCACGCGCTTCAGCGCAGGTTCAGCGGCTAGGTGACGGGAGCTCCGTTCGCCGTGAGCGCCACCTCGATGTTGCCCCGCGTGGCGTTCGAGTAGGGGCAGACCGCGTGGGCGGCCCTGACCAGGTCGATCGCCGCCGCCTCCTCGGCGACGCCCGGGAGCGTCACATCGAGCTCGACTCCAAGCAGAAAGCCCCCGCTGCCATCGGGAGTCAGCGAGACCCGGGACTCGATCGCGACCTCGCCCGGATCGGTCTTCGCGCGGCGCGCGACCACGCCGAGGGCGGCCTCGAAGCACGCCGCATAGCCGACCGCAAACAGTTGCTCGGGATTCGTGCCGCCGCCGGGGCCGTCCATCTCGGTGGGGATGCGCAGATCGACCTCGAGCGCGCCATCGCTGCTCTCGCCGTGACCCTCGGCCCGTCCGCCGGTCACGTGCGCCTGAGCTGTGTAGAGGGTCTTCGCCATGGCCTGTCTCTCCTCGCCGGTTGAAGGTCTTGAGTTTGCCGATCCTACGCCGCGGGGCCGGGCGGCTCGTGCAAACCAGGCGGCTACGGCCGCCCGGCTTTCCGCTTAAGTTGACATAACATGCATTATCGAGCGTTGAATCAGGGGGGCGCGAGCGGCGTCAATCGGGGATCCAGGGCCCGTGCCAGCCGCCGAAGCGCCCCGGCAGGCGCTCGGCAGGCGCCGGTCCCCAGGAGCCCTTGGCATAGGGCTCGAGCGGCGGCGGCGAGTTGAGCAGCGGTTGCACGATCCGCCAGCACTCCTCGACGCTGTCCTCGCGCGTGAAGTCGGTGCTGTCGCCGATCAGCGCAGCATGCAGCAGGACCTCATACGGCGTCGGCCCCTCGCCGCCCTCCTCGGCGAACTCCATGTCGAGCTCGATCTCGTGCGGCCCGGGTTTGTCGGCGCGGTGCGCGTCGAGGATCACCCGGATCCCGGTCGTGGGATCGATCTTAAATACGATCTGGCTCGGCTGCGGGCGCCGGTGTCCCGCCTTGATGAATTGAAGGCGAGGCGGATGCTTGAAGAGGAGCCGCAGCTCGGTCTCAGTCGACGCGAGGCTCTTGCCGCTGCGGATGAAGAAGGGCACGCCGTCCCAGCGCCAGTTGTCGACGTCGAGCCGCAGCGCCACGTAAGTCTCGGTGTTCGAGTCGGGCGCGACGCCTGCGATATCGCGGTAGCCGTCGTACTGACCGCGCACGTATTGGGCGGGGTCGGCGTCGGCGATCGAGCGGAAGACCGCGAACTTCGCGTCCTTGAGTGTCTCCGGGTCCCCGCCCGCCGGAGGGTCCATCGCGGCGGCGGCGAGCAGCTGCATCAGGTGGTTGACGACGACGTCTCGCAGTGCGCCCACGGGGTCATAGAAGTGACCGCGGTCCTCCACTCCGAAGCTCTCGGCCAGCGTGATCTGCACGCACGCCAGGTAGTTGCGGTTCCAGACGGGCTCGAGCATCGAGTTCGCGAAGCGCAGGTAGAGGATCTCCTCTAGCCCCATCTTCCCGAGAAAGTGGTCGATCCGGTAGAGCTGTGACTCCTCGAGGTGTTCTTTCAGTTCCTCTGAGAGCACGCGCGCCGAGGCGAGATCATGCCCGAAGGGCTTCTCGACCACGACCCGCCCGCTGGAGCTCAGCAGCTTCGCGGCGGCCAGGTGGGCGACCACCGTCGCGAACAGCGACGGAGGGATCTCGAGATAGAAGACGCATGTGCGAGCGTCGCCGAGGGCGGCGGCGAGGCGCTCATAGGTCGCATCGGAGTTGAAGTCGCCGCCGACGTAGGAGAGTCGAGCGGCGAACCGCTCGAAGATCTTCGCATCGACCTTCTCGCCCGCCGCTTCGATGGACTGGCGAGCGTGCTCGCGAAGGTGCTCGATCGTCCAGTCCTCGGCGGCAACGCCGACGATCGGGAAGCTCAAGAGCCCGCGTCCCTCCAGCCGGTAGAGCGACTGGAACGTCATCTTCTTGGCCAGGTCGCCCGTGATGCCGAAGACGATAAGTGCGTCGGCGCCGGCCTTCTTGCCCTCCCTGCTCATGGTTGCCTCCTCGCTCGCTGATCTCTATCCGTTTGACAGCCTCGCCTGCTTGCAAGCCGGGCGGCCGGCGAGGAGCGCACCGCTACGACGCCGTGGCGTTGCTCACGTGAGCAGCAGCCGTAGGATCGCAGAGATCCCGACGATCACGATGACCGCCCTCAGCACGCGCGGCGGCAGACGCCGGCCATAGCGCGCACCGAGCTGGGCGCCGAGGATCGAGGATCCGGCGATGATTCCCGCGGGTCCCCAGGCGACGTGGGCGACGAGCATGAAGTAGACGCCGGCCACCCCGTTGACGAGCCCTGCGAGAACATTCTTCAGCGCGTTGCTGCGCTGCAGGTCCTGCGCCAGCGTCGAGCCGAGGATCGCCAGTAGGAGGATGCCCTGGGCGGCGCCGAAGTAGCCGCCGTAGACGCCGGTCAGGTAGATGGCGAGCGGCATCAGGATGAGGGCCTTGCGAGCGCGGCCGTGCTCGTGCCGCAGGAGCGCCTGGTTCAGGCGCGGCGCCAGCACGATCAGGACCAGCGCGAGCGCGATGAAGACCGGCACGATCGCCTTGAATGCCGACGCGGGCAGGACCAGCAGCAGGACCGCGCCGGTCGCGCCGCCGAGCACCGAGATCGAGCCGAGCCGGACCACGCGCCCGCGTTGACCGGCGAGCTCCCGGTGGTAGCCGACGGCTCCGGAGACCGACCCCGGGACGAGGCCGACGGTGTTCGAGACGTTCGCGGTCACCGGTGCATACCCGAAAGCGAGCAGGACCGGAAACGTGACGAGCGTGCCGCTGCCGACGACGGTGTTGATCGTGCCGGCCGCCAGCCCGGCCAGCGCGATCGAGATGACCTCACCGGGGCTCATGGGAACCTGAGCGACTCCCCGCCGGCTTTAGGCGGGAAGGTCGACGACGGCCCGTGTGGACCGGGGGTCCGCGACGGCCCCGATGTGATCCCCGGCAAGGAGCTCCAGGGTCGTGGCCCCGATCGCCTCGGGCGGCAGCTCGGGCCCCTGGTAGGCAATCTCGATGCCCTCCCCGCTCGTGAAGCTCTGCGCCAAGGACATGCGCCGGAGCCTATCGGCGCACGTCGCTAGGGTGCAGAGCGTGTCGCTCGCAAGCTTCTCGACAAGTGTCTCGTGAGCCTGCTCGGCGATGCTGCGCGAACGCTCTGGCCGCCCGCGGGCGACCGGCACGGGCCGCTGGCCCCGATGATGGTGGCGCTCACGTTCGTCACCGGGGTAGTGGACGCCGTCAGCTACCTGAAGCTCGGCCACGTCTTCGTCGCGAACATGACCGGCAACGTCGTGTTCCTCGGCTTCGCGCTCGCCGGCGCCGCCGGCCTCTCGACCGTGGCGTCGCTGATCGCGATCGGCTTCTTCCTGCTCGGCGCGCTCGCCGGTGGATGGCTCGGGGCGCGCAACGCTCATCACCGCGGGCGCTTGCTGCGGGCCGCAAGCGCCGCTCAGGGCCCGCTGATCATCGCTGCCGTGATCGTTGCTGCGGTCGCGAGCGAACCGCTGCAGCGGGACGTGCGCTATGCGCTGATAGCCCTGCTGGGGTTCGCGATGGGCGTCCAGAACGCCTCCGCGCAGCGTCTGGCGGTCCCCGACCTCACGACGACCGTGCTGACGCGAACGCTCACGGGACTCGCCTCGGAGGCGACCGCGTTCGGCGGCCCGGGCTCCAAGCCGGGGCGGCGCATCGTCGCGGTGGCCGCGATGCTGCTCGGCGCGCTGACGGGAGGCCTGCTCGCACTGCACGTGTCGGTCGCCGCGGCGCTGGCGCTGGCTGGGGCGAGCGTGGTGGCCGTGGCGCTCGCCGTCCATGTCCTCGCCCGTTCCGATCCAGGCTGGACGCGCGCCTAAAGGCGAGCCGAGCGGCGGTGCCGGGATAGGCTCATCGGAGGAGTGCATCCAGATCACCGGGCGGGCCGATACGCTTCGCAGATGAGAGCGCTCGTCGCCCGCGTGCTTTCACGCAAGACAACGCTGCTGAGCCTGCTGCTCGTGATCCTCGTGGTGGGCGCGACGACGCTCGCTGTCTCGCGTAAGCAAGAGAACCTGCTCACAATCGGTCAGGCGAGCGCCGCGCGGCCGCAGACGCTCCTCCCCCCCACGCGACTGCTGGCGCTGCCGGCATCCAGGATCGCCAACGGAACCGAGCCGCTGACGGTGACTCTCTCGGCGCCTGTTGCAGGTAACTCCCCGGCGCCCACACTGCGGCCCGCGGTCGCCGGCACATGGACCGCTGCGGGCGACTCGGAGGTGTTTACGGCGGCGTCCACGCTCGAGCCCTGCTCGACCTACATGCTGACGGTGTGGGCCGACACCCTCGCCGTCGGGCACTCGCGCCTCGGCCGGCGGCGGACGATCGCCCTGAGCGTCGCGTGCCCGCCGACCGCAGGTCTGCAGCAGGCACTCGCCCGGCTCGGCTACCTGGGAGCGAGGTTCCATCCCCTCTACGACGTGAACCTTCGCTCGGGCCGCGAGACGCGCCGGGAAGCGGCCGTCTGGGCCTTCCACCCGCCACGTGGCAGGCTCGCCCCCGACCCCTCCGATGCGCCACCGGTGGACATGGGTCAGCTGGATGAGACCACGAGGGGTGCGCTGATGGTCTACCAGTCCGATCGCGGCCTGGAAGCGACCGGCGAACCCGACAGCGCCACGTGGGCGTCCCTGCTCTCCGCAGAGACCTCCTACCGCCGTGACCCCCGGTCCTACACTTGGGTGACGGTTTCCGAGGGAAGCCCCGAGACACTCGAAGTCCATCAGGGAGACCGCGTCGCGTTGAGCAGCCCGGCCAATACCGGCGTCGCCGGGGCGGAAACGCCGCAGGGCGTGTTCCCGGTCTTCGCCCGTTTCACGTCGACCACGATGACCGGGACCGACGTCGACGGCACCCATTATGTGGTGCCCGATGTGCCGTGGGTGAACTACTTCAACGGCGGCGACGCGGTCCACGGCTACCCGCGCGCCTCCTACGGCTCGCCCCAATCAAACGGCTGCGTCGAGCTGCCGATCGAAACCGCCCAGGCCGTCTTTGGGATGCTCGCCATCGGCGACATCGTCGAGGTGACCTCCTGACTGGCCTAGTGAACGGTGAGCGTGCCTTCCATTCCGGCCATGCGGTGCCCGGGGACCGAGCAGTAGAACTTGTAGGTGCCCGGCTTGAGGTTGAGAGACAGCGTCCTTGAGCCGCCCTGGAAGGTGGGCGTAGCGCCGAGTACCGCGCCCGAGGCGGACGCGACCGTGACGTTGTGGGCGAGGGGAGCCATGTTCGTGAAGTCGATCGATACCTTGCCGGCCTTCGCGGTCAGGGAGTTCGTGTTGTACTTCAGCTGACCTTCGGGGTTGGCCGAGAGGCTCAGGCTCTGCCCGGCGCTTTCACCGCTTGGCGCCGGCGCAGGCGTGGAGGAGCTCGACGTCGTCTGGCTCGCGGTGCTGGAGCTGGTGCTCGACGACGAGCCGCCACAACCCGCGATGAGCACCAGGCCGGCGGCGAGCGCCAGCGCCGGGATCTTGGATGGCAAGCGCGTCTTTGCTCTACCTGCTTTCGGTCTCACGGGATCCTCCATCGTTAGGGGTCATCAGCATGCTAGGGCGCGCCGCCGCTTGGGCGCCTCGCGGAGGCTGGGCCGGTCTTCTCACAGCTCTCGCCGCCCGGATGCCCGCACAGCGGCTAGGGCTCGGTGTGAACGACCACATCGGCGATGTCTTGGACCTGCTGGCGGAGCTCCTCCTCGAGCTCGCCCGCCAGCCGGTGTGCGTCGGTGAGGGACTGCTCAGGGCTTACGCCGAGCGTCAGGAAGAGGATGCGACCGGCGTCGGTCGAGAGCAGCCTCACCCGCTGAGGCTCGATCCCGGTCCGCTGGCGTACGAGCCGTTCGATTTGTCGGGTGGCCCTGAGGTCTTCGGAGGCATCGGGCGGGCTCGAGCCCAGGGGACGCTCGAGCGGCTCGAGATGGGTTTGCACATCAGAAACGCCGGGCCACGCGCGAATCGCCCGCTCGACACGCTCCGCTGTCTCGTGCGCGGTCCTCAGATCGAGCTCGGCCGGGAACTTCAGGTGCAGCGAGACGCTGATCGAGTCCTGCTGCTCAAAGATCGTGATGTCGTGAGCCTCTCGAACCAACGGCTCAGCGAGCGCGATCGCGAGAATGCGCTCGCGCAGATCGAGCCCCCGGTTGCGGGGCTCGACGTGCACTACCACGTCGCTGCCCGGCAGCGCCCCCTCCACCGCGCCCTCGATCAGATCAGCGGCCTGGTGTCCCTCGACCACGGCCTGGCCCGGGGGAACGTTCACCACCACGTCGGCGAAGTAACGTCCTGCCGACTCGCGCACCCGCAGCCGGCTGACCTCGATGTCGGCCCCGAGATCGGCGATTGCCCGCTCGGCAGCCTCGCGCGCCTCCGCCGGGGTGCGGTCCATGAGGACATTGGCGTTCTCGGTGATCAGGCGTATGGAGGTCGCGAGGATGATCGCCGCGAGGAGCAGCGCAGCGAGCGCGTCGCCGTCGGCGAAGCCGGCATGCACGACGAGGAGTCCGAGCAGGACCGCGAGCGACCCCACCATGTCGCCGGCGAAGTGAAAGGCGTTGGAGCGCAGCGCGGGACTTTCATAGCGCCGGGCAGCGCGCAGCGAGACGCTGGTGCGGCTCACGTCCACCAGTATGGCGACCGCGATCACTGCGAACTGGTACCAGCGAATGTGGGGGGGCCGGCCGCCCGAGAGCAGATGGCTGACTGCTTCGAAGCCCACGAGCAGACCACCGGCCAGCAGGATCGCCGCCTCCCCCAGGGCTCCGAGGTTCTCTGCGCGACGATGACCATAGGGGTGCCCGCGGTCGGCCGGCTGGCCGCCCAGGCGCACGGCGAAGAACGTCAGCGTCGCGGCGATCACATCACCGCTGGACTCGATCCCGGCCGAGATCAGGCCCAGGCTGGCCGTCGCGAGGCCGACCCCGAGCTTGAGGACGACCAGCAGCGCGGCCGCCGCGATCGAGACGAGCGTCGTGCGCCTCGGCGTTGGCGCCTTCTCGTTGCTCCTGGCGCGCGGCATCGCTGGAGACTAGATGTAAGTACCGAGAAGGTTGGTTCGCTCGTTGAGGCGAGCGATCGGGGGTTTGTGGCTGAGGGCTGAGTGTTTTCGGTGATGGTTGTAGTACCAGAGCCATCCGTCAAGGGCTGCGG
>JBEKXJ010000049.1:0-25879 GCA_049512215.1 Solirubrobacteraceae bacterium
TGGTGCGAAGAGACTTGCACAGTGAGGCTATTCGGTGGCGATCTCGGGATCGAGATCGTGGTCGGCGCAGCGGCTCCCGCGAGCTAAGCTCCTGCCCCCGGGAATGCAGGAGTGCTCGGTCGGAGCACCATCGCTGATGCCTGGGACGAGGACCGGGCCTGGCGACTGATGGGGTGAGGACTTCCGCAACGCCCGGTCGAAGCAGGCGTGAGCCCATCGTCAGTCGGCGCACCCGGAGTCGTCCAACGCGAGCGTGAGCACGGCGCTTGCTCGGACGCTTGCTCGTCCGCGTAGAGCGGGCGTGAGCGGATCGTCGCCGGGCACGCTCGGCACTCGTTCAGTGGGTGCCTCCTGTGGGCTGAGATCCGCGAAGACCCGACCGCGGGATCCGGACCGACGCGAAGGACTGCCGGGGGGCACGGCGAGCATCCCGCCGAGCCGCCTGCTAGTGCGTCGTCGCCGAGAACGGAAGCCGCGGGCTATGGCAGGCGTTGCCGGGCACTAGGTCCGCCGGCGGGAACCTCTGGAAGATCTGAATCGTCCCCATGGCCTTCGCGGCGCTCTTGAACCTGCCAGAGAGCGTAACTTCGGTCGGTATCGCGAAGATGTTGTGCCGCACCGTGAGCGAGAACGTGCCGTTTGACTTGACGGTAATCGACCCGACCGTGAAGTAGGGCACGCCGCCCGGCCCGCCGCCCCCCTCGCATCCGAATGTCTGGAACTTGAAGTTCGTGAGCGCGTGCGAATTGGCAGATGACTTGAAGCTGACCTTGCTCGTACTTGGCGCGAGCCCGAACGTGCCGGTGAAGCTCCTGTTCGCCCTCGGCAGCACTGCGAGCGCCGTGGCGGCCAGAAACAGCATCGCGCACGCGCCGAGGACAAAGACGATCAGCGGGCGAAGCCTGAGCATGAACCCTCCGTTGCGTTGGGTACGAAAGCGACCCGGCTGCCTGCGATTTTAGTCAGTCCCCGCCACGCCCGTCGCGCAGCCACCTCCGGATCACGGCCGAGCGCGAGATGTCCACGGTCGCCGCTCCCCACCACCAAACCGCACGAGGGCCCTAGCCACAACACCGCCATCGCACTTGACAACCCCACCCTCCTTCATAGAGACGAGACGCAGTCGTCCGCGCCGGCGACGAACTCGCACCTGCTTTTCGCGGAAGAGCGAGCGTGTCCGGCACACCAGATACGTGCGCGAACTTGCGAGCCAGACCACTGATATGGAGTGGGTTTCTGGCGGTCAGGCAGCCCTGCCCTCTATCGCCTCGGACCGCTCGACGGCTCATCCGCCAGTAGCTACTTCAGTGCCCTCCACGAGCGCCCGCAGCTGCACCTTCTCGTCCTCGCCGCGGCGCATCGACTGGCGGTAGACGCGCAGCGCGAGCGCGGGATCGGTGTGGCCCATCTCGTCCATGACGACGCCGGGGCCTCGCCGAGCGCGTACAGCACACTTGCGAAGGTCCGTCGCAGCGAGTGCGGCGTGATCCGCTCGGGCAGCGACGAGAGGTCCTGCTTGGCGAGGTTCTTGTTCGCGCGTTCGACCAATACCTTGAGGACGCGCGAGCGGAGGTTGTCGGGGCTCGGACGGCCTCCCGTGAACGTCGAGAACAAGATCCCCTCCGCGGGCGCCTGCGGGTGCCGGGCACGCATGGCGAGCAAGTTCATCTCTGAGTGCCCCGCGGATCTTCACGCGCCGCCTGCCGGCGTCGGTCTTGGACTCGCCGACGTGCAGCCCTCCGGCGGCAAGGTCGACGTCGCGCCAGCGCAGCGCGCATAGCTCGCCGATCCGCAGTCCGCAGGGTGTCGGCCCTGCCCTCCCGCCAGGGTTGGCCGCGATCTGCGGCAAGTCGCCCACTACATCCGATGCCATCCCGGCGACGACCGCGCGGGAGTTCGCTGCGCCGCGACCCGTCCTCGTGCACCTCGACCGTGCTGGGCTGACCGGCGCGCTAGACGCTCTAGCCGGCGAATCTCGCGTTGCTCGCGGTCAACCTGTGCGGCGGCCTCTGGACCGAGGCTGCGTGTAATTCGTGTCGCGACCCAGTGGGCCGTGCGTTTGCGAAGCAAGCGGCGCGCAATCGCCAGACGCTGCTCTGGATGCGCTTCCAACTCGCGCTCGATCTCGCCGGAGAGCACCTGTTCGCGGAAAGCAGCAACGGCGCCCAGGAACCCTCCGTGCGTGTGGGCGCCCCGCTTAGCGCGGCGTAGCAGCATGGGAGTGTCCAGACTTGTCGATCATCTCTTGCACGGGAACGTAAAACACAGCTCGGACGATCTCTTGCGAAAAGCTACGCTCCTACCCGGGGCCGAAAAGGGTCATTTGGCAGCCCTGCCACTGTCGCTCGTAATCGCGCGCTATCCGAGGCAAGGCAGCGAGACAGCGAAGGGAGCGAATCCCCACTATCCATGCGGGATTCGCCGCTTCATCAGCCAGTGGCCGAGGTGCTTTGCAAGCAGGAGGTCACCGGTTCGATCCCGGTTGGCTCCATCGGGAACAGACCTGGAAAACGGCCTCCTTTGCTGACCCTGTTCGAGGTCCTACGGTCTGTCTGACGGGTCAAAATCGTCCGTTGGCCTATTTACCGGCCTAAACTCACGGTCAGCGCCACGGGTTATCTGGCGTGTGAACGGACACTCGGCGGGCTCGTCGGCGAAGCGCATCAGCTCCCAGATGGCCTGGCGCTCCTTGTCGGTCAGCCGCCGTTTGCGGGTCTGTTGGTAGACCTGCAACGTGAATGCCGCCGAGGTGTGGCCGATCTGATCAGGGCTATCGACCCTGGGGACGTTGATCTCGGGCAGCTCTAAGCGCCCGGTTGACGCCGTCGCGACCAAGCCCCTAGCGTCCCTCCGCGACTATGCCAGCGCCGCCGACGGCGTCTTGGGTGAGATTTGCCCGACGCGGCGGGGTACGCTCAGGCCGATGCGTCTTTTTCGCCTATTGGGCGGCGTGGCCAAAGACCCGCCCGTGGCGATCCACGATTCGCGCTTCGAGGGCTGGGAGACCGTCAGCACCTTCGAGGATCAGAGCATCGCTGTGACGTGGCGCGACCAGCTGCGAACGCTCAGGGTCGACGCGGCGTGCGTCGCCGATCATCCGTGGATCGACGCGGGCGCGGCGACATCTACCTTGTCCTAGCGTCCGGCCAGTGGTCACAAGCGAACGAGATTCTCGAGAACCTCGACTGATCGCCCCAAACCGGCTGGCGCGAGAACGCCATCGAGCGCCACATCCGCGGCCAGATCGAGGCCATCGCTCGATGCTGCGTGCTCGACGCTCTCGCTGGCGAGCCGACCTGGGTTGGCAATCTCAGGCGATCACGCGGGTGGGCCCTCGCCTCACCGCTACCTCGAAACGGCACGGAATGAGATCTCGGTCCGTCGCGATTCGGATGCGCCCGCCGCCGCTATGCGTGCGCCGGGCTCTTGGGCATCAGGTGCGGCGTGAGATCCTCGGCGGGCTGAGGCCGGCCGAGGTGGAACCCCTGCCCCAGGGTGCAGCCCTGGGCGACGGCGAAGCGCCACTGCTCCTCTGTCTCGATGCCCTCGAGGATCGGCGTAGCTCCGAGCCCCCGGCTGATCCCGATTGCCCCTTCGACTATGGCCATGGCCCCGGCGTTCGTGGGGATCCCTTCGGTGAGGGAGCGGTCGATCTTGATGAAGTCGGGATGGATTTCGAGCAAGCGGCCGAGCGAGGAGTACCCGGAGCCAAAGTCATCGACAGCGGAACGCAGTCCGCTCGCCTGCGCTTCGCGGAACTGCAGCTGCGTGTGGGCAGGGGACTCCACGGCGACCGTCTCGGTGAGCTCGACCACCAGGCGCTCGGGGTCGGCCCTCAGCGCGACGATCTTGTCGAGCACGCGTCGCATGATCGTCGGTCGACGCATCTGGCGGGGGGACAGGTTGAACGCGATCGTCACATCGATGCCCAGATCCCTCCAGCGCCGTGCCTGGCGGCTCACCTCCTCGATCACCCACTCGCCGATCGGTTCGATCAGGCCGGACTGCTCGGCCAGGGGGATGAACGCCCCCGGCGCGATGAGGCCTCGCTCGGGATCCTCCCAGCGGATCAGCGCCTCGACCATGACCGTATGGTCGGCGAGTCTGAAGGTGCCGGCTCGCTGCGCCTCAAGAGCCGGAGCGAGCACGACGATCGGCTGATAGTGGAGCACGAACTCCCCACGCTCGACCGCGCCGCGCAGCCGGCTTGTGAGGGCGAGCTCGCCACCTGGGTCGGCGCCCTCCGGCGAGTACAGCCGGCTCAGTCCGGGGGCCACCCGCTTGCCGTCGCTCATCGCCACGTCGGCATGTCGGAGCAGTTCTTCGGCGCTCTCGGCATCATCTGGGAAGACGCTGACCCCGATGCTGGCGTCGAGCCTGAAGTCCTGGTCGCCGAGCACGAACGGCTCGCGCAGCACCTCGTGGAGCTGGCGCATGACCGCTGAGACCGCCGGAGAGAGATCCAACCAGCCGGAGCTCGGCACGCGCTCACCGGGGCGCTTCAGGTCGGCCAGCAGGACGAGGAACTCGTCCCCGCTGTTGCGGGCCACGAGGTCCTCGGCCCGCACGGCGCGGCGCAGACGCGCGGCGATCTCACACAACACCGCGTCCCCGGCGGCGTGTCCCAGGCTGTCGTTGACGATCTTGAAGCGGTCGAGGTCTATATGGAGAACTGCGAGTGCGTCGTCGTGGCGCTGGGCGCGAGCAAGCGCCAGCCCCAGATGATGCTGGAACATCGCCCGGTTAGGGAGGTCGGTGAGTTCGTCGTGGTAGGCGAGATAGGCGAAGCGCTCCTCTGAGCGCTTGCGCGCGCTGATGTCCAGCATCTGGACGATGAAGCGCAGGGGATCGCCGTCGGCGACGCGCGCCCGCGAAACGCTCAGTATCGCCCACACCACATGGCCATCAGCGCGCAGGTAGCGCTTCTCGGTGCGGTAGTTGTGTATCTCCCCGCTGAGCAGCCGGTGCATTTGGTCGAGATCGCGCTCGACGTCCTCGGGGTGAGTGAACTCGCGGAAGGCCATACCCACCAGTTCATGCTCGGAGTAGCCGAGCATCTCGCACAGGGCGTGGTTGGCATCGATGATCCCGCCTTCCACGTCCTCCAGAGCCATGCCCACCGTTGCGTTCTCGAAGGTGTCTCGAAAGCGCGACTCGCTCTCGCCCAGCTCGGCCAGCGCGATCTGACGAGCAGCGTCTTTGCGGTCGAGCTCACGCGCGAGCACCCACGCAAGTGTCGTCACCACGCCGACCATCAATAGGATTATCAGCAGGAGCCCGACCTGCGACCCGTAGAATCCAAGAGTCTCTCCCACCCGGCTGAGCAGACTGAGCAGGGAGGGGATGATGACTGCCACTGGCAGCAGCCTGCGCGCCAGCGCCCCGCCGGGACCGCTCGAGGCTAGAAGCCTCACTGAGCCTCGGATCGGGCCGGCCAGCAGCAGGCCGGTGCCCAGAAGGACGCAGGCCAGCGCCGCGGCCGCCGACATCCGAGTCGCCGTTCCAATACCTGACAGCGACGATGCGCCCGTCAGATCGCCGATCAGAGAGACGAGCCCTATGGCGAGGATCGCAACGGCTAGCGGATTGCTCGGCCACACCCGTCCCACCTGAACACGGGAGAGCATCGCCGCGCATCCAAAGAGCGTCAACGCGATCGCCGTGTTCGGCGCCATGCGGCCCGGGTTGAGCACCGCCGGTGCGTCGTGGAACAGCGCCTGGTCGATACCGAGATCGACTCCGAATACGTACTCGCACAGGTGCGCCGCGCCGTCGAGGAGAACGAGCAGGCCGGCCACCGTCGCCACGTGTCGCGCCCGCGGGCTCGGGTTTACGAGCGCGGCCAGGCACACGGCAGCCGCCAACAGGCCCAGTGCCGTGTTCACCTTCATCGTTTCGCCGTCCAGCCCCATGCTCTTCAGAGCGTCGAATCCCGTGAGCCATCCGCTCAGCACGACCAACCCGATGGCCGCGACCGACACAGCGCACAGTCGGCTCGCCTTCGCGAAGCGCGCCGTCATCACTGGATCGAGAGGAAAGGATGCGAACCCACCGACGCGCGCGGGATCGGAAGGGAACGTAAGCGACATGCCTCCTAAGCTGATCGTCAGACCGGGCTCAATGCCTTAGCGGTTGTCTCAACACCTAACGTGCTTGGTCGCCGTCCACGCTCGAGATCCAGTCGGAGTCTGCATGAGGGTCGTCAGCGAAGGGAGCTGTAACGGTCCACTTCCAACGACCGCCAATCCCGTCTCCGGTGGAGGCGAAGGATTCCGCGCCGAGGAAAAGGTCGGTCCGTCCGGGGAGATCGACGCGATCTTCACCGGTCCCGGTGTCGCCACGATGCGGGTGGCGCATCTCGGCACCTTCAAGGCAGAACCCGCGCCCGGACTGCCCCCCGGAGCGAAGCAGATCGTCTTCTATCGCCCACCGGGCTCACGCGGGTCGGTGCTGGCGCCCGGGCTCAGCCCACAGGTCCTCCAAGGCTTCGAGCACGCGCGGCTCGGCCCCGCGCTGACCGAGACGCTGCTCGATGCCTCCGGCCATACGATCCCGGTCGGCAAGTCGCCGACGTTCATGCTCCCCAACAGCTACTGGCAGGGGGCACAGGCACCTCCAGCCCAGGGGCGCTGCGCGATGAGCTCATCACGCGCGGGTGTACGTACGCTCTGGGGCCAGGTGGCAACTAAGATCGCCGCCGATCCCAACATCACCACTCCCGCCTGGCTCTCATGCCTCTACGTATGGTTCTCCCTCAATGGAGCCAGCTATGAGACCGCGATCCTGCTCAACGCTGGGTCACCGGGAAAGCCACCGGCGATGCTTTGGGGCGCAATCCCGATTCCGGGGCACCCCGGAATAGTCGAGATCCCACCGGTACAACAGGAGGTCCACCTCCGCTTTCCGTCACCCAATCGCGCGCAGGAAGCTCGAGAACTCGCTGAGCTCACCAAGAAGTTCGGTCGCGCTCAGGCCCTCCAAGATCAGCGCCGCACCGCACAGCTCGCCGGCAAGGAGCAAACTTACTGGGAGGTGTTCATCCCGCCAACGGTGGCACGCCGTGTCGGACCCGCCTGGGTTCTCGTCCGCTACGGCAACAGCCTCGCACAACGAATCGCGTTCCTCGACGGGCTTCACGTCACCAAGATCGAGCTTCCGCACCACTAGAACTGATGCGGGCGAGACGGATTCCTCGTGGTTAGGCGACACGCTGGCTCCCTGGATCTTGCGTGAACGGCCCGGCGAGTATGACGCTCCTACAGGCTCTCAGGCAGGCCGGCGCTCACGCAAATCCGCCAAGCCACAGTTCTGCTTTCGGCCGCGAGCGGGCGCAACCCTGGTCGAGCCCAACCCTCCCGCATTGGACGACGAACACCAGCGCCACCGATCTCGTCACGCGCTAAGACCGCCGGCCAGTAGAGCGAGTGGCCACGCGTGCGTGCAGCCGTGTGGGCTGCTGCACGCCGTTACGCCGGCACCTCGTGTCCCAGCCAGCCGCGGTAGAAGCCTTCGATGTCGGGGAGGAACTCGTGGACCACGGGATAGCCCGGCTGGAGGGCCTCCACCTCGAGCTGGCGCGCGCACGCCGGGCAGTAGTACTCGCGGATCTGCTGAAGCTTCGGATCCGGCCCGGCCATCTTCGGGTAGACCTCGAGCAGCTCCTGCTCGGTCTCACGCACGTGGATCACGGCGTCCATCTTCCAGTTGCGATTGTGCGCACAGAAGTCGTGCCCACAGTCGCAGCGGTAGATGAGCTGCCCATCGGATCGGCGCCGGACGATGTTCAGCCCCTCGCCCGCCGGCAGCACGATCGGGTCCTCGTAGGGAACGCGCTCCTGGAGCACCGCGACCCACTTCTCGAAGCGGTCGGAGTCCTTGTAGCCGGACTGGATGTCCTTGACCTCGCGCCGGGACAGCTTTTCGTCGAGCAGCGCCGCGAGGGTCTCGCGGTCGAGCTTGCCACCCGCGGCAGCGCCGGCGACGTCCCCGCCGGGCCGCGGATCGGAAGCGGCGAGGAAGGCGTCGGCCGCCTCGTCGGGGTGAAGCTTTCCCGACTCAGCGCGCGCCACCGCGACCGTCGGCGTGGCGACGTCGTAGTCGAAGTCCTCCGGCAGGTCCCAGAACCCGCGGTACTCCGCCGCCCAGCGCGGCGAGAGCCGCATCGACTCGGCATACATCACCTTGACGGGCTCTCCGAAGTCCTGGGCCAGAACCCGCTCGCGCTCGGCCGCCACCCAGTCGCGCGCCGGGATCGCGCGCGCAAGCCGGCGAGCCCGGAAAGCGTCGCGGTCTGAGACGCCGTAGATCGACTCGGCGAAACGGGGGAGCAGATGGCCCTCCTCGACGTCCTGCCTGACCGCCTCCACCGGTCTAAGCAGAGGGTCGCCGAGGCCCGCTCCGCCCTTCATCACAGACAGATACAGATCGCCGTTTGCGAACGGTTCCAGAAGCGTGAGCCCATCCTGCTTGTAGTCGCGGGAGCTGCCCTCTATCTCCATCAGCGCGGGGCTCTCGAAGTCGCCGTCGGCGACCGGGTAGGCCTCGCCGCGCAGGGCTCGCTCAGTGAGGTCGGCGCCGTGGATGTTGTGTATGTAGGCGCTGGCCCCTGGGTAGCCTCCGAACAGCCCGGCGGAGGCCAGCACCCGTCCGGTCCCGATGTTCTGGAGCTCCCAGAACGGGGTCTTGTTGACCATGAACAGCGACTCGAAGCTCGACCCGCCGCGATGGCGGCCCGGACCGCCGGAGGACGCCTTGACCCGTCGCGACAGGTAGACGAACGGCGAGATCAGCTCCCACATCTCGACGTCCCCCATATCGCCCTCGGGGTTGAACATGGCCGCGCAGTAGTCGGTCCCGTCCAGGACGTACTTCGCACCCATGCCCTGCGCCGAGATCTCGAAGTTCATGATCGCCGAGGAGCTCCCGTACTGGTCGATGCCCCCGCCCTGCTGGACGTTGCCCGACACCGAGTAGGCGGCCAGCACCTCCTCGATGAACCCGCGGGCCTGAAGCGCCCGCGAGATCGTGCGTGGGAAGCCGGTGAACGAGGGCTGAAGGAAAGCCCAGGCGATCGCGGTCGAGCCCTCGGCGTCGCCGATGTTTGAGATCGTGCCCTCCGGGAAGTTGGTCTTGATCGCGAAGTAGGCGCCGTCGTTGACCTTGTCGTTACAGATCAGCGTCTGGGTGAACATCACCCAGATCGCCCCCTGCATGCCCGAGGGCGTGCAGTTCATCGAGTGCCAGCCCCAGGCCGAGCAGCCGTCGTAGTCGAGCTCGTAGGTGCCGTCCCCGCCGATCCGCACCTCGAAGGGTGAGTGCATGACTATGTCCCTGCGCGCCCGGGCCGGCAGTTGCATCTTGTCGGCGAACTCCCCGTCGAATCCCGCCGGCGAGCGATAGCGGCCGGGTACCGTCATCTCGCGGATGCGCGCCTTGAACGAACGCCGCCCCTCCTCGATCACCTCGCGGCTGAAACGCTTGAAGCGCTCGACGCCCTCCTCCAGGAGGATCCGCTCGACCGCCGCGCGGACCATGTGGCAGCCGGCCAGACGGGTGCGCTCGTCGAGCAGATAGTACGCCGAGGCCCGGGTCCGCTTTTTGCAGCGCTCGAGGTGCCAGCGGGCGAGCTCGTCCTGCTCACCCACCTTCATGCACGGCAGGTCGATCCCGTCCTCGTAGCGCATCGTCGGCCCGACCGGCACCCCGCCGGGCGTGCTCGCGCCGATGTCGAGCACGTGGGTGACGCCGCCCGCCCAGGCGACCAGCTCGCCCTCCCAGAAGATCGGCACGAACGTCTGCACGTCGGCGTTGTGGACGTCGCCGATCGTCGGATCGTTGTTGGCGAAGATGTCGCCCCTTCTGATGCCGGGGTTGTCCTCATAGCCGTTGCGGATCATCCACTTGATCGCATCAGACATCGTATGGACGTGGACGATGATCCCCGTGGACAGCGCGACCGAGTCCCCCTCGGGCGTGTACAGGGCAAAGCAGAGCTCGCCCAGCTCGCGCACGATCGGTGAGGCCGAGATGTTGAGCGCCGTCTCGCGTGCGGACACCAGCCCGCCGCGGATCCGCGAGAACAGCTTCTCGTAGCCGATCGGGTCGGAGCCCATCAGCTCGAGCTCGCGCAGGCCGCCATAGTGGCCGGTCTGATCGAACAGGCGCTCGGACTCAGCGAGCATCGCGTCAAGGCGCTTGCCGTCCCAGCCGATCGCCCCACCTGTCTGTAGCGCGCGTGTCGCGTCAACGATCGCCATTTGTAGATCCCTCCGTGTTTGTCAGGTGGAAGATGTGGTGAGTGTCGAGCGTCGCCCGGCGCCCGGGCGGTATCGCAAAGGTGGTCGCCGAGTGCTCGACGATCGCTGGGCCGTCGATCGCGTGCCCGGCTGCAACCGACTCGAGCTGGAAGATCTCGGTCTCCACGAACTCGTCGCGACCGGCGCGGCCCCAGTGGACCTTCCTTGTCGCCTTCAGCGGCGGCTTGCCGGCCCGCTCGGGCATCTGCGGCAGCGCGGGCTTCTCCACGTCCACCGTCCCGTGGACGATCACGTGGGTGACCAGGTAGCCGAACTCGGGGGAGCGGGCCGAGGACGCGTACATCTTCGCGTAGGCCTGCTCGAACGTCTCGATCAGGTCCTCCACCTGCGAGGCGTCCTCGAGCGCGGCATGCGGAGAGACGAACTCGATGTCGTTGAGCTGCCCGTAGTACTGCATGCGCACGGCGTGGGTGAATCGGACGCCCTCGCGTCCGATCCCCGACTTCGCGAACTCCTCGACCACCCGGTCCTGAAGGCCGAGCCAGGCGCCCGTGATCATGCCCCCGATCCCGGCCCTTTCGGCGTCACCGAAAGAGGGCAGCAGCGGCATGTCGACCGTGTGGTCATAGCGGTAGTCGAAGTCGGCGCAGGCGCAGCCGAAGGCCGAGAAGCCTGCGGCCCACGCGGGCACAAGCACCTCCCGGTAGGTGACCCCCTCGGTGTAGCCGGCGACGTGCAGCGGGCCGCCGCCGCCGTAGCACAGCAGCGTGTAGTCGGCGGGCGAGTAGCCCTTGCCGAGGATTCGACCAATCGCCTCGTTCTTTAGCGTCTGCTCGAACAGCTCGACGACGCCGGCCGCGGCGGCATCGACTGTCAGCCCGAGCGGGCGCGCGATCTGGCGCTCGACCGCGGCATGCGCGGCCTCGACGTCCAGTTGTACTTCGCCGCCGAGGAAGTAGTCGGGATTCAGGCGGCCCAGCACGAGGTTCAGGTCGGTGACCGAGACCGTGTCTAGGCCTCCCTCGGGCCAGCAGACGCCGATTCGCGACCCTGCCGAGTCCGGCCCGAGCTCCGGCCGGTTCGAGTTCGGGTTCACCCGCACAAACGACCCGGTGCCGGCGCCGATCGAATCGATCCGCACGAGCGGGATGTTCAGCAGGAAGCGCGCGATATCGGGCGTCTGAGTGATCTCGAAGCGCCCGTCGGTGATAAGGGCGATGTCGAACGAGGTGCCGCCGATGTCCGTGCACAGCACGTTTCGCAGTCCCATCCGCTGCGCGAGCGCCTGCCCGCCGACAACGCCGCCGACCGGGCCGGAGACGAGCGTTCGCCCCAGCTCCTTGGCCTCGGTCGAGATCGTGCCGCCGTGGGCGGCCATGACCCGCAGCTCGAACGGGGCTCCGTGCGCCCTTGTCACATCGCGCACCATCTTCAGGCTGGCGCGCGAAGGCTCCGCGGCGTAGGCCTCGATCACGGTTGAGTTCAGTCGCGGCAGGTCGCGACGCATCGGGTACAGCGCGGAGGAGAGAAAGACGGGGACCGCGCCGTCGACGCCGCGCTTGGCCTTCTCGTGCTCGATGATCTCGGCCACGCGGATCTCATGCTTGGCGTTGCGGTAGGAGAAGAGCAGCGAGACGACGATGCCTTCCACGCCGTCGTCGAGCAGCTCGATCGCCGCCTCGATCGCGTCCTGCTCCCGCAGCGGCAGGACCTCATCGCCGAACACGTCGATGCGGCCGCGCACGCCCTTCATCCGCGCACGCGGGACCAGCGGCTCATTGTGAAAGTGGGTCGCCAGGTGAAGGCGGTCGGCGTAGGAGGTGCCGAGGTATGTTTGGATGCCACGCTCGAGCCGCAGGTAGTCCTCGTGGCCGGCATTGACGATGCAGCCGACCTTCAGCCCCTGGCGCTGGAGCAGCCGGTTGAGCATCGCGGTTCCGGAGTAGATGCCCGAGACGATCGGGGGAAAGCCCTCCTCGGGCGTCGAGCCCCACTGGCCGAGCGCATCGCGTGCCGAGGCCATGAAGCCGATCGACTCGTCCTCGGGGGTCGTCTGCGCCTTGCCGACGACGAACGAGCCGCGCTCGTCGACGATGAACGTGTCGGTCATCGTGCCGCCCGCGTCGATCGCAAGGACGCGGGGGACTCGTGCACCGTTCTCGGACATTGAACTTCCTCCTCTCATTCCGTTCGAGCGAAAGATGTGCGTACCCACGCACTGCCGGCGCGATGCCGCATGGCAGCGGGCGGCACTACGCGCTCCTACAACGCGTACGAGGAGTACTACCCGAAGTAGCTTGCGACGGCCCGGTCCGCGCGTGGCCGGCGTGGCCGGGCTTCCCCCTGGAGGCCATACTCAGGTCCTTCTGAAGATGCTCCAGGCCACGGCGCGCCGCGTTGCTCATCTCTGTGGCGTCGCGGCGCGCGTCGCGGGCACGCGTCGCATCGGTGGTTCCTGGCCGAAGAGAAGACGGGGCGGATGATTTCGTGCTGGAGAGCAAGGACGCGCTTGTATTGTCGCTTCTGGGCCGAGAATCAATCTGGCAAGACTATGTCGACAAGCGAGCCCCTGCCAGCGCCGTTTGCCACACACCCGCGCGGTGAACTACGCACGGTAGATGCTCGCCGAATGGCGCGACCGCTCAGACGCTCCGCTCGTTGGGCGATTGGGCACAAGCGTCTTCTTGTGCCGAAACGCCTGCAAAGTCACGGGTCGCCCGAACGAAGTCGGCGCTGAGGGGCAAAGTCCAGATAG
The DNA here is from genome assembly GCA_049512215.1 of Solirubrobacteraceae bacterium. Classification (GTDB taxonomy): domain Bacteria; phylum Actinomycetota; class Thermoleophilia; order Solirubrobacterales; family Solirubrobacteraceae; genus Palsa-744. Next base: position 13,012 of record JBEKXJ010000049.1, read on the forward strand.
GGAAGCGCTATCCAAGCCTCGCCGCGTTACGCCGGCTCTCCCGTGCTCTCGCGCGTCTCTGAAAATAAGCGGCCCGGCAGGGACGCTCACGAACCCCTGTCCTCCAGGACTCTCTCCAGCCGTTCAAGCGCAGGCGGCGTGCCCATGGCAATGATGATGTCGCCGGGGAGCAGGGGGGTCTCGGCAGGCGGCTGAGGTTGGAACTCCGCCCCGCGACGCAGGCCGACGATCATCGAGCCGCCACGGATGTCGCCGACCGTCTGACCCAGCCCCTCGCAGGCCTCGCCCACCTCGATCTCCTCCATGCGGTACTGGACATCGACATCCACGACCCCGCTCAGCTGGCGGTGCAGCGCCAGCCTTGCCATCTCCGTACCGCTGGCCTTGTACGGGGAGATCACACGGTCGGCCCCGGCCCGCTTGAGCTTCTTCTCGGTGTCCTCGATCGCTGCCCTTGCCACTATCGATATGTCCCCACGCAGCTCGCGCGCTGTGAGAGTGATGAACACGTTGTTGGCGTCGGAGTCCGCACACGCGATGATCGAGCGGGCACGCGCGATCCCGGCCTCGACCAGCACCGCGTCATCCGAGGCATCGCCCTCGATGAAGCAAACGCCGAGCATCTCGGCCAGGCTCCGGTTCTCCGCGTCGGAGTCCACCACCACGCAGTCGGCGCGGGCGGCGCGCAGGTCGCGGGCCACCTGACGCCCGACGCGACCGAAGCCGCAGATGATGTGATGGCCGGTGAGCGAGTCGATCATCTTCTGCATGCGCCGGACAGCCAGCAGGTCGGCGAGGTGCCCCGCCACGAAGAACTCCGCGACCGTGGCGAGCGCGTAGAAGAGCGTACCGATGCCCAGCAGGGTGAGCGCAACCAGGACGATCTGGCCCGTGGTCGTGTGAGGCTGCGGAAAGCCCCCGACCGTGGCCGCCGTGGCGAGCGCCCAGCGAAACCCGTACCAGATGCCCACGCCCTCGCTGAGCGCAAGGCCGAGCGCACCGGCCAGCAGCAGGGTGAGCACGACCGCGCCCAGCCGCGCTATGCGTCGCGCGAACGTCGTCAGCTGGCGGTGAGCGGCCCCACCTCGACGATCGTGGTCGAGCTGTGCTGGGCGGTCGCGGTGTGCTGGGCGGTCGCGGTGTGCTGGGCGGTCGCGGTCCGACACAGCTAGCCGCCAGCGGCCGAGGAGGCGGGTGGCAACGTCGAGAGCCGCCCTACGCACGCCGGCCGGCGCGTTTGCGGGAGGGGAGATGCCATCGCGGCATCATCTCCGATGCGGTGGTCCTGACTGCTGCTCGGAAAGAACAACCAGGTCGATCGCTGCCGGTCTGGGAAGCCTTATGGACTCGACCGCGCGCGTCGCGACGGTGTCCGCGTGCGGGATCAGCTCGCCGGATCTAGGTGAGCTGCTCCCGGCGCCGTGGATGCAACAGTCACGCGGACGACCCGACCGCTGCTGAGCGGCGGCTCAGGCCGACGCCGCGCCGTCGGTTGGCCCCGGCGCCCCCGGGGCGTCTGTCTCGGGGGGCGGCCTTGAGGGGAGCGCGAGCAGTGCGAACAGCGCCCCGGCCAGGACGACAATGGCTGCTGCGAACAGCCCGAGGTCCATCCCGCTGATGAAGGCCGAGCGGGCGAATTGGGCAAGGAGCTGGCCGGTTAGCCCGCCGACCTGCCTGGCGACCTGGAGGGCGCTGCCGAGTGATCCGCGGATGGTTTCCTGGACCGCGTGCGGGACATGGTAGGGCGCCAGCGCGCCCGTGATCCGGTGCTGGTAGCGGGTGGAGAGCAGGCTGCCGATCACCGCCACACCGAGGGCCCCCCCGACCTGCATGGACGAGCCGTTGGTAGCCGAGCCGACGCCGGTGTGGGCGGTCGGTAGGGAGCCCATGACGGATCCGGTCGCCGAGGGGATGACCAGGCCCGCCCCAACGCCGAGCATGACCATGCCGGCCACCGCGCCGGCGTAGGTCGTGGTGACGGAGGCACCGGAGATCTGCCACAGACCGGCGGCCGCCACCAGAAGGCCGGCCGTCACGGTGAGCTTGGCTCCCACCCTGCGGACCAGAGCGGTGGACAGGGGCGCCACCACGGCGATCGCGCCGGCCGCGGGAAGCACCCGCAGGCCGGCCTGCAGGGGGGTGTAGCCGAGCTGGAACTGCAGGAGCTGGGTCAGCACGAACAGCGCGCCGTATAACCCGAAGGCAAGCAGGCCGTTGCAGACGATCGCGGCCGAGAACCTCCTGGCCGCAAAGAACCGCAGGTTCAGCATGGGATGCGAGCTGCTCCGCTCCCAGGCGACGAAGCCGACGAGCACCGCGAGCCCGCCGGCGCCGGCGCCGAGCACGAGCGCCGAGGACCAGCCGTGCACCGGCGCTTCGATGACTGCCCAGAGCAGCAGTCCCAGGCCAGTGATCGACAGCAACGAGCCGCCCGAGTCCAAGCGCTTCGCCTCCGGATCCCTCGAGTCGGGCACCAACGGGACCGCGCAGAGCACGCCGAGCAGGGCTACCGGCACGTTGATCAAGAACACCGAGCCCCACCAGAAGTGCGCCAGCAGCAGGCCACCGACGATCGGGCCGAGCGCGACCCCTGCCCCGGAGGTTGCCGACCAGAAGCCCAGCGCACGCTGGCGATCGCCTCGGTCGGTGAACGTAGTGGTGATGATCGAGAGCGTGGACGGCATGATCAGCGCCGCGCCGATCCCCATGCTCGCGCGGGCCGCGATCAGCAACCCGACCGTGCCGGAGAACGCCGCGCAGGTGGAGCCCGCGGCGAACGCCAGGAGGCCGGCGAGGAACGTCCGCTTGCGCCCCACCCGATCAGCGAGGCTCCCGGCGACCAGCATCAGTCCCCCGAAGACGAGCACGTAGGCATCGACGATCCACTGCAGCTCACTGGTGGTGGCGTGGAGCTTGCGAACGAGCGTGGGCAGCACCACGTTCAGGACTGTGCTGTCCAGAGACACGATCAGCAGCGGAACGCACAGCACCGCGAGCACCCACCAGCGCCGCTGCGACGGCGGGACCGAAGCCAAACTCGCTCGCTCCCGCCAAGCCGTCTCAGACCGCAGCGCTGCTCCTCCCAATCCAAGGTGAGCTTGTGCCACGCGGAGAAGACTAGACACGGCGCAGCTAGCGCGACGTATCCGGTCAGATCCCCGCGTTCATGGCGTTAGCCGGTCTTGATCGTTTGGGACGATCGCAAGCGCGCGCAGCGCCGGCGAGCCGGCTTTAGCCGCCGGACAGGCTACGTGGCGGAGCCTGGCCGACCGGGGGAGGGTCGTCGTGGAGAAGTTGCCAGACTGTGACGAGGCGAAAGCCGCGGGCGCGCAGGCGGTGGATGATGCGCGGCAGGGCCGCGACGGTCTGGCTGCGCGGGCCACCGCCGTCGTGAAAGAGGATGATCGCTCCGGAGCGTGCGCCGCTGACGGCCGTGTAGCGGATCTTGTCTACGCCCGGTTGGAGGTAGTCGCTCGTGTCGACGGTCCATAGCACCATCATCATGTGACGCGCGCGTAGCAGGGCGAGCGTCTCTGAGTTGAAGGAGCCGTAGGGGGGACGGAAGAGCAGTGGCGCCGGCGCACCCGCGTTCCTGATCGCCGCCGCGGCCTGCTCGATCTCCTGCGCCTGGCCGGCCGCGGACAGCTCAGCGAGCGGCAGATGGGTCTCGGTGTGGTCACCGACGGCCATCCCGGCCCGCGCCAGTGCGGCTGTATAGCGGGGGTAGGCGAGCACATTGCGGCCGATCTCGAAGAACGTCGCCACCGCGTGCTCGCGGCGCAGCACGGCGAGAATCTTGGGCGTCCAGGGCGAGGGGCCGTCGTCGAACGTGAGCGCCACCTCGCGCCGCCGACTCGAGCCGACCGAGACGTAGCTCGTGTATGCGAGGAAGCGGTCGTTGAGCTGAAGTTGCTGGGCGTGACTGAGCACGAACTGCCCTGCCGCGCCCCGAATCAGCGGGGCCCTTACGTTCACCTGATTCGCCAGCGCAGTCGCGCGACGGCGCGCAGCGTGATGATGGGCGCTCGCCAGGTCTACCGCGACCGCGACCATGAGCACGAGCCCAAGCAGGCCGCCAGCCGCCAGTGCCCGCCCGCGGAGTCGGCGGGCACGTGCAGCCGCGCGGCGCCCAGCCACCACAAGGGGCGGTGGTCGACGAGGGACATCGTCATCGGTCTTGATCATGGACCGCAGCTTCTCACCTAACCCAGGAGGTCAGATGATCCCTACAAGACGAGCCGCTACGGTAGCGCTCGTGAGCCCGCTGTAGCGCTACTTCGCCTATCAGTGCTTCGGGTCAGCGACGGCCGAGACGCTCGGCCGGTTGGCAACAGCCGGAGCCGGGATTGCCGCCACCCGCTTGATCAGCTGGTTCCACTGGGCCGCGCTCATGACGCTGGTCCTGACGAGCGGTGAGGGGGCTGTCCGGCCCGAGTTCGCCGAGTGTGCCGCCACACTCCTCGCGGCCAGGCTGAGCGCAGCGGTGACCGGTGCAGGGAGGAAGCCGACATGGATGTGGTTCCAGTACGCGGACTTGGCGTGGGTGTTCGACGCGCCCGGGTAACGCATGAGGCTGAGGATTTCGTGGGGCACGAATTCGCCCGGGAGGGTCAGCAGCGTACGGATCGTCAGATCGGTGATCGTTTCCGGCCCCTGGTGGCCGGCTATCGGGATGCCGTTGATCGCGGAGACGTCCAAGGCATCACCGCTGTATTGGGCGGAGCGCGCGCCGCCGGCCGCTTGCCGGCTCTCACCGCAGCGCAGAGCGCTCACGGTCGGCTTCAAGCCGCTGCGCGAGAGGAAGGCGAGCACTGCTAGGACGCGCCTGTCGACTCCGCCCGATGCGACCTCGCGGCGCCCGCACTCAGGGATGGTGATGCCGGGGTCCGAGAGCACTGCGCCCTCGAGCTGGTTCTTCGGGAGCAGGAAGACGTCGCTCGCGGTCGCTCCAAGCAGGGCGCTCGTCGCCTTCGCTCCCTGCGGGTGCAGCGCCGACTGCAGCTGGGCCCAGTTGGCCAGGATCGGACCGGGGTCGATCGTGCTCGAATCGCCGGCCGGGCGGATCGCAAAGCGCAAATGACCGGCGCGCGCGCCGCGTGGCACGCGCACGCGGCCGAGCACGGTGCCACTCGCGACCACCGATCCGCGGCGCAGCGGCAGGCGCTGAGGAGCGCTGCTCCGCCGGGCCTCATCGGCGACGGCGGCGGCCGCACGCGCGTCCGGGTTGCCCGGGTGGGCGAACAGGCGCACCTTGCCCATACCGGCGGGAGCTGCTTCCTGACCGCCGGTGGGCGGCGAGACCTGGCCACTGCCCGAGGTGGCGGGGGCTTTCTGCTGAAGCGGCGTTTTCACGTGGAGGGTGAGCGGAGACTGGATCCCCGCACTGGCGGGCTGGGAGGGCGCGGGATCGCGCGTGCTGGCCGCTTCCACGACCGGAGACTTCACCGGCGCGCTCGGCGCCTTCGGCAGAGAGTAGGTGGGGGCGATGCTGCCGAGCCCCGCGTAGGTGAAAACGTCGCCGTAGACGTCGCGCAGGACCACGAACTTGCCGAGCCGGCGAGACTCGCCGATCTGAGCGATGCGACCATCCTGCACCGCGACCACCGACGCGTTCGGAGCGCTCGTCACGTCGACGAGCTGGAGAGCCTGCGCGGCCGGGACGCCACCGGCGGATGTCGCGGCAGCCGCGGCGAGCGCGGGCAAAGGTGCCGCCGATGAGCCCGGAGTGCCGGCACGTGAGGAAGAGGCGCCGTTCGAGACCCCAGAGGCAGCTTCCGACGAGCCCGAGGCCTGGCTCGGAACAGCCGTCGCGTTGCCGGTCGTGCTGGCCGCTGAGATGGTGCCCGCGGCAAGCGGGCCCCAGGCGATCTCTTTACCGCTGAACGGCAGGCGACCGTCGACCAGGCCCGTGAGCGTCGCGATCACGGCCTTGGGGTAGCTTGAGATCAGCTTGGCCCGAAGGAGCACCGAGTCGACGTATTCTTCGGAGTGGTTGTAGGCCAGGATCGCCGCGCGCAGGTTCGTCGCGGCCCCCGCCGCCCGCAGGTAACGAGCGGCTGCGAAGACGGCGTCGACCGGGTTGTAGGGGTCGGCGTAGCCCGCATCCAAAGCGTCCACCCCGTATCCCAGCCACGTGCTGGGCATGAACTGCATCCAGCCCACGGCGCCTGCAGTCGAGACCGACAGGTCGGTGCCGTAGTCGGTCTCGATTTCGTTGATCGCGGCGAGGATCTGCCACGGCACGCCGTACTGGACCGCGGCCGCCTTGTAGATGGGCAGCAGGAACAACGGGATGCGGTAGAAGCTGAGCGCCTGGGTAGATGCTTCCGAGTAGGCGAGCATCGCGGCCAGCGCTCCCGCCTGGGCGACATCCTGCGGCGAGGCTGCCACGTTGTTCGGGGCCGAAGCCGCCTTGGTGGGGTTGGCCGATTCGCCGCTCTCCGTCTTGGCCTGCGTTGTGCTGAGTCTCGGGTTCACTGGAGCGGCGGCGGTCGTCTTTTGCGTGCGCTGGAGCACCACCCTGGCCGGGGCCGGTGCAGCCGCGGCCGGCGTCTGCGCCTGCGGACCGGTTGAGCCGGCGGGCGGCGCCGTCGTCGCTGCGGGGATCGTCCCTGCGGGGGTCGTCCCTGCGGGGGTCGTCGCTGCGGGCGTTGTCGCTGCGGGCGTTGTCGCCGCGGGCGTTGTCGAGGTGCTCGTTGGTGGCTGACCGGTCCCGGCTTCCTGGGCGACCCCGCTCGAAGCGGGGGCCGTCGCCGGTGCCGGGGAGCCTTCCGTGGAGGCAGCCGTGCCTGCAGCCAACGCGCCGCTCGCCAGTGGTCCGCCCAGGCCCGCCGCGGTCAACCCGCCGCCGGCCAAGGCCGAGAGCACCGCCCGCAAAGCCCGGCGGCGGGCGCCGGTCAGAGGCGGCATGCGCGCAAGTTGATGATCTTTGGCTCTTCCCATGGTTATGCTCGGCGGGGTCCCACAGTCGGGAGTGCGCCGCCAGGACTCGATATCGGCAGGCGCGCGGGGATACGTGAAGGATTCCTCGCAGCCGTGAAGTATTCCTGCCAGCGGCTCGCCGATCAGCGGCGCGCTGTGAGCGCTTGGCGCCGAGATGACGGGGTGGCGCGGCGTGAAGCCGCGGACTCCTATCAGCGCCGTGCTCGGTGAACGGCCGGTCAGGGTTTGGGAAGCCCGTGCGCCGGCCGGCGTCCCAGGCGAAGCCGGCGAGCCTTGCGTTCAGCCGGGCCGAGCACCCTCTACGCGCCGCTTGAGCTCCCCCGGCCGCCCGTTGACGAAGATTGCGCGCGTGGCCGCCTCCACGGGTCCGCGGATGATCATCCCGAGGATGCGCCCGAGATCGGCATCGAGGCTGAACGTCGCGCGCGTGCGTCCACCGCCGAGATCCTCGAGGTCCCAAGCACCCTCGACCGACTTCATGTCTCCCTGCTCCTGGGTCCACGTCAGGCGCTTCGGACCCTCGTAGCGAAAGCGCACACGCGCCTTCACGCGCCTGACCTTGAGGTCGTTCTCTGTCTCCACGAGCGAGGGACGGCCCTCGCTGTCATGCTCGAGCGCCGTCATCGCGTCGAGGCCGCCCTGCCAGTCCGGCGCCGAGAGCACATCCTCGACGACCGCCCACACCTCCTTTAGAGGCGCCTCGATCTCGCTGCTCGCGCTGCCGCCCAGGTTTGCCATCACGATCCTTTCAGGCCGTGGTCAAGAGTTCAGCGGACACTAGCGCGAGTCTTGCCGGCGGGATGCAATGATAGGGCCGGATGCCAAGTGCCTGAGCTCAGCGGCCGCGACTTGCTCAACGAGTGGCGAGCGCTCATGGATGCCGTGATCGCATCCGCTGCCGGGCGCGCGGATCTCCCGCGTGAGCTTCTGGGGCTCATGCAGCGCCAGCTGGAGCTCGTGCAGGACGTCGTCGAGCGCGAGCGGCGGCTGCAGAGGGACTGGGCGGGGCGCCTCGTGGCGCCCATCGACGCCGTATTTGATCTGCTCGAGGAATCCGGCGCGACGATACGCCGGCAGGCCGAGGCGTTGCAGGGCGCGGGGCACGCTCTCGAGGAGACCGCTGGACTGATGAAGCAGCAGGCGGAACTCTTCGAGAGCACGATCACCGCGCTGCGCCAGCCGGCCGAGTTCGCGAAGGCCGTCGCCGGACTCGAGCGCAAGGCCAGCAAGAGCCGGGCCCGCGGGCCCCGCCGCTAAGTGCCGGGGAGCTAGGCCCCTTTACGACGCGTGCGCGTGGCGGCGCCCGTTTTCGCTCGCGCTGATGCGGATCGCGGGCGGGCCGGTTTTGCTTTGGCTCTTGCTTTGGGCGGGGCGCTCAGGTCCTTCTGAAGACGCTCGAGGTCTCGGCCCACTGCCTTGCTCATCTTGGTGACGTCGCGGCGCGCGTCGCGCAGTAGTTTCGCGACGTCTTTGCGCAGGTCGCTCGCCCCTGTGCCGAGGCTGCCGCCGATAGCTGACAGATCCTTCTGCGCCGCGTCGAGCGACTTTGCGATGCGACCGATCGCACGCTCGTTTTTCTCGATGCGCGCGCGCGCAGCTTTGATGGCTCGGGACGGCTGAGCGGTTGGTTTCTTGGCCGGGGGCATAGACGCTCCTTGCGTTGACGCTTCTGGCCGATGCTCGCCCGCCGCTGCTGGGCTGGTCGCGATGCTCGGCCTGGTTCGGGCGAGGCTATGCCGGGGAGGTAGGCCGGTGACAGCGTCGTTTGCCACACGCCGGTTGCGGGGAACTACGCGCTCCGCCCGGCTGCCGGGCGCGTGTCTACCCGGCGCAGTAGATGCCGTCACATGGGCAGCAGCGACGCTCCAAGACGCTGATCCGTAGATCACCGAAACCAACGGGCGGGAGAGCGCGGATGACCGGGCATGCGTCCGTCGATAGCGTTCCGGTTTGGGATCGGTCGCTTCCTGTCTGAATCGGCCGAAACGTCAAGGAGGGGATTCTCTAAGGCACGGCCGCTGGCCGGTCGGTTTCCGTTTTCGCCATGAGCGAACATCTCACGCCACTAGACGCGACCTTCCTCGAGCTCGAAGAGGCCGATGAAAGCGCGCACATGCACATCGGCGCGACCATGGTCTTCGAGCCTCTAGCGGGCGGTCGCTCGCCCTCGCGCGAGGAGCTGTGCGAGCACCTGAGCAAACGGCTGGGGCAGCTGCCCCGCTACCGACAGCGCCTCTCGGCGCCCCACACAGGCGGACTTTCGTGGCCCGAATGGGAGGACGATCCCAGCTTTGACCTGGACACGCACGTCACCCGCGCGGCCCTCCCTGATCCCGGGGGTGACGAGGAGCTTCAGGAGTGGGCCTCGGGCTTTTTCTCCCAGCGCCTGGATCGCCGTCGGCCGCTGTGGGAGATGGTCCTCCTCGAGGGCCTCGCGAACGGTCGTTGGGCGCTCGCGAGCAAGACGCACCACTGCATGGTCGATGGTGTCGGCTCAGTCGATGTCGGCCATCTGCTGCTCGACACGACAGCAGACGCCGCAGCAGACGCTGCGCTCGGCGCAGGCGCAGAGAGCGGCGACTTGCCGCGCTCCTCCTCGCGAGGGCACCGTGCCGCGTCGGCATCTCAGCCGGTCCGCCACGGCCCGCTTGCATCGGTGGCCGGCGTGTGGGCGGGGCTGGTGCCTGTCGACACGATCCGCCAGGCCGCCCAGATGGGAGTCCATGGCGTGCTTCACCCGCGCGAGGCCGTTAGCAGCGCCCGCTCGGCCCTAGCCATGATCGTGCGCGAGGAGCTGCACGCGGCACCGAGTACGAGCCTCAACGAGCCGATCGGAACCCGTCGGCGTTTCGATGTCGTGCGCGCGCCGCTGGCGAACCTGAAGGCAATCAGGGGCTCGCTCGGTGGCACGATCAACGACGTTGCGCTCGCTGTCACCGCGAGCGGGCTGAGAGCGCTGCTTGAGTCCCGCGGCGAGTCACCACCGGCGCAGGGCCTGCGCGCGATGGTCCCGATGAACGTGCGCGCCGCGAGCGAGACCCTCGCGCTAGGCAACCGCATCTCCTCGCTCTTCGTGGACATCCCCGTGGCCGAGGCCGATCCCGTGCGCCGCTATCACGAAACCGTCGCCTGCTCGGAGGCGCTGAAGTCAGACGGACAGCAGGCGGCCGGCACCAGTGCCGTGATCGAGCTGGCGGGCCTGGCACCACCGGTGATCCATTCCACGATCGCCCAGGCGCTCTATGCCACGCGACTGTTCAACGTGACGATCACGAACGTGCCCGGCCCGGAGCAGACGCTGTATGCCTTCGGCGCACCAATGCGCGAGATACATCCGCTTGTGCCCCTCGCTGCCGAACATGCCGTGGGAGTTGCGGTGATCAGCTACGACGGCAACGTCTTCTTCGGCGTGGTCGCTGACCGCGACGCTGTACCGGACCTCGACGTGCTCCTGGACGCCCTCGCTGCCTCGCTGAAGGAGCTGCTCGCGCTGTCCCGTACGGACCGGACTGCCGCCAAGCGACGAGCGTCGGCCAAGCGACGTCCGGCCCACCGCTCGTAAGGCGTTCTGCGATGCAGCGACTGAGCGCGCTCGACGCCTCGTTCCTGGAGGTCGAGGACGCCGTAACCCACATGCACATCGGCTCGGTGGCGCTGTTCGAAGGGCCGGCGCCGCGATATGAGGAGTTGCGCGCGATGGTGCTTGGAAAGCTCGCGCTCGTCCCGCGTTATCGGCAGATCGTGCGCTTTGTCGCGCTCAGTGCCGGCCGGCCGGTGTGGGTCGACGACCCCCACTTCAACCTCGACTACCACCTGCGCGCCACGGGTCTGCCGGCGCCCGGCGGGGAGCGAGAGCTGCGAGAGCTGGTCGGGCGCGTCATGTCCCAGCAGCTCGATCGCGCCAAGCCGCTGTGGGAGATGTGGATCGTCGAGGGCCTCGGCGAGCAACGGTGGGCGTTCGTCTCAAAGACGCACCACTGCATGGTCGACGGCGTCTCGGCCTCCGATCTGCTCACGGTGATTCTCGACCGCGCCCCCGCGCCAACGCGGAAGGACAGCTGGCGGCCGCAGCCGGCGCCCGCGGGCCTTGAGCTGCTCGGCAGGGCGCTCGCGCTGAACCTCATCGGCAGGTGTGAGGGGGCGCGTGCGCTGCTCGCTCCCCGTCAGCTCGCCCGGCGTGGGCAGGACGCCGCGCGCGGTCTGCTGCGCATGCGCGGCGTGATCAAACCGCCACCGCCGTCGTCGCTCAACGGAGCGGTCGGTCCCAACCGCCGCTGGAGCTTGGCGCGGGCGAAACTGTCCGCGGTCAAGACGGCTCGGGGCACGCTGGGAGGTACAGTCAACGATGTCGTGCTCGCCTGTATCACCGGCGGCTTCCGGAGGCTGCTGATCTCGCGCGGGGAGTCGGTCGACAGGGTGGTCAGGACCCTCGTGCCGGTATCTGTGCGCTCACCCGGCGAGCACGGCGTCTATAACAACCGGGTCTCGGCGATCTTCGCCGACCTGCCCGTGGCGATAGAGGACCCGGTCCTGCGCCTGCAGTCCATATCCGCCCAGATGGCAGACCTCAAGGAGTCGAAAGAGGCCGTCGCCGGGGAGGTCCTGACCTCGCTCAGCGGCTTTGCGCCTCCGATGCTGCTCGCGCTGGCAGAGCGGCTCGGAACCCGCGTTCCCCAGCACAACATCAACACAGTGACGACAAACGTGCCCGGACCGCAGCATCCGCTCTACGCGGCCGGCCGGCGCATGCTCGAGGCCTTTCCCTACGTGCCGCTCGCAGGCCACGTGCGGGTCGGGGTGGCGATCTTCTCCTACAACGGGGCGATCACCTTCGGCGTCACGGGCGATTACGACACGGCCCCCGACATCGAGGTCCTCTGCGAGGGGATAGAAGAGGGACTGGCGGAGCTCCTCGAGCTGTGCGAGCCGCCGCAGGCGCAGCGCGCGACACGGGCGGCTGAGCAGGTGGCGGCGATGGGCCGAGCGAAGCGGGCAGCAGGTCTCCATGGCTGACACGGATAGGGGCGGGGTCGGTCTCGTCTTGGGCGCAGGCGGCGTGCTCGGGGGCGCGTGGCTCACAGGTGCGCTGTACGCGATCGCGGCCGAGACGGGCTGGGATGCGGGGAGCTCTGACTACATCGTCGGGACCTCGGCCGGCGCGATGATCGGCGCGCTGCTGGCCTGCGGTGTGCCCCCCTGGTTCATGGTCGCCCACTCCGCCGGCGAGGAAATCGACGGCCTGCGCGATGTCCGCGGCGATCCGGCGTCCAGCGTCGATCGTGCGGGTGGCGCGAGCTTCCGATTGCGTCTCGGGGGCCCGGTGCTCGGCCCCGGCTCGTGGCGGCTCGCGGCTTCCTCGCTTGCGCGTCCCTACAAGTATTCCCCGTCGGTTCTCCTGGCCGGTTGGCTGCCCCACGGCCCGATCTCGACCGAGCCGCTCAAGGACACGGTTCGCCGCGTCTGCGAGAAGCCCTGGGCTCCACACCCGAACTACTGGGCCGTCGCCATGGACTACCGGACGGGACAGCGGGTCGCCTTCGGGCGCGAGGGTGCCCCGAGCGCGGAGCTGCCGGATGCGGTGGCCGCCTCGTGCGCGATCCCCGGCTTCTTCAGGTCGGTCGAGATCGAGGGCCGGCGCTACGTCGATGGCGGGGTCCACTCGGTGTCCAACCTCGACGTGCTCGAGCACGAGCGGCTGGATCTCGTGATCGCCCTCAATCCGATGTCGTCCCTGCACGCTGGAGCTCCGCGCACACTCGGCGAGCGGATCGCGTTCTCGATCCGCAAGGCCTCCGGGCGCCGGCTCGGCAGCGAGGCCAAGCGCCTGCGCGCGGCCGGCACCGACGTCGTGCTCCTCCAGCCGACCGTTCACGACCTCGACGTCATGGGCAGCAACCTGATGAGCCGCAGCCGGCGCAATGACGTG
>JBEKXJ010000050.1:0-24957 GCA_049512215.1 Solirubrobacteraceae bacterium
GCCGATCGTGTCGAAGGTGTAGTTGAAGACCGTGAGGTAGCGCTCATCCCAGCCTGGGGGCATCAGCACCTGGGAGGTGTAGCGCATGACGTCGCGCAGGATGCCGGCGACGGCCTTCGGGACGCGGACGGGGTCTTCGCGCTTCAGGTCGGAGAGGAGCTTTACCCCGAAGCCGATGTGGCGCTGCTCGTCGGCTGCGACGCTCTCCATCCCCTCGCGGAAGGCGGGCAACTGATTGCGTTCCTCGAGGTAGCTGCAGATGAAGTGCTGGCCTGGCTGGGCGAGCGCGGCCTCGATCACGATGTGGTAGAGGGTCACGGCGGCGGCGAGCTGGGCGGGAGAGCGATCCGCGCGCAACTCATCGGCCATGCGGTCGAGGCGATCGAAGATCTTGCGAAAGCCGCAGGTCAGCTGGGGCTTGATCGCCGTCAGGCCGCTGGACATCGAGCCGTCGCCGATCTCGCAGACCTCCCGCATGAAGCGCTTGAAGAAGACCGCGTGGCGAGCCTCGTCGACCTGCTGGGTCGTCAGGAAGTACTTCTGCTCCTTCAGCGGAGCCGCATCGATGTAGGGGGAGAGGTTCTCAGCGACGGCGTCCTCGCCCCAGAAGAACAGGCAGTAGTTCCATAGCGCCGCCTGACGCTCGAACTCGGTGAACTCCTCCCGCCATTGGCGGGCGTCCTCGCTGAAGTCGAGCTCGGTTGCGCACCAGTTGCCGCGCTCCCAGCGCGCGTACAGGTCCGTATAGGAAATGGCGTCGGTGGGGAGTCCGGAGAGGCTCGAGTCCGTCGCAGGGGAGGTTTGTGGGGCGGTGGCCATGGGGCTGCTCCTATCAGGCGTCGTGTGCCCGTGTCGTCGCTTTTTCGCCGTCTCTGCGGCCCGGACGCCGCGCCCGGCGCAGCCGGGCGGTCAGGCGGCGGATCCATGGCGGACCCGAACTGAGCGGATAATGAACGCTATCGCAATAGCGGACGTTCTGTCAAGTAGGATGACCGGCGATGGAGACCGTGCAGAAGGGATCGGCGACAGGGGCCAAGGCTCGGAGCAGCAGCGTGCGGATGACGCGCGAGCAGAGCAAGGCGCTCACGCGCGAGCGTCTGCTCGGCGCGGCGCGGAGCGTGTTTGCCAGCAGCGGTTTTCATGGCGCCTCGGTCGAGGAGATCGCCTCGATGGCAGGCTTCTCCACAGGTGCGCTTTACTCGAACTTCGATGGCAAGGAGGACCTCTTCCTGGTCCTGATGGAGCGCGAGATCAACGCCCACGCGCGCGAGATCTCAAAAGCGGTCGGCGCTCGCGCCTCCATGAGCGAGCGGGCCACGGGTGGGGCACGTCAGTGGATGACGATGATCGAGCGTGAGCCAGAGCTGCTGCTGCTCTTCATGGAGTTCTGGGCCTACGGCGTGCGCGACGCGCAGGTTCGGCCGAAGGTCGCCGCGCGTTTTGCGCAGGTGCGCCGGCTGCTCACGCAGCTGATCGCGGACGGAGTGCGGGAATTCGACCTGGAGCTCGAGATCCCGGCCGAGCAGCTGGCCATCGCGATCGACGCGCTCGCCGACGGGATCGCCCGCCAGAAGCTGGCCGACCCGAGTGCGGTCCCGGACGACCTGATGGGCAGGGTGCTTTCGCTGTTGTTCGCCGCCGTTACCCGTCCGGCAGGCACAGGCACGCGTAGTGGACCGTGAACAGGTGCCGGGCGAGCGACGGCGAGAGCCGGTGAAGGCCCGCCCTCACTCCCCACTTGGCGTCGGCCAGCACTCGCGCCGGGGGTGTTCTCGCGAAGAAGCGATGGACCTCCGCGGGCAGCGGATCGTCGAGCTCGCAGACGATGCGAAGCCCGGCCCGGGCGACGAGCTCCCTCGCTCCGGCTCGGTCCAGGCGCTGGAGGTGCCCGACCGCGGCGGCGTGCTCGCGCTTGGCGCCCCTTCGCGCCGAGAGGTTGGCCTCGAGCGGAACCTCGACCAGCACGGCGCCGCAGGCGCGGCCCACCTCGGCCAGGAGCGCCGCGGGTTCCGGGACGTGCTCGAGCACGTGCGAGAGGATCCCGAGGTCATATGCGCCGTCCGAGACGGGCAGGCGACGTCCGTCGTAGACGCTCACGGAGTCGATCTCCGGGCGCCGGCGGGCGATCGAGACCGCGGCCTCGGTGATCTCCACGCCCGAGAGCCGCCCCCCAAAACCGCGGCGATGAAGCTCTGAGAGCAGCGCGCCATCGCCGCAGCCGACCTCGAGTGTGCTCGCGGGCCGCACCCCCGCCCGGGTGCAGAGGTCGATCACGTGGTCCGCCTTTCCGATCGCGCCCAGCGCCCGCCAGCGCGCGTACAGAGCGGCCTCGGCGGGCTCGCGCGAGTAGCCCCTCTCGTAGAAGCGGGCGAGTTCCCCGGAGTTCGGCACGCCGGGGATTATTGTGCCCGCGATGAGCAGGAAGCTGACGGCGTCGCTGCGCGAGGCTCCCGCGACGGTGCCGGCGCTGGTGGCGATGGCCCTGTTCGTCGTGTGGTCGACCGACCAAGCGGGCTTTCCGGTCACGCACTGGGCCCTCGGGGCCCTGATCGTCCTGGCCCTGCTCGGGGTCGCGCTGGGCTTCGTCGGGGTCCCCGAGGGAATGCCGCTGCCCGTAAGGATCGCGCTCGCCTGCCTGGCCGCCTACACCGCCCTCAGCTTCCTGTCAATCCTGTGGGCCGGGGTGCCCGGCGACGCGTGGGAAGGGGCCAACCGTACGCTCCTCTACCTGCTCGTGTTCGCCTTGTTCGCCTGCTGGCGCCAGCAGCGGCCGAGCGCGCTGCTGTTGCTCGGGGGCTGGACGCTGGCGATGGTCGCCCTCGCGGCCTTCGTGGCTCTGCACCTGAGCGCGGCCGCCGGCGCGAGCCTGCAGAGCTTGATCCCCGGGGGGCGCCTGGTCTATCCGAGCGGCTATGCGAACGCCAACGCTGCGCAGTGGCTGATGGCCTTCTGGCCGGCGCTGCTGCTTGCGCGGAGCGAGCGCCTGCACTGGGCCCTGCGGGGAGTGCTCGCCGGCGGCGCGGTGCTGCTCGCGCTGCTCGCGCTGCTCAGCCAGAGTCGCGGCTCGCTCTACGCGACGGCCGTGATGCTGGTGATCGTGTTCGCGCTGCTGCCCGGGCGTGTGCGCACGTTCGCCCTGCTCGTGCCGGTGGCGGCGGGCATCGGCCTGGCCGCCCCGGCCGTGCTCCGTGTCGGCGACAATCTGAACCCCCGTACGGGAGGGGCGGTCGCCCAGACCCTGCACAGCGCGACCGTGGCGGCCTTTGCCGCGGCGCTGGGCACCGGATTGGTGGTGGCGTTCGCCGCCGCAATTGAGAGCCGGGCCCCGCTCTCGCCGCGCACGCGCGCGCGTATCCGCACGACCATCGGCGCTCTCGCCATCACGACGCTCGTGGCCGTGCTCGCCGGCGGCTGGGCGGCCGCGGGTGATCCGCTCGTGCGCATCAGACATGGCTGGGACTCCTTCAAGGGCGGCTATTCGACGAACAGCTCCACCCCCAACCGCCTGATCAGTGGCCTCGGGAGCAACCGCTATGACTTCTACAGGGTCGCCCTGAACGAATTCCTGGCTCATCCGCTGCTCGGAATAGGCGCGGACAACTTCCAGCAGCAGTATCTCGCGCACGGTCGCAGTGAAGAGACCCCGCACTACCCGCACAGCGTCGAGTTGCGCACGCTCGTCCAGACGGGCCTCGCGGGAACGCTGCTGGCGCTCCTTGGCCTTGGGGCCGCGCTGCTGGCCTGCGCGCGGGCATGCCGCCGTTCGATCGCCGGGGGAGGCGGTTCGGCCGGCGCCGGCGCCGGCGCCGGCGTGGCGGCGGCAGCGGTGGCCGGGTTCAGCTACTGGCTGGTGCATGGCTCCTTCGACTGGCTGTGGGAGTTCGCCGGCCTGGGAGCGCCCGCTTTTGCTCTGCTCGGCCTCGCCTGCTCGCTCGCGCCCTCGACGCGCAGCCGTCGCTTCCCCTTAGCCGGCATCTTGGGCAGCCGCCGGCTGCGCTTTCCCTTAGCCGGCATCTTGGGCAGCCGCCGGCTGCGCTACCTCGCAGGCGCGCTGCTCGCGCTTGGCGCGACGGCGTCGCTGGCGCTGCCATGGCTCAGCCGGCTGGAGGTCGAGCGCGCCGCAAAGATCTGGCCGAGCTCTCCACGGCAGGCCTACGCCCGGCTGAACGATGCCGCGGACCTGAACCCCCTCAGCGATGAACCCGCTCTCGTGGCCGGCGCGATCGCTCTGCGCTTCGGCGACCTCGCGCGCGCCGCTCACGAGTTCTCGCTGGCGCTGGCACGGGTCCCCCGTGGCGCCTACGCGACGCTCGAGCAGGGTGCGATCGCCGCCACGAGGGGTGACCGGGAGGAGGCTCTGCGGCTGCTCGAGCGGGCCGTCGGCCTGAGCCCGCGCGAACCGCTCGCCCGGGAGGCCCTCTCGCGGGTGCGGGAGGGACGCGGCCTGAGCATCGAAGAACTCAACCGCTCGATCCTCTCCAAAGCTCAGCAGCTGGGATGAAGCATCCGAAAATCTGCCCTTTTTGCCGCCTTTTTCTATTGCCATGGCGCCGCCGCGTCCGATAGCCTTGGTGCGACCAGCGGCGACACGCCGGCATCACGTGTGGGAACGCGCTCGGGTGTCCCTGCGGAGCGCCGCCGGAACAGGGGAAGGGCAAGGAGAGTTGGGTTTACTCGAGCCGACCGGGGGCACCCCAGGCAAGGAAGCATGAAAAGTCATCGCAAGATCATCCCAACAACGTTGCTGCTGGCGGCTGTCTGCGCCGCAACACCGGCCGTTGCCGCTGCCAGCTCCCTGCTCAGCGGCTACGGTGGCCCCGGTGAGGGAACCCAGGCGATCGTCGGTTCCGCGCTGCTGAACGGCCCGGGCAAGGGGGGCGGGGGCTCCTCCGGCGCAACTGGTGGATCCTCCTCGAGCAGTGCGCGGGCCGGCGGCGGGTCAACCCTGAAGCGGACCGGCCAGGGGGGCGGGGCGGCTCCCGGCACCCCCAGCGCCGAGCCCGCTGCTCCCGGGGAGCCTGCCGCGGAAGGATCCTCGCACGGCACTCAGGCAGAAGGCGCCGCGCGGCCCTCCACTGGGGCCGCGAGCGCCTATCCCGCCTCAGAACGAGGGTCTGCTTCGACGACTTCCCCGACGCTCGGCCTCTCCGGCGAGGATCTTCTGCTGGTGGGCCTGGCATTTGCAGTGCTGGCCCTGACGGGTGTGCTCACCAGGCAATTGACGCGGCCGAACGGCCGCAGCGGACCCGCAGGTAGGCAGCGAGAGAGCATCTGGAGCTAAAGCAATGGCACGCAGGAATCGACAAGCAACGTAAGGGACAAGGACGCCCTAATAAATGGACCGCACACGCATCACCCAACAGACGACAACCGCTCTTCCCCTCCGCGGCGAGCTAAGCCACGACGCCCCCTGGCCGAAAGCCCTCGGGGGCGGCGATTTCCTCGGCGGCCCCCTGCAATGGCTGCTAGAGGGCCAAGGCTGGGAAATCCTCCGGCCGACCGTGGATTTCGTGCTTCTCTGTGCGGCCGTGACGCTCGCTCTCGGGGGCGTCGACGGGGTTCTGCACGTCGGCCCGCTTCGCGCGCCGCTGCTGGGGCTGCCACCGCTTGTGATGTTGCTGTTCTACCTGCGGGGCCTCTACCGCACGCGTCTGCGGGCCCTGGTTCTGGACGGCGTGGTGCCGGTGATCAGCGCCGTCTCGGTCGCCGCAATGACCGTCGCGATGATCGGCGCGTTCGCCAACCAGAGGGTGCCCAGCCTGTGGGTGCGGACCTGGCTCTTGGCGCTCCTGCTCGTGGGTTTCGGGCGCGTGACCCTCTCTCTGGCCCAGCGCATGGCGCGGGCCCGGCGGCTGGTCGGAAAGCCGGTCCTGATCATGGGTGCGGGAGTCGTCGGGGCGCAGGTGGCGCGCCGGCTGGACAGCCATCCGGAGTACGGGCTTGTCCCGGTGGGCTTCCTCGACGAGGACCCGCGCTCGGTGGCCGAGGTGGGGGGACGCGACGTCCCGGTGCTCGGGACTGTCGAGGATCTCGACGAGACCGTCATGCGCACCGGCGTAAGGAACCTGATCGTCGCTTTCTCCTCGGTCGCCGACGAGCACGTCAGCCGTCTGATCCAGCACTGTCAGGAACTCGGTATCGAGGTGTCGGTGGTGCCGCGGATGTTCGACACGATCAACGAGCGCGTGGGCTACGACACGGTCGGCGGGCTGCCGTTGATGTCCTTCACCACCGTCAATCCCAACGGGCTGCAGTTCGCCGTCAAGCACGCTTTCGACCGCGTGCTCGCGTTGCTCTTGCTGGTGGTGCTCTCCCCCGTGATCCTCGCCGCTGCGGTGGCTGTGCGCCTCAGCTCGCCCGGTCCCGCGCTCTTCAGCCAGCGCCGCGTCGGTCGCGACGGCAAGGTGTTCAACTGCTACAAGTTCCGCTCGATGCGCCTGGAGCCTGCCAGGGCCGAGGGCGAGGAGGAGACCACCGCGATTGAATTCCTGCTGGGGGGGGACACCGCGCCGGGCGGCGTGGAGGGCGAGGACAGGCGCACCCTCGTCGGGCGCTTCTTGCGCAGCACCTCGCTCGATGAGCTGCCCCAGCTGATCAACGTCCTGCGCGGGGACATGAGCCTCGTGGGCCCCCGCCCCGAGCGCCCCGAGTTCGTCGAGCTCTTCCGCCAGGACGTGATCCGCTACGGCGACCGCCACAGGGTCAAGTCGGGTATCACCGGCTGGGCGCAGGTGCACGGGCTGCGTGGGCAGACCTCGCTGGCCGAGCGGATCGAGTGGGACAACTACTACATCGCCAACTGGTCACTCGGCCTGGACATGAAGATCCTCGCGCTGACCCTGGGAGCACTCTTCCACAACGCGGAATGATCAGATGCTCCTGCGCGCCGCGTGAGCGACGCCTGCCCAGTACTGAAAGACGCGCACGCTCAGGCCGCTCGTCCCCAGTACCCGCGGCAATGCGATCGAGTAGCGGTTGAAGCGGTCGAGCACGAACAGCGCCCTGTAGCGCAGCAGGGTGCCCTGGAAGGCTTGGAGCTCCATGTAGTCGCCGACTGCGGCCGATCCGCTGGCCACGACCCGGCCGCCTTGGCGGCGAAGGCCGAGCGTCGTCGGCTGGGGGCTTCCGAACGGAGAGGCGAGCACCCTCGAGAGCGCGAAGAAGGCGGGCTTCGGAGCCCCGCTGCGCGTCAGCACGCCGAAGTCCTCGCTGCCGGCGTCCTGCAGATCGTAGGCGACCACGGCAGCCACGTAGGGGGTTCGCGCGAGCGAGCGGAAGACGTCGGTGAGGTTTTCTGCCTGCTGGCGCTCTGTCACGCACGCCTGTTCCTCCTGGATCCGCTGGCCCGGGTAGCAGCTGCTCCAGCCGAACTCGTCGAGCCAAACCCGCGTCGCGTCCCCGTTGGCGAGCTGCACTTCGTGAATCGAGCGGATCGCCCCGAGCGTCAGCGTGTAGAAGTGGACCGCGAGGCCGTCGTAGTAGCCCTTGATGCCCGCCGCGTAGAGGGCGCGGAGGAATTCCCCGTTGGCGCCCACGATCGAGCCCGCGAGCACAGGAACGGCGGGGTTCGCCTGCTTGATTGCCGGATAGGCCGCCCGCAGGACGGCCGCGTATCGCTGGGCTTTGGCCGGCCCGGCGAAGTAGTCTTCGTTGGACTGATCGGGCTCGTTCCAGATCTCGATCGCGGCAAGCCGGCTACCGTAGCGCTGGGCGAGGTAGGCGACGAAGGCGGCGTAGTCGGCCGGGTTCTGCGGAGGCCATGCGTTGGCCGGGCTCGTGCTCGTGGGAACGCACGTTGCGAGCAGCGCCGCCGGGGCCGATGAGGCCCAGCAGGGGGTGCTGTCCGCGGTGATGATGACGCGGATACCGTCGGCCGCCGCGTCGTCCACCAGCTGGTCCGTGAAGGCCAGGGCTTCCGGGTCGACGAGATTCGGCCCGGTTGGCTCGAACGCCGACCAGGGCACCTCGGCGCGCACGACCGTGGCGTGGAGCTTGTGGGCGTCGGCTATCTCCTGGGCCGCACGCGACGGCGGGGCTCCGTCGTAGAGGCCGATGATGTTGACTCCGCCCAGTGGCGTGGCGGGCGGGCTCGCGGCCGCGCTGCCCTCGGCGTGGGCCGCCGGCGCGAGCCCGGCGAGCGAGCAGACGCCGATTGCGAGCCCCGCAGCGAGGGTGTGTCTGCGCCTGTACATGGCCCAGACACGCTAGTCGATCGTTCGCCACGGCATGCCCACCCCCGCGAGGTACGCTGTCGTTGCATGTCCCCGACCTGGATCTGGATGCAGATAGCGATCGTCGTCTTCGTCCTGATCGGGATGGTCGTGGCGATCACGAAGCTAGCCTGAGCCGCGCCGCCACCAGCGCGGCCGGCGTCCCAACTTCAGATCGGGGAGCTCGAGGGCCGGGCGCGGCGGTAGATCCTCGCCCGCCAGGATCGCCGCCGGCACCTCGCATGTGAGCCACTCCGTGAGGGGCCCGAGCCCGGCCTGCTCGAGCTCGGCGGCGATCGCGGGAGGCCGGTGGACGGCGTCGTGCGCGTCTGAGGCCACGTTGTGGATCATCCCCTCCCGGGCAAGCTCCAGCGCGAAACGGCGTACGGGCGCTCCGAAGCGCCCCACGAGCGAACCGGCCGTGATCGACGTCAGGACACCCCCGCGCACGAGCGAGGCCAGCACCGACGGGTCGCGGTGGAAGGCCGGGCAGCGCTCGGGGTGGGCGAGCAAGATGCGGTGGCCCTCGCGCTGGAGCTCCAGCAGGAGCGCGCCGAGGCTCCCGGCCACGGGTGTAAACGGGGGCTCCATCAACAGCCATGGGCCGTCGCCGAGACCGAGGCGCCCGAGCTCGGCCGGCTCGATGTCCCCGAGGCGGGAGATCGCTATCTCGGCGCCCCGTCGCAGCTCGAGCGCCAGCCCCTCGGCTGCGATGCGCGCGCTGAGCTCCGCGGTGAGCGATGCGATCGCGGCGGCCTCGTTGCGATAGCGCCAGCTCACGTGGGGCGTGGCCACGAGCGTCTGCGTGCCCGCGTCCGCCGCAGCGCGGGCGAGCGTCAGCGACCCCTCCACGGTTCGCGGGCCGTCGTCGATGCCTGGAAGCACATGGCAGTGCAGGTCGATCACTGCTCAGCAAACGTTAGAGCCAGGCGCGGCCAGGCCCACACCGCGCAGGGCGCCCTCCGCAGAGCTACCCCGCATCTCACGGGCGGATGGCACGGATATGATCGCCCTGCCGGTGGCGTCTCAACTCCGACCACACGCAAGGGAGGATCATGTTCAAATCGATCGTCGTGGGCACCGATGGCTCCGATACGGCCACCCAGGCTGTGCGTCAGGCAGTCGACCTGGCCCACGCCCTCGGGGCGAAACTCGAGCTCGTGAGCGCCTATGAGCCGGTACCCGCGCAGCGTTTGCAGGAGGAACGACGCGAGGCTCCCGAGGATCTGCAGTGGGCGATCAATCCGCGTGAGGACGTCGACGCGACGCTCGAGGCGGCGGCCGAGGTGGCGCGCGAGGCGGGCGTGAGCGCGAGCGTGTTCGCCCGCCAGGGGGATCCGGCCGATGCGATCCTCGACGTCGCCGAGGAGCGGGAGGCGGATCTCGTCGTCGTGGGCAACAAGGGCATGACCGGCGCCAAGCGCTTCCTGCTCGGCTCGGTGCCCAACAAGGTCTCCCACCACGCGCCCTGCTCGGTGTTGATCATCCGAACCACGTGAGCAGGGTGCGCGACGGCGATTCTCCTATCGGCGTCATGACGTTGGCCCTCAACGTCGGCACGTGCTATGGAGGAGCCGAGCGGGTCGCCTTCGAGTTCGTCAGGCGGCTCGACCCCGAACGCTTCAGGCGCTATCTCTGTGTCACCCGCGCCCCTCCACCCGAGCGACGGGCAGTCAACGAGGCAGAGCTGACCGAGCTAGAGGAGTCCGGCGTGCAGGTGCTCAGGCTGGAAGGCCGCTCGCTGCTGCCGAACCACTCTTGGGTCCGCCTCTACAAAGAGCTGCGACGCGAGCCGATCGACGTCTTGCACGCGCACATGCCGCGAGCGAGCGTGCCGGGGACTGTGGTCGGTCGTCTGGCGCACGTGCCGGTGATCGTCAACCATGAGCACTCGTGGGCCTTCGAGGGAAAGCCGCTGCGCCGATTCCTCGACCGCAACGTCCTCGCGCGCGGCGGTGACGTGATGCTCGCCGTCTCGGAGTGGGATCGCCGAAACATGATTGAGGTGGAGCACATCCCGGCGGAGTGCATCCGGGTCATTCCCAACGGGATCCCGCCCGCGCCCCGGCACGGCAGAGACGTGCGCGCGGAGTTCGACCTGCCGCCCGAGACCGCGCTTATCGGGGCCGTGGGCAGGCTCTATCCTCAGAAGGGCTACGAGCATCTGATCCGGGCGATCGCGCTGCTGAAGCGGGACTCGGCCAATCCCATCCGTTGTGTGATCGTCGGGCACGGGCCCGAAGAAGAGCGGCTGCAGGCGCTGATCGACGAACTCGACGTCGCCGAGGAGGTGCGTCTCGTGGGTCGCCGTCAGGACGTGGCCGACGTGATCGGTGCGTTCGACGTAGCCGTTCTGCCGTCGAACTGGGAGGGACTCCCGCTGGCCGTGATCGAGTACATGGCGGCAGGCGCCCCGATCGTCGCGACCGCCGTCGGCGGTGTCCCTGAGCTGATCGAGGACGGGGTGAGTGGTCTGCTCGTCAAGCCCGGCGATTCGCTTAAGCTCGCAGCGGCGATCGGCCGGCTGCTGGATGATCGCGAGCTCGCGTCGCGCCTGGGGCAGGCGGCACTGGAGCGTCAGCGGGCGAACTTCGACCTGGACGTGGTGGTGAGGCGGCTCGAGGATCTCTACATCGAGCTGTGCGAAGCCGCCGGCGCTGTTCGCCCCGCGGCTTGAGCGCCGTCCTGGAAGAGCGGCAGGGTCCGTTCCACGACCGAGCGCCACGAGTAGCGCTCCTCGGCCAGGCGGCGGCCGAGCACGCCGAGCTCGTCCGCTCGGACGGGGTCGAGCAGGGACTCGATCGCCTCGGCCATGGCTTTGGGATCGGCGGGCACGACGACTCCTGCGCCGGATTCCTCGAGGACCTCTCGCAGCCCCGGTACGTCCTCGGCGATCACCGCTCGGCCCATCGCCAGATACTCTGCGAGCTTCGTCGGACTCACGCCGATGTGGCCAACGTACTCGCGACGATGCGCGGCGAGCGCGACGGTCCCCGCGCACATGTAGTCCCTGATCCTCGTCCGCTCGCGGATGAAGCCGGTGATGAGGACGGAGTCCGCGATCCCGAGCCGGAGCGTGTCCCGCTCGACCCGCTCGCGTTCAAAGCCGTCGCCGACGAGGATCAGGCGCGCGTCGCTCCGGCGGGCCGCGACGATCGCGAACCCCTCGAGCAGCGTGTCGAAGTCGACCCATGGCTGGAAGCGCCCGAGGAAGACGGCGTAGCGGCAGCCCGGCTCGAGCCCCAGCCGCTCGATCGCCTGCGCGCGGGGGGAGGGGCGGAAGAAGTCGACGTCCACCCCGTTGGGCAGGACCGCGACACGCTCGGGGGGAACGTGAAACTCCTCGACGAGCAGCCCCTTGATCTGGGAGGTGACGGCGACGATTCCACAAGCGATGCGCCCCATGATGACGGTGGTGAGCCGCTTGACATAGTCGACTGCGACTGCGATGTCGGGCTCAAAGGAGCGGCCGTATGGGACGTCATCGACCTGGGTGACAACCCGGTATCCGAGCACGCGGCCGGCGAGGAGGACCGGCGTGTTGCTCCAGTGGTGTCTCACGTAGAGCCGCCAGGCCGTGCGCCGGCGCTTGTAGAGAACGCCGATCGTATGCAGGTTTACCGTCAAGATCCGCCGCACCTTCTGGGCCTCAGTGCCGTGTGCGCTGTGGTAGCGCACCCCGGCGATCTGCGGGTCGGGTCCACGTGCGAT
Organism: Solirubrobacteraceae bacterium; assembly: GCA_049512215.1. Classification (GTDB taxonomy): domain Bacteria; phylum Actinomycetota; class Thermoleophilia; order Solirubrobacterales; family Solirubrobacteraceae; genus Palsa-744. The sequence goes on from JBEKXJ010000050.1 coordinate 11,922, forward strand.
CAGGTCGACCTCCAGTCCCGCATCGGCAAAGCAGCGCGCCACTTCGATCGTGTGCGTGCGCGTCGCATCGAGTGCCTCGAGATCGACGTCGCAGAGCATCACGAGGCCGTTGCGCTCTGAACGGGCATCGCCGTTTGCGCGACCGTCCGCGGAGGCCTCCACGGACGGTCGCGTTTGGCCTTCGCTCATTGCGCTCGGAGCCCGCGGCTGCGTATCGATCGGGGCCGGGCAAGGCGGGCGGCGATTGGGGCGGGATTAGCCTGCGTCCGCGCCCGAGGCGCCAACAGGCTCGCCTGCGAGGCGATTCGGGCGCTCATGGCCAGCCCCAGCCCCGCCCAGATCCAGATCCCCTGGTTGTCTTGGATCGCGCCGGAGAAGAGCGCGTTGATCAGGGCGCTCAGGAATAGCGCGATCAGCAGTCCCGCATCGAGCGCCTGCGCTCCCGGGGCCGAGCGCCACAGTCTGATCAGCCGGCTCAGAGAGCTGCCGAGGATGCCCAGCATCACGAGCGCGCCGACCAGGCCGAGCTCGCAGGCGCTTTCGAGCAGGATGTTGTGGGGGTAGGTTTCGGCACTGAGCGCGGCGAAACCGCCGGTGCCGATGCCTAACAGGGGATGTTCGGCAAACGCCGTGAAGGCCTGCGACCAGAGGTGCGCGCGGCCGTTTGTCGAGAGGCCGCTCGCGCCTCCGACGATCGCCGAGAGAGCCCGGCCCAGAGCCGATCCCGGAACGACGAGCGGCACGATCACCGTCGCGACGAGCAGACCTGCGCCGACGAGCAGCAGCCGGCGTCGAGCCCGCCCGCCCGCAGCCGTCAGCGCGATGAGCGCGATCAGGCCGAACAGGAAGGCCAACACGGGACCGCGCGAGCCCGCCGCGAGCATCGCGACGACCAGCACCGGCAGCACCGCCAGGGCCCACAATCGCACCGAGGCCCTGCTCGCGGCGAGGACGGCGTATATCGCTATCAGGATCCCGTCGGCGCTGCTGCGCGCGAGGGCGATCGGGTACTCCTGGGGGGTGAGGGAGAAGCGTTCCCCGACCACGGCTTTCGCGCTGCCGCTGAGCAGCTCGAACAGGAGCAGGAGCGCGCCACCGGCCGTGATCGCCAGCGTCAGCAGCAGGAACCGCCGAAGCTCGCTTCTGCGCGAGCCGACGAAGAGCGCCCCGATCAGGAACATCAGGTCATCAGCGACGTACAGCTGCACCTTGACGCTCCCGTAGGCCTCGTCCGGCGATGGCCCGAGCCGCAGGATCATGAGCCCTAGGAAGACGAGCGAGAGCGCAACCGGTGCGCTCAGGAGCACGCGCCCGCCGAGGCCGTGGTCCTCACGCATGAGCGCGAAGATGATTCCCAGGCCGATCCAGGCTGCCAGGAGAAAGGTTACGAGTCCTTTGGGGAAGGGGTTCGATCCCACCACGGCATCGATGAGCGTGGGGATGCCCGCCAGGGCCAGCGGATAGGCGACCGACCTCCACGCGAGCAAGATCGCGATGACCGCCGCCACCAGCTCGAGCCCGATCTTCGGCTGGATCAGCGCCGGCTGGAGAATAAGCAGTCCGAGCGCTGAGCCTCCCAGCAGCAGAAGTTGCGGGCGGCGGCTGGTCAGGAGAGCATGGCGGGGTCGTGCGCCACGGGATCCCTCTCCCCGGGTTCCGGCTGCTCCGCGAGCGGGTAGTAGGGCTCGAGCAGCCGCTCCTCGAACACCACCATGCCGGCGATCGGCGTGTGGCTCTGGTGCAGGCTCGTGGCGGCCCCCGTGAGATCGGCGGGGGTTGTCAGGCCCGCACGCACGACCATCACCACGGCATCGGACAGCGAGGCGAGGATGAGACCGTCCGCGAGCCCGCCGATCGGCGGCGAGTCGATCAGGACGATGTCGAAATGCTCTCTCAGCTCGGCGCTCAGCGTCCTCATCCGCTCACCCGAGAGCAGGCTCGGGGGATTGATCTGGGAAGGGCGTGTCGGCAGCAGCGACAGCCCCGGGTTCAGCGAGACGAGCGTGTCGTCGAGGTCCACGGTTCCCTGGAGCAGGTCGGCCAGTCCTGCATGATGGCTCTTTCCGTAGCGGCTGGAGAGCGTTCCCGCGCGCATGTCCCCGTCGACGATGAGGACGCTCTGCCCGCCGCGAACCGCCGCGTTCGCCAATCCTTCCACCACCGAGGTCTTGCCCACGCGCGGGTTGGGCCCGACGAAGGTCAGGAGGCGGAACTTCTGGTTGCGCATCGCGAAGAAGAGGTTCGTTTGCAGGATGCTGTAGGCCTCGGGCAGGGTTGGATCCTTGGACTTCAGCATCGGTGTGAGGGGTATCGAGGCGAGCACCGGCACCTCCTCCCCGACCAGGGCCGCGGCTTCCTCGGAGGAGCGCAGGCCCGGCTGCAGGACGTGGCGCATCCAGGTGATCCCCACGCCCAGGAGCAGTCCCAGCAGCAGCCCCGCGAGCAGATTGAGCGAGCGTCGGGGACTGATCGGGCTCGAAGAGGCCGACGGAGGCGCCGAGAGCGTCGCGCTGGTTCCCTGCGCGAGACCGTTGGCGACAAGCGTCGCGGTCTGGGTGATGAGCGCCGCTCGCGACGCCAGCAGCGAGCTGATCTGCTCGGACGTGGGCGGAATGCCCGCGGTCGGCAGGGCCTGCAGCGCGGCTATGCGCGTGCTCAGGCTGACGACCGTTCTTTCGATCTGACTCTGCTGCTGGGCGGTCGTGCTGTTGGCTTCGCTCTGCAGGTTTGCGAGGAACGCCTGTGCCACCTGCTGGCCGAGCGTCTGCGCGGCGCGCGGGGACGGACCCGTGGAGTGCAGCTCCACCAGCGCCGTCTGCAACAGGGCGTTGGCGTGGAGCCGGGATTCCAGCTGCGAGGTGCTCAGGCGCCCGGAGTCGACCTGTTGGCGGATCTTGCCGAGGAATCCCGGTGAAACCAGCAGCGTTGCGTAGTTCTGCGCAAGCCCCTGATTGGCCGCGGTCGTATCGGCGGTGGCCCCCTGGTTGGGGACGCTCACCTGGAGGATCGCCGTGGCTTCGTAGACCTTGGCCGAGCGCGCCGTATAGATGAGTGCGAGCAGGAGCATGACCGCCACCGAGGCGAGGATGATGAATCTTCCTCGCCAGAGGATCGGCGCGATCCGCTGGGTGTTCCTGGGCTCGACGTGCTCGTCCACGGGCCTCGGATGATGACAGATGGGGCGGAGGGCAAATGCGCCATCGACAGATGGCCGAGCGCGATATCAGCAGCTGCTCCGCGGCGCAGCGCAGCGCGGCGAAGCCGAGTACCTCAGGCCGCACCGCCGGCGCTCGGACGCAGCCGCGAGAAGGCACGCAGCAGCACATGCCAGTAGCCCGCGAAGTCGGCTCGGGTGGGCACCAGCAGCGTGCGTATCGGTATGCGGCTCACCCTGTGCAGAGCGATCAGCGAGCTGATGCCGTAGGTGGTGTAGGCCACTACCGATGCCAGCGCGGCGCCGAGCACCCCGAGCGGTGGGATCAGCGCGAGGTCCATGATGATCGTGACCGCCGCGGCCAGTGCGGCGAGCTGGGAGGCCAGCCCGGGCCGGCCCCGGCCGCTGAGGTCGCCCTGGATCACGCCGCCCATGCCCGCGAACCAGATCCCCGGGAGCAGCACGAGCATCGGCACGACTGCGGGATGGAATCGCGAGCCGTAGAGGAACAGGATCACGCCGGTGCCGAAGACCACGTTGGCGAGGGTCGCGGCTCCTGCGAGAATGCCATGGTGGCGTACCGAGTCGGCGCTGGTGATCGCCTGGCGCGCGTCTCCCTCGTACCGGGCCATGAGCGGCATCACACTCGTTTGAAACGCGCCCGTGAGCTGCAGCATGAGCTCGGCGATCGTCTGTGCCACCACGTAGTAGCCGACCTGCGACAGCGGGCGGAAGAACTGCAGGACAATGACATCCAGCCGGGCTATCGCCGTCTGGAAGATCGTTCCGACCTGTACGCGTGAGCCGTAGTGCAGCATGGCACGGTACAAGCGCGCATCCAAGCGCGGCTGCCCCGATGCCAGGATCGGCGTCAGGGCACCGAGGACCATCACCACCGAGCTGGCGGTGTAGGCGAGCACTCCCGCCGCGACACCCAGCCCCGCGATGCCCAGCAGTATCAGGACGCCGAGCGCGTAGGCCATCTTCGAGAGCACGAGCAGGACGTTGTAGCGCCCGAACAGCAGCATGCCCTGGAGCTGGCCGTGCGTGGTCCAGTCGAGGAACATGACCGGCACCAGCACCGCCGCGAGAACCCACGTCAGGCCACCCTGTCCGTGGCCGAACGCCTCAGCGAGAGGTCTGTGCAGCAACCAGGTGGCGGGTATCAGCACGACGGCGAGCAGCGCAGCATGCAGGAGGCTGTTGCCCAGCAGTCCCCCGGGCGTGGCGTCGGTGCGCTTGGCGTAGTAGATGGCCGCCCAGGGCAGGCCGACCCCGCCCAGCACGAGCGCCAGTGAGCTGACCGAGATCATCAGGGCGAGCAGGCCCCGGTCGGAGGGCCCGAGCCAGCGGGCAAGCGCGATCGACGTCGCGAAGCCAATGAGGCCGGTGGCGAAGGCGCCGAGGACGTTGAGCGCTACGAAGCGGGCGAGCAGGTTGCCGTTCGATTGCGCGAGCGCGTGACGCACGCGGGCCAGAAGCCTGGGCATATGAAGCCGAGACTAGCCGGGGTCCAGGCGTCCAGGCTGCGCCTGGGCGGGAGATCCCTGTTCGCCGGCGAGCTCGGCGACGAGAGCGTTGCGGTCAATCTTGCCGTTGGCGTTCAGCGGCATGCGCTCGACGAGCCTCACCTGTGCGGGGACCATGTAGCTCGGCAGGCTCTCGTGCGCGCTCGCAAGGATCCGCTCCGCGGACAGCGCGGAGCCTGAGACGAACGCGACGATCCCCTGGATGACCTGCTCCTCGACCGGCCAGCCGGCGGCGACAGCCTCCACGACGCCGTCAAAGCCGCGCAGAACCGACTCGATCTCGCCAAGCTCGACCCGATAGCCGCCCCGGATCTTGACCTGGTGGTCTGTTCGCCCGAGATACGCGTAGCATCCCCGCGCATCCCGGATCACGCGGTCTCCTGTCGCGTAGAAGGTCGTTTCGCCTTCGGCAGTGGCCATGCGTGCGGGGAGCCTCAGGAAGCGCTCGGCCGTCTTCTCCGGAGCCCGCCAGTATCCCGGCACCGTCTGCGGCCCGCACACGAGCAGCTCGCCGGCTTCACCCTCGCGGGCCGGAGCATCCTCCTCATCGCGGATGATGGCACCGAGCCCGCGGTATGGCCGCCCGATCGGCACGAGCTCGTTGACGCATTCAGCCGGAGAGCGGGCGGGATCCCAGCGGTAGGCGAAGCAGGCGATCGTCAGCTCCGTGGGCCCGTAGAGGTTCTCGAGCGTCGAGTTCGGCGCTGCCGCCTGCCATGCCTCCGCGGTCTCCCGTGGAAGCGCCTCCCCACAGAACAGGCTCCAGCGGAGCGACGGCATGCTCTCGGACCGCAAGAGGTCCTTCTTGCGCATCAGCGCTGGGATCGAGGGCACCGAGAACCACACGGTGAGCTCGTGGCGGCTGACGAACACCGTCGGCGCGACGAGGTCTATTGCGGACAGCACGTGCACCGACGCGCCGGCCTCCCAGGCGAGGAACAGGTCGAACACCGACAGGTCGAACGACTGGTCGAAGGTCTGCGAGAAGCGATCCTCCCGGCCGAGCCCGTAGCGCTCGATCATCACGTCGAGAAAGTGGAGCACGTTCGCGTGCATGACCGGCACGCCCTTCGGCACGCCGGTGCTTCCCGAGGTGAAGAGCAGGTAGGCGATCTCGACTTCCAGCACCGCGGGCAGCTCGCTCAGCGGCTCGAAGGCATCGACGTTCTGCGCGCTCAGAACGCGCTCCGCGAGATCTGCGGCCGTCTCGTCGGTGTCAGGCGTCAGCACCAGCCGGGGAAGGTGGCCGTCGGGCAGCGACTCCCTGAGGTACTCCTGGTAGCGTCTCTCGACGATGATCGCGTCGAGGTCGGCGAGCTCGATCATCATCTGCGTGCGCGCCGAGGGGAACGTGGGGTTCAGCGGCACGAACGTGGCGCCCGCGAAGAGCGCGGCGAGCGTGCCGGCGTAGGAGAGCTCGCTGCGATAGCCCAGCACCCCCACCCGAGCCGGGCGAGACTCGAGCGTGGCGAGCAGCGCGTGCGCCCACACGCGCGCCTTATGCTCGATCTGTCTGTAGGTCCAGGTCTGCTCGCCGATTACCAGTGCCGGCGCGTCAGGGTCGCCGGCGGCCTGGCGCAGGAACCCAGAGCGCAGCGAGCGTCCGTCCTCCCGGTCCACCGCCAGATCCGCCATGGCTCAGTTCAGCTCCCCGTGCTCGGAGGCTCTGCGCCCAGCGGCTCATGGGCAGCAGCGAACTGCTCGATGAGAGTGACGGTGGTCAGCTCGACGAGCTGCTCTGGGCCGATCACCACGCCGAGTCGATCCTCCAGCGCGATCATCAGGTTTACGTGGTGCAGCGAGTCCCACTCCGGGACCTCGCCAAAGGCGAGATCGCCGCGGATCCTGCTCGGGTCGATGCCGAGGACCTCGGCGATGAGTGCGCCCACCTCGGCTGGGGTCATTGGGGCGGAAGCGGGCCGGAGGCATAGAAGGAGCCGCGGGAGATGAGTTCGCACAGCCGCTCGATGAAGGCGTCCGCCCGCGCCGAGGAGATGAGCAGTCCCGCGTGGCGCCTGTATGTGAGCACCTCGGTCGTGCGCGGGTCGGCGCTGCGCCCGTGCCTGCGCGGGCCCACGCGAAGCGGATGAAAGGTGTAGTCGATCATCGTCTCCCCATCTTTGAGCGTCACCGTCTCGGCCTGTGATGAGAACGCGTAAGCCCGCGCCTCTGGATGCAGATACTCCGCGGCGTGGATGATAGTAAAGCCCCTCATGATGCCTACGCCGATCCCGACCACGGCGCCGTCATACTCGCGCAGGCGACAGAACGGTGAAGTCTCGGCGAAGGTCTCCCCGAGATGGTGGGTGCTCAGGATCTCCGCGGCGTGGGCGCCCCAGCCCGACACGGGATGCGTCGGATGCAGGCTCCTGACGGTGTCGGGCATCCGCCGGAACAGCTCGGTCATCAGGCCGGATTGCGACGGCGTCCTTCGAACGTCGAAGCTTGGGTTGGTGGCCAGGTAGTCGGCCTCGCGTCCGGTGAAGGGAAACGTCGGCACGAGCAGGGTGCCTTCCTCGGTCAGCAGCTCCTTCAGCAGCGCGATCAACTCGAGCGCGTTGATCGCTGAGGTCGTGCGGATCAGTTCGTCCATCGAGACGTGCGTCATCACCGTCGCGCCGGGGACGACGCCTGCTTCGGCCAGCGCATCTCTGAGCTCCTCGCGCGTGAGCGTTCCCTGGACACGCCGTCGGATGGGCTCATACATCCTGCGCAGGCGTTTGTAGGGGGCGCTCAGGCGTGAGCGCGCGAGGTCGGCTGCGCGCGCCATGCTACGGAGCGCTCAGCCCAGGGAAGCTCTTCTCGTCGATGCCGTGCTGCTCGAGCAGCAGGGCATCGAGATAGAACTTCGCCGCCCAGTTGGGTAATGCGAAGCGCATGTATTCACCCCAGATGGGAAAGGAACCCGGCACCCCGCCGGCCGTGGGGCTCGCGCCCGCCGAAGCAGGCCCGGAGTTGCCCTGAGGCGCAGCGAGCCCTAGTTGCATATCTGCGACGTCTTCGATCAGGCGCCGCGCGGCCCTGCCGTAACCCCTTCCCGGCAGGTGGCGGTCGACTCGGCCCAGGACAACCGCGATCTGCGCCTCGCCCGTGGGGTTGCGCCAGGGGACCGTCCCCTGCCAGCTTGAGTCCAGACGCCCCCGCAGTCGGCCCGCATCGTAGAGCTTCACTATCGGGTCCAGCGCGAGCAGCGCGCCCTGCAGGTAGCGCCGCTCGTGGGTGAACGCGTACACGCCGAGCAGGCCCTCGATCACATAGGAGATCGTGTGCAGCAGGGGCACCTCGTTCTCGGCAAAACCCGTATGGGCGAACCAGCCTGCATCGTTCTGCTGGGCGAGAACCCACTCGCAGTTCTGCAGCGCCGCCTGCATGAGCTCGTCCTCGCCGAGGACATTCGCCGCGTACGCGAGCGCCCAGGCGCAGCGCACGTTGTAGGTGTTAACCGACGCCGTCGTCATCATCGAGAGGCTCTCGCCGCGCCAGGCTCCATCGGCGTCCTGGTTGTGTGCGAGCCACGCTCCCGCCGATCGAGCGGCCTCTGCGTAGCGCTCGTTCCCGCTGGCCTGGAAAGCCGAGATCCAGCCGAAGATCGCCTGGCCCGTATTGAAGACGGCCGGTCCCCGAGGTCCCCCGAGCGGGCCGCTCAGCACCGCGCCGTCCTGCATCTGGATGTCGGCCTCCCAGTCGGCCATGCGCAGTGCCCGCTCGTGTGCATCCGGCTCAGAGCGCGCCTCGGCCAGGGCGAGGAATGTCGGGATGATGTATCCGGTCGTCTCGGGGTAGGAGGCCGACCAGCATCCCGTGAGCAGATCGAAGTCGGCGGCCACCCCGTCGTCCGCGGTCGCGTCCTGGGCGGCGCACAGCCAGCGGTATGTCGCATCCAGGTGCTCCTCCAGGTCGAGCGGGCGGCGGTGCGGCTTGGTCACGGATCCCCAGGCGGCGCGCGCTAATGCTGCCTTCTCGGGATTTGCGAGCAGCCCCTTGAGTTTCGCAAGCACGCTGACTCCCCGGCGATCGGCTACAGCGCTATGGCGAAGTGCCGGTAGTGCAACTCGCGCCCGGTTTGCGGGTCGCGCGCCCTGCCCTCGCCGATCCAGTGGTGGCCGGTGCGCTCGTAGTAGGCCACGAGCCGGGTGTTCTCCGCCAGGGTCTGGCCGACGACCCGGGTCGCGCCGCTTTCGCGTGCCAGCTGCCTTGCGAGTTCGAATATCTCCGCGGCCACGCTACTCCCGCGTGCCGCGGGCGTGACCGCGACAACGCCGTAGTAGTAGTCACCCTCCTGCGGTTGTGCGAGACAGCTGACGCCAAGCTGCATCCTGTGTGCGAGCTCCTCGTCGTCGAATACGCCTGCTCTGGCCAGCGCAAGCGAGGCGGCGAGACGTACGCGCTGAAGGTCGTTCCACAAAGCGCCGCCCAGCAGCCCGACCAGCTCCCCGTCCTCGACGAACGCGTGCCCGTACGGGGGCGCCCACTCTCCGGCTCCCGCGTCGAACAGAATCCGCTGTGAGCGGCGTGCGGCGGCCTCATCGGCGAACACGAAGTCGTAAAAGGGGGTCGAGGCCTCGTACTCGAGATCGAGAATCGTGGGGACCCACGCGGGGTCGATCTCAGGAGTCAGTTCAACGCTCATTCTCGCCAGTCCATGAATGTCGCACGTTATTGTGCGAGCGTCGCAGTGTAAAGCCCCCGCTCGCGCCGGGACGCCAGCCGGGAGTTATGCCAGAGCAACGTGAGGTCCCCGCCGAACAGCTCGCAACGGCGGCGAAGCTCCGCGATCGTATCGAGCCCCTCCCGGTCAGCTCCGGCTGGGTCATCGAACAGCCCCATCTCCATCGCCACCAGCGGGCGCTCGCGCAGGCCCATGCGCCGCCGGGACAGGAGATCGAAGGCGGGGTACTCGAAACACGTACCGCATCTGAACCCCGGGTTCATGGAGAAGCCGAGCGAGGAGTCGTAGGCGAGACCGGCCTGCTCCCAGCCCCGCCAGGTCGTCGGGTTCTCCCAACGCAGGAAATGCTGGCGCCCGCCCCACTGCGCCTGCTCCACGCCGAGGCGCTCGCATCTCTGCAGGAGCGCATCGCGCTCGGCACAGATGGCCTCGGGATCCCGAAAGGTCGCATAGCTCGGATGCAGCCCCAGCTCGTGCCCACGCTCATGGATGCGGCGGATCAGGGCGCCGATCCACGGGTCCTCAAGGCTGTAGGTGCCGTCGAAGCGCGTGTCCGTGCGTCCGGACATGAAATAGAATGCGCTGCGCAGACCTCGGCGCTCGCTGAGGTCCATGATGAAGTCGAAGGTGTTGTAGGGATCGGCCCGGTGGTCGGCGTGTCGGCGTGCGCGCATCGCTTTCAGGCGTGTCAGGGCCATGCCACCGTCGTGCCTGCGCACGACATCTCCGAGCGCGGCCCTGGCCGCCCGCGCCGCGGAGAGCGCCGGGTGAAGCGGCCAGTCGACGTCGTGGCTGAGGCGCTCGCTGGACGATCGCTCGCAGCGCACCAGGCGCGGCCACAGACCCGCCAGCGCTGTCCACAGGATCTCCACGTACTCGTTCGCCAGCGGACGGCTCAGGAACCCTTCCGCGTGGGCGAGCGAGGCGGCAGCCGGGAAGCGCCCGTGCTCATCTCGGGTCGAACAGACGAGCTCCTCATAACGGGTGAGCTGAAAGAAGATGCTCCCGAAGATGTCGACCCCCAGCCGGGCATGGTCGTTCGTCTGCTCATAGAAGCTGCCGTTCGCAAGCCGCTCACCGTAGACGACGGGTACCTCCGGGCTCACCAGCTTGGGGGCGATCGGAGCTTCCCCGAGGTGCCAGCGCGCGAGCGGACGCCCGGGCAGGCTCTCCTGCTTGCACCACAGGCGCTCGGGCGTCGCAAAGAGGCGGTCGGCGATCACGAGGCTGCTTTCGCCGGAGAGCTCGGGCAGCGTTATCTCTATGTCCGAGCGCGTCTCGGCGCGAGCTTGCCATTCAAGCCCGAGGAATTCGCCGAGCACCACCCCGAGGATGTATGCGCGCTCGCGCGGATAGCTGGTCGGCTGGTGGATGAGCAGCACGCAGGTTCAGCCTAGTCGCCGCCCGCACGGTCCTCCTGGCTCAGAGCAGCGTGTTCTCGGTCATCCCCGCGCCGCACTGCTCCTCCTCGCGTCCGTCTGGACGAACGGACGGCCCTCAGGCGATCAGCACCTCTCGGTAGACCTCGAGCAGGCCTTCGATCATCGCCGTGCGCGTGAAGTGCTGCTCGAGGCGATCCCTGGCCGCCCCGCCCATTCGGGCCGAGCGATCGGCGTCGTCGAGCAGGCCTATCAGCGCTCGCGCGAGCCCATCCTGGTCGCCGGGCCTCACGAGCAGCCCGCTCTCCTGGTCCACGAGTGCCTCCCCGATTCCTCCGACGTCGCTGGCGACGATCGGCAGGCCGACCGCCATCGCCTCGAGGATGACGTAGGGGAAGGACTCCGCCCAGGACGGGTGCACGAAGATCTGTGCCCCGCGCAGGATGCTGAGCGGGTCATCGCTCGATTCCAGGAAGTGCACCGCATCGGGCACGCCGCGCGTCAGCGCGCGTGCGCGCAGGGCATCGCCGTCGGGCCCCTTCCCGGCGATCGCGATCTGGACCCGCGGATGGCGATCGCGGACCGCGGGCACGGCGTCGATGAGGGTCTCGAGCCCCTTCCCCGGACGCAGGAGCGTCAGCGCGCACAAGACCGGCCCCGCCCGAGCGAGCTCGAGCATGCGGGGGTGCACCGGGCCATCGCCGACCGGTTCGATCCCGTTGTGGACGACCCGCACGCGATCGGCCGGTCCGATCGTCCGTGCAAGCCTCGCCTCCGCCTCGCACACACAGACCACGCGCTCGGTCAGGCGCGCGAGCGCGCGCTCGATCTCCCGGTATGCCAGGCGGTCGGCCTCTCGCGAGAAGTGTCCGGCGAATGCGTAGCCGTGGGGGGTGTAGAGGACGGGAATCCGGGGGAAGAGGAGCGCTCCGATGCGCGCGATCGCGCCGGCCTTCGAGCTGTGGGCGTGGATCAAGTCGGGGCGTATGCGCCGCACGACCCCGCTGAATACGGCGAGGGCCTTCAGGTCGCCGCGTGGAGCGATCGCCCGCTCGAGATCGAGCTGCGCATGGGGCTGGGAGCTGGGGAGCCCTCTTGGCACGCTGGGCCCGCACAGGACGACGTCGAAGCCCCGTTCGCCGAGCCCGACGGCGAGGTCGGCGAGATGCCGCCCGACGCCGCCGTCGGAGGGCTGATGCACGAGCAGGACGCGGGTCACGCCGGCGTATGCTCGCTGGCGGCCCGGCGGGAGCGGAGCAGCTCGCGCAGGCGCTTGCTTGCGAGACGCGCGGCCCGCGCGGGCGGGCTCTGCAGCAGAGGCTCGTAGCGATCGGTCAGCTTGAGCAGCAGGATCGGGACCGGGTCGAGCGCGCCGATCATCGCGCGCGTCATCTCATAGGGGGCCCAGCTGCCCGAGCCGGTGGTGACCGCGGCCAGCAGGCCTGCGTCTTTCACCGCCGCGAGCGCCGCCGGCCCGTAGCGACCGAACGGATAGGCGAACGTCTGAACCTCAACCCCCGCGATGCGCTCTAGGGCATCGCGGCTGTCTTCGATCTCCTTGCGGCAGGCCTCGTAGTCCAGGGTCGAGAGGTCGGCGTGGGTCATCGTGTGGGCGCCGAGCTCCCAGCCCGCGGCGGCCAGGTCGCGGAGCTCTGACTCGTTCATCATCGCGCGGTCTCCGCCGGCGCCGATCCATGGGCTCTCCCCGTCGATGAAGCCGATCGTCACATAGACGGTGGCTGGGATTCCGTACTCGTTCAGGATCGGCAGGGCGACCGCGTGGTTGTTGCGCATGCCGTCGTCGAACGTCACCGCAGCGAGGCCCGGTTGCGGGACCCCGCCCGCGGCCTGACGGGCCAGCTCGGCGAGCGTGACGAAGCGGAAGCCGGCGCCTCGCAGCAGCTCGAGCTGGGTCCGGAAGCGATCGGGGGAGACCTGGAGCAGGCTGAGATCCTCGCGCAGCCGTGACTCGGCGACACCGTGGTAGCCGAGAACGACCGACCGCCGCCGGCGGATGCGCTCGAGTGCATGGACCCAGAGCCTCCGGCGCACTGCGCTCATCGCGTGTGGGAGGCGAGACGGTCGATTCCCTCGCGGATCGGCACAGGCCCCGCATGTTCTCAGATCTAAGAGCAGCGCTATCCGTCGGCGCTGGGCGAACTCCTGGCGTGCGGGCTCATTCGGGTGTGTAGGTCGCGTACAGCGAGGGTTGCTCGCTGGCGACGGTGGGTGTGCCGAAGGGGTTCGAGGGCCCGGACGTGTAGGTGTTTGAGTTGTAGTCGAGGGCCGAGGCGAGGGTTTCGTA
>JBEKXJ010000051.1:0-31984 GCA_049512215.1 Solirubrobacteraceae bacterium
TCGCGGGATGTGCCGTTGGCGGTGGGGGCGTCTGGTCAGGATGCGAGCACTCTTCTGAACGTGGCGAGGAAGTGGGCGGCCGCGTTGGCGTCGAAGAGCGCGTGGCGGTAGCGGAGGGTGAGGAACAGGCGTCCGTCCAGCGTGGCAGCTCCGAGCGACGCGCCGAGTGGCATGCGCGCGGGCGGTGAGAACCAGACTTCTTGGACTGCACCGGCGTCGCCGAGATGTGGCGCGGGCGGGAGACGACCGAGGTTGGAGAGCACGGCGGTATCGACGACGGCGTTGCCGGTCAGTGCGATCAGCATCGGCATGCGCCGCTTGAGGCCCGTCGGAAGTGCGGACGGCAGGGTGAGGAAGTCGACGACGTACTTGGCGATCCCGTCGTTCTTGATCCGCCGCGTGTTCGCCGCGGTGGCCTGAATCGCCGCTGCGAGGGTCTCCTGGTCCTCAGAGCCGAGGTGCACGCTGACGTAAGCGGCAAAGTTGCCGAGGACGTCGAAGCGCCACTCGGCAGGGCGCAGGTTGACCGGCATCATCAGGTAAACAGGGCCGCTGGAGGCGCCGTGCTGCTCATTCCACCGGTGCACGGCGACCGCGAGGCCTGCGAGCAGAACGTCGTTAACGGTCGCCCCGCCGGTACGCAGCGCGAGGAGCCGCTCGACTTCCTCGGGCTCGAGGCTCAACAGCTCGAACCCGTAGCCGGGACGATCGCTGTGTCCCTGCGGGACGATCCGTGCGGGGGCCGTTACCCAGCGCGGGAGGTACTCGAGAGCCGTGCGCCCACGCGTGATGCGCTCCTTCACCGAACCTGTACCCACATCCCTGACGTCGAGGGCGTCAAGATCCGGAACCGGGTCCTCCTCGCCAGAGTAGGCACGGGCAATCGAGACCATCAGCCGCACCGCTGAGAGCCCGTCGCCCGCCCCATGGTGCAGGTTCATGACGACCACGTCGCCCCGCCGATCATGCGCCAGCAGCAAGCAGAACGGCCCAGGACGATCTAGATCTGGTATCCCGCTCAGCAACCGCTCACGTCCATGCGTCAAGTCCGCGGGAGAGTCACACTCGATCTCTTGCAAATCGACCGATGCAAGCTCATCGACGATCTCCCACCGGTAACGCACATCGGTCGCACGAGCGCGCACCAGCCTCGCGCGCGCAATCGGATGGGCAAGCGCCGCCTCGCGGACCGCGGCCCGCAAACGCGTCGAGTCGATACGCCCCTCGACGCGGATCTCCATATGCACGCTAAACGGCTCCTCCTCACGATCGAGGTGCAAGTAAAGCTCGTCAAGGACAGTCAACGGCGCTGTTCGCATCACGACCACTCAGACAAACGGCACACCGAACGAGATGCCTGTCTTGGCGTCCCCATCCTGAAGCTACGGTCGGTTGCGGCCGAGTTGGTCGTGTGCCTTGACCCACTCCCCGGCGAGGATCGCCCAACCGAGCGAGAGCTCGCCACAGAGCACTGTGGCCGCGACGATCTCGGCGAGCTTGCGGACCTTGCCGGTCCCGTAGCAATCGAGTAGCTCGAGGCATTCGCGCTGGGTGGCGAGCCCGGTGCCGCCGCCGTAAGTGGCGACGATCAGCGAGGGAATCGTGATCGAGCCGTAGTAGTCGCCGTTGGGGAGCAGCTCGCTGAAGCCGAGGGCGGCGGAGGACTCCGCGACATTGGCCGCGTCCTGGCCGGTCGCGATGAACAGGGCGGCGATCCCGTTGGCCGAGTGCAGGCCGTTGTTGTTGACCCCGGACATGAAGCCGCCGAGGTTCGACACCTGCCGCGCCCGGAACAGCCTCTCGCCGCTGGTGTGCATGTGCTCCTCGATCAGCGCCGCTGGAATCGTCGCCTCCGCGACGACGCGCTTGCCTCGGGTGCGCAGAATGTTGACCTGCGAGCTCTTCTTGTCGGTGGCGAAGTTCGACTCCAGATAGAAGTTGGTGATGCCCTCGTAGTTGGAGGTGATCCACGCGCACGCCGCAGCGGTCGCCTTGCCCGTGAGGTTCTGGCCAGCCGCGTCGCCGGTCGTGTAGTCAAAGCGCGTGAACAGGATCCGGCTTGCGGAGTACTGCTCGATGCCGCGCAGGCGGCCGGTACGGGTGGTGCTCTCCGCCGCCTGCTTGATCTCGGCAAAGTGCTCGGTCAGCCACTCTCCGAATCCGCGTGCCTCGCGGGCGCTCTCGAACACGAAGGCGGGCGCGCGCTGCATGGCGTCATCCAGGATCGTGGTCTTCACGCCGCCGGCCTCGCGCAGCATCTTCATGCCGCGGTTGTAGCTCGCGACCAGCGTCCCCTCGGTGGTCGCGAGCGGCACGTAGAAGTCACCCTGCGCGTGCTCTCCATCGACGAGCAGCGGCCCGGCAATGCCGATCGGCACCTGCGCCACCCCGGTGAAGTGCTCGACGTTCCCCGGGAGAACCGATGGGTCGAATGAATAGCGGGCGAGGTGGTCCAATGCCACGCCCGTCTGCTCCGTCAGGAAAGCGCGCCGCGCCGCTGCTGCCGCGGGCGTGTAGTCGTCTTCGCGATCACGCGGAATCTTCTTGCGGGGCAACTCGCTAGCTGCCATGTCCTCCACTCCTCGCGTCGTCGTTGGCTGTTATCCGCGCGAGCGCGAGCGCGTCCTCCAGGCATCCTTCGCGCACGCGCCCGGGAGAGATCTCGAAGGTCTCCGCGACGCCCGGCGCGGCTTCGCGCACGCCGACGCCGACCCGCGCGAGATGCATCGAGCCGAGCACCTGCGTGTAGAGCCGGTTGGCCGTGAAGGCGGGATCGTCGACCGCGAACACGCCGACCTCGGCGCCAGCGGCGAGCAGTCGCTCCAGCGGCCCGAGGCACGCGGCCATCGACTGCCCGAGGCGAAACCAAATCGCACCGGAGACACGCTCGCGCAGCTCGGCGGCCGGCCGCTGCATGAGCGCCAACGCGCAGTCCAGGAACGCGGGGTAGTCCAGACAGAAGTCGACGTACAGCTCACAGGCCTGGCGCAGTGCGAGCACAGGGTCCTCGGGCTGGGGCAGCTCGGCGGCGCGCGCCTCGAGCTCGGCGAGGTAGTCGGCGACCGTCAGCACGAAGATCTCCTCCTTGGAGTCAAAGGAGCGATAGATCAGCGCCTTGTTCAGACCGGCCGCGTGCGCGATCTCGTCGACCGGCGCGTCGCGCCGACCACGCTCATCGAACAAGGCGCGCGTGGTGGCGACGATCGCGCGCTCCCGAGCGCGACGACGTTCGCGATGCGTGGAATGCCGACGGCTTCGCGTGACAGACACTGGGGAATCGTACCAGGAGTCCGACTCAAAGTCTAACTCTTAGTTACACTATTGACGTGGAGTCTAGAATACTGCCCGCCGCCACTTCGCCCCGCGGCCTCGGCCGCCGCCTGCTGCGGTCAAGCCTGCTCGAGGCACTCGCCTACCCGCATGGCGTCGACCGCTACGTCGAGCTCGTCCGCCCGCTGCTGCTCGCGCGAGATGTGCGTGCCGAGGTGGCGGCAGTCCGCCGGCAGAC
This sequence comes from Solirubrobacteraceae bacterium, assembly GCA_049512215.1. GTDB lineage: Bacteria > Actinomycetota > Thermoleophilia > Solirubrobacterales > Solirubrobacteraceae > Palsa-744. The sequence goes on from JBEKXJ010000051.1 coordinate 3,509, forward strand.
GCCGAAGAGCGTCACACTCACGCTCCGCCCGAATCAGAACTGGCGCGGCTTTCGCGCGGGGCAGTTCGTCGGCGTGAGCGTCGAGGTCGACGGGGTCCGCTTGACCCGGCCCTATTCGCCTGCCGGCTCCCAGCACGCCGCCGATGGCGCGCTCGAGCTGACCGTCTCGACCCACCCAGAGGGCAAGGTGTCGCGTCATCTGCGCGACCACGCGCGGCCGGGGATGATCGTTGGCCTGACCCAGGCTCAGGGGGAGTTCGTGCTGGGCGATCCGCGGCCCGAGCGGGTGCTGCTGATCAGCGGTGGGAGCGGCATCACTCCGGTGATGGCGATGCTGCGCACCCTCTGCGATGAGGGCTTCGAGGGGGAGGTCGGCTTCCTCAACTACGCGCGGTCGTTCGAGCTTGCCCTCTACAGTGCCGAGCTCGATCAGCTCGCCCACCGCTACGAGCGCCTCCGCGTCGCCCGCGGCTTCACGCGTGGGCGCGGCCTGCCGCTCGCTGGGCGCTTTCGCCGCGAGCACCTGCGCGCCGTGATCTTCGACCACTCCAGCGCGGCGACGTTTGTCTGCGGCCCGCCGGCCTTGATCGACGCGGTCCGCGCCGTCTGGGCCACGGATGGCCTTCCCGAGCCCGCGGTCGAGACGTTCACGCCGCCCGCGCTGCGCTTCGACACCGACGGCGCCCAGGGCAGCGTGAGCTTCACCGCCAGCGGACGCGAGGCCGCCAACAGCGGCCTAGCGCTGCTCGAGCAGGCCGAAGACGCCGGCCTGGCCCCCGACCACGGATGCCGAATGGGCATCTGCAACACGTGCAGCTGCCACAAGACGGCTGGCACGGTGCGCAACGTCATCTCCGGCGGACTCTCGAGTGCCGGGGACGAGCAGATCCGCATCTGCGTGTCCGTGCCGGTAGGCGACGTCGCGCTCGACCTCTAGAACACCGACCCCGAGAAGGAGCAAGCCATGCCCACCCCAGCACCCGATCTGACACCCGAGCAGCTCGAGGCCTTCGGCCAGGAGCTAGACGCGATCCGCGCGCGCGTCGTCGCTGACCTCGGCGAGCGCGACGTCAACTACATCAACAGCCTCATCCGCGTCCAGCGCGCGCTGGAGGTCGCCGGCCGTGGCCTGCTGTTCCTCGGCCTGCTGCCGCCCGCCTGGATCGGCGGCACCGCCGCGCTGTCGCTGTCAAAGATCCTCGACAACATGGAGATCGGCCACAACATCATGCACGGGCAGTACGACTGGACGGGCGATGAGCGGCTGAACGGCAAGACGTTTGAGTGGGACACCGCCTGCCCTGGCGACCAGTGGCGCCATTCGCACAACTACATGCACCACACGCACACGAACATCGTCGGCAAGGATCGCGACATCGGCTACGGCATCCTGCGCATGTCCGAGGATGAGCCGTGGCGCCCCTACTACCTCGGCAACCCGCTATACGCGGCGCTGCTCGCGACCTTCTTCCAGTATGGGGTCGCGATGCACGACCTCGAGGCCGAGCGGATCGCCGCCGGCGAGAGCGCCTTGGACGAGAAGCACGACAAGCTGCAGGCCATCTGGCGCAAGGTGCGTGGCCAGACGCTCAAGGACTACGTGCTCTTCCCGCTCCTGTCCGGCCCCTCGTTCCCGCTCGTGCTCGCCGGCAACGCAACGGCGAACGTTACCCGCAACCTGTGGGCGTTCACGATCATCTTCTGTGGCCACTTCCCCGAGGGGACACACGACTTCACCGAAGAGGAGACCGAGAACGAGACACGCGGCGAGTGGTACTACCGCCAGATGCTCGGCTCGGCCAACCTGACCGGCGGAAAGCTGTTCCATATCCTCGCGGGCAACCTCAGCTACCAGATCGAGCACCACCTGTTCCCCGACCTGCCAGCCCACCGTTACGCCGAGATCTCCGACGAAGTGCGCGAGATCCGCGAGCGCTACGGCATCCCCTACAACACCGGCCCGCTGCACAAGCAGTTCGGCAGCGTCGTGCGCAAGATCGTCAAGCTCGCGCTGCCATCGCTGCCCGGCCGCGGCGGCTCCGCGCCGGATGCTGCCGCTGCCGAGGCGCGGCCACGGGAGCTGGCCGCAGTGGCCTGACCCACATGAGCGGCACCCTCGAAAGACTCGAGACGGGCAAGGACACGATGTAGGTCGTGATCGAGTCGGGCGCAACGCACGTCGGACGCGTCCTTGCGATGGTCATCGCCGCGGTGGCTCGTGGTGTCTGTGATCTCGCTAGAGACCATGCCTATCCGATTGGCCATGCACCCCTGCGCCACGCCAGTGGGCTGATGTTGGGCGCCAAGGCGCTCAGCCTGTTCGGTCCCGACACCGAGGAGGCGTTTGGCCGCAGATGCGCGCGCCGCGGAGTCGAGGGACTGCCTGCCACCAGCCTCCCTCCGCAGTGGACCGAGACGAGTCTCTCCGTCGGCGTTCGACTCCTGCGTCCTGCCTTACCTGCAGGCTTGAGCGCTCAGCTTAAGCCGTCCGCATTGCGAGCCGCGCGTCGCCGGCGGGGCTGCGCGGCGCCAGGGGCGCCGTCCGCGGGGACCTTTCCGTCCGCGCGGGCCGCAGAGAGGAGCTCCTGGACCGAGGCCCCCACGCCGCTTAACAGCACCTCGAGGTCCGGCACGGTGTCGCGGTCGGCGACGACGCCGAAGAAGACGGTGCCGTCATAGCTCGCCGCGGCAACGCCGACTGCATGTTCTGCCGCGAGCGGCACGAGTGGATAGACCTCGCGCATAGGTGCCCCCAAGGCGTACAGCGTCTGCTGGGGGCCGGGCACGTTGGTGATCGTCACATTGAACAGCCGCGTGGCGTAGATGGCCTGCGCCATGGTGGCATGGAGCACCGGTGGCGCCAGTCCCGCCAGCTCTATCACGGCGGTCGTGCCCGCCGCCTGCTGTCCCTCGGACTTCAGCGACTCCGAGCGGGCCACGGTTTCGTGATAGCGGCGCACTGGATCGGACTGCGCCACAGGCAGCTCCACATATAGCGAGGAGACCCGGTTCCCCAACGCGAGATGCTCACCAGCAGCACGGACGTTTATCGGGACCATCGCTCGCAGCCCCCCCGCGGGCAACGCCTCGCCGCGCGACTGGAGCAGCACCCTGAGCCCGCTCGCGGTGACCGTGAGCACGACATCGTTGATCGTGCCGCCGAGAGAGTTCTTGATCTCCTTTAGGTCCGCCAGCGGGACGCGCACAACCTCGAAACGGCGCAGCGTGCCGATCGGCCGATTCAGACTCGTCGGCGGCGCCGCGTGCAGCTCCTCGCGCACGATCACCGTGAGCGCCGATCGCGCGCTGCGCAGCGCCTCACGCGGATGAAGCACGCCGTGAGCTCCCATCTGGGCAGCGCGGCTGATCGTGTCAACCGGAACCAGCCCCGTCCACACGTGCACCAAACGCGCCAGCGAGCCGGCAGTGGCCGGGTAGGCAGGAGACGTCGCGCGGCCGGCACCGAGATAGGACGGCGCGCCAGCGCCGCTCCCGCCGCTCGCGGAAGACAGCGACGCCGGAGCAACCAGCGCCGCGTCCGGGGTAGTGTCGAGCAGCAGGTGACCGACATCGACCGAACCGACACCATCGACCATGCAATGGTGCGTCTTGGTCGCAATTGCCCATCTACCGTTGGCGAGCCCCTCCACAAGCACCATCTCCCACAGTGGCCGACGGCGATCCAGGCGCTGAGAGAAGAAGCCCGACGCCCACTCCGCCAACTCCTCATCACCTCCGGGGACGGGAAGTGCCGCGCGGGCGACATGCCTGCCGATAGCAAACGCGGGATCGTCCTCCCATTCCGGCCACGACATCCCGCCCGTGTGCGGCTCCGACAGCCGCTGCCCGTAACGCGGCAACTGCCCCAGCCGGCTCGCAAGGTACCTGCACACCTCCTCACGCGACGGCGAGCCACCATCCAGGCGAGAATCAAAGACCATGATCACGCCCGTATGCATATGCGCGCTCCCATCCGCCTCCTCAAGCTCGAGGAACGTCGCATCCAAGGCTGTCAGGCGCTCGCTCATGGCAAAGAGAAAACCCGGACCGTCTGTGGCCTGCCCACAGACGACAACTTCCGTCCGTGGATGCGTGTCGGGCGGTCTCGTCGGCTGGTTTCGATCAGAACGCTATGGACGGGCGCCGCAGGCGTCATCCGGGCTATCCCGCACACTGGGTTCGGGGAACCAACGGGTGGCTGACACCCGCGGCACTCATTGGCGACAAACCCGAGCGCGACCGGACTGCCGGCCGCGCCCCACTGCTGCTTGACGGCCACTTCGCGCATTTCGCTGCCGAGCGACTGCGACTCGGTGTCGAGCTGATCGCAGAGGTGACCGAATGCCGCGAAGTCATCCTCTTCACCGGGTAGTTCGATCGGCGCGCAGGGGGCAGGCATCCCGGACGTTCTGGGCGACTTCAATGTTCTTTTTGCTTAGGCGGTAGTGGCGTTCGCTTCGGGTGCGGTTTCCAGCCAGCTGCGCAGGCGCTCGTACACCTCGGGGTGGTTGAGCAGCGCGATGTGGTGGGTGCCCCCTACGTGATGCCCGTGCTCGCGCGCTGGGCACCAGCACCAGAATGTCGCCAAGCAGACGCCCAAGCGGATGCCGGGGGTCGCGAGTGACGCTGGCCGAGACGAAGTAGTGGGTCGCCCCCGCCAACAGCGGGACCTCCTGACAGGCAACAGCACGCAACGCCTCGGGATCGCGATCACGCCAGTCCTCGTCAACCAGCGAACCGTGGCGCAGGTCACGAATCCCGGCGCTACGCTTTTTCAAGAAGCTGCTCAGCATTCGCGTCTCGGGCAGCCTGTCAAGCGTCACTGCAGCCCAATGTGCACCCCGCTCAAGAGGCGCACCCATGTGAGGGGTCCCCAACGAGACAACATGCCGAACATGCCGAACCCACCCCTGGTCCTGCTCATCCCCCTGATGGGCGGCGCTACGCGCCACCAAACCACCCATCGAGTGGCCGACCAGCGCAACCTGCTGCACCTCAACGGGCCACGCCTCCACAAGCCCCTCAAGCAGCGCCGCCACCATGCAGCCGTTCTCAGAGACATGCAGGCCGCTGTTGTAACGCAAGTAGACCGCCGTGCAGCCGAGGTCCGCGACCAGCCGTGAACCATAAGCATCCTCAGCACCCGGATTGGTCGCTGGATTCTCACCCCAAGACCAGCAGAACTCATCCCCAGTCAGCCCGTGCAAGAAGACCACCAGACGAGAAGTGGCCTGCGGGAACGCATCGCGCAGCGAAGACTCATCCAGCCCGACCCGCTCTCCATGCATCCGCACCGAAGCAGGCTGGTGAAGCGCGCTCCCATCACGCTCCAACCGATCCCCAATGAAACCGTTGAGCACAGCAAGCCCAAAACTACCCTTCTGAGAAGTGGACAGCGAAGTCTGCTCGCCGATACCACGCCGCTCCATCGCCGCATCGGCGGCCCTCCCAAGCCCCGAAGCGCCCGCCCCGATCACACCATAAGCACCACTCGAAAGCGCGTCATGGATGAGCTTCACCGGCAGAGCCGCCGGACCCACCCCACGAAACGCGCGCTCAGCGATACCCAAATGCATGTCACGGATCGCCCCAGGAAAACTGTGCAACTCGTCAAAAGCCAGCGCGCTCAGCGCCCGAACCTCGTTCGCCGCCGAACCCCGCAGGCCCCCGCCACTGCCAGCCGAATCCATGCCGGGCGCTGCTATCTCCGTGCTGGGCATCCCTGTCTCCCATCCGCTTGTCGCCGCCGATCGAATAACCCTCGACGCAGACTACTCCCCGACGACCCCTTTGTTACGTTCGCTACAAGAACGTCGCCGTGCGCTGGCACGGCTCGTCCTCACACGTACCCTCCAGCGTGTGGATCCCAGCGAATCGCCGGCATCGTTCCGGCTGCCGACCGAGGCCGAGTTCGCTGCCTTCGCCAGCTCAAATGTCGCGGAAGCACGCCGCGCCTGGAAGGGCGCGCGGTGAGCCAGAGCGCAGACCACCTTAAGGCGGGCCAGCTGGGCACGGCGGATGTGACCGCCTCGACGGTCGCCAACATCGGGCCAGGGATCGACTTCTACTTCGCCTTCGGGGTGATCGCCGTTACCGCCGGCGTCGCCGCCCCGTTGACGATCCTCGCCGCAGGTGTGGCCGTCGTCCTCCTCGCCTTCACAGTGGCCGAGTTCACCAAGGCGGAGCCCTCGGCGGGAAGCTTCATCACCTACGTCGAGACCTCACTGGGACCACGGGCCGGTGTCGCCACAGCCCTAATGGTCGCGGTCGGATACACCGTCGCGATCGCGGGGGTGTTCACGATGTCGGGTGGCATGGTGGCGATTACCCTCGCCCACTACACAACGTGGCACCCCGCCTGGGAGCCACTGGCCCTCGTGCTGACTGTCGGCGCCATCTGGCTGACGGTGCGCGGCGTCAGGCTTTCGACCACAGCGGTGGGCTTGGCTGTCCTCGTGCAGGTGGCGATCATGGTCATGGTCTGCGTCGTTGCCCTCGTCGACCAGCGTGCGCATCTCTCGGGTGTGCCGTTCTCCTGGGCGCACCTCACCGGTGGCCTGTCCGGCCTGTCCGCAGGCTTCCCACTCGCCCTTTACATGTTCATTGGATGGGAAAACGGCCCAGCGCTCGCCGAGGAGTGCCGCAATCCGAGGCGCACCGTTCCGAGAGCCCTCTACATATCGATCGCGATCGGCACCGCCCTCTTCGTCTTCTTCGCCTATGCCACCGTCACCGGCTTCAACTACAACGTCTCCTCGATCGGTCGCTCATCGGTCCCGTTCCTGAGCGTCGCTGACCACTATCTCGGCGCAGCGGCAGTCTTGGCCTGGGTCGCCGGCATCGTCTCCGTGCTCGCCACCCTGGTTTCCGGCGTGAACTCCCAGGCACGCATGCTCTTCGACGGCGGCCGATCCGGGCTCCTCCCGGCATGGCTCGGTCACGTCCGCCCACCGGTCGACACGCCCGTAAATGCGTTGCTGGGCATGGCGGGCGTTGGACTCGCGATCATCGGGGTCTGGTGGGTATCCCACCTAATCGGCGCGAACACAGGATCGATGAACCCCGTCGGCCTCTATGCCGAGTGCTCGACGATGGGCACGATCGTGATCCTGTTCGTCTACTTCCTGACGACGCTCGCCCTTCCAGTCTTCATGTGGCGCCGCCACCGGCAGTCGTTCTCAGCTCTCCGACACGTGGCCATCCCGGTCCTGGGGGCCCTGACCCTCGTCGTCCCGTTCGTCGAGCTGTGCAAGCCGGGGCAGCCCGCGCCCTACAGCGAGTTCCCGTTCATCGCACTGGCGATCGTGGCTGCGGTCACCGTGATCGCCTGCCTGGTCGTCCACCGCCACCCGTCCAGCGGCTCGGGTGAGGGGACGACATTCTCCGAATCGTGAGGCGGGGGCGCAGCCGCCCGGGTCCCCGACCCGCAAGCGAACAGCGGCCAGAGGGCGTCGGCATGCGTCATACTGCTCTCGGTGGTGTCGACGGCCACGCCGATCACGCGCCAAGCCGAGCATCTGCTCCGCGCTCCCGGCCTGTTCAACTGGTCGACTGTCACGCTCCTCGGCCTCGTCGTTTACGTCTACGCGGTCGAGGTCGAGCGGTCGAACTGGAACGCGGTGCTCGCCGGGATCGCCTTCTGGCTGATGGACTGGGTCAACGAGATCATCAACGCGCTGGTCCTCCACTTCGACGGCCACGCTGCGCTTTGGACGGTGACCGGCAACAGCAGCTTCGTGATACTGATCGGGCTGACGGTCGAGATATCGCTCTTCTTCGCGATCAACGGCGTCGTCTTCGCCAAGCTGCTGCCGGCCACGCGGAGCGCTCGTATCCTCGGCCTTCCGAATCGCTGGGCACTGGCGATCGGTCTCTCGGTTGTGTCCGTCGGTGTCGAGTTGCTGCTGCACGCCGACGGTGTCTTTCACTGGTACTACTGGTGGTGGAACGTGGCGAGCTGGCCCGTGATCGTTGTGTTCGGCTACCTGACCTTCTACGTGGTGGCGTTCTGGGTCCACGACATGCCGCGACGGGCGCGGCAACTGCAAGTGGTGGGCTCGCTGGCTGTGCTCGACCTCGCAGCAGGTCTGGTGTTCGGCCCGCTCTTGGGCTGGATCTGAGCTAAACGCAGCGGGCCCGTCCTGTCAAGGAGACGCGTCACACGGCTTGTGAACCACGCTGCTTCGGTGCTCAGTCGCTCGACGGGACGATGTCGAACATCGCGCGGAACCGGTCGACCATCATGTCCCGACTCTTGTATTGGGCTGCAGTTTCCGCGCCGGCGATCTCGTCTTGGTCGCGCAACTGGGCCGCGCCTCCTTCGGGTCCGAAGGTCACGAGGATGACATCCGGGCTCGATTCGCACTGCTCGAGGTCTCCACCGTCGATCAGCGCGCGGATGTTGCTCGCCACGAGTTGAGCCTGAACGCCAGCGTATCCGGCCATCTTCGGGCTGAGGGTGGAGACGTCGCCGAGCGCGAAGACCCTGGCGTGGCCTGGGAGCTGGAGCGTGGGCGTGACCTCGATGAACCCCTCGGATGTCCGCGCCGCTGCGAGGTCGCCGGCCAGAAAGTCGCTTCTGGGCGTCACGCCGTAGCAGCGAAACCAGAGATCGGCCATGATCTCGGTTCCGGCCTCGGTGGCGACTGTGAAGGCGCCTGGCACGCCAGGGGGCGTTGGTGGTGGCTCGCGCAGGGGACTGCCGAGTACGAGCTCGACTCCGCGCTGCTCAAGCTGGCGGCGCAACTCCTGCCGTAGCTCGACCTTGAAGCGTCCGCCGAGAAGGTCAGCGACGACATCGACGATGGTCACATGCTTGGTGGGCCAGACCGCCGCAATCTCTCCGGCGAGCTCGATCCCGACGGGACCGGCGCCGAGCAGCAGCACGCGATCCGCCACGCTGAGCGCGTCGTGTCCCTCGCGGAAGCGAGCCGCAGCCTCGTGAGCATCCTCCGTGCCGCTGTTACCGGGGAACGGGTAGCTCGATCCGGTGGCGAGCACGATGAAGTCCGGGACGAGCTCCTTGCCCGACTCGAGCAAGACCCTCCTGGAGTCGACCTGTACCGCACGGTCGCGGATGACCCGGCCGCGTTTCAGGAGCCCGTCATAGGGGAAATGGATCCGGGAACTCCACGCTGGCTCGACGAGCGCACGCAGGGCGGCGACGTTGTGCTCGAACGAGTCTTTGGGATCGACCAGAATGACTTCGGCCGCCTCGTCGAGTGCCTTCGCGACGGCGATTCCGGCGTAGCCGCCGCCGACGACCGCGACGCTCAGACGTTGACGGTCTGAAGTCGGGTGTTCGGGCATCTTGCCTCCCTCAATGGACGTGTGCGTGTGTGCACGGCGACCTCACGCCCCCTCCTCGAAGGCCGCCTCGGGGGTGCCCAAGTCGCGGTCGATGGCGATGTGGGGTAGGCGGTGCTCCAACCAGCCGGGCAAGGCCCACGTGCGCGGCCCAAGCAGTTGCAGCACCGAAGGCAGTAACAGGCTGCGGACGACGAAGGCATCGAGGAACACGGCGCTCGCGAGGCTGAGCCCGAAGAGCTCGAGAATGCGTTCGCCTCCAACGACAAAGGAGAGAAAGACGCAGATCATGATCGTGGCCGCGGCGGTGATCACTCGCCCGGTCGAGGCAACGGCGTGGCGTACGGCCCGATGGGGGTCGCGCGTGCGTGTCCACTCCTCGTGTATGCGTGAGACGAGGAACACCTCATAGTCCATCGAGAGGCCGAACACGATCGCGAACAGCATCACCGGGATGAACGCCTGGATCGGGGCTCCCTTGACACCGAAAATGCCGCCGAGCCAGCCCCACTGGAAGATCGCGACGACCACCCCGAGTGAAGCGCCGATCGAGAGCAGGTTCATGACCGCTGCCTGTAGCGGAATGACCAGGGATCGGAAGACCAGCAGCAGCAGCAACGCGGAGAGGAGTACGACCACGCCCACGAACAGCGGCAGCTTGTTGGATAAGACATGGGTGAAGTCGATCGTGGTGGCGTTTGCGCCGCCGACGAGGAGCGTCGTGGCGGTGTGCGATGCGAGAGGCGGCAGTGTGCGTTCGCGCAGGGTCGTCACGAGTTCCGTCGTCGCTAGTGCCTGCGGTGCCGAGCGCGGGTAGACGTTGAACACGGCGGTCAAGCCTCCCAGGCTCACGCGAGGGACTGATACGGAGGCCACGTCGCCGGTCGCGCGCAGCGAGCTCGCGATGCTCGTGAGGACCGCCGTGTCGTTCGGGCGGGGCAGGCTCGCAACGACCTGGAGCGGGCCGTTGAACCCGGGGCCAAAGCCCTTCGCGAGCAGGTCGTAGGCCCGACGGGTGGTTTGACCGGGGGGGTTGTTGCCAGCGTCGCTGTTGCCCAGGCGCAGCGCGAGCGCCGGCGAGGAGAGCGCGAGCATGATCGCCAGGCCCGCGATCGCGCCCGGCCAGGGGTGACGCTCGATGAGGCCCGACCAACGCGCCCAGAAGCCAGTCGGCGCATTGCTCGCGGCGGTCGTTCGACCGGCGAGGCGTTGCCCGCCCCGGCGTCGCCCGATGCGCTCGCCGAAGCGCGAGAGCAACGCCGGCAACACGCTCAGCGCGGCGAGCATCGTCATCAGCACAGCGAGCGCGGAGGCGACCGCCAGGCCGTAGAGGAAATCCACGCCGAGGGCGAACTGACCCAAGAGCGCGATGATCACCGTCGCGCCGGCGAACAGCACGGCGCGGCCGGCGGTGTCCATCGCGCCGACAATCGCGCTCTGGACGTCGCCATCGGCGAGGTAGTTCTCGCGAAAACGGGTGACGATGAACAACGCGTAGTCGATCCCGACGCCGAGCCCGATCATGGCCGCGAGCTCGGTGGAGAAACTCGGCATGCCGATGAGCCTTGACCCGAGCCCAGCAAGGCCGATGCCGGTCCCGAGCCCGAGCAGCGCAGTGATGATCGGCAGGCCCATCGCGATGAGCGAGCCAAAGGTGACGAGCAGTACGACGATGGCCGCGAGCAGGCCGATGCCCGTCGCCGCGCCCAGCGACGGCTTCTGCACCTGTTCGATCGCCTGACCACCGAGCGCCACCTGCAGCTGCGGCGAGCCGGCGCCTTTGGCGACTGTGATCACCCGTTCGGTGGCCGACGGCGGAAGCACATTTGCTCGCTCGTCGAATGTCACCGTCGCAAACGCGACCTTGCCATCGGGGGAGATCGCCCGCGCGCCCTTGGCCGTATACGGGCTGACCACGCCGGTGACGTGCGGCAGTCGCGCCACCACGGCCAGCATCGGAGCGACGCGTGAGCGAATCGCCGCGTCGGTCACGACCCCTCGGCGCACGGACAAGACTATCTGGTCGGAATCACCTGCCTGGGCGGGGAAGTCACGCTTGAGAAGGTCGGCGGCGCGCTGTGCTTCCGTCCCCGGGAGGGAGAAGTTATTGGCGTACTCGGTGCCAACCGCACCTGAGACTCCGAGCGCACCGATCAGCAGCAGGAGCCAGCCGATCACAACCCTCCGGCGATGTCTGACCGCCCGTTGGGCGACCCGTGCGACGATGCCTAGCTTCTCCTGGGAACGTCCAATGGAACTCATCGCTAGCCTGCTTTCGCGATATCCTTCAGGTCAGAACGGTTTCCAGTCAGAATATTTTGATGTTGAAAGTAGCATAACGAGCGACCATGCCCTCCACTCCCTCCACCGCTACAGAGATCGACCGGGGCCCAACGATCGAGGACAATCTCAACGAGCTCTCCTCGCTTCTCTGGGAGACCTTCCGCGGCCTCAAGCACTCAAGTCCGCCGCCGCAGGAGCTACGCGACGCCGCCACGCGAGGATCTCTCGGACCGCGCCACATGCCGGCACTACTCGCGCTCGCGGCGGCCGGACCGCTCAGCGTGAGCGAGCTGGCGCGACGACTTGGTCTTGGCCTATCGACCACGAGCGCGATCGTCGGCCAGTTGAGCCGGGCGGGCCTGCTCGAGCGTGCCGAGGACGAGGCCGACCGCAGGCGCACGATCGTCCGCCTGCATGACGACTACCGCGACGTCATCGGCAACTGGGCCGAACAGGCCCTTGCCCCCCTGCGCGGCACCCTCGAGCGTCTCCCCGCACCCGCCCGTGCCCAATTCATCGAGGGATGGCGAATCCTCCACGATGAAGCCACGCGCACGGCACCCGCCGACGCCGACGAGTGCAGCGCATAGACCAGGGGCTGATCGTCGACGTGGAACCCCGTTGACGAGCGGAGCTGCGCCGACTCGGAGCTGCGCCGACTAACGCTACGGGTTGCGATCTCGCAAGTTGACGACCAGCTCGCGTCGCCCGACAGGCGCCTCGCCCCGCGCGTGGATCTGGGCCGGCTGCTGGCTCTTGCGTCGGTTGAGCTCCTGTTGCACGATCCAAAGTCGGATCTTGCGCTCGACGTTTCCCGCGTGTCCATGCATGTTGCTCTAGCCCTCCTCCTGAACGTGGATGGTCAGGTGCCTGCCGATTTCGGGCGCTCGAAGCCGCTGGCCAGCGCCGCAGGGAGCAGGTTGACCTGCAGGCGCGCGAGGCGGTAACGCCGCACCTTCGGCGGCTCGCCTTGCGGCCCCGCCGGCCGAGCTTCTGGCACCAGCAATATGCGCGATCTTTCTGACCGTGGGTTCATGGCCACCATGCTCGCGCGCGCAGGCTCGATCCGCACTGGACACCGGTCCCAAATGAGTCCTCGCCTCCTCGACAGGCGGTCCAAGGAAGGTGTGGCTCGCGCTTCGAAGCTGCCGATGTCGACAGCCGAGACCCTAGCCCCCGCTGTGGTCGCTTGGGTGTCTCATTTCCAGAACCTCCACCACACACCGGCTTTGCCGGGCGCCCGGCCAACGACGATGTTCCTGTCCCGACGTCCGGCGTAGCCGCTGCGCACCGAACGTCCTGTCGCGCTCAGCCGGGCGAGTTTGTAGAGCTGCGAGGTCAACGATCTGCGGCGGGCCATCACGACGTCCTCCTCGCGTATCGCATCGTAGACGTCCACGAGCGTCTCATCGAACTCAACCCCGCGAGCGGCTGCGCCGCGGATGATCGCCGTCACCGCGATCCGCGTCATTTGGTGCACAAGGTCAGCGGCCATCTTGGAGTCTTCGACCGCGACGTCCAGGGCTTCTTCGTAGACCCTGTCCGCTTCGGGCAAGCACCGCTCAAAGGCGGTCCAGTAGGCGGTCAGCAACTCCCGCGCGACTCGTTGCGAGCGGGCGAACCCACCACCCCCCTCGTGTCCGATCAGCAACCTCAGGGCCTTCGCGAGTACGCGCATCTCCTCATCGGACATCTGCTCGAGGGCCGCACGGTCCGGGGCGTCCAGATCCACGTCCAGGCTCTCTGCGCGTGCTCGTAGTACATCCCTCGCTACGGCACTCAGCTCGTCGCCTTCGGCCGCGCGTTCATCGGCGATCCGCGCCTCATCGAGCAGGAACTCTGCAAATCTGTCGAGCGGCCCCCTCGACTCGTCGGTAGGTTTGGTGCTCATCGGTTCCTCCAGGTTGATATCGCAAGGGCGCAGGACGGTCGCGGCCGGTTGATCCTCTGCGCGAGCATACGGTGGCGATGCCGGCCGTTGCGGCGGAGCGCGGCCTGACTCGGCACACCGCGTTCGCTGGGGTGAACTAGTCTGCTAATCCCGTTCGCGGGGCTGGCGCGAGACGTACTGTCGGGCGTGTGGATTCCTACTGATGCCGAGGTGCCGACCGCGTGAGAGCGTTGGCGCCGTGTGGAAAGCCGGTGCGGTCACAGTCTTCGCTGTCAGCGGCCTGCTCGCCCTCTCGGGCTGCGGTGGCAGCAGCGCTCCGAGCAAGTCGCAGTACGTCGCGAAGGCCGATGCGATCTGCAGCGTGGCGCACAACAAGACCGCGCCGCTTATCGGACAGGTCATCGCCGCAGGAGCCTCGCTGGCGTCGGGTAACGCCAAGAGCGCTCGTCAGCTCGCGCCAGTCGTGCAGCGCCTGCACGCTGCAGCGGCCGCCGCCCTCGCCCAGCTTCAGGCGCTGCGCCAGCCGAGCGGCGAGCACGCGGCAATCGAGCGTTTTCTGACCCCGCTGGCGAGCATCGTCGAAGCGATCGGCAAGGCGACCACCGCGATGAGCAGCGGGCAGGCGCCGCAGGCGCTCGGGCTGCTCGCGCAGGTCCAGCCCGTCACCCAGCAGGCGACGAGCGCGGCGCAGGCCTACGGCGTACCGCAATGCGGCACGGTCGTCTCCGCGCTCGGCTGACACAGGGCCCAGCGGTCCGTAGTTTGCGCCGGATCTCGTGGTGGCCTGCGGATGTCCCTCCGGCGGGAGGATCTTAGGTTGCGCCATGCAGCTGAAGACCCCCCTCCCCCGCGAACGTTCAGCCGTTCTCGCCCAGCAAGCCCCACCCATGAAGGCGCCCTCCGCCAGCCACACCCTCACGACTCCCGCGCGTGAAGCGGCGGGCACTGAGCGATCATGCGGGCCTCACGGCGGTCGCGCTGGCAGACCGAGTGTCGGTGCGTCGCGCTTCGCGTGGGAGGAGCTGCCTTTGATGGCGCCGCCGGCCGTCGGCACGGGAACCCTCCGCCGGCTCGGCGCGCTCGACACCAAGGGCCGTCCGGTGCTGAGCGTGTACCTCGATCCGGACTGTCGCGGCGCTCCGAGCGCTGCCGTGCGCGAGGGGGCCCTCGATGAGCTGCTGGCCGGCGTCGCGTGGCGGACCGTGGAGGCCGAGCTGGGCCGGGTCCGTGAGATTGTTCCGCGGTGGACCACGAATGCTCGTCGAGTTCGCGACGGTGCACGATGAACGCCAGCGCAGGCCCGCGTTGGGCGAGCGCTCACAGCTGCGCCCGCCCTGCACGATCGAAGAGGACGTGGCAGAGCACGCGCGACGCCTCGCCGAGCTTCTCCTGCGCGCTCACCGGCGCCGGGCGTTCGACGAGCTCGTGATCGCCGCCCCGAGCGAGCTGTGGCCCTGATCGAAGCCACGCTCCACGGCGATATGCGCAACCGGCTCACCGGGCTCATCGACCTCGACCTAGAGCACGCGTCCCCGCAGGAGATCGTGCGGGCGATCGCCGGTGCGCGCTCGACCGCCTCGACGGCCGTGCGATCCACTAACCGGCAGCATGCCCAGTGGACGCGCATACCGATCACGCCTTGACCGCGGCTAGGAGGACCGCCAGGGTCTGCGCAGTCGTCCCAGCAGCCGCCTGAGGGACTCGCGGCGCCGGACCCTGAGCGGCTCGACGACCCCGAGCAGGCGCGTCTCGGCTCTCGCTCGCCGGCGGGCCAGGAGACCACCGCCGATCCCGATCGCTGCAAGCGCGGCGAGAATCAGGCCCGGACGAGCGAGCTCGCGGCCGTACTCCTGCTGGACAGCGGGCCACAGCTCGTGGTCGACCAGCTCGCTTAGCGCGTCGGGGCGACCGGATAGGCGAGCCGGGTCGATCGCCGGGAGAAACGCCAGCTGCACCCGGCGGGGCTTTGGGAGCGGCCCGAACCACAGCTTCTGCGTGCCGGCGACGGCGGCGGGCACCACCGGCGCGCCCGTGAGCAGCGCCAGCCTGCCGGCACCGTGGTGGGGAGAGCCGAGTGCGTGGGGGTCATCCACCCTGGTGCCCTCGGGAAAGACGACAAGCACGCCCCCCTGCTCGAGGATCAGCCTGGCGGTCTCCATCGCTTCGGCGTCTGCCTCACCGCGGAGCACCGGGAAGGCACCGAGGCGTGAGATCAGCGCGCCCAGCGGCCCTTTGAAGAGCTCTGCCTTGGCCATGTAGCGGACATGGCGGCGGGTCGAGACGCCTATGAAGAACGGGTCGAGGAAGCTCTTGTGGTTCGGCGCGAGGATCGCGGCACCGACGGGCGGGATGTGCTCGGTCCCCGAGACGCGCATCCGAAACCACAACCGCAGCAGGGGTGCCACCAGGAAGCGCACCAGCGCGTAGAGAGGAATCAGGACGCCGCGCTCGCGGGCGCGCTGGTGCGCACGGCCGAGCTTCAGGCGCTCACGTTGGTCACCCATCGGCAGGTCCGCCGGCGCGCTGCAGAACTTTTCGAATCGTCTGATTGGAGATCTCATCAGGGAACTCGGATATGACGACCGCCGGGCGGGTGCACCGCGTGAGCGCCTGTGCGAGCGGCTCGGCGCGCAACGTGCCCTCCCCGTAGGGCAGATGTTCCTTCTCGTTGCGGTTGGCGAAGCTGATGTCGGAAAAGTGAACATGAAAGGGCACCCCCGGTGCGAGCACGGCGTCCGCCGCGCCGAGCGCCCGCGCGAACGCCGGCGCGCTCGTGAAGCCGCCATCACTCGTTGCGTGCATATGCGCGAAGTCGATGACCGGCCGCACCCACTCCAGGCGGCTGCAGAGCTCCACGACGTCGGCGAGGCTGCCGAGCTCGCGCACGCGACCCATCACCTCGACGCCGAACGGCACGGCGCGACCCTTCGCAGCCAAGCGTCCCCGCAGCTCCTCCAGCTGAGCGGCCACGGCCTCCAGGGCCTGCTCACGCGTGCGTCCGAGCAGAAAACCGGGATGTATCACCACGGGCGCAGCCCCGCAGGCGGCCGCGATGCCCGCCGAATGATCGAGCATCCCGACCGCCATGCGGTGCTTGCGTCCTCCGTGCTCGGCATGGCCGAGGAACGCCGCCAGCGGTGCGTGGATCGAGAGCGCCACTCCAGCGTCGCGTGCCAGCGCTCCGAGCCGCTCAGCCCACTCCCGATCCATCCAGAAGCCGCCGCCAAAGTCGATCTCGCACGCGTCGTAGCCGCGCTGTACGAGCAGCGCCACCGCCGCGTCGGGGCTCTCGCGCGAGGGCATCCCCGCCGGCCCGACGCGAATCACGCTTCTCGGCGCGCGGTCGCTCGCGCCGGCCTGCCCGATCGCCTGCGTCACGACACGCGTGCGGCCTTCGCGAGTCACGGCTGCACCTTCCTCACCCACGCGCTGAGGACCTCCTTGCCCCAGGGGTCGGTGAAGCGGATGCGCGCCGCAAGCGTCATCCCTCGCTGCGGCCTGGTGCCGTCGAGGAGGTAGACGACCCACTGCACGGGACGGTTGTACAGCTCGTAGTAGGAGCCGAGTCGCGGAAACGAGCCCTCCGCCAGCACGCGGTCACCGTGTCGGACGAGCAGGAAGCGGACCGCGGGCTCCATCGGCTGTGTGCCGAGATCGAGCGGCCCAAACCGATAGTCGATCGTCTGGCGCGATGCGATCAGGCGCTCGATGCCCGCCGCAACCTTG
This sequence comes from Solirubrobacteraceae bacterium, assembly GCA_049512215.1. Lineage (GTDB taxonomy): Bacteria > Actinomycetota > Thermoleophilia > Solirubrobacterales > Solirubrobacteraceae > Palsa-744. The sequence continues at coordinate 20,715 of JBEKXJ010000051.1, forward strand.
CGGATCGGCCGGTACTCATAGACGTGGGAGTCCGGCTTGGCGGTCGCGCCAACCGCGCTCCCCAGCACGACCGCTCCCCCGAGGCTCGCCAGGCAGGCGAGCACGATCGCGACGGCCCGCGTTCGCGATGGCAGCGCGCTCCGGTGAGCGCGCAGGCGCCGGCGCAGGACCGCCAGCACCGCCCGCAACAGCCACACGAGCCCGAGCCAAAGCGCCCACGCGAGGATCAGCCACACCCAGAACCCAAGCTCCGACCCCCACCACATGGTGTAGCCGAGCGTTTCCGCGAGCAGCCGCGTCGACGGGTTCGAGGCCGCCTCGATACCGATCGCCCCACACAGGCCGAGACCGATCAGGGCTGCTGCGGTGAGGTCCCGGCGCCGCGTGAATGCGCCGATCAGCCCCGCCAACGCCAGCGCTCCCAGGAGCGCGATCGTGGAGTCGGTCTCGGCGCTGCTCGGCGTCTGGCGAACGTCCACCTTGCGATCCCACTCCGACGCGGGCACGTACAGCCACCAGGGGCGCACGCCGACCGAGCGGACCACCGCGTTCCAGCCGACCGTCGCGCCGAGCGTGGGCCCCCGGTGCTCAACGGTGCGCACGATCATGGCGAGGTTCCCCGGGCTGTTCTCGATCTGATCGATCGCCGGCTCGGTCCAGCAAGCGGCCGCGACGACGAGCGCCGCGAGCGCCCAGGGCCAGATCCTCGGCCGCGGCTGCCGCGGCTCGCTGGGGACCGACCGTAAGCGGCGCCGCGCGAGCGATCCGATCAGGAGCCCACCGAAGCCAACCGCTAGCACCACCGCGGTGGGCGCGGCGTACATCAGATGCGTCTGTATGAGGAAGCTTGCGACGAACACGCTGATCGGCAGCAGGCGGTGCTCACCACAGGCAACCGACCAGCCGAGGAAGATCATCAGCAGGAACGGGAACAGGCCGGCTGCCGGGTTCCACACGTCGTGCATGGCCTCGGTCGGCAGTGACTGGCACATCAGCGCGATCCCAATCGCGGCTGCAAACATCAGGATCAGGCCGCCGCGGCGGCGTGCGAGTGCGACGCACCCGATCATCGCAAGCGTGTTGACGACGCCCATCGTCACCGCGATGCTCGTCACGCTGCCGAAGCGCACCGGCAGCGCGAGCAGCCAGTAGAGCATCGGACCGGGGCTGTGCATGACCTGCCCGTGGATGACCAGCCCGGCCTCAGAATACTGGCCGACCAGCGGCGTGTGCGACGTGAGGACGTCCCAGCCGCGCGTGGTGATGATCCCGTCGTCCCCCGCGGGCACCCATCCCGCCTGCACGGCCTTGATCGTCGAGTTCATGACGGGGATCGCCGCGGCGAGGCCCGCGACGATCGCGGGCACGCGAACCCACACTCCAACTGCCGCACGCGCCGCGAGTCTGAGCGGGTGCAGGCTCGACAGGTGCGCCCGCACAGGCTCAGCCGGCCGCGGCCAGGCCTCGGTGGCGCCCGGCGCACCGGGATTAGCCGCGGACGCCAGCGCGCCGGCGCTGCCGGCCCTGGTCCTCCACTTGATCGCTTTCAGTCTTGGCACGCCGACCTGTTGACCCTGTCAGCGCTCGCGCGCTTCGAGCTCGCCGAGCTCCCCCGCGCCGACGCTCCGCACACGATACGGCGGTAACCGGCGATGAGCCAACCCGCCGAGGAGGGCAGGGACATCGCCGCCGGCGGGCGGCTCACGGTCTGCCGCGCACCGATTTCGCTGCCTGCCACCATGTGCGATCGCGCCATCTCCGCAGCGCTGCGTTGACGACCCAGACGATCAGCGCGCCGCCGAGCGTGGACCAGAACCCGCCGACGCTGAACCCGTCGACGAGCTTGCTGGTCAGCCACAGCATCAGCGCGTTGATCGCGAGCAGCGCCAGACCTAACGAGAGGATCACTGCCGGCAGCGTCAGCACGATCACGGCCGGTCTGACGATGAGGTTGACGACCGCGAGGATGAAGCCGGCGAGCAGCAGGGTGCCGAGACTGCCGCCATATCCGATCTGGGGGATCACCGCAGCCGCGACCAGCAGGGCAAGACAGTTCGTGAGCCAGGCGGCCACGATGCGGATCATCATCGGCGCCCGGCGCCCGGCGCCCGGCGCGCACACGGGCTGCGACCCGTCACCGCCGGCACGCTTGGCAGTCGCATCGATCGCTCAGTGCTCGCATCCGGCCCAGTAGCTCTCGGCCTCGGCCTCCATCTCGGCGAGGCGCGTGTAGTAGTCGGGGAACTCGTTCAGATGCGCACGGGCGATCTTGCCCGTCGTAAAGCTGACGCGTCCTTCCACGCGGCCATTGTCGCGCATTGCGCTGCACGCCGAGAAGCCGCCAACGGCGCTTCACGCGATGAGCCGATGCGGCGATCGCCGGCGGGCACTTTGTCTGATTCTTACGAACCAATTAGGGAGCGCTCAGCTAGGCTGGCCAGAGTGTCGGCATGGATACGGTCACTCCAGCACAGGACGCGCCCGCCGAAGCGACCGATCCAAGCGAGCCCGTGACCCGGACTGCCGCACCCGTTGCGGCGAACGCGGGGGCGCCGCCGAGCGAGGAGCCGCGCTCCGGGGCGGAAGCGCCGAGCGGCTCCACGCAGGTGATCGGGCAGGTGCTGCCGATCTACTTTGTGGGCGACGAGTCCCACTCGATGGCCGGCCCATCGATCGCGGCGGTCAACGAGGGGCTTTCCGAGCTGCGCGACGAGGTTGCCAAGCATCCCCTGATCGGCAAGAAGGTGCGCTTCGGGATCATCACTTTCGCGCACACCGCCGAGACCCGCCTGGAGCTGTCAGAGCTCACGGACGAGCTGATGCTGCCGACGCTCTCGCCCCGCGGGCGCGGCACGAGCTACGCGAGCGCCTTCGAGGCGCTCCGCCAGACGATCCCGGCTGACGTGGCGCTGCTGAAGAGCAGCGGCTACCAGGTGCACCGGCCCACGGTCTTCTTTCTCAGCGACGGACAACCCACCGAGCGCGAACAGACGTGGCAAGCCGCGCTGCGGGAGCTCAAGGACGACAGCTTCAAGGAGCGCCCGAACATCCTCGCCTTCGGCGTGGGCAAGGCCGACCCCCAGGTGATAGGGCAGCTGGCGAGTGCACCCGGCTACGCCTTCATGATGACCGACGGAGCTTCCACGGCCGGCGCGATCGCCGAGTTCGCTACCTCGATGCTCAACTCGATGGTGGCCTCAGCCGAGCGGCTCGATCGCGGCGAGCGCACGATCGAGTTCGAGAAGCCGGAGGGTTTCGTGCAGCTAGACGCGCCGCTGCTCTAGAGCATGGCGAGCCGGCGATGACGCCCGATCGCCCAACCAGCCCTCAGCGGCAGTCGTCCTTGGCAAAGCCGGCTGCGAGGAAACCCTCCGCGGGAGCGCCCGGGCGGCGCCGGACTCGACTTGCACGCGGTCCACTCGTGATCGGCAAACCCGCGCCCGCGGTCCAGGCCAGGCTCCCGGCCTGCGATCCCTACCGGCCGGACACCGTCATCGACGGCGGCTGCGCCTTCGGGCTGACCGTAAGGGCAGCCTCGGTCCGTGGTCTCGGCAAGCGCTGGGGCGGGGGGCCGCGCCAGGACGACATCTGCCTGGGCCTGCATGAGCCGACGCGCACGTTGATCGCGGCGGTCGCCGATGGCGTCTCGGGCGCGGCTCGCTCCGATCTCGCCGCCGCGCTCGTCGTTCGCCAAGCCGTAGCCGCTCTCTCCCGCCAGCTGGACGCGGGCCGCGCCCCGGATTGGAAGGAGGTGTTCGGCCATGCCGCCTGGGCACTCGTGGAGGAGCACCGCCGCGCCAGCGCAGATCCGCAGGCAGGGGTGGAGCAGGCGGCAGCGACGCTCTCCACGACGCTCCTGCTCGCGGCTGTCAGTACTCCGGTGGAGGGCTCATCCCTGGTGCAGCTCGCGTCGGTCGGCGACTCTCCCGCCTTGCGGCTGAGCAGGCGCCGGTTTCACTCGCTCCTCGGCGAGCAGGAACTCTCTGAGGGGTTGATCGGCGGCTCGGTGCAAGCGCTCCCGCGGGCGGCCCGCGAGGTTCGCGTCACGCGCTGCGAGCTCGACAGCACGAGCGTTCTGCTGCTCTGCACAGACGGGTTCTCGCTGCCGCTGGCCGGCGGCGGGGGCGAGGTCGGCGCGGTCTTCGCCCGCGAGCTCGCCCGTCCCCCGGAGATCGTCGACTTCGCGAGGCTGCTGGACTTCAGCCGCAACACCTACGACGACGATCGCAGCCTGATCGCGATCTGGCCGGACACCGGGCAATGAGCACGCTGCTGCTCGACGTGGAGGGCTCCGTCGAGCTGGATGAGCTCGGCCTTCTCACCCCGATCTCCCGCAGCGGCGGCCAGGGGCGCGTGTATCTGCCCGAGCACGAGCCCGAGGCACTCGGTTCAGCTGTAGTCATCAAGCTCTACCGCTCCGCGCCACAGCGAAGCGCGGCCCGTGTGCTCTGCGAGATGATCCGATGGCGCGGGCGGCTTGCGCACGAGCAGCGTGAGCTGCTTGATCGCCTCGCCGCCTGGCCGCTTGCGAGGATCACGAGCGGCGGAGCGCTCGCGGGCATCGCTATGCGCGACGTGCGCGGCCGCTTCGAGATGCCCTTCCTGATGCCGAGTGGCCGCACCGCGAGCGTCCTGCTCCAGCTCGAACACCTGCTCGGCGCAGACGACTTCCTTGAGCAGAGAGGCCTGCCCGTCGCGCTGGATACGCCCGTGCGGGCGGGCGTGGCCGAGCAGATCAGCGCAGCTTTCGCGTTCCTCCACCGGCATGCGATCGCCGTCAGCGACGTCTCCCCCAGCAACCTCCTGATCTCCTTCGCCGGCTCGGGTCCCGAGGTCTGTTTCATCGACTGCGATTCGATGGTGTTCCACGGGCGCCCGGCGCTCGCATCGGTGGAGACGGGCGACTGGCAGATACCCCCCGCCTTCGACGAGCCCCCGCTCAGTCGAGCCGCCGACGCATACAAGCTCGGCCTGATCGTGCTCCGGCTCTTCGCCCGCTCGCACGACGCACGCACACTGCGGCCGCACATCACCCACGTGCCGCAGGAGCTGCATGAGCTGCTCACCCGCGCGCTCTCCCCCGACGCGCCGAACCGTCCGCCGGCGGGAGAGTGGCAGCTCGCGCTGCGCCGCACGCTGGCCGACGGCGAGCTCACGCGGCGCCATCCCGGCCCGCAGCCACGTGTTCCGCGTGCCGCGAGACAGCGGCTCGGCCGGCCTGCGCTCGAGCGCCCCGCGCCGGCCCCTGTGGGCAGAATTCCCGCAGCCGCGCGAGCACCGGCTGCCCACCGTGTCCCGAGAACGCGCGAAGCCGCGCACCACCGCCCCTCCGGCTTCTCTGGCTTCACTCTCGCCTGGCTGCTCGCCGGCGTTCTGCTGCTGTTCCTGTTCGCTCACATGCTGCAGAGCGCCGCCGTATCCTCGCCGGCCGGCGGCTTCCCAGGAGAACGACCGGCGAGCTTCCTCTCGCGCGCCCGCTACCCCCAGCGCGACTCGCCGGCCTACGAATCGCCCGGCGGCTACCCCGCCGGGGAAGAAGGCCGTGCATCCGAACCGGGAGCGCCGCCGAGATAGCCGCGCAGCGGCAGATGCGGCTTTGCATCGCCACGGGTTTCCCGATCGGAGAGCTCACTGATACGCTCAACCGCCTCGCCCGCGCGAGGGGTGGAGCCTCGTCACGTCGCCGAGGATCGTGGCCTCTGTGCGGGTAGTCACGCCGCCAGCGACGCACACATAACCCGCCCCCGCCACAAGCTTCTAGAGGAGCGAACCCGATGCCGACCGTGCGTGAAGCGACCTTCGACCTGCTGCGGGCCCACGGGATGACCACGATCTTCGGCAACCCGGGATCGACCGAGCTGCCGATGCTCAGGGACTACCCCGAGGACTTTTCCTACATCCTCGGTCTGCAGGAGCTGGTCGTCCTGGGCATGGCCGATGGCTTCGCCCAGGCCAGCGGCCGCACGACGCACGTCAACCTGCACACCGCTCCGGGGGTCGGCAACGCCGTCGGGGGGATCTTCAACGCACAGGCGAACAAGTCCCCGCTGCTGATCACCGCCGGCCAGCAGGTGCGGCCCCAGATCACGATGGAGGCCAACCTGACCAACCGCGACGCCGTCATTGGCCCGCAGCCGTATGTGAAGTGGAGCCACGAGCCTCCGCGCGCGCAGGACGTACCCCACGCGATCGCACGCGCCATCCACCATGCCTCGCTGCCGCCGCGCGGGCCCGCGTTCGTCTCGATCCCGATGGACGATTGGGATGGGCAGGCCGACCCGGACATCGCCCAAAGCGCGCTCGCGCGCACTGTGAGCGGCCGCGCCACGCCCGACCCCGAAGAGCTCGAGCGGCTTGCAAGCATGCTCGCAGCGGCACGCAGCCCCGTGCTCATAGCGGGCCCCGACATCGACGCGAGCGGCGGTTGGGAGGCGGCGATCGCGCTCGCGGAGAAGCAGCGACTGCCCGTCTGGGCGACGCCCGCCCCGGGGGGAGGGCGGATCGGTTTTCCCGAGAACCACGCCAACTTCCTCGGGGTTCTTCCCCCGGCGATCGGCGCCGTCTCGCAGACTCTCACCGGCCACGACCTTGCGCTCGTCGTGGGCTCCTCGGTGTTCCCCTACTACCCCTACATACCCGGGCCGCTCCTGCCGCAGGGCACGACGCTCGTGCAGATCACCAGCGATCCCAGCGAGGCGGCGCGCGCGCCGATGGGTAACGCGATCGTCGGCGATGTCGCGCTCGCTCTGGCCCGGCTCGTCGAGCTCCTCGACGATTCCGAGCGCGCGGCGCCGGCGGCGCGGGCGCAGCCCGGAGAGCCCGCCGAGTCGGACCCGCTGAGCGGCTCCGCCGCCATGGCGGCGCTCGCTGAGGTCTGGCCCAGGGACGGAATCGCGGTGCTCGAGGCACCTTCCAGCACACTTGCCCTACGCAACCGCCTGCGCCTATCAGCGCCCGGCAGCTATTACTTCAGCTCGAGCGGGGGGCTCGGATTCGGCATCGCGGCAGCGCTGGGCGTCCAGCTCGCCCAGCCCGGTCGCCCGGTCGTCTGCGTCCTGGGAGAGGGCTCAGCGCAGTACGGGATCACCGCCCTCTGGACTGCGGCCGCCTACAAGGTCCCGGTCACCTTCCTCGTGCTGCGTAACGAGGAGTACATGATCCTGAAGTGGTTCGCCCTGCTCGAGCAGGTCGGCGCGGTGCCGGGCCTCGACCTCGCGGGGCTCGACGTGGCGGCGATCGCCCGCGCCTACGGCGTGCCCTCCCGCGAGGTGAGCGGGCGCGAAGAACTGGGCGAGGAGCTGCGCTTAGCGATCGCCGCCGAGGACGGCCCGCGTCTGGTCCAGGTCCCGGTCGCCTCCGGCATGTGGCTCGACTGAAGGTGGCGCTGCTCGAAGCCGACGTGACGCGCATCGCGCCCGAAGCGGGGGCGCCCGCCCCGGACCGCGCGCCGGAGTGGGTCGCCGGCGGGACGCCCGAGCCGCTGCTCGGCGAGCTCGTCGCCGCGCTCGGGGCCGAGCGGGTCGCCGGCCGTGCCCTGGACCTCGTGCGCTACGCCTCTGATGCGAGCCCCTACCGCCTGATCCCGAGGGCGGTCGTGATTGCGCGCGAGATCGAGGACGTGGTCAAGCTCCTGGAGCTCGCACGCCGCACCCGCACCCCGCTCGTCTTCCGCGCCGGCGGCACGAGCCTGAGCGGCCAATCGCAAACCGACGGGATCCTCGTGGACGTCCGCCAAGGCTTCCAGCGCGTGAGTATCGAGGAGGCTGGGGCCCGAGTTCGCACCCAGCCGGGCGCCGTCCTCGGCCAAGTGAACCGGCGGCTCGCGCGGCACGGGCGAAGGCTTGGGCCGGACCCCGCGAGCAGCGACATCGCGTGTGTCGGCGGCGTCATCGCCAACAACTCGGGCGGGATGCGCTGCGGCGTGCGCGCCGACTCCTACCAGACCGTTCGCTCGCTGACCTTCGTGCTCACCAACGGCGCCGTGATCGACACCGCCGCAGAGCACGCCGAGGCCACCTTCGCCGCGGCGGCCCCCGAGCTCGCCCGCGGACTGCAAGAGATCCGCGACGAGCTCCGGTCAGACAGCGAGCTGTGCGAGCGAATCGTCCGCAAGTTCCAGATCAAGAACACGACCGGCTATCGGCTGTGCGCGTTCCTCGATGCCGACACGCCGCTCGGAATCTTCAGGCGGCTCATCGTGGGATCGGAGGGGACGCTCGCTTTCGTGGCCGAGGCCGTCTTCGACACCGTCCCGCTCGGGCGCCACACGACGATCGCGCTGGCGCTCTTCGATGACATCGACGCGGCCGTCGAGGCTGTTCCCGCCCTCGTCGCCGCCGGCGCGAGCGCGACCGAGCTTATGGTCGCCCCCACCCTGATCGCGGCGGCCTGGAACATGCCCGGGACGCCCGCCCGCTGGAAGGAGCTCCCCGTCGAGTCCGCCGCGCTGCTGGTCGAGTTCAGCGCCGGCGAACCGGCAGACCTCGACGCGCTCGAGCGCGCGGCGCTCGAGATCCTCGGCTCGCGCGAGCTGATGGATCGGCCGCGCTTCACCCGCGAGCACGAGGAGATCGAGATGCTCTGGCGCGTGCGCGAGGGCATGCAGGGTCTGCTCGCAGCGATCCGTGCCCCCGGGGTCTCGATGATCATCGAGGACGTGTGCGTGCCCCCGGCCCGAGTCGGGGAGGCCGCCAAGGACCTTCAGCAGCTCCTCGGCAAGCACGGGTTCCTGGCGGGCGTCGCCGGGCACGCCTCGGCCGGCAACCTGCACTTCCTGCTCACCCCCAACTTCGCTGAGCGGGCCGACCTCGACCGCTATGAGGCGTTCATGCGCGAGCTCGTCGAGTTGATCGTCGAGAAGTACGACGGTTCGCTGAAGGCCGAGCACGGCACCGGCATCAACATGGCCCCCTATGTAGAAAGGGAGTGGGGAGCGAAGGCAACCGAGCTGATGTGGCGTGTCAAGCGGCTGGCCGATCCCGAGGAGATACTCGGCCCCGGCATCGTCCTCACGCTCGATCAGGACGCGCACCTGCGCAACCTGAAGTCGACGCCCGAGATCGAGGACCTCGCCACCAAGTGCATCGAGTGCGGCTTCTGTGAGCCGGTGTGCCCGAGCCGCGACCTCACGACCACGCCGCGCCAGAGGATCGCCCTCAGGCGCGAGATGGCCCGCCAACCGGCCGGCTCGCCGGTGTTGGGGGCGCTGCTCGAGCAGTACGAGTACGACGCCATCCAGACGTGCGCAGCCGACGGCATGTGCAGCATCGTGTGCCCCGTCGGCATCGACACCGGCAAGCTGATCAAGGGCTTTCGCACACGCGAGCATGGGGAGCGGGGGGAGCGCATCGCGCTGGGCCTGGCCCGCAACTGGGGCGCGGTCGAACGCGCAGCTCGCGCCGGGCTGCAGGTGGGCGTCGCCCTCGATGGCGCACCGATGCGCTTCCTGACGGGGCTCGCGCGCAGCGCGTTCTCGCACGAGCTCATCCCCGCCTGGGGTAAGGCGATGCCCGCGCCCGCAAGGGCGCGGCTAGCTTTCACCACCCGTGAGGGCGCCGCAGCCGTCTACTTCCCGGCGTGCATAAACCGGATCTTCGGCAACGCGCGCGGGGAAGTCGGGCAGCCTGCACTCCCGGAGGCGCTAGTCGCTGTCTCGGCCCGCGCCGGCCGGCCGGTCTGGATTCCCGAAGACGTCGCCGGCCACTGTTGCGCGACCCCCTGGAGCTCGAAGGGCTACGCGGCCGCTCACGAGCACATGGCCCGGAAGATCGCATCGGCGATCCTGCGCTGGACGGGCGAGGGGCGGCTGCCTCTCGTCCTCGACGCCAGCTCCTGCACCCACGGCTTGTTGAGCGAGGTGGGGACTCGACTGGATGACGCCACCCGGGAGCGCTTCGAGCAGGTTCAGCTGATCGACTCGATCGCCTGGGTGCACGACTCGCTGCTACAAGCGCTCTCCGTCGAGCAGAAGGCGCAATCTGCAGCGGTGCATCCGCCCTGCTCGGCGATCCATCTGGGCCTCCAGGACAAGCTCCGGGCGATCGCCGAAGTGCTCGCCGAGGAAGTCGTGATCCCGGCCGCCGGGACCTGCTGCGGAACCGCTGGCGACCGCGGCCTGCTCCACCCCGAGCTGCCCGCATCCGCGTTGCGCGGAGCCGCCGAGGAGCTCGCCGGCCGCGCGTTCAGCGCGTGTCTTTGCAGCAACCGCACGTGCGAGATCGGCCTGCGACAGGTGACCGGCCGCCCCTACACCTCATTCGTGCTGCTGCTCGAGCGGCTCACCCGCCGGTCTCCCGCGCCCCGCGCCTGAGACCGGCCGAGCTACGAGGCGCTCGACCTCTTCGCGCCGGGCCGCCGAGAACACTATCCGATGAAGAGCACCGGCCCCTCGCCGACATGCTCGGCCTCGACGACACCCGGATCATCGCCGCCGTGCCGAGCGCTGGCTGTTCGCCGGCGGATGGCGAACAATTAGCTTTTTAACTAATGGGGCACGTCGAGAAGCAACTGGACATGGCACAGAACGTGGCGTCCACCAACTCAGTTCACTCACTACAACGCCGAGTACCGCGGCGCGCAATAGCGCCACCGAGTACAGGATGCGGCGAACGAGCACAACGCACGCCGACTGATGATGGTCACCTGAGTGGGACGATTTCTCGTGGCACGCCGGTGGGCCTCCAAGGGAGGGCGTGGAGGGCCGCTTGCAAGAGCCTTTGAGTTCGAGTTGCAGCGGTGGGCTAGGCAGGAAATAGGCGACCAAGACGTGCGCGCGCTCGCAAGGAAGGGCGGCTTTGATGAGCTTTGGTCAAGGCTGTGTCGCTGCAATGTTTGCCGGTTCTTGACCTGGCTGGTACATTCGTCCAGCGGAGCAGCAGACTCTTACTCACGCGGGTCGTGACCGCCTGACGGTTGAAGCACTCAAAGACGTTGGGCAGGTTTCCCCCAGACGTCAACCGAATGGGTAAATCGCGCAACAGTAGAAGGGATCGGGTCATGGAGGACAAGCCTCAGGCACCGCAGCAGCGACGGCGTGGAAGGACCATACGGAGAGGGAGCATGCTGGTCTTGACGATGGTCGCGGCCGTCGTCGCGGTGTTCACAGGCTCGGCGCTGGCGAGCAATACCTCGTTCACGATCGAAAAGCTTCAGGAAATCAAGGGCAGCAGTGCCGGCTATACGACCTCGCCGCTGACGGGCAAGATCGGCCAGACGGTCGACTACGAGGTCCTCGTCAAGAACACGGGCAACGTCGCGCTGACGTTCAGCAA
>JBEKXJ010000052.1:0-23993 GCA_049512215.1 Solirubrobacteraceae bacterium
GCGTTCAAGATCCACTTCGGCGAGCGGCTACCCGATACCGCAAACTGACAGTCACACATTCACCACTCGACCTCACTGATATAATTCACCAACAGCGCCTACACAGAAAATCGGACGCCCTCGACTGCTGCTGCTCGGGGCATGAAAATGACTCTCGAAGGCTGTTGTTCAGATCTTGGCCGAGTTAGGGTCGGGTGACCGGGACAGGGGCTCTCAGGGAGAACGCATGGTGGGCAGGCCGATTGTTGGACGATGGGCGTTAGAGCCCGGGCTTTTCAGTGGCCGCCCCTGCGACTTGTCCGGTTGCGCTGCGAGCGCGGATCCGTCGGTGTCGTTTGCCCACGGCGTCTCCCGTCCCGTTGAGCAAGTGAAGGGAGGCGGTGATGAGGTCGGTCGCGTTGGACGTGCATCTGGATTTCTGTGAGGTCGCGGTCGTCGAGGATGGTGAGGTCCGCTCGGCCGGGCGGATCGAGACCAAGCCCGAGAACATCGAGCTGTTCGCGGCGAGTCTTGGGCCGGATGATTGGGTGGCACTTGAGGTGACGGGGAACGCGTGGTAGATCGCGCGGTTGATCGAGCCGCACGTTGCGCAGGTGCTGGTCGTGAGCCCCGCAGATACCGGGATCCGTCAGGCCAGAGCGAAGACTGACCGCCTTGACGCAAGGACGCTGGCAAGGCTGTTGGCGGCAGGGTCGCTGGACGCGGTCTGGATGCCCGACCGCCAGACGTGGGTGATGCGCCGGCGCCTGTCGCGTCGCTCGCAGCTGGTGCGCGCACGCTCGCGGTCAAAGAACGAGATCCACGCGGTGTTGATGCGCCAGCTCGTCGGTCGCCCGCCGGTCTCAGACCTGTTCGGCGTGAAGGGCCGGGAGTGGTTGGCCGATCTGCAGCTCGCGGTGGAGGAGCGCGAGACGGTCGACGGTTGCATGCGCCAGATCGAGTTCCTCGACACGGAGATCGCAGAGGTCGAGCGACTGATCGCCTCCGAGGCGCTCACCTCGACCGAAATCAAGCGGTTGATGAGCGTCCCGGGTGTCAATGTGATCGTCGCCGCGAGCTTCATGGCGGCGATCGGTGACATTCACCGCTTCCAGAACCCGCGCAAGCTCATCGGCTACCTCGGCCTGGATCCGAGGGTGCGCCAGTCCGGGGTGGGCCCAGCGACCCACGGGCACATCTCAAAGCAGGGCTCGGTCCGCGCGCGTCACGCGCTGGTCGAGGCGTGCTGGACCGCGGTCAGACAGCCCGGTCCGCTGCACGCGTTCTATCAGCGCATCCGCGCCCGCCGCGGTCACTCCGTCGCGGTCGTCGCGGCCGCGCGCAAGCTCGCGTGCCTGTTCTGGTGTCTGTTGACGCGCGAAGAGGACTACGCCTTCGCCCAGCCGTCGCTGACCAAGAAGAAGCTCAGGCGCCTGCAGATCGCCGCCGGCGCCAAGCGCTACTCACCCGAGGCCGCCGGCATCTGGCACGCCAACGAGACGGTCCGCCAGGCCGAGCGCGAGCTCGCTCGACAGGCCGAGGTCGCCTACGCGCGCACTGTGCGCGACTGGCATGCCGCGCAAGCGAACAAGGTGGGCGCGAGTGTGACACCGGGGCACGCATCAAGTGGGCCCTCGAAGGGCCAAGCCGCGCGGCAGACCACAAGCCCCTGACGTCTGCGCTTCGCTACGTCATCGGCTCGCGCCCACACCAACGATCTCACATAACGGTCGTTCCGGCAAGACGCCGCCAGCGCGTCGGCACTGACCCCGCTCGGGCGAAAACACGGTGCACCGCGCCCTCCGAGCCAGCATCCGCCCGATCCGAAGCCACAGAAACCGATCTACCGCCCTGCGAGGAGCGTCCGCGGCCGATCCGCTGGACGAGATCGTCGCAAAGTGCAACCGAAACATGGTCCCCGGCCCCTTGTTTTTCATCCGTCGTCCCAAGCGCAAGCGTCGAGCTTGAACAGCGAGACGCCCGCAATGCGCGGGATGGAGCACTCTCGCACGCCTGTCGTTGTCGCACACGGGAGGGCTCGTCCTAGCAAGGCTGCCGCGCTGCCCATGGAGCGATGGCCTACAGCGAGTAGGGTCCGAACCGCTCGATCGCGACGAACACCGCCAGCGCGAACATGACGATGTTGAGGGGCACGTGCGAGGGTTCGCCGCGTCGTATGAGCGTGGCTGCGGCGACGACCATCGTGAGTGCGAGCCCGCACGCTGCGATCGGGGTGAGGATCGGGGCGACCTTGAGCGCGGCGGGCAGGACGACCCCGATCGCCCCCAGCACCTCGACCGTGCCGATGGCCTTGATCTGCCGGTCCGTGAAGTCCTCGACGTATGGGGTTTTCTCCTTCAGGGCCTCGCGGGGCTGGGTGAGCTTCATGAGGCCCGCGGCGAGGAAGACGGCTGCGAGAATGCCCTGCGCGATCCAGATGATTGTGTTCAAGATCTGGCTCCTTGATTGGCGGTGACGGTGGTCTGAGTACGTATCCAGTGAGAGCGCTTATTGGGCGCGCACCGGGTTGGTGAGGGTGCCGAGGCTGTCGACTTCGACCTCGACGGTGTCGCCGTCGCGCAGGAAGATGCCCTGCGGACCCCCCACGCCGGCGGGTGTGCCGGTGGCGATGATGTCGCCCGGCGCCAGTGTGATCGTCCGTGACAGCCATGCGACCGCACTGGCGACGGAGAAGATGAGGTTTGAGGTGTTGCCCTCCTGGACGAGCTTTCCGTTGATCCTCGTGCGCAGGCCGAGCGAGCCGAGGTCGCCCGCCTCGTCGAGCGTTACGAGGGCCGGGCCGCAGGGCGCGAACGTGTCGATGGCCTTGCCGCTGGTCCACAGCGTGTTCTGCAGCTGAAGGTCGCGGGCGCTCACGTCGTTGAACGGCATTGCCCCGGCGACGAAGGAGAGCGCGTCGGCCTCCTGGACCCTGTTCGCGGTGCGTCCGATGACGATGGCGAGCTCGGCCTCGTAGTCCACGTAGTCCGGATGGGCGGCAGGTAGGACGATCTCCTGTCCGCTGCCGATCAGCGAGTTCGCGAACTTGCCGAACCACAGCGGGGCCGCCGGGATCTCCTGCCCGGACTCCTCGGCGTGGTCACGGTAGTTCAGGCCCAGGCAGATGATCTTCTCGGGGTCCGGCACGGGCGCCAGAAGCCGCAGCCCCGCGAGAGCGATCCGCTCCTTTGCACCGCTCGCGCGCTCCCCCACCTCGGCCAGGCCGTTCGCGTCCAACGCTTTGAGCAGCCCCTTGACTGAGCTCGCCGGTGCATCCAGGGCCGAGACCGGTACGACGTCTTCGCCTACCAGGAGGCCGGCCTGCGGGCCACCGCCGTCGTCGAAGGTGAGCAAGCGCATCGATCAGTCCGCGTAGGGGATGTCGACGGGGGCCTCGCCGGGCGAGAACTCTTTCGCCTTTGCGCGCTCGTGGATCTCGGCAAGCGTCGCCCCCTCGGCGGCGGCCTTGGCGACAAGCGCCGGATCGACGAAGGTGCCCATCGGGTTTGAGTGGAACTCCTCGCTCTCGCGCATCCACGCGCTCGACTTCGCCCAGTCGCCGAAGATGTCGCACTGCAGCTCGACGTAGTTGCCGTCGGGGTCCTTGTAGTAGTAGGAGAAGGTCATCCCGTGGTCGAGGCAGATGTCGGGTGTGATCCCCGCCTCGCGCAGGCGCAGATAGCTCGCGTTCAGATCCTCGAAGCTGTCGTACTCAAACGCGCTGTGATGCATCCCGGTGCGGGTGTCCCTCTCCGGGTCATCCAGGAAGCCGTCGAAGGCGAGCAGCGCGATCCTGTGGTTGGCCTCGTCGTTGGTCAGCCACGCCCCGTCGCTGGCCTGGAACTGCACCTCGACGCCGAGCAGGGTGCGGTACCAGTCGATCATCTCCTGCAGGCGGGTCGTCTTCAGGTTGACGTGATGGAACTTCGGGTGGATCACCGTCTCGGTGCTCATCTGGCCTCCTGATTGGTTGTGTTGTCGGCCCGCGCGCCGAACTGGGCGCGCAGGCCGTCTATCAGTGCGGCAACGTCCGCCTGGTCTGAGGCGCCGCCGAACACGTACAGGTCGGGGCGCACCAGCACGGCGTGGACGCCTGCGGCGGCGAGCCAGCTAGTCGCACGCCCGTCGACGTCGCGCACGCCGTGCGGAGCGCCCTGCTGCAGCGACGCGACATTGCAGCCCAGCTCGGAAAGGAACCCTCTCTGGCTCTCGTCGAGACCGGCGAGCGGGTCGCCGCCGGCCGCGAGCAGCGCGAAGCCGGACCCGACGACGTCATCGAACAGGCCTTCGCGGCCGCTGGCCTCGACGTGCGCCTGCATCGACAGGGTGCCGGCGGGGCCGGCGGGCTCCCCGCTTGCATCCTTCCTGAGCAGGCCCGCAGCGCGAGGCGCCATCGCCATCGGCGGCGGCTCCTCGGCTGACCGCAGCGCCTTGTCCCTCCCGGCGGCGGCCTCGGGGTCGAGCTCGCACAGGACCCTGCCGAGGTTCACCGCGAGCGTGATGATCCACTCGTTCTGCGGCTGACGCTCCACGTCGACCGTGTCGAGCAGGTCGGCCGGCGCGATCCCGCGCAGCACGAGGTCGAGCTTCCAGGCGACGTTGGCGGCGTCGCGTAGGCCGGAGCAGAGGCCCTGGCCGAGGAACGGCGGCGTCAGGTGCGCGGAGTCGCCGACGAGCAGCGCGGGGCCCATTCGCATCCGCTCCGCGAGCATCGCGCGGAACTCATAGACAGTCGACCTGGTGAGCTCCGCGCTGTCCGGGCTGCACCATGGCTCGAGCAGCTCCCATGCGCGCGCCGCCCCCGCGAATTCGCTGTCCTGCTCCCCGGGAAGCAGCATGAACTCCCAGCGGTGGTGGCGGGGGCCCCCGAGCACGTGGGTGGTGGGCCGCGCCGGGTCGCACCACTGGCAGGCGGGCGCCAGCGCGACCGGGTCGAACCCGTCCCAGGGCTGAACGTCGACGACGAACCAGCGCTCGCGAAAGCCGAGGTCGCGGCGGTCTATGCCGAGGCTCTCCCGCACGAACGAGTTCGCGCCGTCTGCACCGACCACCCAGCGGGCCTCGATCTCGCGGGTGTCGCCCTGCGGCCCGTCCTCCTGTACACGGCGGACGGTCAGCCGGGCGCCATCCGTGGCGGTCTCTAGCTTCTCAGCGGCCCAGCCGCGCGACACCGTCACCGACGGCTGGGCGGTGACGGCCCGGTCCAGCGTCGCCTCCAGCGCCGGCTGGAAGAACAGATAATCGGGCTCCCAGCCCGACGTCGAGGGAGCCGGCTGGCCCAGCGTCATCAGCGGATCGCCGTCGGCGCCGAACCAGCGGTACTCGGTGACAGGCACCATCTCGCCGGCGAGCTCGTCGGCCAGGCCCAGGTCCTGCAGCAGACGCATGATCTCGTGGTCGATGTGAACGGCACGCGGCATCCGATACGCCTCGTGGAAGCGCTCGACAACGGCGACGCGGTGCCCGGCGCGGCCGAGCGCCAGCGCGAGCGCCTGGCCGACCGGGCCGTAGCCGACGATCGCGACGTCGACACTCTCGGCGCTCACGCGCTTGCGCCCGCGGCCGGGCGTCCGGAGGTCGCGACGCTCGCCCCGCCTGCGAGGATGGTCTCGAGCGCCGACTCCAGTTCGCGCTGCGGGTCGGCTCCTGCGCCGAGGCTGCGCCAGCAGACGAACCGGTCGGGCCTGACGAGGATCGCACCATCGACGCCGATCTCGCGGCGGCGCAGCCAGGTGCATCTGGGATCGAACATATCCCCCTCGGTGTGCCCGATGCGAATGGTGTCGACCGGCACGCCGTGCTCGCCGGCCAACGCCTCAGCGGCCCGGCACCACTCCTCAGCGTCCTCGCCGGCGATCAGCAGAAACCGGCCCGGCCGCACCAGGTCCTTGATCGCGCGCCGGGTACCGTCCTCGTCGTCGATCCAGGCGTGTGGAAGCGGGCAGCCGGGACGGGTGGAGGGTTCATAGACACGGATCTCCTCGACAGGCTCAGGCGCGGCGCTGCCGTCGTCGACGATCGCCGCCGAGTCGTAGGCGTATCCGTACTCCACGTTGTGCTCGCAGAACTCCATCGACTGAGCGCGCATCAGCCGCATCAGCTCGGCGCGGTGCTCGGCGTCCTCGGGACGCCCGCTCCATAGCCGCTTGAGGCTGGCCCAGTTCTGCTCCGCGGTGTTCTCCGGCGAGAGACCGGTTGCCGCTGCGGTCGTGAAGTGGTTGACCGCGTTCTCAAGCGAGCGCTGGGCGTTGCGCGCCACGGCCGAGTGACGCTCCGGCTCGTAGGTGTCCAGCAGTGCCGGCGAGGCGTCCCCTGCGAGGACGGCTGCGAGCTTCCAGCAGAGGTTGTGCACATCCTGGATGCCGCTCGTGAGACCGAGCCCGCCGGTCGGGGGGTGACGGTGCGCCGCGTCGCCGACCAGGAACACGCGCCCCCCCGTGAACTCGGAGGCGATCACCGCTTCAACAGTCCAGCGCGTGATGCGGTGGATCCTCATCTCAATGTCGGGGAGGCCGAGCGCGGCCCGGACATCGGCCTGGACCTGCTCGTCGGACTCGGCGCGCGGGTCCCCGACCGGGTAGTTGAGGTGGATCACCCACTCCTCGGAGTCCGGGCCCCAGTGATCAGGGCCCATCGGCACCATCACGACGAGCGCGCCCGCCTGCGGGGAGTGGATCCAGCGGATCAGCACGTCCGGGTCGGGTGCCAACGCCGAGAAGTCCGCGGTCGCGTGGATCGTCGCGGTGTTGGTGAGCTTGCCGAGACCCTCGTAGGAGATGTCGAGGAGTCCGGGGATCGTGCGACCGCCGTCGGCGCCGATCAGATAGGCGCAGCGCACCCTGTACTCGCGGCCGGAGTCCCGCTCGCGCACGAGCGCCGTGACACCCTCGTCGTCCTGCTCGAGGTCGACCAGCTCGTGGCCGAAGCGGATCGTGCCGGGCGAGAGCTCCTCTGCGCGCGCCTTGAGTATCGGCTCGAGTCGGATCTGCGGCAGGTTCTGCTGCCGGCAGGCGCTCGCCGCCCTCCAGTTCTCATCCGCGCCGCCGGCGCCCCAGCACTCCAGGCGCATCAGCCGGCGCCCGTACTGCTCATCTGGCCCCGCGAAACCCGCGTAGAAGGCGGTGGCGGACATGTTCGCGGCGGGCGTCCCGCGCCGCTCGATCTCCCCGGCGGCGCCGACATCCTCGAGGATCTCCATCGTGCGCTGGTTGAGGACGTGCGCCTTCGGCAGATCCGAGGTCTGCGGCAGCGCGCTGACGAGCAGCGTCTTCACGCCCAGGCCCGCGAGCAGCATCGAGGCGGTGAGGCCCGCGCCGCCGCCGCCCACGATCAGGACCGGCGCCTCCTCGTCGAAGCCGCCCTGATGGTTTGAGGTTGAGCTCGAGGTTGTCATGGCGGCGAACATAGCTGGGACTGAGCAAAAAGTCAATACTGAATGTATACTCAGTCAATGGCTCACGTGCATACTGCGGCAATGGCCGCCGGGAAAGCCGAAGTCAAGCCGAGGCCGGGGCGCAACGAACGGCGCAAGGCGCGCACGCGCAGTGCGCTGCTCGCCGCGGGGCAGCGCCGCTTCGGAGAGCGGGGTTTCGACGCGACGACGGTCGCCGAGATCGCGGAGGACGCAGATGTCGCGATCGGATCCTTCTACAACTACTTCACCACCAAGGATGAGCTCCTGGCGGCACTGCTTCAGGAGACGCTTGCCGAGCAGCTGAACCGCATGCAGGCAAGGCGTGCCGGGATAGACGATCCCGCCGAGGCGATCAGCGTCGCGCACCGCCATTTCGTTCGCCTGGCCTGGGAGGAGCCCGAGTGGGCGCGGCTGCTGGTGCGCCTGGACATCCCCTACCGCGTGACCGACGATGTCCTCGGCAGGTCGGCGATGCATGACCTGCGAACGGGCATCGCGGCCGGCCGCTTCCACGTCCCGAACCCCAGGCTCGCACTGCGCGCAAGCGGAGGCGCCCTCACCGCGGTCATGCACGCCCTCCTGCTCGGCGAACTGGGCAAACACGCCGACTCCGAGCACGCCGAGGGCGTACTGCGCAGCTTCGGCCTCGATCCCACCGAGGCCGCCGAGATCGCCCGCAGGCCAATGCCCGGCGCCGTCGACCCGGAGGAGCACGGAAGATGACAGACAACCCCCCCCGGCCCACACCGAATCGACGTGCACGCCCACTACCTGGCGCCCCTATACAAAGAGGCGCTACAGGAGGCCGAGATGTGGCTGATCGGCGGCATCCCGGTGCCCGAGTGGACACCGGAGCTCGCGCTGGAGTTCATGGACGCCCACGGCATCGCCGTTCAGATGCTGTCCGTCTCCGATCCCGGCGTGGAGTTCGTCGACGGCGAGC
Source organism: Solirubrobacteraceae bacterium (assembly GCA_049512215.1). GTDB lineage: Bacteria > Actinomycetota > Thermoleophilia > Solirubrobacterales > Solirubrobacteraceae > Palsa-744. The sequence goes on from JBEKXJ010000052.1 coordinate 8,337, forward strand.
GGGCGCCGGCGCTCACGCGCGAGTGCAACGACTACGTGGCCGGGGTCATCGGCGATCACCCGGGACGCTTCGGCGCGTTCGCGGTTCTCGCGATGTCCGACGTCCAGGGCGCCCGGGTCGAGGCGTTGCGCTGCCTGGACGAGCTCTCGCTCGACGGCGTTGCGCTGCTCTCGAGCTACGACGGCCTCTACCTGGGCGATCCGCACTTCGAGCCGCTTCTATCCGGCGGGACGCTTCCGATGCTGCGCGCGCGCCTCGCTGCGGCATCGGCGGGCGCGAAAGACTTCGGTGCACTCATCGGCATGCCTGCCGGGTGCGCGCTGCTGACCGCGGACAGCGCGCACACGTCGCTCGCCGGATCGCTCTACGACACGGCACTGATCGCGGACCCGCCCGCCTTGAGGGCCGTCGCCGGGGTAGCCGACCCGGGTCATCTCCTGTTCGGCAGCGACTGGCCGTTCGCAGCCCGCATGTATGCATCCGAGGGCGACCCTCAGCCCGCGCTCGGCGAGGTGTTCTCGGGAGATCAGCTCCGCGCCGTCGAGCGCGCGGGCGCGCTCGCACAATTCGGGCACTTGGCGAACCACTCGGGGCTCCAGCGCTGAGGCGATGGCCGGGCACGACAGCGCCCCAGTCGAGATACCCGAGCTGCCCGGCGGAGGGCAACTCGATCATCTGGCAACGATCCTCGCTCCGCTGAGCCGGATCGCCCAGCCGAGCTTCTATGGCATGCAGAACATCCCCGCCGACGGGTCACTGCTCGCGGGAAACCACACGCTCTACGCGTTCCTGGACCTCCCGTTCATGCTCACGGAGATCTGGAAGCGGCGCGAGCTCGCGGTGCGCTCGCTGGGCGAGAACGCCCACTACGCGATCCCGATCTGGCGCGAGGTGCTAACGGCCTGCGGAATGGTGCGGGGAACCCGCGAGAACGTCCGGGCGCTCATGGAGGAACGGGAGACCGTGCTCGTCTTCCCCGGCGGCGCGCGTGAGGTCAACAAGCGACGCGGAGAGAAGTACCAGCTCATGTGGAAAGAGCGCGTCGGGTTCGCTCGCCTGGCGATCGAGCACGGCTACCCGATCGTCCCCTTCGCCGCAGTCGGCGCAGAGGAGATGCTCGACATCGTCATCGACGAGAACAACCCCGCCTACGCGCACTTCACCGACCTCGTCAAAAAACTCACCGGCTGGCCGATGCAACCTCTCGTGCACGGCATTGGCCCTACGCTGCTGCCCCACCCCGAGCGCCTGTACTTCTGGTTCGGCGAACCAATCAAGACGACACGCTTCAAGGGACACCATGACGACGACTGGACGGCACGAACGATCCGCGACGAGGTGAAGCGCGCCGTCGAGGAAGGGATCGCGTTCCTGCTCGCCGAGCGCGAAGCCGACCCCCGCCGAGGGCTTCGCAGGCGGCTGCTGAGCAACAACCCGCAGGATAATGGCTAGCCCGCGGCGGGGGGTCTCGCTTCAGCTCGACCGCAGGCTCGCACGACTGCGGTCCCAGATGCGGCTGATTCTGCAGGCGGCAGTCGCCGCATCGGTCGCGTGGGAGCTCGCGAGCTTGGTTCTTACTCACAGCTCGCCTCCGTTCGCACCGTTTGCTGCGATCGTCTGTCTTGCGAGCGGCTACGGACAGCGGGCGCGCCGCACGCTCGAGTTGATTCTGGGGGTCGCGCTCGGGATTGGTGTGGCCGACCTAGCTGCGAGGGCCACAGGCACCGGATGGTGGCAGCTGTTTCTGATCACGCTCGCCGCGATGTCCGTTGCGGTGCTGCTCGACGCCGGTCGGGTGTTTGTTCTGCAGGCGGGCGTCTCGGCGATGATCGTCGTGACCGTCCAGCCGCCAGGCAGCGGATTGGCCGGCTACCGCTTTGTTGAGGTGCTGATCGGAGGCTTGGTCGCTCTCGCGGTCTCATCCTTGGCGCCGGCCGATCCCGGCCGAGCACTGAGTGCGGCTGCGGCCTCCGTGCTGGACGAGTTCAGAGCAACGCTCCGTGACCTCGCGCTCGCCCTGGACGATCGAGACCTGCCCCGCGCCCGCGGAGCCCTCGAGCGGGCGCGCGGGATCGACACCCACTCAACCAACTGGCAGGAGGAGGTGCGCGTCGCGCAAGAGACAATGCGGGCGTCGCCCGCTGTGCGCCGCATGCGGCGCGGAATCGAAGCGCACGCGACGGCGGCCGCCTACATGGACCTTGCGGTCCGAAATCTGCGCGTGCTGTCACGGGCCGTCACGCGCGGCATCGAGCTCGACGAGACCGTGCCAGCGGGTGTTGCAGTCGCGCTACAGCAGGTGGCGCGCGCGTCGGAGGACCTGGGAGAAGAACTGGCCGGCGACCCGCACCGCGCCGACCCCCGGCAACCACTACTCGCCGCTGTCGCCGCGTCCGCCACCGCCCTTCAGGAAAACGGCAGCCTGTCGGTAGCGGCGATCGTTGGACAGATCCGCTCGATAGCCACCGACCTACTCAGCGCACTGGGCGACCGGGAGGAGGACGCACGCTGGACGGTGCGAATCGCCGCCGGAGACGCAGACCACTCAAGCGCACATAACGACACCACCTGCTTCACTCCGGCCGGCGCCTGAAGGCCCAATGCGGCACGGCAATGGACTACTCCTACACCCCTCTCGACTCGGCGAGTCGGAATGGCCCGGGCTGGCTTCCAGATCGCAGCCGGCACCGAGGAAGCCCCCAAGAAGTTCCTCAAATCCGCGGGTCGCGGGTCCCGGCGATCGCACGGAGTATCGTCGGCGCGTGTCGACCGCGAGCCGCAAGAAGGTGCAGGAAGCTGAGCAGCACCTGACGCGAGCCGAGCGCGCGGCCCGGGGCAAGGCGGCTCGAGCCGAGGTGCCGCGCTCGAGTCACGGCGTCTTTGAGCCAGAACCGAATCGCCTGGACCCGATCGAACTCCTCGAGCGCCAGGCGCGGTCGCGCGTGCCCGAGCTGGTACCCATTCGCTACGGCCGCATGCTCACCTCGCCGTTTGCCTTCTATCGCGGCGCCGCGCTGATCATGGCCAGCGACCTGTCTGCCACGCCGCGCTCGGGGCTGACCGTGCAGTGCTGCGGCGACGCGCACCTGTCGAACTTCGGCGTGTTCGCATCGCCCGAGCGGCGCCTAGTGTTTGACATCAACGACTTCGACGAGACCCTCCCCGGGCCATGGGAGTGGGACGTCAAGCGCTTGGCCGCCAGCATGCTCATCGCCGCGCAGTACAACGGCTTCCCGGTGAAGGACCAGGAGCAGGTGGTGCTCGACACCGTCGAGGAGTACCGCACCGCGATGGCGCGCTTCGCCGCGATGAAGAACCTCGAGGTGTGGTACGCCCATTTCGACGTCGAGACCACGGTCGCCGAGCTCGGCTCGCAGCTCACGCCCAAGCAGGTCAAGCGCGGCCCCGAGAAGGCGCTCGCCAAGGCGCGCACGCGCGACAGCATGTCGGCGTTCTCCAAACTCACGCACGAGGTCGACGGTCAGGTGCGCATCGTCGCCGACGCGCCGTTGATCGTGCCAATCGAAGAGCTCGTGCAGGGCCGCGAACGGGAAGAAGTGTTCGACGCCCTAGACGAACTGCTGCGCTCCTACCGCGCGACGCTTCCGCACGATCGGCGGATGCTGCTCGAGCAGTTCGAGCTGACCGACTTCGCGCGCAAGGTCGTGGGCGTTGGCAGCGTGGGCACGCGCGCCTGGATCGCGCTGCTGCTCGGCTCCGACGGACAGGACCCACTCTTCCTTCAGCTGAAGGAGGCCGAGGCGTCGGTGCTGGAGGAGTTCACGCAGCCGAGCGCGTTTGACAATCACGGCGAGCGGGTCGTCAATGGACAGCATTTCATGCAGGCCACCAGCGACATCTTCCTCGGCTGGCTGCACGTTGAATCTGGGCCCGAGGCCGGGCGAGACTTCTACGGACGCCAGCTGAAGGACTGGAAGGGGTCGGCGGAAATCGAGCAGATGGTCCCGCAGGGCATGGCCGCCTACGGCCGGCTGTGCGGCTGGACGCTCGCCCGCGCGCACGCCCGCAGCGGAGACCGCATCGCGATCGCCTCCTACCTCGGCAAGGGCCCAAGCTTCGACCGTGCGATCGTGCAGTTCTCGCAGGCGTACGCAGAGCAGAACGAACTTGACTACGAGGCGCTACGCAACGCAGTCAAGTCCGGGCGGGTCAAGGCCCAGACCGGCCTGTGACATGGGCCTGATTAGACCTTTAGGGCCATCAATCGCGGCGCTCGGCCCAGCGGACCAGCGCCCTCTCACGGGCACGTCGAACGCCGCCTGTGCCGTCATTCCAACAGCGGCCGAGCACAATCGACGCGAGACAGCGGAGACGCACCCGACGGACAGCCGCTGAGCTGGCGATTCCGCTCCCGTGGATCGCCGTCGCGGAGGAGATGCTCGCGAGGGCAAGCGAGCTCGGCTACGCGCATCGTGACCTCGCCGCGCTCCACGAGGTCCTCGCAGAGTCACTCACAGCTTGAAGGCGGCAACGTATGGACCTCCTCCAGCGACTCGCGGCGTTCGCGCGGATCGGGAGATACCGTGCTACCGCACCTGGACCGATGCGAGCGTCTCCGCGGCCATGTCACGGACCGCCGCAATGGACGATGGGGAGGCGCGCCCGCTGAGGATGGCAAGACGCCTGCTTCGCGCCGGCATAAGCGAGCGTCTCGACGGTGACAAGCTCGGCGTCTAACTGGACGATGGGGATGTCGCAACCGAGGTGATGCTCCGCCGCCGCGACGGCAGCGTCGACTACGACGGCGGCGAGGCCTGAGCGGACTCTTCGGCCAGACGGACCCCGTCGGGCGATGAGGTCAGCCGCGCTGCCGAGAGCTGGCCGGGGGCATCACCGGTAGGGGCCTTGGTCACCCCGCGGCGGGCACGGGCGCGGAGGCTGGCGACGGGCAGCTCGCGCCCGCAGTGCTCGCAGCGGAGCTCGACCCTGATCTCGTGACCGCAGTCCTCGTGCAGCACCTGCACCGGGCCCACCCCGCCCTTCCACTTCCAGCGGTCTCCCCACTGCATCAGGGCGATCAGCGCCGGGGCCAGATCTGCGCCCTTCTCGGTCAAGACGTACTCGTGGCGCTCGGGTCGCTGCTGGTAGACGTGCGTTCCTAGCAGCCCCTCACGGACCAGGCTCTCGAGTCGGTCGGCGAGCACGTTGGCCGAGATCCCCAGGTCGGCCTGGATCTCCGCGAAGCGCCTGACGCCGTAGGTGACGTCGCGTAGGATCAGCGGCGACCACCACTCCCCCGCGACGTCCAGCGTGCGGGCGATCGAGCAGGGATGGTCCGCAAGGGCCGTTCGCTTCATGCCCGCAGCATATCGCTTGCATAAGCGAAGTGACTTCGTGTATCGTGGTGCCCGACCCAGTCCCTCTTCTAAAGAGAGTGACTTTTCGACCCGGCCCCATACGGCCGGAAGGAGGCGCCAACATGCCGATGCTCGACGCATACATCCCCCAGGGAGCCCTGCGGCCTGAGGCCGAGGAGCAGCTGCTCGCCAAGCTCACGGACGCACTGATCATCAACGAGGGCGCCGATCCCACGAACCCCCAGGTCCGCTCGATCGCGTGGCTGTTCGTCCACCGCCCGGAGCACGTGTACGTCGCCGGCTCCCCGGCCGCCGCTCCGCACTACCGCTTCATCGCCTCGGTGCCCGAGGGCCAGTACGACCCCGAGCGCCGCCAAGCGATGGTTCACAGCATCACCGAGGCCGTCCTCGACGCGGAGCAGGGAGCCCACGATCGCGACCCCTCCCGGGTCTGGGTGTTCACGCCGGAGATCCCCGACGGGACATGGGGCGGCGCCGGGCGGATCGTCACGCTCGCTGACATCGCGGCGTTCGCGACCGGCGATGTGGAGGCTGCCCGCGCCTACGCCGAGGAACGCCTGGCGGTGCGCCGCGGGCTCGCAGCGACCGTCTGAGACGAGTGGGCGGCCCGGGGTCGCCGGCGCCCCGGGCCGTCTCGGCCCGTTCGGGCGCCGGACGCAGGCTGTGGGTGCGTCAACTGAGCCGTCTGAACGCAAGGCACTTAACCTTGGGCGCTCCCGTGGGCAAAGCGGGTGTCTCGATCGACCCTCCGCAGACGCTCGCGTCGGACGACGAGCACTCGTCCGTGCTCCGACGCGCGAGACGCTCGCTTCGCCATGGCGAAGGAGGCGTCTCGGGGCCATCGGCCAGCGCTATCGAGATTCGTCCAACGCGACAGCCCGCACGGCCATCGCTCGGACGCTCGCTCGCCACGCGAAAGCGAAAGCGGGAGGGCTAACGAAGGGGCTAGCGAAACTCGCTCGTATTAGCCGGCCGATAAGAGTATGGTTTGAAGCGAACTGGCCCTGCGGTCAGAACGCCGGCCGAAGCCCGTAAGCCGCCGAAAGTGCCTTAGGCGCGGACGAGGAGTGGAGCGGAGGCAAACAGCGTTCATCTGCGGGGCCAGCGCTTTGAGGGAGAGCACCCGGCCCGCGACGCGGCTCACGTGAAGTCGGTCACCGCGTAGACCAGACGCTAGACGCGCGTCGGAGGGTCCGCGCTGTCGAGTGTGTGCACGACAAACGACTCGTCGCGTCCATGGTCCAGGATCGCGCGGGCGGCTTGGCCTCCCCGACTTGGTTGCGGAGCTACGAGTCCTGAGAGTCCGCCTCCGGATCGAGGCCGAGCTCGGTGACCGCGCGCTTGCGGTTCCAGTAGAAGACATGCCTTGTCACTTCGCCGTCACGCATGGGCTGTGGCTGGGGCCGCTGGCCTCGGCCTGGCGGCGAACGATCGGCGAGTAGCACATGGTTGATCGATGGCCTCCGCGAACCTGGGCCGAGCTCGCCACGCGCCCGGGCCGTGTAGATCGAGCGTGGGCCGACCCCGAGATCGAGTACGTAATGGCCGGCGGGCCCTACCCGGCGGATTGAAGGGGACCCGCGCACTGGCAAGTGCGTTTGGGCGAGTAGTCTGATCTCGATGTCAGCCGGTATGGGCGTGCAACTCAAGGCCTACCTCCGCGATCACGGCGTGAGCTTTGATGTGATCGAGCACCCACACAGCGAGTCTGCTGTGGCCGAGGCGCGCGCGGCGCACCTCCCGGCGGAGCAGACCGCGAAGACGGTTGTGCTGCGCACGCCCGCTGGCTACCGATTCGCGGTCATCCCCGCTTCGGATCGGCTCGACCTGCATAAGGCGGCCGATGCGCTCGACGTGAGTCGGCACGAGCTCCGCTTCGCGAGCGAGGCGGACATGGTGGTCGACTTCCCTGCCTACGAGGTGGGGGCGATCCCGCCGCTCGGCCCGGACACGCCCGTGGAGCTGATTGATCCGCGTCTGCTCGACTACGGGCACGTGCTATGCCCGGCGGGCGACCACGAGCACTCGCTGCGGCTCGATCCCACCGACATCCTACGCGTCACCGGAGCGCGAACGGTGGACCTCCGCCGGGAGTAGAAACCGCCTAGCCAAACGCTTTGGTCAGGGCACGGTCTGCGGGCACGACCACGAGCGGCGGCGCCGGCGCGGCGGTGCGCTGAAGGGCGACAATCCAGTCGATGACGCTCGCTGACACCCAGCAGCGCTCACAGATGAGCGCCGCAGCCCCACCTCCGGTCGGCAGTCAGGCCGACGCCCCGTACCCGCGGCGAGCACACGGTCGGAGAACCATGTTCTCGGTCCCTTTTGCGAGCGCGATGAACGACGAAGACGTTGCCCATCTGACAAGCACGCTGAATCTCGAAACGCACCTGCACCCCAAGCTGCAACCCAGTCCCACCAGCCCCGGTGCCGTGCGCCTGGACTTCGACTCAGGCCTGTTCCTCGTGCACGGCGCGAACGAGGGTGAATGGGCGCTTGAGGGCCGCACCTGGGGTGACCCGCCCCCGCTCGCGGTCCACGAATGGCATCTCAGCGCGGTGATCGCTGCGCGCCAGCTCGATCCGACCGTGGCGCTCCCGCCGCCGACGGTTGGCGCCGTGACCGCACACCACGACGCGCCTGTGGCGAGGGCCGAAAACCGGCGGGCGCCCCACGACGGCAGCGATGTACAGAGTTAGCGAGATCCCGTCGTGTCCGCCAGCCTGAGCGAGACGTACGCATGGTCGGTTGGACGGGCACGCCCGTATCGGGTGGGTGAACGCCGGTGACGAGGAGCGTTCAGGCGAAGCGGATCTACGATCCGCCGGAGCCCGGGGACGGCTACCGGGTGCTGATCGATCATGTGTGGCCGCGAGGCATCTCGCGCGAGCGTGCTCAACTCGATGAGTGGGCGCGAGAGCTCGCGCCCAGCGACGAGCTGCGGAGATGGTTCGATCACGACCCCGCCCGGTTCGCCGAGTTCCGTGCCCGCTACCGCGGCGAGCTTGCCACTCAGCGTGAGCGTCTGGAGAAGCTGCGCGCCCGCACGCAGACGCGGTCCGTGACGATCCTCTACGCCGCGCGGGACCGCGAGCACAACAACGCCGTGGTGCTTGCCGAGTTGCTGCGAACGGGTGAGAGCTAATCTGATCGATCTGTGGCGATCAGCGCGGACATCCTCAACAACTCAAGGAGGGCGCGGTGAACTCGTGGGATCTGAAGACCGCCGAGCTCAAGCCACGGTTGCCGGAGATCCTTTCCTCGAGTGATGCGGCGCGCGCGATCGCACTGGACCTCGCGGCGGGCGAGACGCTCTCAGAGCACGAGGTTCACGAGCGCGCATGGGTCGTCGTGATCGAGGGCTCCATCGAGGTGACCACGGCTGCGGGCGAGTGCACGAGCGGTGGCCGCGGCCTGCTGATCGAGTTCGCTCCAGGGGAGCGTCACGAGGTTTGTGCATCCTCAGATGCGCGGCTCCTGCTGCTGCTGACTCCTTGGCCGGGCACCGGCCATCCCGGCGCAATGACGATCCGCGAGAAGCTGTACGCTCGCCGCCACGCGGCTAAGACGGCCAACGCCTGACGTTATGGCACCACAGGATGCGACCCGGGTCGACGACTCGCGGGCGCTTGCGCGAGGACGACCGCGCTCGTCGTGTCGCCGTCACGGCACTACGACCGCGCGACCGTTGATCTCTCCAGGCGCGAGATCCGCGCTTAAGCACGCTGGCGGATTCTGAGGCTCACCACGGGCCGTAGGCGCCGGCGTCAGCCTCCCGCAGCGCGCTTACATAGCCGGCGCGCTCGTACGCCGCCCCGTCGGCACCGGGCGGCACCGAGAGCATGCCGCGCAGCTCGTCGACCGTTTGGAATCCCTTGCGCGCCATCCAGGCGGACAGCCCGTCGAGCAGCACAGTCGCGTGCTCGGGTCCGTGGCGCAGCAGCGCCGAGGCGCTCATCACCACATCGGCGCCCGCGAGCAGGTACGCGGCGACGTCGGCCGGGCCCTCGACGCCGGTGGTGGCCGCGAGTCCGGCGCGCAGCTTTCCGCGCAGCAGCGCTATCCAGGTGCGCGCCAGGCGGGCGTCGGCTGGGCTTGACAGCGTGACGTTGGGCACGATGGCGAGCGTCTCGGGGTCGATATCCGGCTGCAGGAAGCGGTTGAACAGCACCAGCGCGTCGGCGCCCTCCTCGTCCAGGCGCAGCGCGATCTCCCCGGTTGAGCTGAAGTGCGGGCTCAGCTTGACCGCCACGGGAATAGTGACCGCGGCCTTGACGTGCTGCAGTACGTCGATGTGGCGCTGCTCGACATCGCGGCCGGAGATGTGCGGGTCGCCGGGAAGGTAGTAGATGTTCAGCTCGATCGCGCTGGCGCCGGCGTCCTGCATCGCGCGCGCGTAGTCGGTCCAGCCTTCGGGCGTGACGCCGTTGAGGCTCGCGATCACGGGCACCTCGACTGCGGCCGCGGCGCGCTCGAGCACGCTCAGGTAGTGGCGTGGGCCGGCGTCCTCCTCGGCGCTTGGCGCAAAGTAGCCGAGCGCCTCGGGGAAGCTCTCTGCGGGGTCGTCCACGAGTCGGGCGTTGCGGGCGGCCTGCTCTCGCAGTTGCTCCTCGAACAGCGAGAACAGAACGATCGCGCCGACGCCAGCGTCCGCCAGGCGTCGGACGCCATCGACGGTGTAGGACAGCGGCGACGCGGATGCCACGAGCGGGTTGCGCAGCTGCAGGCCCATGTAGCTGGTCGAGAGGTCCATCAGCGCTCCTTGCGGGCGTCGGCGGGGAAGTCCTGCGCACCGCGGGTTGCCATCTCCTCGTAGGTCCGCCAGCGTTGGTAGACGGTCTGCTGCGCGAGGCCCAGCAAGCGTTCGGCCTCGACAGGGTCGGTGTTGGCGAGCGAGCGGAAGCGCAGCTCTCCCTTTCTGTAATCGGCCAACGGCATCCGCGGCCTGGGCGAGTCGAGCAGGAACGGGTTGCCGCCGGTCGCGCGCACCATCGGGTCATAGCGCAGGAGCGGCCAGTGGCCGCTGGCGACGGCGCGGTACTGCTGGTCCAGCCCGTCCTTCATCTCGTAGCCATGCGCGATGCAGTGGCTGTAGGCGATCACCAGCGAAGGCCCGTCGTAGGCCTCGGCCTCGCGGAACGCGGTGAGAGTCTGCTGGGGATCGGCGCCCATCGCGACGCGCGCGACGTACACGTTGGCGTAGGCGATCGCCTGTAGCGCGAGGTCCTTGGTCGGCATCGTCTTGCCGGCGGCGGCGAACTTGGCGACCGCGCCCAGCGGCGTCGCCTTGGACATCTGCCCCCCCGTGTTGGAGTAGACCTCGGTGTCGAGCACCAGCACGTTGACGTTGTGTCCGCTGGCGAGCACGTGATCCAGGCCGCCGGAGCCGATGTCGTAGGCCCAGCCGTCGCCGCCGACGATCCACACGCTGCGTCGGATGAGGTGGTCGATGACACTGCACAGGTCGGCAACCCCCGCTCCATTCAGCCCGTCGAGCCGGCGCTCGAGCTCCGCGACCCGTTCGCGCTGCGCATGCAGCTCGGACTCGCGCAGCTGCGGCGCCTTCAGGATCTCATCCACCAGCTCTGCACCCACCTGGTCGCTCAGCTCGGATAGGCGCCTGCGGGCCAACTCGGTGTGGCGGTCGGCGGCGAGCCGCAGGCCGAGTCCGAACTCCGCGTTGTCCTCGAACAGTGAGTTCGACCATGCCGGCCCGCGTCCGTCGGCGTCGGTCGTCCACGGCGTAGTCGGCAGGTTGCCGCCGTAGATCGACGAGCAGCCGGTCGCGTTGGCGATCGTCAGTCGGTCCCCGAACAGCTGAGAGAGCAGCTTCAGATACGGGGTCTCGCCGCAGCCGGCGCACGCGCCGGAGAACTCGAACAGCGGCTCCAGGAACTGGGTGCCCCGCACGGTGCCGAAGTCCACCCGCGAGCGGTCGTTTGCCCGCAACTGCTCGAAGAACGCGATGTTCTCGCGTTCGGCGCCCAACAGCGGCGCACCGTCGATGAGGTTGATCGCCTTGTGCACGGGGTCGCCGCCCGCCGAGACCGGACACGCCTCGACACATAGTCCGCAGCCGGTGCAGTCCTCGGCGTATACCTGCAGCGTGTAAAGGGTGTCCGGGAGCCCCGGAGCGTTCAGGAGCGCCGAGCGGAAGGTCTCGGGAGCGCCATCCAGCTGTGAGGGCGCGTAGTAGCGGGAGCGGATCACGCTGTGTGGGCAGACGAAGCTGCAGTTCCCGCATTGGATGCACAGCTCCGGATCCCAGACTGCGACCAGATCGGAGATGTTGCGCTTCTCATACGCCGTCGTGCCGCTCGGGTAGGTGCCGTCGACCGGCAGCGCGCTCACCGCGAGCTCGTCGCCGCGGCCGGCCATCATCGTCGCGGTCACCGTGCGCACGAACTCCGGTGCGCTCTCCGGCACGACCGGCGGGAGCTCGCGCGTGGAGGTCACCAGCTCGGGCAACGCCACCCGGTGAAGCCCCTGCAGCGCGCGGTCGACGGCCGCCTGGTTGCGCTCCACGACCTCGGCGCCGCGCCTGCCGTAGCTCTTGGCGATCGCCGCCTTGATCCGCTCGATCGCAGCCTCGCGCTCGAGCACGCCCGAGATCGCGAAGAAGCAGGTCTGAAGCACCGTGTTGACCCGCCCGGCGAGGCCCGCCTCGCGCGCGATCCGGCCGGCGTCGATCACGTAGAGCTCGACCGCCTTGGCGAGGATCTGCTCCTGGACCGGGCGCGCCAACGCGTCCCAAACCCGATCCGGGGGATGACGGGTATTGAGCAGCAGGCTCGCGCCGGGCGCCGCCCGCTCGAGCACCTCGGTGCGCTCGAGTAGACCGAAGTGGTGGCACCCGACGAAGCTCGCCTGCGAGACGAGGTAGGGCGCCCTGATCGGCTGCGGCCCGAAGCGCAGGTGCGACACGGTCTGCGACCCCGACTTCTTGGAGTCGTACACGAAGTAGCCCTGGGCCTGCAGGCGCTCCTCGGAGCCCAGGATCTTGATCGTGTTCTTGTTCGCCCCGACCGTCCCGTCGGCACCGAGGCCGAAGAACACCGCCCGCACGGTGTCAGGTGGCTCGATGTCCAGCGAAGCGTCATAGGGGAGGCTCGTCCCGGACACGTCGTCGTTGATCCCGATCGTGAACCGGCGCCGGGGCCCGCGCTCCAGCTCCTCGAGCACCCCGGCGACCATCCCCGGGGTGAACTCCTTCGAGGACAGGCCGTAACGCCCGCCGATCACCCTCGGCATCACCTCGCGCTCACCATCGGCGTGCGACTCGCTCAGCGCCGCCAGCACGTCGAGGAACAGCGGCTCACCGAGCGAGCCCGGCTCCTTGGTCCGGTCGAGCACGGCGACGCGCCGCACGCTCATGGGCAGCGCCTGGAGGAGCTCTCGCGCGGGGAACGGTCGGTAGAGCCTGACCTGCGCCACGCCGACCCGCTCGCCATGCGCCTGCAGGAACGCGACGGTCTCGCGCGCGGTCTCCCCGCCCGAGCCCATCACCACCAGCACCCGCTCGGCCTCGGGGTGCCCGCTGTAGTCGACCAGCCGGTAGCGGCGGCCGGTGCGCTGGCCGAGCCGGTCCATCGCGCCCTGCACCACCTCTGGCGTGCGGGCATAGAACGGGTTGACGGTCTCGCGCGCCTGGAAGTAGACGTCCGGGTTCTGCGCCGTGCCGCGGATGAACGGCCGCTCCGGCGACAGCGCCCGCGCCCTGTGCTCGCGAACCAGCTGCTCGGGGACCAGCGCCCGCACGTCCCCGTCGGTGAGCAGCTCGATCGTGTTCAGCTCGTGCGAGGTCCTGAACCCGTCGAAGAAGTGCAGGAACGGCACCCGGGTCGCAAGCGTCGCCGCCTGCGCCACGAGCGCCAGGTCGTGGGCCTCCTGCACCGACGCCGAGGCCAGCAGCGCAAATCCGGTCTGGCGTACAGCCATCACGTCGGAGTGGTCGCCGAAGATCGACAGTCCCTGCGCCGCCAGCGAGCGCGCGGCCACGTGCAGCACCGCGGCGGTCAGCTCGCCGGCGATCTTGTACATGTTCGGGATCATCAAGAGCAGGCCCTGTGAGGCGGTGAAAGTCGTTGCCAGCGCCCCACCCTGAAGCGCGCCGTGCAGCGCGCCCGCCGCGCCCCCCTCGCTTTGCATCTCGACCACCGCCGGCACGGTGCCCCACACGTTGGCCTGCCCGTGGCTCGACCACTCGTCCGCCAGCTCGGCCATCGGCGAGGACGGCGTGATCGGGTAGATACAGCAGACCTCGTTGCAGCGGTAGGCGACCGACGCCGCCGCCTCGTTGCCGTCGATCGTCACGCGCATCAGCGTGGCTCCGGGAACATCTCGATCGAGTGCACCGGACACTGCTCAAAGCACGCCCGACAGCCTGTGCAGCGGTCATAGTCGAATCGGTAGCGCAGCCCCGGACCCAGCTTGATCACCGCGTCCTCGGGGCACGCACCCAGGCACCCATCGCACTCGCAGCAGTTCCCGCACGACAGGCACCTGTTGGCCTCGAACGTCGCCTCCTGTACCGACAGGCCGCCGACCACCTCCTCGAAGCCCGCGACGCGCTCGGCCGGCTCGAGCTCGGGCTGGCGGCGACGGGCGGCATCACCGAAGTACCACAGGTTCAGCATCTCGAACGTGGCAAGCGGATGCTTCGGCGGGCGCTCCAGCTCCCCGCCCCGCAGCCACGCGTCGATCTCCCGCGCGGCGCGCTTGCCGTGCCCCACGCCGACCGTCACCGTGCGCTCGGCGGGCACCATGTCCCCGCCCGCGAACACGCCCGGGCACCCGGTCATCAGCGACCTGGACACGCGGACGGTGCCGTCGGGCTCGAACTCCACCCCCGGTACCGCCCGGAGGAACGCGGTGTCGGTCTCCTGGCCGAGCGCCAGTATCACGGTGTCCGCGGCCAGCGTCTCAAACCGTCCGGTCGGCTGCGGGAACCCGGACTCGTCGAGCTCCATCACCTCGACCTGCAGCTGCGGACCCTCGAACGCCTTGATCGTTCGCAGCCAGTTGATCCGCACCCCCTCCCGCTCGGCGTCCTGCGCCTCCTCCTCATGCGCCGGCATCTGCTCGCGGGTCCGGCGGTAGACGATCAGCGCCTCATGCGCACCCAAGCGCCGCGCCGTCCGCGCGGCGTCCATCGCCGTGTTCCCGCCGCCATAGACCGCGACGCGGCGCCCGATCGCCGGCCGCTCACCCGACGCGACGCCGCGTAGAAAGGAGACCGCGTCCACGATCGGCCCCGCATCCCGGGCGGGGATCTCCACTCGCTTCGACAGGTGCGCACCGACCGCGACGAACGCCGCGTCAAAGCCGCCCTCGCGACGCTCGGACTCCAGATCCTCGACCCGGTGGTTGCTGGTGAGCCGTACGCCCAGCGCCGCGATCCGCTCGAGCTCCGCACTCAGGACGTCGCGGGGCATCCGGTAGGCCGGGATGCCATATCGCATCATCCCGCCCGGCTCGGGACCCGCGTCGCGGATCTCGACCTCGTGACCGAGCCGCGCCAGGTGGTAGGCAGCCGAGAGCCCACTCGGGCCGCCGCCGATCACCAGCACCCGCTTGCCACTGCGCACCCGCGGAGGATCGAACAGCCACCCTTCTTCGAGCGCCAGGTCGCCCAGGAAGCGCTCGACGGCGTGGATCGAGACCGCGCTGTCCAGGTTGGCGCGGTTGCACTGGCTCTCGCACGGGTGGTAGCAGACCCGACCGTGGATCGCGGCGAACGGATTGTCCGCGACAAGCACACGCCAGGCCTGCTCGTGCGCGCCGGCCTGCACGTGCGCAAGCCAAGCCTGGATATTCTCCCCCGCCGGGCAGGCCGCATTGCACGGCGGCAGCAGATCGACATACACCGGGCGCTCCTCGCGGACGGGGCCGGCGCGCGAGCGGCCGTGCACCAGGTCCGGCAGCGGCGCGATATCCCTCGGCGGCCCGCTCCTGCCGGCGGCGGGCCCGGGCGCCGGGCGGCGCTCGGATCGCTGAAATCGCCGCGGTCGCGTAGCCACGCTCCTCAATCTACGCCCTGAAGCCTCTACGTAGCCGCACACTCGGAGCCCAGGTCGGGCTGCCCAGCATGCGTCGTGAGCCGCCCCGGCTTCCGCGGAGGCCAGCAGCGTAAGACGCCTGCATTGCGCGGCAGAGCAGTCGTGGCCGTCTCGAATTCCCACAGCCCCGCTCTGGACGGAGGCTGTTTCGCAAAGGTTGCGGTGAACGCCTGCGCGGGCGTTCGTGGTGTGTTTCGCGCTGTCGACTGCCGGGCTGGTCTCGGCGGCGGTGCTGGGGGTGACCCGAGCGGGCGTTCCCG